>NZ_LR743509.1:0-600000 GCF_902712875.1 Hyphomicrobium sp. ghe19 | reverse complement strand
GATAGTCCAACGCCGGAAGCAAACCCCTGAAGAGCGCCGCGTATTCGAGCGCGAACTGCCGGCTGAAAAAGGACTCGTCGATGTTCGAGACCGACAGCCGCGCTTGCACGCACGCAAGACGCGGTCCGCCTTCAATGAAGGCGTGAGCCGCGCGGCGAAGCTGATCAGCGTCCGGAACGTCCTCGGCATCGAAGACCACCACGAGCGCGCCGCGCGCATCCTGCAAAGCGTAGTTGAGAGCCCGCGGCTTCGTTTTAGGCTGCCCCTGCGGAACCGTTACCGTTCTCATGTTCGGATAAAGCCCGGCATTCGCGATCGCTCGCCGCGTCGCCTGATCGTCCGCCTCGGTGATGAAAAGTATTTCGAGGAGTTCGCTCGGATAATCGAGACGCGCGAGCGCATCGAGCAAGCCCGGCACCACGGCAACTTCACGGTAGAGAGGGATGAGCACGGAGAACGTCGGCAACCGGCTGTCGAACCGTCGGTCGAAAGACCGCCGCTCCGGTCGTCCCTTCGGGTTCCTCCACGCCTGCCAAAACGCGACCAGCCGAACCGCCGAGATCATGAAGAACGGCAGCGTGATGGTCAGCGACCAGAGGACGAGGCCGAAATCGTTGAGCAGGATCAGCCCGGCCGTCAGCGCCGACAGTGCCGAGAAGAGAAAGGCGCGCTGCCATGCAAGAAGCGGAGAAGCCGCGGAAAAGTCCGGCGCCCGCCGCCGCAAGTCGTTGACCGCGCGGTCAAGTTGCCCAATATCGCGTTGAAACTGCGATTGCGACGAACCGAGTCCGCGGACGAGAGCGCGCGACGTGCGTACGGCACGCGCAGTCGGCGTTTTTGACCGAGCCCCAAACATTCAGCCCCTGGTTGGCCCCCACGGCGACCGCCTCGCCCAGCCAGTGACGAAGTATATGCTCAAGGTGTTCAGATTTGAAAGCTGGAAGACACGCGGATTTGCGATCTGTCCGCGAGGGGAGCAAGAAGAGCGGATGAAGATGAAGATACAGAAATCAGTCCAGAACGCCCTCCTTGCTTTTACCGCCGTCGTGACGTTGGCGCTCGGCTGTGCCGTCTCGGCCTTCTCCGAAAATGCAGGGCCACTACGAGTTGCAGCGGCGGCCACGGAAACAGCGACGGACACCGCACCCACGCGCCGGGTCGTCATTCGGTTTCTGACCGACAGCGATTTCCCGCCCTTCAACTTCTATGACGAGGACGGCGTACTCGTTGGATTCAACATCGACCTCGCGCGTGCCATTTGCCTGGAGCTCGGTACGTCCTGCGATATCAAGGCACGTCCTTGGGAGGATCTTTTCGCAGGCCTGAAGAAGGGCGAAGCCGACGCCGTCATCGCCGCTCACAAGGTGACGGGCGCAGCGCTCAAAGACGTCGACTTCACGGACCGCTACTTCCATACCCCCGGACGGTTCGCCGGACGTAAGGAGCAACCCCAAGTCGAGATGACACCGAGCGGCCTCGACGGAAAGCGCATCGCCGTTGCGCGTGGCACCGCACACGAAGCCTTCCTCAAAGCCTTTTTCCGCGATAGCCCGCTCGCGATCTACGAAAACGCCGACTTGGCCCGCGAGGCGTTAGCGGCCGGCAAAGCCGACTTCATTTTCGACGATGGAATATCCCTCGCCTTTTGGCTGAACGGAACTTTATCGCGTCAGTGTTGCGAAATGCGGGGTGGCCCCTTCTTGGAACCGAAGTTCTTCGGCGACGGTATCGCAATTGCCGTTCCGAAAACCGATCCTGGCATTAGGCTCCTGTTGAACAAAGCTCTTGAGCGAGTGAGGGCATCGGGGCGATTTGAAGAACTCGTTCAACGCTACTTTCCCGTCAGAATTTATTGAGAATAATTATCCTCGAAGCTGGGCGTCGCGCAAAAGCAAGCCTAATACTTTTGCATTCTCCCAGCGGACGGGTCTCAAAACCGCGAACCCTTATCGAGCATGATTCAAACCATTGCCCGGGCCGTTATTCTTGCGTTCCTGTCGGTCGCGCTTCTCGCGCCGATTGAAGGCGGCGGAGACGCTCATGCCGGATATTCCAAATCGGGGGCGCGTAAATATTCCGCGAGATCTGCGCGCGCAAAATATAAGGCCGCCCGCCTCTATCGAAACCGCTTGGCCCGACGGGCCGCTGTTGCCGCCAAAGCGCAAGCCGCGGCGGCAAAGGCGGCCCAGGCATCGGCAGAGGCCGCCACCAGGCGACCGCAGAAGCTCCTGACGAGAGCTGAGATCTTAGCGTCCGATCCTGCGCGCCTCGAACGGCTCGGCAGCCGCCTCGTCGTGGGTTTTGCAAGCTTCTCCGAGGTCAAACCCCTCGTCGAGAAAAAAGCCATCGCCGGCATCTTCATCACCGATCACAACGTGCGTGGCCGAAAGGCCGCGGATGTGGCCAAAGACATTCAAGATCTGCAGGACATCCGCAGGGCACAGGGTATGCCACGTCTCATCGTGGCGGCCGACCAGGAAGGCGGCTACGTTTCACGGTTATCGCCGCCGCTCAAATGGCAGCCCACGCTCGGAATGATCATCGCCAAACTCAAGACTGATAGCGAACGCGAGAAAGCCGTGCGCGAATATGCCGAAACGCAAGCTCGCGAACTCGACCGCCTCGGCATAACGATGAACTTCGGCCCCGTTGTCGATCTGCGGCTCGGGCAGCCTTCCCGTGACGACGGTGAAACACGCATCTTCTGGCGGGCCATCGACAGCGACCCCTATCTCGTGGCCAAGGTCGCAGCTTGGTATTGCGATACGCTGACGAAATTCAACATCATCTGCACGCTCAAGCATTTCCCCGGCCTCGGCCGGGTCGCGCGCGACACGCACGTCGCGTCCGGCGAACTCGCCGCAAAGGAAAGTCAGCTCGAGCTGAGCGACTGGCTGCCGTTCCGCCGCGTCATGACCCAGCCCGGCATCGCGACCATGGTCGGCCACGTGCGCGTCGATGCCGTCGACAAAGCGACGCCCGCGTCCTTCTCGGATGCCGTAGTCAACACGGTGATGAGACCGCGCTTCGAAAACGATGGACTGCTGATTACCGACGATTTCAGCATGGGCGCGGTGACGGGATCGAAAGACGGACTCGGCGGCGCCGCGGTCAAAGCCGTCAATGCCGGGATCGACTTGATCCTTCTATGCGCGCTCGATGCGCACTTCGACATCCTCATGTCGGCACTGATCGAGGCCGACGCCAAGGGCGAGATGGCACACGCCCGCGAGGCGGAATCCCAAGAACGGCTGAAGCGATACGTCTTCGTCGATGACCGTGAAATTCCACCCTCGACGCCGCTTCAGGCGGAACAGCTCGGTCCCTCAGTTTCGCCGTGATGCCAAGCCTGCCGCGTCCAATCTGTTTATGAGCAGCACTACTGCGGCAACGACGTGTTGCTTGCCGCACTGCCTATCGGCTTGGCCGCGCTTCGCGGATCAGCGGCGAGGAAATGGCGCACAATCCACCAACGGTCGCCGCGCAGCGCGTACTCCATCGAATAAATTCCGCCAAGCAATGTGCGGGTCCCCTTGCGTTCGCCACTGAGCCGGTAGACGACCGGCCCGCTGACCGTCGCAACACCGCAGTCCGACGTCAGCGACGAAGGCTTGATCGAAATCATCGGATGCTTGGCGAGCAGATCCTTGTAGAACGAGCGGATCTCCTCAGCGCCGTTCTGAAGATTGCCCTTGCTCGTCGTCAGTGCCGCATCGTCCGCATAGAGCGCCGAGAGCCGCGCCGGATCGCCGCTCGCAAATTCCACCCTCCACCTATTGAGGAGCTGAACGATCTCAACCTCCGAGAGCTTCGCGCACGCCGCTTCGGCCCGGACTGGGGGCACATGTATGCACACGGTCAACGCCGCGAGGCTAACGATCGAAACGGAAACCAGCGATTTGCGCGAGCGCCTGAAGGTTAAGGGTCCGTTCATGCCTTCCATCCCTAAAAAATTACACGGACTTTTCACGATTCTCGCTCAAAGACGAACCTGGCTTCCGTCGCGTCCGGCCGGCTCCCCGCAGGGCAGTCGCACGCCACAAACAAGGCACCTATCCGCGACAAACAAACACCCACCGAACACGCGCGCAGTCCCGATTGCCAAGCATCGTTGTGTTTGCTACAAGGCCCGCAGAAATGAAGCGCGGGCCCCGGCGGCGAAACCACCGGCGTCGGTGTTTTTGTGCATCCCGACAATCAGGATTCATTAGAGGATACAACCGCTTGCAGGTTCTCGTTCGCGACAATAACGTTGACCAGGCTCTCAAGGCGCTTAAGAAAAAGTTGCAGCGCGAGGGCGTCTTCCGCGAGATGAAACTTCGCGGCCATTTTGAAAAGCCCTCAGAAAAAAGAGCACGTGAGAAGGCCGAGGCGATCCGCCGGGCCCGTAAACTCGCTCGTAAGAAGCTTCAGCGTGAAGGCCTCCTTCCGAGCAAGCCGGCCGTGGCCCGTGGCGGTCCCGGTGGCAAGGGCCCGGGCGCTGGTCGTGGCGCCGGCGGTGGTTCCGGTGGTGGCTTCGGCGGCAGCAGCGGTGGCGGCTTCGGTAGCGGCGGCAGCAGCGGCGGTGGCTTTGGTGGTGGCGGCGGCGGTTTCCGCAGCGGCGGCGCCTGAGCCCAACGTCTAGCTAATCGAATATTTAAGGCTCGCGATCTTCGCGGGCCTTTTCGTTTTTCCGGCGCGTCAGTTCTTTTGCGGTCGCGCCGCACGCAGCCTACTGATCCAGTGGTCGATGATGCCGAACGAAGGCCCATCATGAATGACGTGCCCGCCTCCCGGTATCGTCCTGATCTCTTTGGGTTCGTTGGCAGCCTGAAATAGCCGCTTCCCCATCTCTACCGGCACGACGTCATCGGCTTCGCCATGCAGGATAAAGAGCGGCGCGTGGACGTCGCGGATGTAGCCGATCGAGTCGTAGCGATCCTTCAGCAGCCAGCCGACCGGCAGCCACGGATAATACATCGAGGCGAGTTCGACGATCGACGTATAGGGGCTGTCCAAAATCACGCCCGCCACTTTGTTCTCGCGCGCGACCTGAATAGCGACGCCGCTGCCGAGCGACTCTCCATAAAGAATGATGTCGTCGGGACTGACGCCCTCTTTGACCAGCGTGTCGTAGGCAAGCTTCGCATCGGCGACGTTGGCCGTCTCGGAGGGCTGACCCGTGGAGCCGCTGTAGCCCCGGTAGGCCATCATGAACATCCCGCGTCCGCGCTCGATATACCGGCGAATGGTTTCGCGCCTCAGTTCCAGCGCGCCGCCGTTGCCGTGGAAATAGAGAATGGTCGGCTGCCCGGGTTTCGCTTTGCCATACCAGGCGACGATCTTTTCACCGTCCGGCGTCGATAGTATCCGCTCCGATACATGCGGCAGGCTCGCAGCAGCCGGCGTCGTCCGCGCCGGATCGGGGAAATAGATGAACTGGCGCTGCGCGATGTACATGACTCCCAGAACCGCCGCGTAGATGGCCGCGGCAGTCGCGACGACGGCTTTAAGTATCAGAAGCATACCGAGCTTGTTCTAGCGACCGCGCCGGACAAGGTAGCCAATCCTGTTGCCCTCCCGCTCCCGAATGTTTTCGAGCGCCGCCATTACGTCAAGACCATGCAACGGCACGCCGGTATCGGCGACCGCATCCTGATTGAGTTTCAGCAGTTCGTGATAGATGGGCTCGGCCGTCTTGTGCAGCATCGCGACGACGGCCACGGTCTTCCTCGGCATATTGATCGGAACGCGTGGAAAAACCGAGGAAAGAACTTCCTTGGCACCATCCGAAAAATGCGAGGCGAATCGGCCGAGCGTCGAGACGAGCTTGATCGCAGCCGTCTCTTCGAACCGGTAGTTGAAGCGCTCCATCCATTCGAACAGCTTGTCCATCGTGAAATCTTGGAGCCGGATACCCGCCGTCTCCCGGTAGTCCTGCCATTCCGCGACGAGGTCGAAACCCGATTCCATATCGATGTCGGCCGGTGCGAACGTCAGATCCGTCGCGACACCGACTCGGTCGAGAAAATCTCTGTTTTTCCGCGCGATCTTGGTCGGATAGGTCGGCAGTTTGAACATCCCGAAGCTGCCCTGCTCATAGGCAAGCCTAACGAGCTTCGAGCAGAATAGGTTGCGCGTGTCGTCCGTCCGCATCGAAAAATCGTAGAGGATGCGCTTGCCGCCCTTCGCGCGCGACGCGGCGACATAATCGAAGATGCATTTGGCGGCCCGGGCCGCCAGGTCCGCATCGCGATTGCGATAAAGCACCGCCCGGACGATGTTGTGATCGAGCGCCTTCGCCAGAGGATTGATGACCGCGCCATCCTCTATCAGGCTTTCGACCATCCAGTGATCGCCGGCCGGATCGATGTACACGATGCCGATGTGGCTGAACTGGCTGTCGACATCGCCGATCCGCGCGATAGCAGCACTGTTGTGAGCCGTGCCGCGAACCAGAATGACGTCACCCGACCGGAAATGCTGCGCGGTGCCGCTCCGGTAGAACGGATAATTCACGAGCGTATTGTTGTCCGAGCCGGTGAACCCTCGCAGCAGGTAACCACCCTCGGACACGCGCGGATGCCCCGTGGTGATCTCGCCGAGCATGTCGGAGACGTAGCGGAGCACGCGAAACACGTCGCGAAAGCCCTGCGTCACGTCGGGCGTCATGAGCCCTAGCATCTCGTAGTGCTGGAGATGATTGCGCAGGCCGACCCGGAGATCGAACAGCCGGTACATCAGGCTCTGCGCGTTCTTCGCAATTTCCGCGACCTCGTAATCGTCAAAACGCGCTTTGGCTGCCCGTTCGTAGATATACTGGAGATTGCGCGCCAAGAGGTCCGCACTCGTGACCGGCGTCGCCGCAAGGATTTCGATGTGCTCGATATCTTTTTCGAAAGACGCCGACGCCACGGGAGCCAACACGGAAAAAACCCTCAAACCTGCATTCAACTGATGCAGAAGGTATAGCAGACCAAATCGGGCGCTGCCGGACAACCGATCAATCGGCAAACGCATGTTGCCGATCTGCCCCTAAGCCCGCTCGGATCTCTACTCAGCCAGAGCCTTAACGATCTCTTCCGTCATTTTCTTGGCGTCGCCGAGAACCATGACAGTGTTGTCGCGGTAAAATACCGGGTTGTCGATGCCGGCATAGCCGGAAGCCAGCGAGCGCTTGTTGAAGAACACCGTCCCCGCCTTCCAGACCTGGAGCACTGGCATACCGTAAATCGGCGACGACTTGTCGTCTTCGGCCGCGGGGTTGACGACGTCGTTCGCCCCAATGACGTACACGGCATCGGCCTGGGCGAACTCGCTGTTGATGTCCTCGAGCTCGAAAACCTCGTCGTAGGGAACATTGGCTTCCGCCAGCAGCACGTTCATGTGCCCCGGCATACGGCCCGCAACCGGATGAATGGCGTATTTCACTTCCACGCCGGCCTTTTTGAGAGAATCTCCCATCTCACGCAGCGCGTGCTGGGCCTGCGCCACGGCCATGCCGTACCCCGGCACGATGATGACCTTCGCCGCGTTCTTCATGACGTAAGCGGCGTCTTCAGCCGACCCGAGCTTCACGGGCTTTTGCTCGCCCCCGCCCGCAGCGGCAGCGACCGTCTCACCGCCGAACCCGCCCGCGATGACGGACAGGAATTGCCGGTTCATGGCCTTGCACATGATGTAGGAAAGAATGGCGCCCGACGATCCGACGAGTGCGCCGGTGATGATCAGCGCGACATTGCCGAGCGTGAACCCGATGCCCGCGGCCGCCCAACCCGAGTACGAGTTCAGCATCGACACGACGACGGGCATGTCCGCGCCGCCGATCGGGATGATGATCAATACGCCGAGCAGGAGGGCCAGGACGACAACCAGCCAGAACAGCCATGCCGAACCGGCGGACATGATGAAGCTGTAGATGACGAAAATCAAAAGCAGGGCGAGGCCGCCGTTGATGACATGCCGCATCGGCAACAGGATCGGCTTGCCGGACATCCGCCCTGAGAGTTTTGAAAACGCGATCACCGAGCCGGTGAACGTGATGGCGCCAATCGCAACGCCGAGCGACATCTCGAGAAGGCTCCCGGCTTTGATGCCGAAACTCGGATCTGCAGGATCGACGAGGATACCGAATGCCGACGGCGCATAAAGCGCGCTGGCCGCCACGAACACTGCCGCAAGGCCAACAAGCGAGTGAAACGCCGCGACGAGCTCGGGCATCATCGTCATCGGAATTTCCCGCGCAGTCTTCGCGCCGATGAAGCCGCCGATGCCGAGGCCGAGTACGATGAGGATCCACGACGTCGCCGTCGGCTCCGCAAGGCCGAGCGTCGTCAGGATGGCGATCGTCATGCCGATCATGCCGTAGAGATTGCCCTGCCGCGAGGTCGCCGGGCTCGACAATCCTCTGAGCGCCAGAATGAATAGAACGCCGGCGGCGAGGTAGAGCAGTGCGGCGACGTTTGCGGACATTGGATCGATTCCCCGGGGCCTAATATCGAATGTCTTCGGCGTTTCTCGTTGAGTGATTCAAGAAAGAGAGCGTCAGCCGTCCTTCTTCGCCGGCGCGTCCTTTTTCTTGTACATCGCAAGCATGCGGTTGGTGACGAGGAAGCCGCCGAAGATGTTGACCGACGCCATCGTCAGCGCGAGGAAGCCGAACACTTTGGCAATGCTGCTGTCGGACGAGGTCAACGAAACGCCGACCGCGAGAAGCGCGCCAACCACGATGACCGATGAAATCGCGTTGGTAACGCTCATCAGCGGCGTGTGCAGAGCGGGCGTAACCGACCAGACGACGTAGTAGCCCACGAACACCGCGATCACGAAGACCATGAATTCGTAGACGGAGGGGCTGATCAGCGCGCCTTCGGCCGCGAAAGCCGACGATGCGGAAAAGAAGAACACTGCAAGCGCAGCAAAAAGCGGTGTCGTCACGCGCATGGCGAGGCTCCTCATGCCGTCTTCGTCGCGAAATTCGGATGCACGAGCTGACCGTCCTTGGCGACCAAAGTCCCCTTGATCAACTCGTCGTCCCAATTGACCGCAAGTGTCTTTTCCTTCTTGTCGATCATCGTTTCGATGAAGGCCAATAGGTTACGTGCGTACAAGCTCGAGGCATTGACCGCGATCGTGCCGGCCAGATTGAGCGGCCCGAAAATCTTGACGCCGTTCGGCGTCTCGACGGTCTTGCCTGCTTCGGTCAGCTCCGTGTTGCCGCCCCGTTCGACCGCAAGATCGACGATGACGGACCCCGGCTTCATGCTGTCGATCATCGCGCGCGTGATGAGCTTCGGCGCCGGACGCCCGGGAATGAGCGCCGTCGTAATCACGAGGTCCTGGTTCTTGATGTGGTTCGCGACGAGTTCGGCCTGCTTCGCCTGATATTCGGCGCTCATCGGCTTTGCATATCCGGCAGCCGTCTGCGCCTGCTTGAATTCATCGTCTTCGACCGCGATGAACTTCGCGCCGAGCGACTGAACCTGCTCTTTCGTTGCCGGACGCACGTCCGTCGCGGTCACCTGCGCGCCGAGCCGCCGCGCCGTTGCGATGGCCTGCAGCCCGGCAACGCCGACGCCCATGATGAAAGCCTTGGCCGCCGGAACCGTACCGGCTGGCGTCATCATTAACGGCAGCGCCTGCCCGAACATCGCGGCACCGTCGACGACGGCTTTGTAGCCCGCGAGATTGGCCTGGCTCGAAAGCACGTCCATGGATTGGGCGCGCGTCGTCCGCGGCATCAACTCCATGGAAAAGACCGTCCCGCCGCTGCCCGCGAGCGCTTCAAGACCCGCTCGTTCGCCGAACGGATCGATCATCCCGGCGACAATCGCACCCGGCTTCAAAGCCCGGATGTCTTCGGCGGATGGCCGGCGCACGGCGAGCAGAATATCGGCGCCGGAGAGCGCGTCAGACCGGCTGACGATCTCGGCGCCCTGAGCCCGATAGGCCTCGTCGGAGAAACGAGATCTGAGACCCGCACCCTGCTCGATGCGCACGCGCGCGCCGAGGGCTGAGAACTTTTTGACAGTGTCGGGCGAAACCGCAACGCGCGGCTCGTCGGCCGGTTCACTGGTAACAGCTATCGTAACCATGTCTCGGTCCAATTGAGCGGAAGGGACTGCGCGGCCGATATGAAAAAAAAGGGCAGTCCTTGATCGGCCCGCCCTGTTTTGAGGTTGTCTGTTACGCTTGGAAACCCCCGCGTCAGACCAAGAAGAATTTCATTCCGGCCAGCAGGACGACGACGAAAACGACGCCGTACTTCGATAGACGCACAAACCTCTGGTAGGTGTCGACGTGCTGCTCATAGTCCATGGACGGACTGCCCTTTGACGTATCGATGCTCAAGGCTTTCTCCCCTAGGCGGTTGGTTCGTTTCCTTGGTTGGTATCTTAAGTCGCCGCGAGCTTCAAGGTGTCGCAGATCAATCGCCGCAGGCGAGCGCTGGACGGCCGTTGCCGCTCAAACTGCAGAATCACCAAGCAGGAATGACGAATCGACGTGGACCGGCTTGAAGCGTTAGACCGCGACCTGCGTGCCGACCTCGACGACCCGATCGGTCGGAATCTGGAAATAGGTCGTCGCATCCTCGGCGCTACCTGCAAGCGCGATGAACAGCCGCTCCTGCCAACGCGGCATTTCGGATTTCGCCGTCGTCCGCAACGACCGCCTCGACAGGAAGAACGAGGTCGAGCCGATATCGATGTTGAAGTCCTTGCGGCGCGCGTGCTCGAGGATCTTCGGAACGCTCGGCGTCTCCATGAAGCCGTAACGCGCAATGATGCGAACGAAATGATCCGAAATCCGCTCGATCGTCAGCCTCTCCTGCCGCGCGATGCGGGGCGTCTCCTCGGTCCGGATCGAGAGCAGAATATTGCGCTCATGCATGACCCGGTTGTGCTTCAGGTTGTGCATCATAGACGTCGGCGCGGCATAGGGATCGCCGGTTAGGAAGACAGCGGTTCCCGATACGCGATGCGGTGGCTTCGCTTCGAGTTTGCGCACGAGCCAATCGAGATCCGCCTCGTTGCGCTTCGTGACTTTGGCGAGAACGCGCGTTCCGCGAACCCACGTGAACATGATGATGGCCAGCATGCACGCAATCGCGAGAGGCACCCAGCCGCCTTCGAAGAGCTTCAGGATGTTGGCTGAGAAGAACGCCTGTTCAATGAGCAGAAGCGGAATGACGATGAGCGCCACGCGCCAGAGCGGCCATTTCCAGCACTTCCAGATGACGAAGAACGCCATCAGCGTGTCGATGACCATGGCGGCCGTAACCGAAACGCCGTACGCCGCCGCCAGATTGGACGACGTGCGGAACGCGAAAATCGCAACCAGAACGGCGATGAAGAGGATCCAGTTGACCCTCGGCATGTAGATCTGGCCTGCCATGCTCTCGGACGTATGCCGGATCTCGAACCGCGGCACGAGACCGAGCTGGATTGCCTGCCGCGTGAGTGAAAATGCGCCCGTTATCACGGCTTGGCTGGCGATCACCGTTGCGAACGTCGACAGAATGAGCATCGGGATCAGCATGAAATCGGGGTAGAGGCGGTAGAACGGATTCTCGACCGCGGCCGCGTCGTTCATGACGAGCGCGCCTTGCCCGAAGTAATTGAGAACGAGCGCGGGCATGACGAAGTACACCCACGACGCCGTGATGGGACGGCGCCCGAAGTGCCCGAGATCGGCGTAGAGCGCTTCCGCACCGGTACAGGCCAAAAACACGAGGCCCATAACGGTCAATCCCAAGAACCCATGATGGTAGACGAACATCATGCCGTAGACGGGGTTCAGCGCGTAAAGCACATGCAGATTATCGGCTATATGCGCGAGACCGCCGAGCCCGAGCACGATGAACCACACCGTCATGACCGGACCAAAGAAACGAGCGACCCGATCGGTGCCGCGCGATTGCATCCAGAAAAGAAAGGCGAGAACGATGATTGCGACCGGAATGACCGCGCGCTCGAATTGCGGCGCGATCAGTTTCAATCCCTCGACAGCGGAGAGCACCGAGATCGCCGGGGTGATAACGGCATCGCCGTAGAAGAACGACGCACCGGCAATGCCGAGCGCGCCGAGCAACGGAGCGCTGCGCCGGGCGACGGTCTGCCCGAGAGCCATCAGGGCGAACATGCCGCCTTCGCCCTTGTTGTCGGCACGGAGCAGCAGCAGCACATATTTTATGGTGACGACGAGCGTCATGGCCCAGAAAATGAGGGACAGCACGCCAAGCGCAGCTTCGGCGGTCGTCAAACCGCGATGTGCGGCGGCGGTTATGGCCTCCTTGAAAGCATAAAGCGGGCTGGTTCCGATGTCGCCAAAGACGACGCCGACCGAGCCGACTGCCAATGCCCAGAAGTTCTTACTATGATGCCCTTCGCCGGCGCCGAATTCGGCAGCGGACTGAACTGAAGCGGGCGCTTGTGCCATTCAGGCACCTCGACCTTATTTTAAGGCTGCATCGCAGCAAAGTGGCGGGCTTCTACTCCCACGTCAGGTCGTTGGGAAGCGGCAAATTCGCCTCCCGCTCCCCGTAAACGCCCCTTCTCGGCTTGACAATGCGCCGCAGAAGGATTCGTTGCACTGCCTCGCCGAGGATTTCCGCCACCGTCCTAACGCACGCCTCAGCCGATTTTTTCCAGTTCATCGATCATGCCTTCGATGACCTTGAGCCCCTTGTTCCAGAACTTCGGATCGCGGGCATCGAGCCCGAATGGAGCAAGAAGTTCGGAATGGTGCTTCGAGCCACCGGCCTTCAAGAGGCTGAAATATTTCTGAACGAATTCGGGGTGTGCTTCGGCGTAAAGACCGTACAGCGAGTTCACGAGGCAATCACCGAAAGCGTAGGCATAGACGTAGAACGGCGAGTGGATGAAGTGCGGAATGTAAGTCCAGAAGACTTCATAGCCGGGCTTCAAGTCGATGGCCGGTCCTAAGCTTTCCGCCTGCACCTCGAGCCACAGGCTGTTGATCTGGTCGGACGTCAATTCGCCCTCGCGGCGCGCCTCGTGAACTTTGCGTTCGAATGTGTAGAACGCGATCTGGCGGACGACGGTGTTGAGCATGTCCTCGACCTTGCCGGCGAGCATGGCTTTTTTCTCGCGCGGATCCTTGGTTTCGGAAATGATCGAATTGAACGTCAGCATCTCGCCGAAGACCGATGCCGTTTCGGCAAGCGTCAACGGCGTCGGCGCGAGCAGCGGACCCTGATCGCGCGCCAGCCACTGGTGCACGCCGTGACCGAGTTCATGCGCGAGCGTCATGACATCCCGGGGCTTGCCCAGATAATTCATCATCACATAAGGGTGCACCGACGGGACTGTCGACGCCGAGAACGCGCCGGGCGCCTTGCCCGGCCGCACCGGAGCATCGATCCAGTTCTTGTCGAAAAACTGCTTGGCGATCGACGCCATCTCGGGCGCGAAACCATTGTAGGCGCGCAGTACGATCTGCTCGGCTTCCGGCCATGAGATCGTCCGCTCTGGCTTGTCCGGCAGCGGCGCGTTCCGGTCCCATGACGCAAGCTTCTTCTTGCCGAGCCACTTCGCCTTCATCGCATAATAGCGATGCGAAAGCAGCGGATAGGCAGCCCGCACGCTCGACACGAGCGCGTCGACCACCGGACCCTCGACGCGATTGGCGAGATTGCGGCTATCCGCAACGTCCTTGAAATTGTGCCAGCGGTCGGAAATTTCCTTGTCCTTCGCGAGCGTATTCGTGATCCGCGTGAACAGGGGCAGATTGGCCTTGAAAACCTTGGACAACGCTTCTGACGCAGCCTTGCGCTTCTTCTCATCCGCGTCCGACAGGAAGTTCAGCGTCGGCTCCAGCGACAACGGCTCCTTGTAGCCTTTGATCTGGAAGCGGAGCGACGACATCGTCTCGTCGAACAGCCGGTTCCACGCCGCGCGGCTCGTCTGCGATTTTTCCGTGAAAAGCGTCTCGATCTTCTCGTCGAGCTGATGCGGCTTCTCTTTCCTGAGATCGTCGAACCACGGCTTATACCGCTTGAGGCTTGCGTGCTTCAGCGCCTCATCGATGACGGCGTCGTCGATCTGGTTGAGTTCCAGCTCGAAGAAAATGAGATCGGTATAGAGCTTCGTCAGCGCTTCCGAGATATCGGCGTTGAACTTGGCGCGCACCGGGTCCGTCTGGTTCAGAACGTAGTACAGCCCTGAAAAGGAACCGAGCTTGCCCGTCAGATCGGCAAGCTTCTCGTAGTCCTTGATGGGCTCGATCAGTTTGTCGCCGTCTTTCGCGAGTTCCGCGAGGCGACCTTGATATGTCGCCTTGATGCGCGTCGCCTCAGCGGCAGCCTCTTTGAGATCCCGCCGGATTTCAGGCGCGTCCGGACCCGAGTAAAGATCGCTCAGATCCCATTCGGGCATCGCTCCTAGCGGCTGCTGATCTGCGGGCAATTGCGAAGGAGCGTCGGGGGCGAAGTTGATGTCCGAAAAAGACTGGCGGCGCATGGGTGTCCTTTACAAACGGAAATTTCGTGGTGGCTTACCACAGGCTCGCCGAAGATGAAATTCGACCGGCCCACTGCCCCTTCCGCGAAACTGACAGCACATCGAGTGGGCTCTGCAACGTCCAAACAGTCATCGCGAGCAAAAACTTCCGCGCCACATCAGCCGCTTACCGATGAGCGAAGAATATTGTGCCAATCCGAAACCTTACATTTACCCTTGTCGGGCAATCTCCACTCGTTGCGTAAGTTCTAGGTCACCGCGTGTTTGAAGCTGGGTCAATTCCAGCATCGCCCGCCGCAGCTGACCGGTGTATCCGTAAGAGTAAAGTTGCGTGCAAATGTCCAAGCGTATTCTCATCGTCGACGACGATCCTGCCCAGCGTCGCATTCTCGAGGAAACGATCAAGCGGTTTGGTTTCGAGACCAGAACTTGCGGTTCCGGCGAACAGGCTGTCCAAATTCTCGAAGGCGCCGAGCATTCTCAGATTGGCTTGGTGTTGCTCGACCTCGTCATGCCCGGCATGGACGGCATGGCGGTTCTCGATCGCATCGGCCGTGTAGCCGGCATGCCGCCGATCATCGTACAAACGGCGCACGGCTCGATTGAAACGGCCATCAACGCGATGCGCCGCGGCGCCGTCGATTTCGTCGTCAAACCGGCTTCACCCGAACGGCTCGACGTATCGATCAAGAGCGCCCTCAAGATCGAAGCGCTCGCTGACGAAATCAATCGCATCAAGAAGACGGTCGACGGCACGCTGACCTTCGGCGATCTCGTATTGCGTGGCGAAGCCATGAAGCGCGTCATCACGCTCGGCAAGCGCGCCGCCGCTTCGAACATTCCCGTCCTGATCGAAGGCGAAAGCGGGGTCGGTAAAGAGCTGATCGCACGCGCCATCCAGGGCGAAAGCGATCGCGCCGGGAAGCCGTTCATCACCGTGAACTGCGGCGCCATCCCCGAGAACCTCATCGAAAGCATCCTTTTCGGCCACGAAAAGGGGGCCTTCACCGGCGCCGTCGACAAGCGCACGGGCAAGTTCCAGGAAGCTGACGGCGGCACGCTCTTCCTCGATGAAGTCGGCGAGCTTCCTCTCGACGCGCAGGTGAAACTGCTGCGCGCCCTGCAGGAAGGCGAAATCGATCCGGTCGGCGCCAAGCGTCCGGTGAAAGTGAACTTCCGCCTGATCTCCGCGACCAACCGCGACATGATTCAGCAGGTGAAGGACGGCAAGTTCCGCGAGGACCTCTATTACCGCCTGAACGTCTTCCCGATTTTCGTGCCGCCGCTGCGTGAGCGCGTGGAGGACATTCCCGAGCTGGCCCGGCACTTCATTGCCCGCTTCGCGGCCGAAGAAGGCAAGCGCGTCGCGACGATCTCCGACCGTGCGATGAGACTGCTTCAGTCGTATTCGTGGCCCGGCAACGTCCGCCAGCTCGAGAACGCAGTTTTCCGCGCCGTCGTTCTGGCCGATGGACCGGAACTTTCGGTCGCCGAATTCCCGCAGATCGCAGCCCACGTCGAAGGCTTCGAGACGGAAATCCCGGCAGCGCCCTCAGCCGTTCAGAAGCCGCCCGCCTACACCGGACCGGCGCTCCTCGGCGCCGAGAACACTGTGCCGCACACAGTCGAAATGAAGTCGCAGATTTCCGGAAGCTCCTTGGGCATCCAGGCAGTCGCTGAGGACGGCGAAATTCGCTCCCTCGAAGCGATTGAAGCCGACATGATCCGATTGGCCCTCGGCCGTTATCGCGGACACATGACGGAAGTGGCGAAACGGCTCAACATCGGCCGCTCGACGCTCTACCGGAAGATGCAGGAATACGGATTAGAGCCCCGCACCAACTAGCCCCGAAATAATCCGGTGTGAATTCGGCAGAGTTCTCGTGGCGTGCCGAGTACGCCTGAGTCTTGCCCGACGAGCTTCCCCTCGTCGTCACATTCTCGCCGGGCAGTCGAAATATCGAATTACGTGAGAGCGGAGGCCCCTTCGTCCTCACCCGCAAAAGCCCTGGCTGCATCCGGGGCTTTTGCATTTTTGGGATACCGCGACATGAAGCTGCGCCCCGGCACGGCACAGACTTCAATAAAATCGCAACTTTCTTCGCCCTATTTTGTTAGCTAACCGCATACGTCGGACGGGTGGCGTTTTTATTGCCGGCATACGCTTCGAGAGCACGAAACAGCAACAGTTTCGCCACAGCGCTGTGCAATACAGCCATGTCGCGCGATCGGGCTGGTAAGGCGGAGTGCTGGCGCGTATCTAAGGCCGGTAACCAAGAGGTGAAAATTTCTATGCGTGTCGCGACACTTCTGGCGGTCGGTTTGATGCTGACCACCGGCTCGGTATCTGCAGCCTTCGCTGTTGAATCCGATACTGCACAAACCGATGGAGCGGATCGCGCATCGACTGCAGGCCCCGCACCCGATGGCGGCACGTCCGACGCAGCGCAAACGGCGATGCGGCCCGAGCCGACACCTGCTGTGACACCCGAGGTTGCACCTTCCCCACCGGCACCCGCCAAGGCAGATGAAGCGCCGGCACCTGCACCCGCTTCCACTGAAGCCGCGCCAGCCAACACCGCTGCGCCCGAGCAAAGCGCAGCGCCTTCAGCGCCCGCTGATGCTGCTGCACCCGCCCACACCGCGGACGAGAGCACCACTGCCGCGCACACGATCGTCCCCACGAACGACCTCGTCTATCTTCCCGTTTCCCGCTACCTGCAGGACAACGCCAAGAAGGCGCTGGCAGGCACCGACCAGGCGGACCGCCAGGTGCTGATCCAGTTCTACGATTCCCGCGTGGGCTCGACGCTCTGGGTGACCAAGAACGGTTACAACGACGCCGCAAAAAACCTCATCGCGACCCTTAAAGACGCTGACAGCTGGGGCCTCCGCGCGGCGGACTTCAAAATCGCCGATCTGAAAGCCGGCCCCGACGGCGCATTCAATCTCGACGATCTGACCGTCGCCGAGGCGCGTCTGTCGCTCGCGGCAATGGAATACGCGCGCGACGCACGCGGTGACCGGATCACGGACCCCTCTTCACAACTCGGCACGTATCTCGACCGGAAGCCGGTAGTTCTCGATCGCAGAACCGTTATCGATAGTTTGGCGACCGTCCCAGACAAGGGTGCGTATCTGACCGCCCTTCACCCGAAGCATCCGCAATTCATTCGTCTGCGCGAAAAGCTGCTCGCACTCCGCGCCAACGCAAAAGCCGAAGAAGCATTGAAGATCCCGGACGGCCCGATTCTGAAGCCCGGCACCAGCAACGCGCAGATCGCGATCCTCCATAAGCGCCTCAAGGTCGCCGCCGCGACCGTCACGGACGACGGCAAGCCTGCCGACGACACCTACTACGATAAGGCGCTCGCCGCGGCAGTCGTGGCTTACAAGGAAAGCAAGGGAATTCAGCCGGCCAATCCCTCGATAACGGCAACGCTGCGCCGCTCACTGAATGCCGGCAACGACATCAGCGATGCGAAGCTTGTCGCCAACATGGAAGAGTGGCGCTGGATGCCGGACGACCTCGGCAAATACTACATCATGGTCAACATTCCCGAGTTCAAAGTCCGCGTGATTTCGGACGGCGAGGTCATCCACGAGGAGCGCATCGTTTCCGGCCGCCCCGATACGCAATCGCCGATCTTCTCCGAAATGATGCGGACCGTCGTCATCCAGCCGCGCTGGAGCGTGCCGGATTCCATCAAGATCAAAGAGCTGTTGCCGAGCCTCAGATCCGGCGGCGATCCGCTGCGCCGTCAGGGCCTCGTCATGGAGCGCAACGGCCGCAAGATGGATCCCTACAGTGTCGATTGGAATCGCAACGACATCCGCAACTTCAATGTCTATCAACCTCCCGGCGGCGGAAATGCCCTCGGCGTCGTGAAGTTCCTGTTCCCGAACAAGCACGCCGTCTATCTTCACGACACGCCGAGCAAGAGCCTCTTCAACGAAAGCACGCGTGCATTCAGCCACGGCTGCATGCGCGTCCGCAATCCCGTGAAGCTTGCTGAAATCATCCTGGACAAGGACAAGGGCTGGGACCAATCGATGGTCCAGAACCTGGTCGCGAAGGGGCCTGAAGAAAACGAAATCAGCCTCGACCACCCGATCCCCGTGCACGTCACCTATTTCACGGCTTGGGTCGACGACAGCGGCGAAGTCCAGACCTTTGGCGACGTCTACGGTCACGAGAAGCGGATCAATCTGGCGCTAGCCGGCCGCTGGAACCAGATCGTGAAAGCCGACGAAAAGAAAGTCTCTCCGGAAGATATTCCGCAGGGTGACGGTTGGGGCGGTGACGGCTTCGGCTCGCTGTTCGGCAGCTATGACGAACGCGACAGTCGTGGCCGCAAGAAGTACGACCCGGGCCTCGGCAACTTCTTCAAGCAGGTTTTGGGCGGGTTTTAACCTCCGCAAACTGATCTTCCGCAGCCGGCCGGTCCCAGAGCGGCCGGCTTTCCTTTGTCCGGACCTGAGCATTCCGGCCTTTTTATCGCCCCTTCCAACCCTTTAAATGTTCGAACAGGATAGTTACCGCCTCTTAACGGTTCGGGATTAACCGTTAATGGCCGAGCATTTTTGGCCCCAGTCGGGCTCGGGGATTTAGTAGGGACGGGGGAATTCGTGGCCTTTCGCCGATCAGGCCTGGTTTTGGGCTCGTTGACGCTTGTTGTGTCCGTGTTTCTGCACGCCGATAAGATGACGGCGGCAGGCGAACCCGAAGAACGCACGATCTCGTTCTTTCACATCCACACCCAGGAGCGCTTGACCGTCACGTACAAGCGTAACGGCCAATACATTCCGGAAGCCCTGAAGCAGATCAATTGGATCATGCGCGATTGGCGCAAGAACGAGGTCAAGGAGATCTCTCCCGCAACGCTCGATATCGCGTGGGAGATGCACGAAGAACTCGGCTCCAAGGAGCCCATAAATATTATTTGCGGCTACCGCTCCGCAGACACCAATGAAATGCTGCGCCATACCCGCGGCGGCCAAGCCAAGCAGAGCCAGCACATCACCGGCAAGGCGATCGACATCACGTTCCCCGACATTCCGCTGAAAAAGATGCGCTACTCCGCATTGATCCGCGAACGCGGCGGCGTGGGCTACTACCCGACGTCAGGCATCCCGTTCGTTCACATCGATACCGCAAACGTCCGCATGTGGCCGCGCATGCCGCGCCAGGAACTCGCCCTGCTCTTCCCGAACGGCCGCTCAAAGTATGTCCCTGACGACGGCCGGCCTATCACACCGAGCGACGTCAAGTCCGCCCAGAGCAAGTACAGCGAACTCGCAACTCAGGTCGCCGAATTCTTCCACGATCGCCGGACGCCCGGCACGTCCAGAACGATGGTCGCATCGGTCGGGATCAGCCCGCCGAAAAAGAGCCTGAATGTCGTCGCGTCTCTCGGGGCGCCCTCACGGCCCGCGGCCCAAACGGCAGACGGCTCGCTGCGCCGAAACGTCAACCTGACGACCGAACCCGATCCGGCCCTGACTGCGCCGCGCCCGTTTGCACCGGCACAAGTTGCTTCGCTTGAACCCGATGCTCGACCGCAGCCCCAATTGAAGTCCGCGCCGAAGCTCGTCGATCGCTCGTCACGCTTCACGCTGCCCTCGCAAGCGGATCGCGGCAAGCTCGACGCCTTGGTGACGGCCGCAGCCACCATGCCGGTGCCTGAACTCGTCCAAGGACCACGCCCGGCAGTCCGGCCCCAAAAGGCGCTGGCTGCCGTCGCGCTGGCTGAAACCCGTCAACCCGCAGCGCCGTCGCCAGCGGCGCGTGTCGCGAGCCTCGATCCCGCAGCCGGAACTGCGACGGACATGCGCCCCGCAAGCCTCGGCAATGGCTGGGCGCAGGCCCCGCAATTCGACGACGACCACCCTGACGAACTCGATTATCGGCCCTTCCCGCTCGCGCCGCTGCTGAGCGACACACCCGCTTCCCGCGACCAGCTCCTCGCCGAAATGCAGGCGCCTGACGTCGCGGCGACCCTCGACGTTCTAGATGACGTCGGCGGCATCGTGCCGATGAAGTTCAGACCCGGCCGGCAATTGGCGGAATCGTCGAAGTCCGACCAATTCCAGGGCAAAGCCGTGCACGCCGAAGCCCTGCTGGAGATCGAGCAAAACAGAATGCCGGCCGGTATCGAGAATAGGCCGGTCCAAACCAGCGCGCGCTGACCCGATCAGACCTGGACTGCAGAGGCGCCACGCTTCAAGGAGAGCTGACCCGCTTCACCCACAAGCTTTCCCAGCGCCAGAAAATCGTCGCGCCGCGGACTGGAACGCCGCCATGCGAGCCCGATGGATCGCGACGGCTCGGGGTCGACGAAGCGGATGATCTTGATCTCCCGGCTCCGGCCTTCCACGCCGAGGCAGATTTCAGGAAGCAACGTGATCCCGAATCCTGCCGATACCATCTCGACGATGGTCGACAGGCTGGACGCACCGAACGTATTGACGTCGTCGACCTGTTGCAGACTGCAATAGGTGAGCGCCTGATCGCGCAGGCAATGCCCCTCTTCCAGCAGAAGCAGACGATCGTGCTCGACCATTTCCTTCGTCGCGCGAACGCGCCCCGAGAGCTTCCGCGTCTTCGGCAGAGCCAGCAAAAACCTGTCTTCGAAAATCGACAGTGTTTCGATGTCGGGATTCTTTATCGGAAGCGCGAGAAGCAGAACGTCGAGCTTCCCCTCGACAAGTTCGTCCGTCAGAGGCTGCGTTTGCGTCTCGCGAACATGGAGCTCGAGGTCCGGATACTTGGCCTTGAGAAGTGGCAGCAGCGGCGGCAGCAGATAGGGCGCGACCGAAGGAATAACGCCGAGCCGAAGCGTGCCGGAGAGAATGCCGCCGGCGTGATGGGCATAATCGATGAGATTGCGCACATCGTTGAGCAGCCGCTGCGCGCGAATGGCGATTTCCTCGCCCTTCGGGGTCAGCTTGATGCCGCTGCGCGTGCGCTCGACGAGCGCGATCCCGAGAGACGCCTCGAGATCCTGGATTTGCATGGAGAGCGCCGGCTGGGTCACCGCGCAAGCATCGGCCGCGCGACCGAAATGCTGCTCGCGCGCGAGAGCATCGAAATACCGGAGCTGCTTCAGAGTAACATGGGTCATCAGCTAGACTAATGTGCAGGACAAGAAATCACGATTTGTCCTTATCATAGTCGCGCGGTACCGTGAATAATCGGACGCGTGGAATCGATATCACTTTTCCGCGCGCGGATAGACGACTGCCGCGAGGCCGTCATCGCCAGCACCGTCCCAGCCCCCAGCGCCGAATGGGGATGGGGCGGTGCTGTTTTCAGGTTGTAGCTGGCGTGACCGATTAAGTTCCACCCAGAGCGGCCCCGAACGGCACGTGAGCAAACGCGCCGCAAGCACGAGGCAGGTGCCTACTCGGCAGCCATCATCTTATCGACGACAGAGGTGTCGGGAACCGTATCGAGCATGCCGAGCGCATGCATGTAGACTTCCAGAATGCTTTCTTCTTCCTGCCGCTCCTCGTTCGACTTTTTGCGAAGCCGCACGATCTGGCGCAGTGCCTTGACGTCGAAGCCGACAGATTTCGCCTCGGTGTACTTGTCGCGAATGTCGCTCGCGAGCTGCTTCTTTTCCTCTTCCAAGCGTTCGATTTGCTCGACGAACTGGCGCAGCTGGTTTTGCGCCGAGGCTTGAAGCGTGCTCATGAAGGCTCCCTACTGATATCAAGTGCCGGCCGACGCTATCGGCGGAGCCTCTCCGCAGCAAGGCGACGAGCACGGCTATCCCAAGGGATAATATCGAGCCGAGGACTTGACGTTGTATATGTCGCGGCGCGACTCACTTGATCCCAGCCCGCGCCGACGGCCGGCGCGCGGAACGCGTGTCGCCGGCGCCAAACTAAAACTGTCGCCGGCGCGAAACCAAAAAGCCTAATGATCCCGTGGCCTGTTCTGCTCGAAGGCCGTCCGCTTCTCGGCGGGCGCATCGGTCTGATATTTGGCTTTCCACTCCTTGAATGGCATGCCGTAGACGATCTCGCGGGCATCGTCCTTGGAAAGCTCAAGCCCCTTGGCTTCGGCCGCATTCGACATCCAGGTCGACAGGCAATTCCTGCAGAACCCGGCCAAATTCATCATATCGATGTTCTGAACGTCCGTGCGCGACTGCAAATGCTCAACCAGGCGCCGAAATACCGCTGCCTCGAGCTCGATCGTCGTCTGTGGATCGAATGTTTTCATATTGAGCTCCTCGCTTCTCCGGCTGCCTAACAAGGCCATTACGACATAAGCACCGCGCCAGCCATCCGGAAGCCCTCCTCTGTCCCCTGCCAGCCCCCCCAGTCAAACCCGAAGTCTGGCTGCGGCCTCTGATGCCTTGACGCGCGTCGGGCGTTTGCGCAAACCAAGACCAACAATCACAAAACAACCAGGAACCGGCCAGGGCAATATGATGAATGACGGGTCGAACGGCGGCGTTCGTGAAACTTTGAGCACGCTGTTCGAAGCCGCGCATCGGACAGCTCACCCCTCGGTCTGCCTGCCGGCTCACCTTCCGCCGGTGCCGAAGGGTGGCCGAATTATCGTCATCGGCGCCGGTAAGGGCTCGGCCGCGATGGCCGTCGCCGCGGAAGCGCACTACATCGCAACCGGACATGACAATAAGATCTCCGGCCTCATTTCGACCCGGCACGGCTTTGGCCTCCCGACCGGCATCATCAAGATCCTGGAAGCGGGCCACCCGGTCCCCGATGCGAATTCGATCGTCGGCGCCGAACGCGCCATCGCGCTTGCCAAAAGCGCCGGCCCCAACGATCTCGTGCTCTGCTTGCTGTCGGGCGGCGCATCCGCCATCTGGTCGGCCCCCGTCCAGGGCGTCAGCTTCGAAGCGAAGCAGGCTCTGACCAAACAGCTTCTCAAATCCGGCGCGCCGATCTCGGAGATGAATTGCGTTCGCAAGCATCTGTCCGAAGTCAAAGGCGGCAAGCTCGCAGCCGCCGTTTATCCGGCGCGTCTTCTGACCCTCGCGATTTCCGATGTGCCGGGCGACAATCCCGACGAAATCGGTTCCGGGCCGACGGTCGCCGACCGCTCGACCCTCGCCGATGCGCGCGCCGTCCTCGAAAAATGGAAAATCACGCCGTCGCCCGAAATCGCGAAGGCCCTCGCGGACCCCGCGAATGAAACGTTGAAAGCCGGCGACCCGAAGCTCGCGAATTCGACATACGAGATCGTCGCGGCTCCGAGAGCTTCGATCGAAGCGGCAGCGGCAATCGCCCGCAAACTCGGCTATCGCGTCGTATCGCTCGGCGACGACCTCGAAGGCGAAGCGCGCGACGTTGCACGCGCACATGCTGAAATGGCGCTCGAAGCCAAGCGCAGGGGAGAGAAGGTCGCGATCATGTCGGGCGGCGAGTTGACCGTGACCGTCCGCGGCGACGGCTCGGGCGGCCCGAATCAGGAATACGCCCTAGGCCTCGCTTTGGCGCTCGATGGCGCGACGGGAATTGCAGGTCTTGCCGGCGATACCGACGGCATCGACGGCGGCGGCGGCAACGCCGGCGACCCGGCGGGCGCAATGGTCTTCCCCGATACGCTGAAGCGCGCGGAGGCCGCCAATCTCAATGCCGCCAAGTTCCTGGCGAACAACGACTCGACCGGATTTTTCCGTCCGCTCGGCGACCTTATTCTTTGCGGCCCCACCCAAACGAACGTCAACGATTTCCGGGTTATCCTTATTGACCCGTAAATTGCGAATGACATCGGCGACGGACTGGATTTACGACCGGAATTCTCCCCTTCGAGACCGGAGGCTCTGACGTGCCATTCCGCTTCCGCATGCGCACTCTCCGACGGAACTTTGCGCTTTCATTGGGCTTTTGCCTCTATGCGACGGCCGCTCACGCCGACCTGAAGCTATGCAACGCCACGTCAAGCCGGGTCGGCGTCGCAATCGGCTATCAGGACACGTCGGGCTGGGCGACGGAGGGCTGGTGGAACATAGCCTCGCAGACCTGCGAAACTCTTCTGAAAGGCGCGCTTCCGAGCCGCTTCATTTATGTGCACGCCGTTGACTACGATCGCGGTGGCGAATGGGGCGGCAAGAACGATATGTGCACGACTGAAAAATCCTTCGCCATCAGGGGTGTTCAGGATTGCGCGAAACGCGGATATAAGCGCACGGGTTTTTTTGAAGTCGATACCGGCGAAGCAAAAGAGTGGACCATCCGCCTCACTGATCCCGGGCAAGGAAAAGCAGACAAATGAGACGTAATAGGCGGGTCAAGATTGTAGCGACGCTAGGACCCGCGTCTGCTGCACCGGAAATGATCGAGCGGCTCTTTCTTGCGGGCGTCGACGTTTTCCGCATTAACATGAGCCACTCCACGCATGATGGCTCCAAGACGCTTTACAATGCCGTCCGTGCCTGCGCCGCGCGCCATCGCCACCCGATCGGCATTCTCGCCGATCTCCAGGGCCCTAAATTCCGCATCGGCAATTTCGAGACCGGCCGTGTGAACGTCGCGACGAAATCGATCTTCAAGTTTGATCGCGACGAGACGCTCGGAACCGAAGAGCGCGTTCATCTGCCCCACGCTCAGATATTCGAGGCGATCCAGCCCGGCCACATGCTCGTTCTCGACGACGGCAAGCTGAAAATGCGCGTCGTCGAAACGACGCCTGTACAGATCAAAGCCGAAGTCCTGACTGGCGGAATGCTGGCAAGCCGCAAGGGCATCTCGATGCCCGATACGCTGCTGCGGATCAGTCCGCTCACAGAGAAAGATAAGGCCGACCTCGCGCACGCGCTGAAGCTCGGCGTCGATTGGGTTGCACTGTCGTTCGTCCAGCGCGCCGAAGACGTCCA
Organism: Hyphomicrobium sp. ghe19; assembly: GCF_902712875.1. Classification (NCBI taxonomy): domain Bacteria; kingdom Pseudomonadati; phylum Pseudomonadota; class Alphaproteobacteria; order Hyphomicrobiales; family Hyphomicrobiaceae; genus Hyphomicrobium; species Hyphomicrobium sp. ghe19. The sequence continues at coordinate 574,685 of NZ_LR743509.1, read as the reverse complement.
CGACGTCAGGAAAATGATCGGCACCCGTGCCGCCATCCTGTCCAAAATCGAAAAGCCCTCAGCCGTCGCCGACCTCGAGGAAGTCATCGCGGCATCGGATGCCATCATGGTCGCGCGCGGCGATCTCGGCGTCGAGATGCCCGTCGAGAAAGTTCCAGGCATTCAGAAGCGGATTACGCGTCTGTCACGGGCAGCCGGCAAGCCCGTCATCATCGCGACGCAGATGCTCGAAAGCATGATCTCCTCCCCCATGCCGACGCGCGCGGAAGTCTCAGACGTCGCAACCGCCGTGTTCGACGGGGCCGACGCGATCATGCTTTCGGCGGAAAGCGCCGTTGGCCAATATCCCGTCGAAGCCATCCAGATGATGGACAAGATCGCCGTCGAGGTTGAGCACGATCCGGTTTACGAGCCTATGCTCTACGCAACGCAGACGGAGCCGCAGCCGACGGGCGCCGACGCGATTGCCGCCGCCGCGTCCGCCATCGCCGATACAGTCCGCCTCGGCGCGATCGTTTGCTATACGGCGACCGGCTCGACGGTTCTCCGCGTAACGCGCGAACGCCCGGGCATTCCGGTCATCGGCCTAACGCCGATCGAGTCGACCGCGCGGCGCTTGGCCCTCGTCTGGGGCGTGCACACGATCCTGACCGGCGATCCGGAGAATCTTTCGCACATGGTCAGGAAAGCCTGCCGCATCGCGTTCGAGGAAGGTCTCGTCAAAGCCCGCGAAGGCATCCTCATCACGGCAGGTATTCCGCTCGGAAGCCCCGGCGCAACGAACATGATCCGCATCGCCTTCGTCGACGAATCCGGCGCACCGATCGCTGAAGAGGTCTAAGGTCATTGAAATCCCGCGCAAACCGCGCAGGGTTTCGCTAGGCGCTTACCCTTGAGCATCCCAGGCGCAATAGACGTGACATGTTCGCGGCTATCCATCGTGTTATGTCCGACACTGGCTTGTAGCGGTTGAAGTCGGGGGGACATCCAATGCGATCTAGATTTGTGCGCTTCCAGCTCCGCGATTTGCTGCTGATCATGGTGCCGGTGCTGATAGCCGTCGCAGGCGCCACCTGGATTACCTTTCGTTTCGCCCATCCGGCGCCGCCCGATACTCTTGTGCTATCCGCGGCTGCTGCCGGCAGCCCCTATTATCGTTATGCCGAGCGGTACCGGGCGGTCTTTGAACGCAACGGCGTCAAGCTCGAAATCCGCGAATCTGGCGGATCGCTGGCCAATCTCAAATCTTTATCTGACCCCGGCTCTGGCGTGGACGCGGCCTTCGTCCAAGGCGGACTTGCCTCAAGCAAAGACACGCATGGGTTGCTGTCCCTCGGGCGCGTCGCGTACGAGCCGCTTTGGGTTTTCTATACCGGCAGCACGCCGCTTGAGCGGCTAACCGAGCTCAAAGGCAAGCGCATACTGGTCGGCCCTGCTGGCAGTGGAACCAATAGGCTGGCGTTGCGGCTCCTTGCGGCCAACGGCATCACCAATGAAACGGCGACGCTGATCAATCACGAGCTACCGGATTATGTCGACCTGCTCGCCAAGGGAGATGCGGACGCGGGCTTTCTCGTGCTCGCGCCAGAGGCGAAGACGATCCAGCGGCTGCTGAGAACTCCCGACATTCACTTTATGAGTTTTGCGAACGCTGATGCTTACGCCCAGCGCTTCCCATTCCTTTCACGACTCGTATTGCGGCAGGGCGTCGTCGACTTCGCGGACAATGTCCCTCATAGCGACACCACGCTCATCTCGACGACCGTAGCTGTAGTGGTGCGGGAGAGCCTGCACCCTGCACTTATCAACCTCCTGGCCCAGGCCCTGCAGGAGGTGCATGGACAGTCGACGGTCAACGATGCCGGCGAAGTGCAATTGTTTCAGAGCGCCGGCGAATTCCCGACGGCCAATGATCCCGAATTCGCATTTTCCGATGAGGCACGCCGGGTTTACCGCTCGGGAGCTCCGCTTCTTCAACGCTACGTGCCGTTTTGGGTGGCAACGACTGTCGATCGCTTGATGATTTCTCTTGTGGTCTTGGTGCCAATTCTCATTCCGCTGCTGCGCTTCGCGCCCCAGATTTATGATTGGCGCATTCGCCGCCGCATCATCCATTGGTATGGAGAACTCAAGCGTTTGGAGTCCGCCGCCAAGAGCGCAACAACCTCCGAGGAACGCGCCGCAAAGTTGCGAGATCTCGAGATGATCGAAGCGGCTGTCGACAACCTGCCAATTCCGCTTGGCTTTGCTGACCGGCTGTATCAATTGCGCCAACACATTGAACTGGCGCGCCGCCGCCTGACGTTCGCCGGACGGTTCTGACGTTTCAATTGCGGGAGTTAGGAATTCAGTTGGAGTTAGGAACGAGCGGAGTACGGGAACTCAAATCCCCTGGCCCTGAATTTCTTTCTTGAGCTTATCGCGCGCGGTCTCGGCGCCTTCGATGTTGGGGTGCACCTTGAGAAGCTGGTCGTAGACCTCGAGCGCGGCCTTCTTCTCGCCCATCAGAACGAGAATCTTCGCCATCCCGTCCAACGCCCGAAAGTGGTTCGGCTCGATAGCGAGCGCACGCCGGAGATCGCCCAGCGCAGCCGTGTAATTGTTCAGCCGGTATTCGACATAGGCGCGATGGCTCCACGCCTCGGCGTATTCGGGCGCGAGTTCCACCGCCGCGTCCAGGAACGGCATCGCCTTCTCGTTCTCGTTTCGAGAAGAGAAAATCTCCCCGCGATCGATGAGCAGGTTGACGGTGTCGCCACCTTCGAGCCGCCACAGCCGCTCAATGGCGGCACCGATTTCGCCCCCCTGGCGATGGTCGCTCTCGGTTGCGAGAAAGGCGTAAAGGTTGTCGAGAGTCTTGGCGGTTTCTTCCGGCGTCTTCGGCCAGGGCAAGCCCATCATGCCGGGTTCGCCCTTTTGGCTTGCGGCAGCACCGGGCGAAGGCGCGACCGGCGGCGACTTCTTCTTTACGGCAGGCAGCTCCTCGCGCGGCCGCGCCGGCGGGGCCGGGACTTCGGGGAAAGGCTGGGTCTTCAAAAGCTCATCGTCGGCTGCAGCGTTAGCCGCGCCGGCTGAGACCGCCAAAAGAAGGAGAAGAAGGCGTGCGCAAAAAATCATGCCTCGAAGCTAATCGAGGCATGGGATTTGGTCAAAAAGACTCTCGTGAATTCGCCGTAACGTCGCGCTCTGGCGCAACGTTCTCAACCCTGGCGGGCCTTGAAGCGACGGTGAGTCTTGTTGATGACGTAAACCCGGCCTTTGCGGCGGACCACGCGGTTATCGCGGTGCCGTGAGCGCAGGGACTTCAAAGAGTTTCTAACTTTCATAACGACACCGGTTAATATGGTGGGCCCCAGAGAGATCGACCCTCCGACCCTGACCATGTCAAAAGAGATGGAAGCCGGGCTTGTACCCGCCAGAAGCCGGGAAAACAAGGCCATTCCGACGAAAAGCCGCGCTAGAACGAGCCAAGAAGCCTCAAGTCCCGAAAACGACGGCCGATTCAGGCCCAAACGGCCGGAATCTGGGCGAATTTGCCGTCAGGCAGCCGGAGCACTCCACCCCTTGTATTTCGACACCCCAGATGGCGGATTGAAGGCTCAATCGCTGCCAAAATGAGCTTGGCCCTGCATATCCATTAGAACGCATTTGAGCCCTCCGACTTCCGGATTTTCTGTGGATAAGCAGAAGGCGAGCGCCTGAATAGACCGTTTGGCAGCTTTTCGACTCCCTCGCGGCCATGCTTCTTTCCGCCGGGGGTTGCCGGTATTTCAGCATCCACCGGCATGTCACTGATTTTTCGACGCTAATGTTTACGTAGGCCCGCATTTTTATTCAGCCGGGTCCGATTTTTATTTCGCACGAATTTTTACTTCATCAGGCACCGATATTGGGAGCCACCCATGCTTTCAGGGAATCCGTCGCTCGAAATTTTTAGCGCTTCCATCTGGAATGACTCGTTCGCGCCTGAAGATCAGCGCCGGGCAGTCAACAGCTTGGAAGACGGCCGCATCCTTTATTTCAGACACCTTTCGTTTCAGCTCGATGAGCCGGAAAGATTTCTGCTGGCGACATCCTGGTCCAACCAGAAGGCAAAAAACATCAGCCTCGATCCGAACGAAGGCAAGTTGCGCGGCACGAAGGTCGAGGGACCGGACAGCGATCAACTGACGGCGATGATGCGGCGGTATGCATCTTACACGCAGCAATTCATGCAATTGCTGTTGCCTGGGTACGCTCCACGTCTGCAACTCGGGCGAACCAGCTTTCGGCCGCAGGAGATCGAAGGCAGAGAACCCGCCTCCTATCGCAAAGATGATCGGCGCTTGCATCTCGACACATTTCCTTCGCGGCCGTGCCGGGGAGCGCGCATCTTGCGCGTGTTCACCAACATAAATCCTGCCGGCAAACCGCGCCAATGGCTGGTGGGAGAACCTTTCGAAGCATTCGCCGAACGGTTTCTACCGAGCGTGAGACCGGCGGTGCCCGGCCTTTCGCGCATCGAGTATGCGCTCGGCATCACCAAAAAGCCGAGAACACCTTACGATCACATCATGCTGCAATTGCATGACCGCGCTAAAGGCGACGCACGCTATCAGCGCGAGGCGCCACGCCAGGAGGTCGCCTTCGAAGCAGGTAGCACCTGGGTCGTTTTCACGGATCAGGTTGCGCACGCCGCAACGAGAGGCCAATTCGCATTGGAGCAAACGTTTGAGCTCCCGGTCGCAGCACAACAGCGGCCTGACCGGTCTCCTCTGCGCGTTCTCGAACGCATGACCGGCCGCTCGCTCGCGCCGGCAACGAACTGAAGCAAGGTTCTCGTACGCAACGCGGGTAAGCGTTACGAATCTTTGCTCAAGTGAGACGGCCGCCTTGCGTATCAGGCGGCCGTTTGCTTTGAAAAAAATGCATGTAAAGTTGAAATAACGAAGATCCACTTCGGGAAGCTCTTCAGAACCCGAGCGAAAAGCCCCTGGTTAGTTTTTCTTAAACGATTTCGAGACGATCTGCGTGTCGGTTGGCTTCAAATTTCTTACCAGAAAACGGCCTGGACTATCGTCGGATGAGCGCGCATATGGCCATATCGTATGCGCACTGATCAATGTGATCTAGATCAGTGCACCCCAAAAGAGACGGCACTAAGTAAGCAACGTTGGGGGGATTTGTCGGGGGGACAACCGATAAGGAGGTTGGCCCATGGACTTGGTCTCCAATATCACTCAGATGCTCAGCTCTAGTTTGGTATCGCGTATAGCTTCGAGCCTCGGCCTCGATAGGTCACTCACAGAAAAAGCAATCAGTGCTGGTGTCCCCGGCCTACTGGCTGCGCTCACGTCGCTCGTTTCCAGACCCAACGGCGCTACGGCGCTCAATGGCGCCATTGCGCGACAACAACCCGGATTGCTCTCGAGTTTAGGCAACATGCTCGGCGGCTCTGCGCAGTCGAACATTATTGAAACAGGCACCAGCACCCTCACGTCTCTTCTTGGCGGCGAGACTATATCTGCACTCACCAACGCGGTTGGTCAGTACGCAGGGATCGGGAACGCGGGCTCGAAGAGCCTTTTGGGCCTGCTCGGACCTGTCGTGATGGGCGTACTGGGACAGCAGCAGCGCGCAAGCGGGCTCGATGCGACGGGCCTCGCAAACCTACTCACTTCACAGAAAGATAATATCGCCCGTGCGCTTCCCGCTGGCTTCTCGAATTATCTTAGCGGTACGGGCATTCTGGACGGCCTTGGTGGCACGACCGATACGCGGGGTGCATCGGCGACAGCGAGACCAAGTTACACGACGATGCCACCACCGACACCGAGACCTGCGGACCGGTCTCCCAATATGCAATCATGGGGCTGGGTACTCCCCGTAATCGGCGCGCTGATACTCGGCGGCCTCGCTTGGCACTGGTTGCGCCCAAACCCAACGGAAACGGCTCTCAATTCTCCTCCGCCGTCTATGGCACCATCAAGCACGGGAACCAGCACCGGCGTCTCGGGGCTCGGAGCAATGCCCGCATCCTTTGAGGCGCTCGAAAATCTGCGTGGCATCAAGGTCGGTGACGTCGACATTGGCACGCAACTCGCCAACGCGGAGACCGGCATGCGTTCCGCGATTATCAGCGTTCAGGATGTGAATTCGGCGCAAGCAGCCGTGGCGCCGCTGGCAAGTTCCGCGAACGATTTTGCCAGGCTGACAAAGCTTCTCGATAAGCTCCCCCCCGACACCCGCATCTCGGTCGTGAAAACAGTCATTGCGACGAGACCGGCCCTTGATCAGCTCTTCGACAAGGCGCTCGCAATTCCTGGAGTGAGCTCTGTCATCAAGCCGACCGTCGATAAAGTTCACTCTCAGTTCGATGCACTGACGACGGCCTGAGCCACGCGAGAAGAATGCCCGAATTAGAAGATCAAATTGGAAAGGAACACGATCATGGCGACGACTACGACCAAGCATCCAGCAGTCGAGGAACATCTTTCGGCGGCTTCACACCACGCGGCAGCGGCTCATCATCACCACGAGGCAGCGCATCAGCATGCTCACGGCAAGCAGGAAGAGAGCAAACAGCACTCGGCGGCGGCGCATGAGCATAGCGAGAAGGCTCACAAGCACACGACTGAAGCTCACAAGCTAACAACCAAATAGCTTCGGCCTGAGTTCGGATAGTCGCTTTAGCCCCACGAGTTGGTGCACCATGGGTGCGCGCCAATCTCGGAGCCAACGAATGATGGAAACTCGATTGCTGGCAGTCCCTGTCGGCAACAGCGGCCATCTCTGGGACAATGCCGCAATGCGGCCGAGACCTCATCGCCTGAAAATTGCTAAAGCGAGCTCTCCTTCGTTTTAGGAACTCAAATATCCTCTGATGCGGTCAGACGGCGTCACGCTGGGCCATATTGAATTATTCTGGTTGATCACTGGAAAGTGGTTCCGACGGATTTCCAGATAGCAGAGCCGCGCAATTGGATCGCGCGGCTCCGAAGGTGTTAGTTGATGGTGCCCAGCTGCTTGAACAGACTGTAGACGTCGAGCACATCCCAATGCTCGGCGAGTTTGCCGTCCTGGACGCGAAAGATGTCCACTGCGTCGAACTTGTAAGCCTTCCCGGTGGCAGGGATGCCGAGCCAGTCGCCCTTGTGCGTCCCGGAGTAGGTTCCGTAGACCCACACCTTGTCGCCTTCGGACACGATCTGCTTCAGCTCGAACTTGAAGTCAGGAGACGCCTTGAACCAGGCTTCGAAGAAATCCTTGAAGCCCTTGCTCCCCTGCCCAACGAGCGGATTGTGCTGAATGTAGTCTTCCCGCATCAGGCCACCGAGAACGGTAAAATCCTTTTCTCCGAAAATCTTGGCGCCAAACTGTGCCAATAGTGCCTTCGGGTCTGACATCTGTACATCCTGTGTTTGCTGGGGCCGATTTTCCTCGGCGGCAAGTGCTTCGAGAGACGCCGAGCCTCCAAGAAGCGCGCAAGCAACCAGCGTGGCAGTAATCCTTTGCATTTCGATCATCCTCTCATGCGTGCAACTCAGCGGAAGCGCCGACGAAGAGGATTTCGGCACATAGGTTTCCATTGTAAAGAAGGCACCAGTTCGATATATAGGTACCCGTTGGTAACCTTGGGTAGTCATTCAAGATGAAGTGGAATCCTTACGCTGCAAAGTGCCCAACGCGTCAGCTACTCGACCGCATTTCGGACAAGTGGGTGGTGCTCGTGCTCTCACTGCTGGCCAATGGGCCAAAGCGTTTCAGTATGTTGAAACGCGAGATCGACGGCATATCCCAAAAGATGCTCTCGCAGACGCTGCGCGCACTCGAACAAGACGGACTTCTTACCCGTCGCGCGTTTCCGACCGTACCCGTGACGGTTGAATATGAACTGACCGCCCTGGGTCAGTCTCTAAACATCGCGATGGGTCCCGTCGAAAAATGGGCGATCGCGAACATGAGTCGCGTTCTGAAAGCGCGCGAAAGTTTTGATAAGAAGCCGATGTAGTGAATGCCGAGGCAGAGCCGCTTAGTGTCACAAGTATGAGCACGTCCGAGGCATCAGACAGGTGGAAGCACTTTCAAAATTGAACCACTGACGCGTCGAGATATCACGCTGGAGGCTTCAAAGGGGCGGGCGGATGACCCGGCTCATGGTGAAAATATTTGAGTGTTACATACGCACCGATCCAAGAGCCGACGATCGCAAATCCTACGTAGACCCAATTATTGGTATAGCTGATGACCGCGAACGAAGAGAGCATGTACCAGATGCCGCTCCAATTTGCTGCCGAGAGAGGCCGCTTGGAGACCACTGAGGCTGTGAACTTCACATAAGCCGCGTCGGTTGCCGCCGTCGCAATCAGTACTCCGGCTCCGATCCAGGGTTCGAAAATCATAAGATTCTCCTTTTCCAGGCAGTCCGGCGTAGCGCTTGCGCAGCGCCGACCGGGGGCATCGCGGCCGCTCGGAGATCGTAATCCAGACCGGTCAAGAATTCCCTCCGAACGGATCACCCCCGAACGGCGTCTCGACCATGAGCAGGGTCCCCACGCCTCAGTTGCGGAAGACAAAGAATGGGAAGCCGCGCGTGGTCGTGCTCGACTCGAGGCTGGTCAAAGCGATTCGGCTATTCGTTTCACAAGCTCGGCCGGCACGCGTTCGTGGCCCGGCTGCTCGAAAGCCGCGGCAGTCTCAAGGAGGCTCAGGAGGCTGGCGGCTGGGCATCGACCCAAATCGTCGCCGACACCTACCAGCATTTGAAGGAATGGCCGCTTTCCAGACCGCTCTTGGCAAAGCCGCTAAAGTCGCGCCCCTTTTCGTTGGCACACACGGCGAACGGCCAACACAGAAAGGGAAGTCTAATCCGGAAAAACCATCGAACCCTGAGGTTTCGATGGTGGGCACTACAGGGATCGAACCTGTGACCCCTACCATGTCAAGGTAGTGCTCTACCGCTGAGCTAAGTGCCCGGAAGAAGCGAGCTTCTAGAGTGTTAGCGATACTCCGGTCAAGCCCTGGAATACGGCAAATCGGCCGCAGGTGAAAATAAGCCCGTCTCAGACCGCCAGAAGACGGTCAACCTCGCGCACCAAATCCTTCAGATGGAAGGGCTTCGACAGAACGCGGGCGTCCTTGGGAGGCTGGTTTTCGCTGTTGAGAACGACGGCCGCAAAACCCGTGATGAACATGATCTTGAGGTCGGGATCGATCTCGCTGGCGCGGCGGGCGAGTTCGATGCCGTCCATTTTCGGCATGACGATGTCGGTGAGCAGAAGCGTGAAGGGCTCGGTCTTGAGGCGGTCGTACGCGTCTTCGCCATTCTCGAAGGCGACGACGTCATAGTTCGCTTTTTCGAGCGCCTTGACGAGGAAACCGCGCATGGAGTCGTCATCCTCGGCGAGCAGGATGCGGCGGATCGGCAGGCTGGAGGGCTTGGCTGTCATGACTACTCTGATGTGCGGAAGGTCCCAGACGAGAAGTACCCGATATCTCATCTAATGCAAACTTGGCCCGACTTTGGTAAACGGAGAATGAAACTGTGGAAATGCCGAACGCAGCGCGGCAGTACTGCATCACTCGGGCATGACGCCGGCAACCTTCGCTCCGCAAGTTATGTGCAATCGACGCGCGCCTAAGTCTTCCATGGACTTACGCGTGCTGCATTGGCAATGTATTCCGCAACGAAACACCGAATTGCGGCCGGGATCTGAACGAGACACAACTGACTATGGCCGACGATAGAACTCACGACGTACCGAGAGCATTTTTCCCGTCTTTCGACGTACTGGCACCACGCGTTCAATCCGCACCCTTCGTGTTCTCTTCGCCCCACTCCGGCAGGCTCTATCCTCCTGAGTTTCTTGCGATCTCGCGGCTTGATCCGAAAACGCTGCGCCGCTCCGAAGACTGCTTCGTCGACCGGCTTTTCCGGCCCGTGGCGAGTTTGGGAGCGCCGATCATCAGCGCCCGCTTTCCGCGCGCCTATCTTGATCTGAACCGCGAGCCTTACGAGCTCGACCCGGAACTTGTCGGCGAGCCTTTGCCGGCCCACGCGAACACGCAGTCGATTCGCGTGGCGGGCGGACTGGGTACCGTCGCTCGCATCGTCGCTGACGGCGAAGAAATTTATCCGGACCGGTTGAGCCTCGACAGCGTGCTCGCACGAATCGAGCAGCTCTATTTTCCCTTCCACGCCGAGTTGTCGAGGCTGATCACGTCGACGCGCGAGACATTCGGCTACGCCGTCCTCATCGACTGCCACTCCATGCCGTCGACGGCGATGGCACCGGGTGGCGCACAACGGCCCGATATCGTCGTAGGTGACAGGTTCGGCGCCGCCGCCGATCCGCGGCTGACGCTGCTGGTCAGAGACGAGTTTCAGCGCCGTGGCTTCAAGGTGCAGTTGAACCGGCCGTACGCCGGCGGCTACATAACCGAACATCACGGCCGGCCGGCGCGCGGCACGCATGCCATTCAGGTTGAAATCAACCGCGGCCTCTACATCAACGAACTGACATTCCAGGAAACGGCTGGCTACGCGCGTCTTGCAGAAGCGCTGAAAGAGATCGTCACGTCTCTGTTTCGCGAAGTACCGGCGCTGCTCGACTATCGCGCCGCAGCCGAGTAACGCGCCGCTTTACCAAATTTATAAAGAAAAAGGGCCGTCCGAATTTTTCACGAACGGCCCAAGTCTAGGGAGGAAACGCCCAAGGAGGGCTGCGAAGCGCGAGCCGAGCTCACATATCGCACTGCAAAAAATAAAGGTGCAGCGCATTATCAGCAAATGCGATTTGCGCAGGTCTGACGAGCTTGAAACGCGGACCTCGCCGCAAGGCCCATTTTCCGGGCGTCCCAGTTGCAACTGGCGCGCGAAGAGCAATTCCCATAAAGAAAGGCCGTCCGAAGCCGAACGGCCCAAGTCTAGGGAGGAAACGCCCAAATTGGGCAGCGATTGCGATGAAGCGTGTCAACGCAATCACCTCGTAACGATGGGCTGCTTCGACCCTCGCCGCAATCTCCACGAGTATTATCCTAGCACATTGGGATGCGCGTGTATCAGGCCCGCAACAACTTACGTTACTAATGTGTATCTAGCTCAAGATTGCAGTATCTCGAAGTAACGTCTGATAGTAATTGGGACATCTAGCAAACACTTGAAATCGCAGGGTGAGCGCGTGCCGGGAACGTCACCCGCAGCGGAACTTCAGGCCATAATCCGCGTGGCCCACGAACTGGCCGATATTTCAGGCCCGGTTATCCTCAAGCATTTTCGCAAGACAATGCCTGTGGAAAACAAAGCCATAGGCGGCGCCTTCGACCCGGTAACCAAGGCTGACCGCGGCGCGGAAAAAGCCATATCGCAAGCGCTGGCAACAAGATTCCCTGATCACGGCATCGTCGGCGAAGAGTTCGGAACGAAATCCGGTTCGAGCCCCTACCAATGGATCATCGATCCGATCGACGGCACGCGATCATTTATCATCGGGTCGCCGCTTTGGGGCACGTTGATCGGCGTTCTCCAGGACGGCGTGCCGGTCTTCGGCCTCATGGATCAGCCCTTCACCGGCGAACGCTTCTGGTCCACCGATAAGGCTGCCTATCACAGCGTCCGAGGCGGCCGGCCCGTGCGGCTCAAGACGCGCGAGTGCACCCGCATCGACGATGCAGTTTTGACGACCACCCACCCCGAAATGTTCGAAGGGCCCGAACAACAGTCCGCCCTTTCGACGCTGAAGGAAAAGGCGCGGCTCACGCGCTATGGCGGCGACTGCTACGGTTACTGCCTGCTCGCCGCAGGTCTCATCGATATCATCATCGAGCCCGGTCTGAAGTCCTACGATATCGCGGCGCTCATCCCGATCATCGAACGTGCTGGCGGCGTCATCACGACGTGGACCGGCGGCAGCCCAGCGAGCGGCGGAAACATCATTGCGACGGGCGACGCCCGTCTGCATGAAGACGCCCTCACGATGATCAATAAACTCTAAACCCGTTCCGACAACGACGTTTCGATGCCCATGTACGCGTCGAAGGCTGCCCAAAACCGCTGGCGTATGGCGTCGGTCTCTTGCAAAATTTCGTGTCGCGAGCCCGGCATGAGGATGTGCCCGCCGGATTTGAGATCCACGGCGAAATCCTCGATTGCCTGCGATGAAACGACATGATCCGCACCGGCGGCGAACACCATCATCGGCACAGAGACGTATTTCGGGTAGTCCGGCCGCGAAAGCATCGCACAACTGCGAAGGGCAGCTCGGAGCCAGCCGACGGTCGGCGCACCCAGCGCCAGATCAGGGGCGGCTTCGATGATCGATTTAACGCGTGACCAGCGCACGTGGTCGGCCGTCAGCCTGTTGCCCTCGAATTCGCCGAGGTCGTTCGGCTCATCCCCGCCGCCGCGGACGTACGTGGTCGCAAACCCGCAGAGCGACAGGATCGAAGAATACGCTGTCGCAACGGGCCGGCTGGCGCCAAGCATCCGCTCGTGGATCTCGATCATCGGCGACAGCAGGATCATCCGCGCGAAAGGACTCGCTTCGTCCTGCGCCCCGCGCAGCAGGATATTGCCCCCGAGCGAATGGCCAAGCCCGATCAATGGTTGCGGCAACGATGGCTTCACGACCTCATCGATGAAGATTGCGAGATCGCGGTCGTATTCGGTGAAGGCCACGACGTGCCCTTTGCGCCGGTTCGAGAGCATGCGCTCCGAACCGCCCTGCCCGCGCAGATCGAATGTCGCGACGGCGAACCCGCGCCGCCGCAAGTCCGCGATAACCTCGAAATACTTTTCAATGAACTCGCCGCGGCCCTGCACGATGCAGACCGTACCCCGCGATGGCCCCCGCGTCGCTTCCCAGAGAGCGCACCGAAGCTTCAACCCGTCGTAGCCGTCGAAGGCTGTCACCTTCGCGCCGCTCGGAACGGGATTGATTGAGAGTGAAACGAGTTCCATCTGCCTCTCTTTTTAGGCTGCATCCGGCGGTCGGCCACCCCGGAGCCGGAGCCCGGCTACGGTAATTCCGAATAACGCCGTAACACACGATATCGCCGGAAACTCTCGCGAAACTCTCGCGAAACTCTGGCGAAACCCTCTTGAAGCCCTTTTTCCGCTTCCTACCTCTGTGTTGCGGTCGCCGCAAAGCGGGGCCGCACAAAGAAAAGGGCCGGTCCAGAAGGCCGGCTCACATGTCGCTTCTTAAGAGGATATGTCATGAGACACGCAGAATTCGCTCCCTTTTATCGCTCCGCTATCGGCTTCGATCGGCTCTTCCAGCTGTTGGATCAGTCCGCCGGCTACGACAGCGAATCCACGTATCCGCCATATAACATTGAACGCACCGGAGAGAACGCCTACCGGATCACTCTGGCGGTCGCAGGCTTTGCGCAGAACGAGCTGATGATCGAGGTCAAGGAGCAGACCCTTTCGGTTGCTGGTGAGAAGGCTCCAGAAGCCGCGGAGAAGACATATCTGCATCGCGGCATTGCAGCCCGAGCGTTCGAGCGCCGCTTCCAGCTCGCTGATCACGTCGATGTCACTGGCGCGAAGTTCGAGAACGGCCTCCTCCACATCGACCTGGTCCGCAACGTCCCTGAGAGCAAGAAGCCCCGGACGATCGCGATCGGCACATCGGGTGGCGTCCAGCAGCTTGAGGCCAATGCTGCCGCCTGACGTCTGACGGCCACCGCCTGACACCCGCGCCCGGCGGACCCCGTTTCACCACTTAATGCCACGTATCGAGCGGCAGCTGCGTCCCGGCGCGGCTGCCGTTTGCATTGTCCCCTCCGCCTGAGGAAATTTTGTTGCTGCGCGAGGTCTTGAACCTTGCCAAAAACGATTGCGACGGTCAGTGCTTCTTACCGCTTGTGCCGCAGTGCCAAATCTGTAGAATTTGTTAGATAGGTCAACATTGCTGTCCTTTGTGCGCCGATCCGGCTAGCACGAAGAACGGTGCGGACGTTACACGATCGGCCGAGGCAATGCTTTGCGGCGTGACGTGGCGTGGGAGAACATTAGGTGTTTGATAGCAGGATGTGCGGTTTGCAGAGCCGCGAATTCGGCCGCGGGCTTCATGCCGTACGCCGCAGCGCCTTGGCCCGATGTGACCGAAAACGCCCGCGCTATGCGTGACCGGTGGTCTCCTCCGGCGGCGTAGCGCTGCACCAAACATTGAATGAGCCGCGCCTTCGATAGGCGTCCTACCACACCGAAGTTTTGAAATTTAGGCCACACAGGCCTACGAGGCAACGAGGCAACAGATGAGCGAAGGCTACCAGTATCCGCTGGATGATGAAATCGGCGATGAGACCCGCCCGGCGGCGCAAGGGCTTTTTGATCCAGCCCTTGAACGCGACGCATGTGGCGTCGGATTTATTGCGAACCTCAAAGGACTGAAGTCGCACGCCATTGTTGAAGGCGCGCTCAAAATTCTCGAAAACCTCGAGCACCGTGGCGCTGTTGGCGCCGACCCCCTCTCCGGCGACGGCGCCGGCATTCTGATACAAATTCCCCACGATTTCTTAGCCGCCGAGACGAAGGCCGCTGGCTTCGAACTGCCGGCGCCGGGTCACTATGCGGTCGGCCAGATCTTCATGCCGCGCGATGACCGGCTGCGCGCCCACTGCGAGCGCGTCTGGTCGCGCTGCCTCAAGGAAGAAGGTCTCGAGCTGATCGGCTGGCGCACGGTGCCCGTCGACAACAGCTGTCTCTCGGTAATGGTGCGCGACGTCGAACCGGTGCAGCGTCAGGTATTCATCCGCCGACCCGCATCGATGACCGATCAGGAAGAATTCGAACGCCACCTCTATATCGTTCGCAAGGTCGTCTCGAACGCAATTCACGATGCCTACAAGGGTCGCGACATCGGCCATTACACGGTGTCCCTGTCGACTCGCACCGTCGTCTACAAGGGCATGTTCCTGTCGTATCAGGTGAAGGCCTATTACAAAGACCTCTCCGATCCGCGCCTCGTGTCGGCGCTTGCCCTCGTCCACCAGCGTTTCTCGACCAACACCTTCCCGTCGTGGAAGCTCGCCCATCCCTACCGGATGGTTGCCCATAACGGCGAAATCAACACGCTGCGCGGCAACGTCAACTGGATGGCGGCACGTCAGGCATCCGTATCGTCGCCGCTATTCGGCGATCGCATCTCGAAGCTCTGGCCGATCTCCTATGAAGGCCAGTCCGACACCGCGTGCTTCGACAACGCCCTCGAGTTCCTCGTCATGGGCGGCTACAGCCTTTCGCACGCTGCGATGATGCTGATCCCGGAAGCCTGGGCCGGCAATCCGACGATGGATACCAAGCGCCGTGCATTCTACGAATATCATGCCTGCTTGATGGAGCCGTGGGACGGCCCCGCCGCGATGGCGTTCACCGACGGCCGCCAGATCGGCGCGACGCTCGATCGCAACGGTTTGCGCCCGGCACGCTATCTCGTCACCAAAGACGACACCGTCATCATGTCGTCGGAGTCTGGCGTGCTGCCGGTCGCCGAGGAAAACATCGTCAAGAAGTGGCGACTGCAGCCCGGCAAGATGCTGCTGATCGACCTCGAGAAGGGTTGCATCATCTCCGATGAGGAGCTGAAGGCCGAGATCGCGGCAAGCCATCCATATGAAACGTGGCTGAAGCGCACGCAGATCAAGGTCTCCGACCTGCCGCTCCCGTCAAAAGGCATCATCGCGCCGAAGTCGAACGTTGCGCTGCTCGATCTGCAGCAGTCGTTCGGCTACACGCAGGAAAGCATCAAGTTCCTGCTGACCCCCATGGCCGAGAAGGGCGAAGAAGCCACCGGCTCGATGGGAACCGACACCCCGATCTCGGCGCTCTCGTCGAAGTCGAAGCTGCTGCACACTTACTTCAAGCAAAACTTCGCGCAGGTGACGAACCCGCCGATCGACTCGATCCGCGAAGAGCTGGTGATGAGTCTCGTCTCGTTCATCGGTCCGCGTCCGAACCTGCTCGATCTTCAGGGCACCTCGAAGCAGAAGCGGCTCGAAGTCGATCAGCCTATCCTGACGAACGAAGACCTCGAGCGTATTCGCGGCATCGGCGCCGTGAAGGACAACGATTTCGAATCGATCACGATCGACATCACCTATCCCGCCGAGAAGGGCGAAGGCGGCATGGGCCCCGCGCTCGACGGCATCTGCGCCGAAGCGGAAGAGTACGTTCGCGCCAAAGAATACAACATCATCATCTTGTCCGATCGGCGCGCCGGTCCGGACCGCGTGGCGCTGCCCTCGTTGCTCGCAACCTCGGCCGTCCACCATCACCTGATCAAGCAAGGTTTGCGAACCTCGGTCGGTCTCGTCGTCGAGACGGGCGAAGCCCACGAGATCAATCAATTCTGCACGCTTGCAGGCTACGGCGCCGAGGCGATCAATCCCTATCTCGCGTTCGAAACGCTCTACACCATGCTGCCGGATCTTCCCGAGGGAACGACCCCCGAGATGGTCAAGAAGCGCTTCATCAAGGCCATCGGCAAAGCCATGCTGAAGGTCATGGCGAAGATGGGCATCTCCACCTATCAGTCCTATTGCGGCGCGCAGATCTTCGACGCTGTCGGCCTGCGTTCGAGCTTCGTCGATCGCTACTTCACCGGCACGCATACGCAGGTGGAGGGCGTCGGCCTCCGAGAGATCGCCCGCGAAACGGTCGAGCGCCACAAGACGGCATTCGGCGACGTACCCACTCTTGCCAACGCGCTGGAAGTCGGTGGCGAATACGCTTACCGCGTCCGCGGCGAAGCCCACATGTGGCGGCCGGGAACGGTGGCCGATCTTCAGCACGCCGTTCGCGCAACCGACAACAAGGATGCGATGGGCGGCAACGTCCCGCAGAAATTCCGCGAATACTCGAAGTCGATCAACGACCAGTCGGAACAGCTGATGACGCTACGCGGCATGTTCCGCCTGCGCTCGGCGGAATCCTTGGGCCGCAAGTCCATTCCCATCGAACAGGTGGAACCGGCTGCCAACATCGTGAAGCGGTTCGCGACCGGCGCGATGAGCTATGGCTCGATCAGCCGCGAAGCTCACACCACGCTCGCGATCGCTATGAACCGCATCGGCGGCCGCTCGAACACGGGCGAAGGCGGCGAAGAATCCGATCGCTTCAAACCGATGGCGAACGGCGACTCGATGCGCTCCGCGATCAAGCAGGTTGCTTCCGGCCGCTTCGGCGTGACGACGGAATATCTCGTCAACTCCGACGTGATGCAGATCAAGATGGCCCAGGGCGCCAAGCCCGGCGAAGGCGGCCAGCTACCCGGACACAAGGTCGACGCAACGATCGCCAAGGTCCGTCACTCGACGCCGGGCGTGACCCTCGTCTCGCCGCCGCCGCACCACGACATCTACTCGATCGAGGATCTCGCACAGCTCATCTACGACCTGAAGAACGTCAACCCGACGGCTGACGTCTCGGTGAAGCTCGTCTCCGAGGTCGGTGTCGGCACCGTCGCGGCAGGCGTCGCCAAGGCGCGCGCCGATCATGTGACGATTTCCGGCTTCGAAGGTGGCACCGGCGCATCTCCGCTGACGTCGATCAAGCACGCGGGCTCTCCGTGGGAAATCGGCCTTGCGGAAACGCATCAGACCCTCGTCGCCAATCGGCTGCGCGGCCGTATCGCGGTCCAGGTCGACGGCGGCATCAGAACCGGCCGTGACGTCGTCATCGGTGCCCTTCTCGGCGCCGACGAGTTCGGCTTTGCGACCGCACCGTTGATCGCAGCAGGCTGCATCATGATGCGCAAGTGTCACTTGAACACCTGCCCTGTCGGCGTCGCCACGCAAGACCCCGTCTTGCGCGCGAAGTTCTCCGGCAAGCCCGAGCATGTCATCAATTTCTTCTTCTTCGTCGCCGAAGAAGTCCGCGAGATCATGGCGCAGCTCGGGTTCCGCAACTTCAGCGAGATGATCGGTCAGAGCGACCAGCTCGATAAGGATCGCGCCATCGAGCACTGGAAGGCGCGCGGGCTCGACTTCACGAAGCTCTTCCACAAGCCCCATGCTCCGAAGGGCGTCGCGGTGTTCAATAGCGAACGCCAGGACCACGGCCTCGAAAAGGTGTTGGACGTCCAGCTGATCGATATCGCGAAGCCGGCGCTCGAACTGAAGAGACCGGTAAAAGGCGAACTGGAAATCAGGAACGTCAACCGCTCGACGGGCGCCATGCTCTCAGGCGAAGTTGCTAAGCGCTTCGGCCATGCCGGTCTGCCGGAAGACACCATCTGGCTATCCTTCAAAGGCACGGCCGGACAGGCGTTCGGCGCGTGGGTGGCGCATGGCGTCACGCTCGACCTCGTCGGCGAAGGCAACGACTATGTCGGCAAGGGATTGTCGGGCGGCAAGTTGATCGTCCGCCCTGATCCGAAATCCGGGATCGTACCGGAAAACAGCATCATCGTCGGCAATACCGTGCTTTACGGCGCGATCACCGGCGAATGCTATTTCCGCGGTGTCGCCGGCGAACGCTTCGCCGTCCGCAACTCCGGTGCCTACGCTGTCGTCGAAGGCACCGGCGACCACGGCTGCGAATACATGACCGGCGGCGTTGTCGTTGTTCTGGGTGAAACCGGCCGCAACTTCGCAGCCGGCATGTCAGGCGGCATCGCCTACGTGCTCGACGAGAAGGGCGACTTCGAAAACCGTCTCAACAAGGAGATGGTCCAGCTCGAAGCGCTGACGGCTGATGCGGGCTCTCTGCAGAAGCTTGCCCAGCAAGGCGGCGATGTCGCGATCGCGGTTCGTAACGTCATGGTCGATATGCGCGAGCAGGACGTCGAACGCCTGCACACGCTCATCTCGCGTCATGCCCATTACACCAACTCGCGCCGCGCCCAGGAAATCCTGAAAGACTTCCCGGCCTTCCTGCCGAAGTTCAAAAAGGTGATGCCGGTCGAATACCGTCGCGCACTGACTGAGCTGGCCAAGGCCCGCGAAACCAATCGCGAGGCTGAGCTTGAGGCCGCAACCAAGCAATAGCTATCGCTCTGCCAATCGCGAATTAGAAAGACGAAAGAAGAAATGGGCAAGCCGACTGGTTTTCTGGAAATCGACCGCGCCGACCGCAAGTACAAGCCGGTCGAAGAGCGTTTGAAGCACTATAAGGAATTCGTCGTTCCGCTGGCCGAGCCTGAGGTCAAGAAACAGGCTTCGCGCTGCATGGATTGCGGCATTCCCTATTGCCACACGGGCTGTCCGGTGAACAACCAGATCCCCGATTGGAACGACCTCGTCTATCACGGCGATTGGAAGAACGCGGCCGACAACCTCCATTCGACGAACAACTTCCCCGAGGTAACGGGCCGTATCTGCCCGGCGCCATGCGAAGCGGCCTGCACGCTGAATATCGACGACAAGCCGGTGACGATCAAAACGATCGAGAACTCGATCGCGGATCGCGCTTGGGAAGAAGGCTGGATCCGTCCGCTGCCGCCCGAAAAGAAGACCGGCAAGAAAGTCGCCATTATCGGCTCTGGCCCCGCAGGCCTCGCGGCAGCCCAGCAGCTCGCGCGCGCCGGTCATGACGTTCATGTCTACGAGAAGAACGCCCGCCCGGGCGGCCTGCTCGTTTACGGCATTCCCGACTTCAAAATGGAAAAGGCGATCATCGCTCGCCGCGTCAAGCAGATCGAAGCGGAAGGCGTCACGTTCCATTGCGGAATTCACGTCGGCCAGGATCTCTCGGCAAAGTACCTCGAATCGAAGCACGACGCGGTGTTGATCGCGATCGGCTCCGAGCAGCCGTTTGACTTCTTCGCCAAGTCGCCGGGACGCGATCTCGACGGCCTTCACTACGCGATGGACTTCCTGCCTCAGCAGAACCGGCGCAATGCCGGCGAGGCGCAGAAGCCAAAGACCCATGAGATCTCTGCAAAGGACAAGCACGTCATCGTCATCGGTGGCGGCGACACCGGCTCCGACTGCATCGGCACCTCGTTCCGCCAGGGCGCGAAGAGCGTGACGCAGCTCGAGATCATGCCGATGCCGCCTGAGAAAGAGAACAAGGCGCTCTCTTGGCCACATTGGCCGCTGAAGCTGCGCGTGTCCTCTTCGCAAGCCGAAGGCGCGAAAACCGAGTACTCGATTTCTACGACGGGCTTCTCGGGCGAAGGCGGCAAGGTCAAGAAGCTCCACTACACGCGCGTGAACGCCAACCTGCAGCCGATCAAGGGAACCGAAGGCGCGCTCGACGCCGATCTCGTTCTTTTCGCCATGGGCTTCTCGGGCCCAATCGAAAGCGACATCGTCAAGGAGTTCCAACTTCCCGTTGTGCCGCGCGGGCGCTTCAAGGGGCTGGACGCGACGGACAAGGATTACAAACTCGCGACCTCGCCGAAGCTTTTCTGCGCTGGCGATATCCGGCGCGGTCAGTCGCTCGTCGTGTGGGCGATCCGCGAAGGCCGTCAGGCGGCCCACACCATCGACAAGTTCCTGATGGGCTCGACCGTTCTGCCGCGCTGAACGGCGACGTTACGCGACACGCGGCGCAGTTGCGCCGAGACCGATAAGGCAGGCGCCGGCAATTCGTGCCGGCTCCAGCTGCTTGCATTCTAGCGCAACTGACATGGCGTATAGGCGCAGTACGTCCGTCGCTATCAAGCGGGAACGTACGTCAACCTGATCACGTCCTCGCCAATTCGATCGCTGGCCACAAGGCGGAGCGGTGGCCGGGGGCCGGCGAAGAAAGGCTTGCCGCGACCGAGCACGACGGGATGAAGGTACAGCCGATACTCATCAATAAGACCAAGGTCGCCTAGGCTTCGTGCCAAGTCTGGTCCGCCAACTTGAACCTCCCCAACAAGCTGAGCCTTGAGCGCGCGTATAGCCGCCTCGATGTCATTGTCGACAAGCGTGGCGTTAGGGCCGACCGACTTCAACGAGCGCGAAACGACCCACTTCTGTTGGCGCCGCCACGCGGCTGCGAAGTCGCGCCGCGCCGCATCCCACTCGGGATGATCGTCGTCCCAATATCGCATGAGTTCGTACAAGCGGCGACCGTACACGCTACCCACCTGGTCGCGCGCCTGCTCGATGTAATGATGGAAAAGCGTTGGGCTTGGCGCATACGCCATGTGATCGACGTAGCCGTCTAAGGACTGGTTCATTCCAAATACGAGCTTCGCCATACTGCGCTACCGCGGGATCATGTTGGCTGTGGACCGGTGAATCGGTTGCGCATCCCTTAGCCCCGGGGCGCGGCTTCTGAAGGCTTCGCCTGGCTCGTCGTGTCGGGCTTCGGCGGCCACGTCACATCGTCCGCACGACCGGCTTTCGGTTGCAACCGCTCGCCCTTTACCAGCAGCCGGAAATACGGCGCCTGCGTGGGCGACAGACGTCCGCGATCCTTGTTGCCCGCAGGCGAGATCGAACTCATCAACGTCAAGCCGCCCGCGATCTGATCGACGAGAAGATCACCCCTCTGACCCGATCCTTCGCGCCGCGCCATCAGCGTCACGACCGACGCCGGGATCGCTGGCCTGACGATTTCGATCGTCTGAGATTCCTCGCGGCCGTTATTGCCGATCATCTTGAGCGTGATCTTGCCGTTGTCCGCCTTCTGATCGCCGGTACCGTCACCTGCTGCCGACGGCGGCGATCCATCGAGCGAAGCCCCGCGCACGACCGGCGCATGCGAAGCGGCCTCCGCTTTCTGCGCCACGGGCGACGATGGCGCTGGAGTCTTTACCGCATTGTCCGGATTGATCTTCGCCTGCTCGGGCTCGGCGCCGAGCAACGGGATGTTGCGATTGGCCTTGGCCTGAATGAGATCCGGCCGCAATTCCTTCTCGACGAAATGCGCGAGCTTGCGATTGCCGGCATCCGTGAAGTGGACGCCATCCCTGAGACGCAAGAGCCGGATCGCGCCTTCGAGATCGGGGCCATAAGACGAGTAAGCACCATTCTCGTCGGTGAAGCCCTGATAGGCATCGATATATTTATAGCCGTTGAGGTAAGCGCGCTCGCGGATGACATCGTTCATTTTCTGCGCGAGTTCGTTCGCATCCGAGCGCGCCAAATTCGGCATGCCGACCCAATAAACGCCCGCGTTCTTGGCTTTGAAGGCCCGCATGAGCCGATCGACGCGCCGCGTATATTCGGCGAGCCACGCATCGCCTCCGACCGGCAATCGTTTGCCGTCGGGGCCACGGAATGACATGCGGTCGTCTTCGCCGACCATGACGATGGCGATGTTGAGCGGCTGCGCGGCGATCGCCTTTTCGAGCGTCGCGACTTTCGCGTCGAAGTCGCCGAGACCGATGCCCGAAAATGGCGTCACCTGCCGCTGAATATTCAGCCGGATATCCGGACCGAAGGCTGCGACGAGGCCCGCGAGCAGACCTTCCGCAAACCCGTCGCCATAGACGCTCACCTGATAGACGTCGTTATCCGGAAATGAGGTGAGGAACGTCCCGCCCTGATTCTCGTCTCCGGCGCGCGCGGGCAATCCAGGCACGACCAGAAACGCCAGGAGAAACGCCACGAGAAACGCGGCGAGCATGGGGGTCAGGTACCTGGAGAAGGCGCTCATCCGGTCGTGTGCCTTTTGCAACCCGCAAGCCTGCCGAGGTTTGATTCCGGGCCCCACCATACAGCGCCGGCCCCAGGTCTCCAACGGGGTCTCCAACCGCCGCAGCCGGCAACGCACTCGTCTTAGCGCGTCGCCTGCGAATTCGCGTGCGCCAACACCCCGTCGGAGGGCCAGCAATCGATTTTCAGCCCATTGGCCTTCTGATAGAGGCCGATCTGCTTGCGCGTGTTGGAACCGATTTTTCCGTCGGTCTTGTCCATCGGATAGCCCAGCACTTTGAGCTTGGCCTGCAGATCATGAACCGTTTGCGTTTTCGGCTGCGCGAACGACTTCCACGGCGTCGCGAAATCTCCCTCGCCCCGTATGCGGTCGCCGAGGTTTCCGACGAACAGCGCATAGAGATCCGACGTGTTGTAGAGCCGGATGACGCGAAAGTTCTGGGCTGCCAAAAACGCCGGGCCATAGGCTCCGGCCGGCATCATGAGATAGGCGTCTTCAGCAAGTTGCGCCTTGCTGAACGGCGCGCCGTTCGCCTTCTTGAAACCCATCGCCACCCAATCGCCGATCGGGCGCGCATCGGGCGGTCCCTCGAGCGAACAATCGGCTTTCGGCGGCGCGATCACCTCATACCCCCAGCGTGCGCCACGAACCCAGCCCTTGCCCTCGAGCTGCTTGGCCGTGAATGCAAGCGCATCGGCAACAGACCGCCAGATGTCGATCTTCCCATCGCCGTCGCCGTCGACAGCGAATTTAAGATACTCGGTCGGCATAGCCTGCGTGAGGCCGAGCGCCCCGGCCCACGATGATTTCATGTCCGAGCGCGGCACGCCCTGTTGCAGCATCACGAGCGCCGCGATCAGCTCCTCCCGAAACTTCTCCTTGCGCTTTCCGGTGTAAGCGAGCGTCGCGAGCATGCGGATCGCATCGTTCGGGGGATGATATGAGCCGTAAGCCGTTTCACGACCCCAAATGGCGACCAGCGTATAGCGGTCGACGCCCGTCATCTTCTCGATGCGCTCGAGGTCGGCCTTGTGCTCGGCGAGAAACGCGCGGCCTTGAACGGCAAGCTTTTCGAGATAAGGCTTCGACAAGTAATCGGCCGCCGTCTTCGTGAATTCAGCCTGACCGCTGTTGTCGACTTTGGGCCGTCCGGGAATATCGAGATCGGGGATCGTCAAGTCGGGTTCAACACCGGCAAAGGCGGTGTCGAACGTCTGGCGGCTGACGCCGGCGCTCTTTGCGTCGGGCCACAAAGTCTCGACGAACGCACGAAACTCGTCCGCCGGTTTCGCGTGAACATCCGGCGCCGCAAAGGTCATCGCAACCGCCAGGAACGCAACCAGGAAAGCAGCAGACAAAATCTCGAAATGGCGTCGTATTAACAGCATTGAATCGCTGCCTTCCTTGCATAGCGGGCCGCAGTGCGGATGACAGCGCGTGCCCGATTTTCAGGGCATTTTTGGGGCCTCACGCCTCGTGAGCCGCGGCCTTTAAGGCGTCGACACGCCGCTCCCAGTTAAGCGCCTGCGCGACGATCTGTTCCAAATCGTCATGCTGAGGCTGCCAGCCGAGCTTCTCGCGGATTTTGGCCGACGCGGCAACGATGGCCGCCGGGTCGCCCGGCCGCCGCGGAGACAGCAGAACCTTGAAATCGACGCCGGATACGTGCTTCACCGCGGCGATGACCTCGATGACGGAATACCCCTTCGAATAGCCGCAGTTGAAGATATCCGAAACACCGCCCCGGCGCAGATGATCGAGAGCGACCGAGTGCGCGTTGGCGAGGTCGCTGACGTGGATGTAGTCGCGCACGCAGGTGCCGTCGGCGGTCGGATAATCGGTCCCGAAGACTTCCATCTGCGGCCGTTTGCCGAGAGCCGTTTCGCACGCGACCTTGATCAGATGCGTAGCGCGCGGCGTCGACTGGCCGGATCGGCCCTCGGGATCGGCGCCCGCGACGTTGAAATAGCGAAGTGCGACAAAACGGAAATCATGTGCGCGCGAGGCGTCCGACAGCATGATCTCGGTCATCAGCTTCGAGGAACCGTAGGGCGACATCGGCGCCGGAGGCGCGCTTTCCGAAACGGGATTGTCTTCGGGATTCCCGTAGACGGCGGCGGTCGAGGAAAAGATGAAATTCTTGACGCCGGTCCGGACGGCCGCCGCAATCAGGCCCCGTGATTTGACCGTATTGTTCAAATAATAGCCGAGCGGGTCGGCGACTGAATCCGGCACCACGATCGACCCGGCGAAGTGAATGATCGCATTCACGCCATGAGCACGGATCGTTTCCTCGACGAGAGCGTTATCGGCAATGTCTCCCACCACCAGCGTCGCCCGGCGATCAACGGCCCACCGAAATCCCGTAGACAGATTATCGATGACGACGACGTCCTCACCCCGATCCACCAACTCCAGCACCATGTGGCTGCCGATGTAGCCGGCACCGCCCGTGACGAGAACGCTCATGGTTGCATTGGACTCCCGAGTTAGATACCCACACTCGCGGCCGATTTTCCGTCAAAAAGGCCGTTCAGACCTAAAGGAGACGGCGCCCCGGCGCAAACGACCCTCCCGCGTTCCCCGCGAGAAACTTCTCAAATTCGGGGATTAGACATAAATCGTTACCAAATGGGCTTAGACCGCTTCTGCTGTCCTCGGAGCATATGATGAGCGTTGTGAAAAGACCTATCCGTAAAGCCGTCTTCCCGGTCGCCGGTCTCGGAACCCGATTTCTCCCCGCGACGAAGGCCGTGCCCAAGGAAATGCTGACCGTGGTCGACCGGCCCGTCTTGCAGCACGTCGTCGACGAGGCCCGCACCGCCGGCATCGAGCATTTCATTTTCGTCACGGGACGGAACAAGGGAGTCATCGAAGATCACTTCGACAAGCAGTTCGAATTGGAATCGACGCTTGCCGCCCGCGGCAAGAACAAAGAGATCGAGGCCCTCGCGCGCGACCTTCCGCAGGCGGGCCAAACGAGCTTTACCCGCCAGCAGTCTCCACTCGGCCTCGGCCACGCCGTTTGGTGTGCGCGGGAACTCGTCGGCGACGAGCCGTTTGCATTGCTCCTGCCGGACATGCTCCACCATGGCCGCTCGTCATGCCTCGCCGATATGATCGAAGCCTACGCCACGACAGGCGGCAACCTAATCGCTGTCGCCCCCGTGCCCGATGATCAGACGCATCAGTACGGCATCGTCGGCGTAATGGATGCAAAGGCGAAGGTTTCCCCGATCACCGGAATGGTCGAGAAACCGAAGCAAGGCACCGCGCCGTCTAACCTGCACATCACCGGCCGCTACGTCCTGCAGCCTGAAATTTTCGGCCTTCTCGAGAAGCAGGAGCGGGGCGCGGGCGGCGAAATCCAGCTCACCGACTCGATGATCGGCCTGATGCAGGCCGCCGACCAGCCATTCCACGCCGTACGTTTCGACGGCGAGATTTATGACTGCGGATCGAAGCTCGGATTTCTGACAGCCAACGTCGCGCTGGCCCTTGAGCGACCGGATCTCGCCGACGACTTCCGGCGTGATTTGAACCGGCTGCTCGCGACCAATAAATAAGGGTCCGAGCCGCTTAACAGCGAAGATCCCTATTGGCGCAACCGGACGCCGAAGTGGACTTCGTCTCCGACGTAGTCGTTCGGTGCGCCAACGCCATTGAAATCGACGTGCGCGTATTTCCCGAAGAGCACGGTGTTGCGGTTGGCATAATATTCGATGCCCGCCGTTTGCCGCCATTCGGTATCGTTGATGATCCCGTCTTGCGAGTTCTGGTTGGAATAGATCAACCCAGCCGAAGCAACGAGATAGCTTCTGAGCTCGTGACGAACCTCAACGCCGACCGTGCGAAAGAATGCGCCGCCGACGTTGGCGGTTGTCGTCTCGGAAACATCCGTACTGGCGTTGAGCAGAACCGACGTCAGTGCCGTCGCCCGCCACGTCGCGTTGGCATCGAACGTCAAACCGTCGACTGAGTGCAGACGCGAATCTTCGGGCGTCTGAATACCGTAGCCGAGACTGATGTCACCGCGAATAATTTCGCCCGTATTTCCGAATGACACGCCGAACCGGTAACGCTGGCCGTTCGAAGTACGATTGATAAAATCGTACTGCGCCGCTTCGCCATAGTCGCGATGATTATAGGCGAACTCGAAGTAGGGCGAGAACGATGGCTTGAACTCCCACGAGGTCCGGAACGTCTCTTCATAGATCGTGTAATCGCGATCGCTGTTAGAGGTGACCCGGCCGTCATCTTCGACGCTGCCGTAAGTATAGTCCTGCACGCTGCCGCGCAGCTGATACGACAGGCGATTGAAGCGCTGATTGTAGGCAAGTTCCGCGCGGTTCGTATCGATGACCGATCGCGTGCCGGCCGAACTCGCATCGAGCGCCGAACGGCTCTCGAGATATTGCTGCCGGGAAACGAGCGCCTGGATATTCGTGCGCTTCGTTATGTCGAGCCGCCCGCGCGCCTCGAGCGTATAGTCGCGATCGTCTTCGGTCGGAAAATCATTGTAGAAACTCAGCACGCCGACGGCTCTGAACTCGAGCGCATGCGTTCCCCAGTTCGAAACGAGCCGCGCTCCTGGCTTCACATCCATCGCCCAATCGGACGGCGAGCCGGGCGCGTGAAAGACGTTCGAGTAATAGGACGCGCCGAACTCCACCTCGGGAAAGAGCACGAAACTACCGACCTTGATGCCGACCGGATCATAAGGCTCCTGACGGAAGAGGCGCCTTGGCGTTCGGTTATCGACGTAGGGATTGAGATCTTCGATCTGGAAGAGCAGTGGGTCGTAACCGGCAGGCGGACCAGCGAAGATTGCCGCATCATCACCATCCCGCGCCTCGCTGGCGGCAGGATCGGTCCCCTCGACCGGCTCCGCCGCATCGACGCCGCCATCGACGACACCCGAAGTATCGGCTGTGAGGCCCGCGTCGCCATCCGCCGCTTGTCCCGCTTTCGAAGCCGGGTCGAGCAGGTCTTGTTCGGTCGTCTTGAAATTTGGATCGTCGCCCGACGCCGCGGCATCGTCATCGTCTTGGGAATCGGATTGGAGCGAGATCGGCCGCGTCGGCCCGGACGCATAACTTTCGCTGATCGTCGTCTCGCCGCCTTGTGCGGCATTAGGTACCTGAGCGCGGACAGACGGACAGAACACGCCCGAGAGCGTTACAGCCACAATTCCACTTATCAACCAGGCGAACGGCCGGTCGACCATTTCAGCGTCCCCATGCGCGACTTCCACTCGAAACGCTACTAACGATCGACCGTAGAAACGGTTGGTTAATGCCGGTTTAAAATGCTCGCAGGGGTTGCTTCGAGCGCCGCCAGACGCGAAAGTGTTAACGCGGTTCGGCCGAGTCTTTTTTTGGACGGGTCGATCGATCGCGCAACGGGGGAACATCGAGCGGATGCAGAAGGTAATTCCATTCCAGCTGCCCGAAGGCGAGCGCCGGGAAGCTGAAAGCGAAACCGACCAGACGACGCCGATCGCTTCAGCGCTTCGAACGCTCAACCTCGGGGCCGAAGGGTTGGCCCAGCTCGCCAACGAGGTCGCCGGCCCGATGGCGCCGGCTTTCGATGAAGCCGTTCGACGCCTGAAGGCCGTCACGGGCCGGGTCATCGTGACTGGCATCGGCAAGAGCGGTCACGTCGCCCAGAAGATCGCCGCAACGTTCGCCTCCACGGGGACGCCCGCGTTCTTTGTCCACCCAGGCGAGGCCTCACACGGCGACCTCGGCATGATCACGCGATCGGATCTCATCCTCGCGCTGTCGTGGTCCGGCGAAACCGTCGAGTTGAAGCCCATCATCACCTATTCTCGCCGGTTCGCGGTTCCATTGATCGCGATAACCTCGCAGGCGAATTCCGCGCTCGGAGAGCAGGCCGACATTCTGTTGCTTCTGCCGCGCGTGAAGGAGGCCTGCCCGCACGGCCTCGCACCGACGACCTCGACCACCATTCAGCTCGCGATCGGAGACAGTCTCGCCATCGCGTTGCTCGACGCGCGCGGCTTCACGGCCCACGACTTCAAGATCTTCCATCCGGGCGGATCTCTCGGCGCCAACCTCAAGTACGTCGCCGACGTCATGCATCCGTCCGATCAACTGCCGTTGATCGGCAGCGGCGCGCTGATGTCGGAAGCACTTGTCGCCATGACCGAGAAAAGCTTCGGCTGCGTCGGCGTGACGGATAGCAAAGGCAAGCTGCTCGGCGTGATCACCGACGGCGACTTGCGCCGTCACATGGGCGACAAATTGCTCGAAGCCAAAGTCGATGACGTGATGACGGCGAAGCCCAAGACGATTGCGCCGACACTGCTCGCGTCGGCCGCCCTGGAGCTCATCAACTCATCGCGCATTACCGCGCTGTTCGTCGTCGAGAAGCAGAAGCCCATCGGCATCGTGCACGTTCACGATCTGCTGCGATTGGGCGTCGCCTAGGCGAGCTGCACGAAACAAGTTGCACGCGGCAAGCTGCGCGGCCGGTCAAAGCCAGCCTTGCAGCTCCCGGCGCACCACCGCCTCGATCACATCGACGCCTTCAGCACTGTCGTTGAGCGCTTTGAGATAAGCGAATTTCTCGCCGCCGTTCGACTCGAAAATGTGCCGGTTCTCAACGTCGAGTTCTTCGAGCGTCTCGAGGCAGTCGGCCGAAAATCCCGGCGCAACCAGAGCCAATTTTTTGACGCCCGACTTGGCCAGCGCTTCGACGGTTTTATCCGTATAGGGCTGCAGCCAGGGATCGTTGCCGAAACGCGACTGGAACGTCGTCAGCCAGCGCTCCTCGGGAATTCCCAATTTCTGCCGCAGCAACCGCGACGTTTTCTGGCACTGACAATGGTAGGGATCGCCCGCCTTGAAATATTTCTCCGGCATGCCGTGGAAGGTCGCGATGATTTTCTCCGGCTCGAAATCGAGTTCGGCCAAACTCTTGCGCATCGAGCGCGCGAGCGCATCGATGTAAGCGGGATGATCATGATAGCTTGGCGCCGTGCGAACCGCCGGTTGCCAGCGCATTTTCATCAGCGCCCGAAATGCTTGATCGCACGCAGTCGCAGTCGTCGCCGCCGCGTATTGCGGATAAAGCGGCACGAACAGAATGCGGTCGCAACCTTGCTCCTTGAGCGCAAGTATGCGGCTCTCCGTCGACGGGTTGGCGTAGCGCATCGCCCAGTCGACCACGATTCGCGGCTCACCCCCGAACCTCGCCGTCAATTGCTCGGCTTGATTGCGCGTGATCGTCTTCAGGGGGCCTTCGTCGCGCTCGTTATTCCAGATGGTCGCGTAGTCGCGCCCCTTTCGGCTCGGCCGCGACGTCAGAATGATGAGATTGAGGATCGGCCACCACTTCCACTTCGGTTCCTCGATGACGCGCTCATCGGACAGGAACTCCCGCAGATAGCGGCGCATCGGCCAGTATGTGGTGCCGTCGGGCGTTCCGAGGTTGAGAAGAAGAATGCCGACCCGGCCGAGCGCGACCGGAGCATGCCCAGGCGGCAGCTTCACGGACTCGGTATCAAAGCGATCTTGTTTTGGAACTTCGTTCATCCGCTCTCCGAAATCAGAAATCAGCGCGACCCTAACGGATCATGCGCGCCGTTGCGATGGGGCAGAGGCGACGGATTTCGTGGCAAGCCTCGGCTTGGACGACGCCCGGGCTTTTTCAGGCTCCCCCCCTCGTTCATCGCTCCGCTCATCAGCCCGGCCATTGGCGTCGGCCCGTACGGCATCCGCCGGTTTCGGACCCGGCGGCACTAGAGATGGTGCGTCGACCAGCGGATCCAATGCCCGGCCATGCTCCCAATATGCCGCCGCGCGCTTGATGAAGGCCCGCGTCTTTTCGGAGAATAGCCGCTTCACGCGAAATTCGGCCTTTGCGCGGAGAACCTGCTGCTGCCGCCGGCAAATGGAGATAGCCGCTTCCTTCTGCTCGTCCGTCATATCGGGTGCGGCCGAGACAGCAGCGGCCAGCACTGCAAGATCATGGTCGTCGCCGAGCCACTGCGATAGCTCACGCGAGGCATTCACCCGGACCGCGAATTCATCCGGCCACGCACGCGCAAGCAGCGCCATCTGACGCCAATGCCATTGCACGGCCTTCCGCAATTCGTGGAAATTTTCATCCGTCGGCTCGTCGTAAGCGTAGGCGATCGCCTTCCTGGCCTTCCGGTAACTTGTGTCGAGGCCACCCGCGAGCGCCGCGAAGCCCTGATGCTTGAAATCGAGACGCTCGATCTTCTTCGCTTCCGCGCCGAGCAACCCGCGCGCGCGATCGGCCGTCTCGGCGTCGAGCCGCTCCGGCTGATTTCCCGCCCGCGCTGTCAGCGTCGCCTTCAATGGCGCGAATGCGGCTCCTGCCTCCGGAAACTCCTGGGCAAGTTTTTCGATGGTTTCGAACATGACGGTCTGGTCGCGCCGGGCCGACAGAAGTCTCCCGATTTCGCCGAGCGCCTTCGTGCGCCGCCGCGCCTTTTTGGTTCCGATGGTCGCCGCCGTAAGACGTATGAGCGCGCGCAGCCGCTTGATGGATTTCCGGCACTCGTGCACGCTCTTGGGATCGGCCGTCGGACCCGCCAATTCCGCAATCGAGCTATCGAATTGCTCGCGCGCAATGCGTCGAAAACCCTTTTCGACGGGCTCGTTGATTTTGAATCGATACGGCATAACGCGGGAACGGCTTCGAAAAGAGGAGAAGGCTTGTCGTAGATCCGAACCACATAAAACTGTCACAAACAACGCCGCGATAGTTAACACATGGTTGCCCTACTTATCGAGCCTCCAACTGTCGCAACCATTGAACCACGCGTTCATTTGGGTCTGAGGCCGTTATGAAGTCGGTTATGACGGCCAAGGTATCGGCCCCCGCCGCCAGCACCCCGGTGGCCCTCTCCGGCGTCAAACCGCCGATGGCGACCAACGGCAGCTGACCAATTTTACCGCGCCATTCCTTAACCTTCTCAAGCCCTTGAGGCCCCCAGGGCATGGCTTTGAGCTTGGTTTCGTAAATCGGGCCCAGCGCCACATAGTCAGGTTCCGCAGCCAGAGCGATCTCGAGTTCGGCTTCATCGTGCGTCGATACCCCAAACCTGATCCGAGCGAGCTTAATCGCCTCGAAATCAGCCGTGCGCAGATCTTCCTGGCCGAGATGAATGTAGTCGACCCCGGTATCGAGCGCGACTTCCCAATAGTCATTGAGGATGAGCTGACAGTTGTTCTCGCGGCAGAAATCGAACGCCCGCTTCGCTTGCGCCGCGATCTCGGCTGGAGAACTATCCTTGATCCTGAGCTGCACGAGCTTCACGCCGAGCGGCACGATGCGTTCGAGCCAACCGACGTCGGGCACGATCGGATAAAAGCGCGCGAGCTTGGTTTGCGTTGAATTCAAAGCACGTTCAATCGAGATCGAAAAACGGAGTGCCGGCGACGGGCGTCGACGGTACCGCCATATCGCGAGGCGGGATCAGCCCGGCTTCATACCCCAAATGCCCCGACTGGATCGCCGACGCGAATGCCGCCGCCATCTTCACCGGATCAGCGGCTTTCGCAACCGCCGTGTTGAGCAATACGGCGTCGTAGCCAAGCTCCATGGCGAGCGCCGCGTGCGACGGCGCGCCGATGCCCGCATCGATGATCAGCGTCACATCGGGGAAGTAGGCGCGCAAGCTTGTCAGCGCCTGAACGTTGGCGAGACCGCGGCCGCTGCCGATTGGCGCGCCCCACGGCATGATCACCTCGCATCCGGCGCGCTGCAGCCGTTCGGCGACGGAAAGATCTTCTGTTGTATAAGGCAGAACCTTGAAGCCGTCGCGACTGAGCGTGCCAGCCGCTTCGACGAGACCGAAGACATCCGGCTGCAGAGTGTCGTCGTTGCCGATGACCTCAAGCTTGATCCAGTCCGTTCCGAAAAGCTCGCGTGCCATCTGGGCGGTGGCAATGGCTTCCCCCGGCGTCCGGCATCCGGCCGTGTTGGGAAGAACACGAACACCCAAATCCTTGATGATGTCGAGGAACCGCTCGCCGGCCTTCCCGCCGGCGGCCTCACGGCGCAACGAGACGGTGACGATCTCCGCACCCGACGCCTTCACCGCGCTTGCCAGAATGGCCGGAGACGGATAGCCCGCCGTCCCGACCAGAAGCCGCGAAGAAATCGCCTCCCCGTAAACGGTGAGCGCACGCCCCGCATGCAACGACTGATCACGAACGTTCATTTTAAGCGTAACTCGTCCTTTTGACCGCTGAGTTTAGGCGCCGATCTTATCCGCCTTGCCGAGCCGATACGATCTCGACACGGTCGCCGCTGCTCAACGCCGTCGTAGCACGCCGCGCCTCAGGCACGAACTGTCCGTTGAGCGCCGTCGCGACCTTCGCCTCGCCGAGGCCCTGCTCCACAATGAGCGCCGCAAGCGTACCAGCCTCACTGACGGTTTTGCGGCCGTTGACGATCAATTCAGTGCTCGCTTCGTGTTGTAGCATCGCTCAATTTGACCTGAAGGGCGGACATGGGCATTTAATCGCCGTTTACCAGAGCATTGGAGAGTTTTTTACCGCATATAATCCGGGCGGGTCAAAGGGACCCGCCAATCCGCCGCAATTAGCATCTGAATCTCCGGCGTCGAAATTGAGGATCGCCCGATGTTTTCGCGCCTGATGTCGTCTCGCCGTTTCGCTCCGCTCTTCTGGAGCCAGCTGCTAGCTGCCCTGAACGACAACCTTCTCAAGAACGCCCTGGCGATGCTCGTCGTCTACAAGCTGGCGATGGAAAACGGCCCGGCCCTCGGAACGCTTGCAGGCGCGGCCCTCGTACTTCCCTTCTTCGTCTTCTCCGCGCTTGCGGGACAGCTCGCCGACAAGTTCGACAAGGGGAAGGTTGCAGTTCGCGTTCGCCTCTTGGAAATTCCGGTCGCCGTAATCGCGGCCACCGGATTCATACTGCCATCGGTGCCGTTGCTGTTTGCGGCTCTCATCCTCTTCGGCACACTCAGCGCCTTCTTCGGACCAGTAAAATACGGGCTGCTCCCGTCCCATCTCGAAACCAGAGAGCTTCCATCCGGCAACGCCCTGATCGAAGGCGCAACCTTCATAGCGATTCTGATTGGAACCATCGGCGGCAATCTCGCGTCAGGCGGCGAGACGGAAATCATCATCATCGCGAGCGCCATCGTCGGCATCTCGGTGCTCGGCTGGATCTCGGCGCGCTTCATTCCGCCCGCGCCGTCCTCGGTGCCCGATCTCGTCGTCGATAGAAACGTCGTCACCTCGACCGCCACGCTGTTGAAAGACCTGCGCGCCGACAAACGCATTTGGCAAGGCGCACTTATCACGTCCTGGTTCTGGCTTGTTGGCGCCGCCGTGCTGGCACTGCTGCAAAACCTCATTCCACAAACCTTGAACGGCGCACCATCCGTTTATACGCTGGCGCTTTTCACATTTGCGGTCGCAGTTGCACTCGGATCTATCGTCGCGGCGCGCGCCAGCACCAATCGGCCCAACCTCGCGCTCGTCCCCATCGGTGCACTGTTGATGGGCCTTTTCCTGCTCGATCTGGCGTGGGTCGCGTCCGCCATGAAGCCAGCTCCGGAACCCCTCGGCGCGGCAGCCATTTTGACCTCGGTCGAAGGCCTTCACATGCTTGTCGACCTCGCCGGCATTGCATTCGCCGGCGGCCTCTTCATCGTACCCTCGTTTGCAGCCGTACAGGCATGGTCGCCCGTCGAGCGCCGCTCTCGCGTCATCGCCGGATGCAACGTCCTGTCGGCCGCATTCATGACGCTCGTCGGCATCGCGATCGCGGGGCTCCAGTACGAGAAGATCTCCGTCGCGCTCCTCTATGCCGGCCTCGGAGTTGCAAACCTTCTCGTCGTGGTGCTCGTCCTTCGAGCTTGGGGCGCCGAGGGCGTGAAGGACGTCGTCGTCTTCATGTTCAAAACGTTCTTCGGGCTGGAGGTCAGAGGTCTCGAAAATCTCCCCAAACCCGGACAACGCGCCATCATCGCGCCCAACCACGTCAGCCTTCTCGATGCGGGATTGTTGAACGGGCTTCTTCCGTCCCACAATGCCTATGCAGTCGATACCGCCATCGCCAACACGTGGTGGGCGAAGCCGTTCCTGAAGCTCGCACAGTTCTACACGGTCGATCCAACGCGCCCGCTCGGCATGCGCCATCTGATCCAGGCCGTCAAAGATGGAACCTCGCTCGTGATCTTCCCCGAGGGACGCCTGACCGTCACCGGCGGACTGATGAAAGTCTACGACGGCACGGCGATGATCGCGGACAAGGCGAATGCACCGGTCATTCCCGTTCGCATCGATGGCCTTGAGCGCTCGCATTTTGGCTATCTCAGCAGCTCTCAGACAAAGAAAGTCTGGTTTCCGAAGACAATCGTCACCATTCTTCCTCCGGTCTGGCTGAAGGTCGATCCTGCGCTCCGCGGCAAGGCGCGGCGCCAGGCGGCAGGCGCGGCGTTGCAAGACATCATGACTGACTCTGCAGTGCTGACGACGCCGATCGATCAAACGCTCTTCGAAGCGCTCGTAGCCGCCCACAAGACGCGCGACACCGGCAAGCCTGCGATCGAAGATCCGCTCGGAACCAAGCTCTCATACAAGAAGCTGATCGTCGGCGCGCAGGTGCTGGGAGCGAAACTCGCGCCGATGTTGCCGCCGCCTGGGTCATCCGTCGGCGTGCTGCTGCCGAATTCCGCGGGCGTCGCGGTGACGTTCTTCGCACTGCAGACGGTCGGGCGCGTCCCGGCGATGCTCAATTTCTCGGCCGGGGCTGCCAACGTCGTCTCTGCCTGCAAGGCGGCGAACGTGTCGGTCGTGCTGACATCCCGCGTCTTCGTTGAAAAGGGACACCTGGAGCCGCTCATCCAGGCCCTCGAAGCGGTCGTGCGCGTGATCTATCTGGAAGACGTGCGCCCGACGATAACATTTGGCGATAAGCTGAAAGGCCTCGTGCAAGGTGGAAGGCCCCAAGTCAAAGCCGACTACAACGCGCCCGCAGCAATCCTCTTCACGTCGGGCTCCGAAGGAACGCCAAAGGGCGTGGTTCTCTCTCACCGAAACATTCTGGCGAACTGTGCTCAAAGCCTCACGCGCGTTGCCTGCAACGGCACCGACAAGGTTTTCAACGCGCTTCCAGTGTTCCATTCGTTTGGCTTGACCGCGGGCCTGTTGATGCCACTCGTCGCCGGCGTGCCGGTCTATCTCTATCCGACGCCGCTGCACTACCGCATCATTCCCGAACTCGTTTATCAGTCGAATGCCACCATCATGTTCGGCACCGACACCTTCCTCGCCGGCTATGCACGCGTCGCGCACCCTTATGATTTCGCGCGCGTACGCCTCATTCTCGCGGGCGCCGAGGCGGTAAAGGATCGGACAAGGCAACTCTACATGGATCGTTTCGGCGTGCGCATTCTCGAAGGCTACGGCGTGACGGAAACCGCGCCCGTACTCGCGATCAACACGCCGCTTGCGAATAAGGCTGGCAGCGTCGGCCGCCTTTCGCCGCTGATGGAAGCGCGCCTCGATCCGGTTCCCGGCATAGAGGCCGGCGGCCGCCTCTACGTTCGCGGGCCGAACGTGATGCTCGGCTATTATCGGGCCGAAAACCCCGGTGTTCTCGAACCGCCAACGGACGGCTGGCATGACACGGGCGATATCGTCGATATCGATCCGCAGGGCTTCATCATGATCAAAGGCCGCGCCAAGCGGTTCGCCAAGATCGGCGGCGAGATGATTTCGCTGTCCGCCGTGGAGGCATTGGCCGCCGAGCTTTGGCCGCAACAGATACCGGTCGTCGTCGCCCTCCCCGATCAGCGAAAAGGCGAGCGCCTGGCGCTGCTGACGACCGATCCGAATTGCACGCGCGACGCGTTCTCTCAGTTCGTGCGCAGAAAGGGCGTAACCGAGCTTATGACGCCCGCGGACGTTTTCGTCGTGTCGAAAATTCCGCTGCTCGGCTCCGGCAAGCCCGATTATGTTGCAGCTCTCGAACTCGCGAAGCAAACGTTGGCCGCCAAGGCTAGCCCCTCAGGGAGCAGCGAACAGCGGCCCCTCACGCCGGTTGTCGGATAGATAACCGGCAACGGCCCGCGCAAGTACCGGCGCCAGAAGGAACCCGTGCCGGTACGCACCGTTGACGCGGACGACGCGCCCCGCGTCCTCGACAATGATCCGCGGCACGTTATCGGAAAAAGCAGGCCTGACCCCCGCGCCCATCTCGAGAACGGATGCCTCCCCGAACGCCGGATGCACCGCATAGGCCGAGCCGAGAAGATCGAGCGCCGATCGGAGCGACATCGGACCATCGTCTTCCCGCTCGATAACGGTCGCGCCGACGACGAACCGCCCATCCCCCTGCGGCACGACATAGATCGGCTGACGCGGATGCAGGAGGCGAACCGGGCGCGACAAGCTCACATCGTTCGTTCGAATGAGAACGCGTTCGCCGCGCACACCCCTGAGCGACGGTAGATCTTCGTGGGCGCCAATCCCCCGGCAATCGATCGCAACGTCTTCCGGCGTGCCGTTCCAACGGCTTTCAAACTGGATATCCGCACCGAGCAAGCGAAGCTGATCGACGAGCCAGCTCATTGCTTTTTGCGCATCGACGTGCGCTTCGCTCTCGAAATAAAGCCCGCGCTCGAAACGGCCGGCGAGCGACGGCTCGAGATCGGCGATGCGTGGACCCGCAACCGCCGCATGGCCTTCCGTCATGTTGGCGAAGCGAGCCAGATCCCCCGCATCGCGTGCGTGCGCCACCACGAGTGTTCCGTTGCTCATGATGTCGGGATAGGTGTCGCGCCAAATGCGGAGCCCTTCACGTCCCAAATCGCGAACGCTGAGCGGCGCACCTTCGGCCTCGCACTCCGGCGCGATCATCGCCCCAGCCCAACGGCTCGATGATCGCGCAAACGGATCGCGACCCGCCTCGATCAGGCGTACGCGATATCCGGCGCGCGCCAAGGCAAATGCTTGCCAAAGGCCGAATATGCCGGCGCCGACGACGAGGATTGACGGTTTGCTCAAGGTCGAAACTCTTCAGGACGTTTCGCTTCCTCTAGCATCAATCGCCGAGAGCGACACCCTCGCGGCGCGGATCGGCCCCGCCTTCGAGACGGCCGTCGCGCCGAACGATCATGTTCACGCCGGACGTCATGGTCGCCCCCGAGATCGTTTGGCCATAGGACGTCAGCTCGTAAGCCGGCCAGACAATTGGCAGCGAATATTCGATCAGGAACGGTCCGCCCTGGCTGCCGAAATTCGTGAGCGACGCGGCTTGCTGCGCATCGAGCCCCCAATCCAGTACGGCAACGAGAGTTTTCACGACGTAGAGGATGATCTGCGAGCCGCCCGGCGAGCCGGTAACGATTTCGGGCGTGCCATCCGCAGCAAGAACGATCGTCGGCGCCATAGAGCTTCTCGGCCGCTTTCCACCCTCTATTCGATTGGCGACGGCCATGCCGTTCGGATCGACCGGCGCGAATGAGAAATCCGTCAGCTCGTTGTTGAGCAGAAAGCCTTTCGCCCAAAGGTGTGACCCAAACGCGCTTTCGATCGTCGCAGTCAGCGACACCGCGTTGCCTTCGCCGTCGATGATCGAAACCTGCGTCGTTCCCGGCACTTCGTAAGTGGCATCCTGACCGAACGACTTTTTGGCAAGGCCCGGCGGTAATCCAGGCTCAGCCTTCGCCATCGCCTTCTTCGGATCGATAAGCTTCCGCCGCTCGGCGAGGTAAGCGTCATCGAGCAACCCTGACGGAACCGCAACCCGATCCGGATCGGCGATGTACATATTGCGATCGGCAAAGGCGAGCTTCTCTGCCTCGGCGATGATCTGCATAGCGGGCGCGGTCATCAGCGCTGAAGCACCCTGCACCTGAGGAAATGGCTCGATGAGTTTCAGCACCGCGCCCACGGTGAGTGCGCCCGAGGAAGGCGGACCGACGCTGCAAACCTGCCGGCCGCGATAGGCGACACAAACTGGCTCGCGCTCCTTTGCGGTATACCCCGCAATATCCTCAGCACTCAGATCGCCAGGAATGGTGTGAGCTTCTTTGACGGCCTTGACCATCGCATCGGCAATGTCGCCGGTGTAAAACGCATCAGGCCCGCGCTCTGCAATCGTTCGGAGCGTCGCCGCGTATTCGGGGTTCTTGAGCAGCGATCCTGCAGCTCTCGGCGTAACGCCGCCCTCATAAAAATATGAGCGCGCATCGAGCGCGAACTTTTCCGCGCTCTCGGATTTCAGAAGAACGTTGAGCCGTGGCGATACGGGAAATCCATTCTCGGCGAGCGTTATCGCCGGCTCGAAGAGCTTCGCCCAAGGCAGCTTACCGTATTTCTCGTGTGCTGCATGAAGCGCGCGCAGAAGGCCCGGCACACCGACGCTCAAACCCGAGTTCACGGCCTCCTCGAACTTCATCGGCTGGCCGTCTTTGAGAAACCGGTCGGGTCGCGCCGCGGCGGGCGCCGTTTCGCGGCCATCGAACGTCGTCATCGAACGCGTTTTGGCATCCCACAGGGTAATGAACGCGCCGCCGCCAAGACCCGACGACTGCGGCTCAACAAGGCCGAGCACCAGCTCAGTCGCAATGGCGGCATCGATTGCAGATCCGCCTTGCCGCAATATTTCGCGACCTGCCTCGGCAGCCAGGGGCTCCGCAGCGACGACCATGTGATGCTTGGCTACAACGAGAGATTTCTCGCGCCTGCCCGACGCACCTTCAGGAACCGGCCGGAATTCCTGCGCCGACGCCGTAACCGCGACAATCGAGCACAAAACCGCGAGCAAAATTCTGAAAGTCATGAAATCCCCAGGGATGAGCCGAGCCAAATGAAGCTACCGGCGAACCTCACAGAGCAAAAGATTAAGGTCCGCAGGTTATCTATGCCGGAAAACATGGGTGACAACGATGTCTCTTTCCATAAGCAAAAAAGTCCTATGCGCACTGGCTGCGCCTACACTTTTCGCCCTCGGCGCCGCAACTGCGATGGCGCTCGCGCCATCGATAACGTTTACGCCGCTGCTCCAAACGTCGAAAACAGTCATCGACGAGCCGATCGTCTACCCGACCGGCGCGCCGGCGAAGATCACAGCCGGATACATCGATGTGCCGCCGGGCGTCTCCACTGGCTGGCATCAGCACGGTATTCCTCTTGTTGGCATGGTGATGGAAGGGGAGCTGACCGTCGACTATGGAAACAAAGGCAAGCGCACCTATAAGCAGGGCGATACCTTTGTCGAAGCGATCAACCAGACGCACCAGGGCACCAACACAGGAACTGCCCCCCTCCGGCTCCTGGCCGTCTACATCGGCGCGGAAGGCATGCCGACCTCGATCCCGGAAAAGCCCCCCGAATAGTTGCCGGATTGGTTCGCAAGCAGATCAATAGCTCTGCTGAACGAAACTTTCCGGCGTACCATCCTCGGGATTGACGAAAATGATATCCTTCGGATCGCGCCGTGGCGTATCGACCGACAGAAAAACAACCGGCTCTTCGATGATCTCCGGCAGGGCGTGAACCGTTCCCTTCTCGAAGAACAGCAATTGCCCGGGACCGAACTCCCCGATCGTCGAGGCATCGCGCATCCAGAAAGTGCCGCGCCCCGAAAACACATAGAGATATTCATCGCACGTCGCGTGATAGTGCGGCGGCGTCGGCCTGTAGACGCGAAAGACGCGGGCGCTCGCCGCCTCGCGGTCGGTCAGATAGCGGTCGACGAGCAGCGTCGTCGCGGATGATGGAAACGACGCGGCGACCTCGCCGATATCGAACCGGCCAACGCTCGCCTGCTGAGCCTTCTCGTCCATGTGCTCAACCCCATTCCAATTATCACGAATTCGTAAGGTTTGCCGTGCCGCCGGTCGTTCAGTGGCAATTCCGGCACGCACTTCAATTCCTTTGTGCATACCACAACGAGACTGCCTGTCCTTCGGTTGAACCCTCGACTAATTTCCCCGCCGAAAGACCTGATTATCTGGAGGGGCAAATGCGCTCATTGAAACTCGGCGTCGCTGCGGCTGCGGTGATGGTTGCACTATCTGCGACGGCTCAAGCCGCCGACTGCGTCCGCGTCGGAGCGATTGGCGATGGGCTGACGCACGACCTCGCAGTTATCATGTCGACGCACGGCTTGGCGAACATCATCGAAGCCAAGGGCCGGACGCCGAAGGGCACGGTCCACACGTCCTGCAAGCCAGGCACGTTCGGCGAGCAGTGCCAGTCGTCGCAGCTGGCCTGCAAGTAACAAGACATTCTGACTTTCGAGGGCTAACGGCATCATCGTGCGGAATTCCGCACGATGATGTTTTCGTTTAGTGAAAGTCCCGTGATTTCGGAATGACGCGAACGTTGCGCGGATGACGCGGCTTCGGCTCGCGCGAGAAACGCGGATGAATACGCCGGTCGTCTTTTCGGCTCGGATGCGCGGAGCCGGGCTCCGGGTGCAGCACCTCATCCGCATTCGCCACCGGCACGTCCATATCCGCAGCCCATTCCGAAAGACGCAGCAGCCAATCGCTTCTGTCGATAAGCTTCGTCGACACCACGTGAATGATATCCGCGTGCTTCTCGACCTGCCTTTGAAGACGCCCTTCAATCACGATGAGCCGCGACGTCATCACGACCTTGCGAAAACGTTCGAGCAGCTTCGGCCAGATGATGACATTGGCAATGCCGGTCTCA
Source organism: Hyphomicrobium sp. ghe19 (assembly GCF_902712875.1). Classification (NCBI taxonomy): domain Bacteria; kingdom Pseudomonadati; phylum Pseudomonadota; class Alphaproteobacteria; order Hyphomicrobiales; family Hyphomicrobiaceae; genus Hyphomicrobium; species Hyphomicrobium sp. ghe19. The sequence continues at coordinate 533,459 of NZ_LR743509.1, read as the reverse complement.
TCCTCGATCGTCATGAACACGACGTTCCCCGTCCCCGGCCGTTGCCGGACGAGCACGACGCCCGCCACCCGAACGAAGGAGTCGTTTTTCGCATTGGCCAACTCCTTGCAGGAAAGCACGCGCTCGCGGCGAAAATCCTCGCGCAGAAACGACATCGGATGCGCCTTGAGCGAAAGACGCAGCGTCTGGTAATCGTTGACCACATGCTCTGAGAGCGCCATCTCGGGCAATTTGACGTCGGCCTCCTTCCCAACGTCCTGCGTCTCGCTCCAGGAAAAGAGTGGCAGCGGCGGCGCATTGGAGAGCGCTTTGACTTCCCACAGAGCCTGCCGGCGATCGAGCCCCAGCGAGCGAAACGCATCCGCCGCCGCAAGCTTCTCGAGCGTGCTGACGCTTCCGCGCTTTGCGACATCCGCAATGCCTTGAAATCTTCTGTTCGTCCCGTGCTTCTGCGTCCCATGCGCAGTCGGAGGTGACGGCGGAATGAGCGTCGGGAATTTTCGGTGCAAAGCCTGCTTCTTCTCCGGATCTTTTTCCGGAACCTCATGAATGTCGGCTTCGCTGAGGCCATCGATGAGACGCAGTCCGAGCCTCAACGCGGGACGGCCTCCTTCGAGTGTCCGCTCCAATGTCGAATCCCAGTCGGAGAAATTGACGTCCGTCTCCCGAACCTCCACCCCGTGCTCGTGAGCATCGCGCACGATCTGCGCGGGCGCATAAAATCCCATCGGCTGCGAATTCAAAAGCGCGCACGCAAACGCCGCCGGATAATGACATTTGATCCAGGACGACACATAGACGAGCAGTGCGAAGCTCGCCGCATGGCTCTCGGGAAAGCCGTATTCGCCGAAGCCCTTGATCTGCGCAAAACAGCGCGCCGCAAATTCCTCTTCATAGCCGCGCTCGACCATGCGCGAGACCATCTTCTCTTCTAGCAGACCGATCGTGCCGACACGGCGAAACGTTGCCATCGCCCGCCGGAGATCGTTGACCTCCTTATCGTTGAACTTGGCGGCAACCATCGCAATGCGCATCGCCTGCTCTTGAAAAAGCGGCACGCCTAATGTCTTGCCGAGAATATTCTTGAGTTCGTCCTCGTCGCCACCCTTGGGATAAGGATAGACTACGGCCTCGAGTTCGTTGCGGCGCCTGAGATAGGGATGCACCATGTCGCCTTGGATCGGCCCCGGACGCACGATCGCGACCTCAATGACGAGATCATAGAATTCCTGCGGCTTCAGCCTTGGCAGCATGTTCATCTGCGCCCGGCTTTCGACCTGGAACACGCCGAGGGAATCCGCACGGCACAGCATATCGTAAGTCGGCTTGTTCGCACGCGGCACGGTTGCGAGCGTATACGTCTCGCCATGATGCTTCTCGATCAGATCGAAAGCCTTGCGGATGCAGGTCAGCATGCCGAGCGCCAGAACGTCTACCTTCATCAATCCCAGCGCCGCGATGTCATCCTTGTCCCATTCGATGAAGGTGCGGTCAGCCATCGCCGCATTGCCGACCGGCACGACCTCGACCAAAGGACCGCGCGTCAGCACGAAGCCGCCGACGTGCTGCGACAGATGCCGCGGAAATCCCATCAATTCCTGCGCAAGCTTCATCGCCGCAGCAAGCGTCCGGTCCGCCGGATCGAGCCCCGCGCCGCGCACGTGTTTTTTTGGAACGCCGCCCCCATGCGTTCCCCACACCATGCCGGCAAGCGCCGAGATCGTATCTTCCGAAAGGCCGAACACCTTGCCGACATCGCGCACGGCCGATCGCGAACGATACGAAATGACGGTTGCGGTCAGCCCCGCACGGTCGCGGCCATAGCGTTCATAGATCCATTGAATGACCTCTTCGCGCCGCTCGTGTTCGAAATCGACATCGATGTCGGGCGGCTCCAGACGCGCAGACGAGATGAAACGCTCGAAGAGCAGATTGACCTCGATCGGGTTCACCGCCGTAATGCCGAGGCAATAGCAGACGACCGAATTCGCAGCCGAACCACGCCCCTGGCAGAGAATGTCCTTGGATCTCGCGAACGCAACGATGTCGTGGACGGTCAGAAAATACGGCGCGAATTTGAGCTCGCCGATCAGCTTGAGCTCTTTCTCAATCGTGTCCCGAACTTTTTCCGGCAAGCCTTCGGGAAAGTGGCTTTGCGCACCTTTCCAGGTCAGCTCGACGAGATGCTCCTGCGGGGTCTTGCCTGGAGGCACAGGCTCGTCTGGATATTCGTATCTGAGATCGCCGAGCGAAAAGCGGCAGGCGTCCACGATATCGAGCGTCCGCGCCAGCGCCGCTTCGTGGCCCCTGAAGAGATACGCCATTTCCTCGGGGCTTTTGATGTATCGCTCGGCGTTGGCCTCGAGCCGAAGACCCGCTTCACGAAGCGTCGTCTTCTCGCGAATGCAGGTGACGACATCCTGCAGCGGACGGCATTCAGCGTGATGATAAAGCACATCATTGGTCGCGACGATCGGCGTGCCCAATGATGTGCTTTAACATCACGTTGAATGGCGTCCGCTGCAGTATCTCGTCATCTGCATGCTCGAGAAGACGACGCTTCGTGAAGCGGGTCTTCGGCTCGCGCCCGACGCCTAGCGATGCAGCAAAATCCTCGAGGAACTTGTGTATTTCTGTCCATTAGACACATCTGAAGCTGACGACGATCTTACTCGTCGTATCTTGCTCGGGGAGGGGTTAGGGGTGGGGACTGCAACGATCGCTTACCCCTTCCCCGCAAGGGGAGCCGAACGGTCCAAACGCTCACGCACGAATGGAAAAATCTGCGCGCTCGTCGGCTGAGCTGATGGCGTCACCTCCCGCCAATCCCAATCGTCCGGCGGCAGCGCAATGAAGATCTGGCCTTCCGCATGCGCGGCGACATCGGCGAGATAGAGAATGCATTTGCCTTTGTCCGCTCTGAGTTGCCCATGCGAGAGTAAGCGGCAGAGCCGCCCATAGGCCGCGCGGTCCGTCGGATAGACGAGCAGGCTCGGCGCATCTTCGAGATCGAGACGCGCGCCGATCACGAGACGAATTTTAGGGTTCTCTTCCCCCTCGTCCTGTTTCGCCGCAACGTACGCACGCACGACGCCGGCGAGCGAATTGCGATCCGTCACCGCAATCGCCGCAAGACCAAGCGCCTTAGCCTGCTCGACAAGATCCTCCGCATGCGAGGCACCCCGCAGAAACGAAAAATTCGTTGTCACCTGAAGCTCGGCGTAGCGAAGCGTCATCGGCATCGCCTCACGCAAATAGCCCATGCAGGAACCAACGAGGCCGCTCGCTTCCCTCTTCGCCCTCATAAAGGCCATGCCGGAAAACCCAGTACATCGCGCCTTGCTGATCCTCTATCCGGTAATAGTCGCGCGTGCGCGGCCGCTTCTGATCTTCATCGAGATAGAGCGTCCGCCACCATTCAGGCGCGATGCGCTCCGGCCCTTGGGCGCGCGCCACGCGACGCTCGACACGCCGCCAGATGAAGCTCGCGGGCGGCCCATCCGGCACACCGGCCGTAACTTGGATCGGCTCAGGCCGCGAAAGCATGAAGGCCGGACGAAGCAATCGCTTCGGATAGGGCCAAGGCGGCGTGTAGGACTGAACGCGCGAAGACGTTTCAGCCGCCAGAACATCGAGCGCCGGGAGCCGAATTTCCGCACGCTCCGGGATGTGGCTGCCATTGGGACGCAGCACCGTTATCGCGTCGCGCCCGAGACGATTGACGAGACGGTCGACAAGTTCCGAAGGATCACGAAAGGCCGCGCTCTGAGGCGAGGCAAAACCCTTTTGATTGGCTCCGCGCTTTCCCGCACGCACCGCGTCGAGCCGGAGAATATCGACCCCGAAGCCCGCGTCGATGCTCGAAAATTTCTCGCTGAGCAGGGCCATCATGTGGCGAGCGTCGTGACAAGGCGTGCTCATCGCGGCAGCTATCGTTCCGCTCGTGCCGTCGGCCCGATAGAACGTCAGCCGAAGAACCCGCGCGCCGAGATCCTTCGCAGCAAGCGCGGCAGCGAGTTCGTCCGCGAGTTCATTCGTGAAGGCCTCCAAGGCTTCCGAAGAGATCAGAGGCTCGGCGAAAGCCCGCGCAACCGAGAGGACGGGCGGCGGCTGCATCGGCCGGCGCGGCTCCTCCATCGCGCCAAGGGCCTGATCGAGCCGCACGAGAACGGCAGCGGCAACGTCGGAGGAACGAAACCGGCGCGCCAAGCTATCGCGCGGAATATCGTAGAGCTGACTGATGTGGCGGAGGCCCAGTCGCTTCAGCAGCAGAATACGCGGAGCATCGAGCCGCAGCGCCTCGACGGGAAGAAAGCCGATCGCCGCGCGCGTCTCGGAAACCGGCGCCATCGCCCACGCAGCATCGGGCGGACAGCCAAAACGGGCGAGCGCATGCGCGGCGCCAAGCGTATCGGCAAGCCCAGCCTGCACGGCAACGCCGAACGACAAAAGATGCTGCGTCATATCATTGAGCAAGTTCTCTTCGCCCCCGAAGAGATGAGCGACGCCGCTGACGTCGATCCATAAGCCATCACTTCCCTCGACGTGCCGGTTCGGACCGTAGCGGCCGGCCCAGCGCGCAAGCTTCAAAAGCGCGATGCGATCCTTCTCGGGCTCGGAGGGACGCGACAGGAGATCGGGATGCGCCGCCCTGGCATCGGCCAGCGATGTGCCGGCCTCGATTCCGAGACGCGCGGCAGCCTCGTTGACGGCCACGATCGCCAGACCATGCGCTCCGCTCTCAATAAGCGCGAACGGCTGCTGGGACGGTACAGCCGTCGGCTCCGCGCGCTTGAGCCGGAAGATCGGCCACGACGGAAGCCAAATCGAAACGACGCGTTTCATCACTCCACTCCAGAAGCATAGGAGACCGGGCGGCGCTTTCAGGACGCGCCCTGCAACGCTCCAGCGCGATCGAAAAGCGCGTAGATCCTGGCGCACGCGGATCGAAAGTGTGCGGCGCACTCCCACCGCGCTTAACGCGCCATCGGGTTGCCGTTGCCCCGGCGGGCTCGGAAGCGGGATGCGTGACGAGAAGGCAGGGCGTTGCCGTCTCTCCAGACGCAAGGCTCAAGCGGCGCGCCGGTGTCAACTCCGCCTCCTCGACAATGCCGATGACGACGGCGAGGCTCTGAGCCCGGAGACTCTCTTCGATCGCATTCAACGCGTCGCCCGCACGCGCCGTCTCGACGATGATGAGGCGCGATGGATCGAGACCGAGGCTCGCAAGGCCAGCCGCCGACGGAGAACCGAATTCGCCCGCAAGCTGACGCGGCCAGCACCACAGCACCCAAGGCCCAATCCCGGAACCAGCCATCGAAGAAGACCCATTGGTTTCTTGGGTCGTCGCAAATGTATCGAGCCGGCGAACGGCGAGCCGAGCCGCAAAACCTATCCCAGCCATCCAGTCGGCCGCCGACGCGCCATGAATAGCAGAAGGCACGCCCTTGATTTCATGAAGAGAATTCGCCTCGAGCCCTCTCGGCAGAAGATCATCGCAGGCCGGACAGCCAAGCTCCCAACGCAACCGCCGCCGCGAGCAGGGCAATGGGGAATTTTCCGGCACCGCAGATACCCCCCGGCGCGGAGCATGCCGCTCGATATGTAAAATGCGGGAGCGCAAGCTCTCGATAACCGCATCCTTCCCGGACTCCGGGGATAGACCCGAGACGGCGGTGGAAACTCTCGGGTCCAATAGGAACCTCATGGTAAAGAAGTCCGTTTAGGGAACGCCCACGAGCGACCCCATAAATGTTCGCCTTTTGTTCTAATGCCAGCCCTTCAATCCGTCAAGTCTGCGCAGACAAAGAACGAACTCGGATTACGCCGTCATCCAACCGCAACACATCGTTCTAAAATTCGTAAAACCCTAGGAATGTCAGCGGGGAGCGATGCAATCCCCATGGAACTGTGACTTCCCTGCTCTGCCGACGGCACCGAGACTGAATTATACCGGCTCTTCACCATTCGAAGCACAGGATGACCCCCTCATTCTGTGTTTAGTATATTTGTTGTTCACCAACCGGAGCATCCCCCGATGAGCCTGCGCTTCCTCAGCGGATTAACCCTCTCCGCCATCGTTATGGCCGGCGGGTTGATGTCCGCATCATCGGCCAAGGCCGAAGACCTGATCGATTTCCTCTGGGGCGGCAGCGCCGAATACGGCGGCGGCCGCAGCATTGTATCGTTCGATCCGAAGTACAAACCCGGTCAGGTGATCGTTTCGTTCTCCGACCGCCGGCTCTATTGGATCACGAAGCCCGGCGAGGCGATGACCTATCCCGTCGCGGTTCCCAAGGAAGGCGCCCGTTGGCAGGGCGTGACCTCGGTGACCAACAAGCGCATCAACCCGCCGTGGACCCCGACGCCGGAAATGGTCAGCAAAAATCCGCGCCTGCCGCGTTGGGTTCCAGGTGGCCATCCGATGAACCCGCTCGGCATCCGGGCGATGTATCTCGGCAGCAGCACGTACCGTATCCACGGCACCGACGCGCCCTGGACAATCGGCCAGGCCGTTTCGGCCGGCTGCATCCGCATGACCAACGAAGACGTGCTCGACCTCTATCCGCGCGTACCTATGGGTACGCGGGTGACTGTTACTTGGCAGCAGTTCTCGACGCGGCCTATCGCTTCCAGCGACAAGTACCCGCGCTACGGCGATGCCGATTCGAACCCTCGCGCAGCCTCAGCATCGTCCGCTTCGGCTAACCCGGCGCCGAAGGCTTCTGCCTCGGCCTCTTCGTCGAACTCGTCCTACGAATACGGAGCTTACAACTCGGGCAAAGCGCAGACCGCCCGCGCCGCCAGCACACAATCGAACGGCGATGACCAGAATAACTACTTCTGGGACGACAATCCGAAGAAGACGGCGTCTGTTTCCCAGGCCGCTCAGCAAGCACCGGATCAAGCCTCGCAGGACGCTACGAAGGACGACGATCTGGCGCTGACCCAAAAGTCCGATCCGCAGCAGAGGGACGCCGAGAAGGCGCCCAAGCACAAATCTGTTGAGGCAAAATCGGAAACCGAGCAGTCGGCGTCATCGGAGAAGAAGAAAGTTGCCAACACTTCGAGCGCGAAGAAGAAAGCAACGTCCGATTCCGCATCCGACCCCCATGTTGATCCGGTTATGAGCCCCGCGATGGCTGTTCCGGATCCGGTAAAGCCGAGCGCAGTGTCGGCTCCGGCGAAGGAATCCGATTCCGGCGCGGCGACAACGCGGGCATCGGCTTCGGAAGCAGATGGGCTCCCCGTCCATAAGGCTGCTGCCGTCCAGGTTCAGTGACGCGGCGCCTGAAGTCCATCATCGAGAATTTGAGGGCGGCTGATCAAGCCGCCCTTTTTCTTTGACGTCTTCAACGGCCGATCCCACATGAGCGAAGGGGCGAGCGCGCCTGAATAGGCGTCTGTTACATTCTGCCCGCACCGGCTAGTATGTTGCGACAGTTGTCTTTTGCCGATGGCGCCCTTGGTGACCTTGCTCGACAGTACCGGCACGACGCCGCGCCCGCGCCACCCCGAGAAGGTCGCGCATTCTGACACGCCGTCGTTGCCCAAACCGAACTGGTTAAGGGTCCGCGCACCAGGCTCGCCGGGGTACGACCATACGCGAGCCATCGTTCGCGAACACAAGCTTCACACCGTCTGCGAGGAGGCCGCCTGCCCAAACATCGGCGATTGCTGGCAAAAGCGGCACGCCACAATGATGATCATGGGCGGGATTTGTACGCGCGCCTGCGCCTTCTGCAACGTCGCGACAGGCCTGCCGTCAGCTCTCGACGCCGATGAGCCGCGACGCGTCGGCGATGCCGTCGCGCGGCTCGCACTCGAACACATCGTCGTAACGTCCGTTGATCGCGACGATCTCGCAGATGGCGGCGCCCAGCATTTTGCCGAAACCATCCGCGCCATTCGCGTGGCTTCCCCGGGCACGACGATCGAAGTCTTGACGCCGGACTTTCTGCGCAAGGATGGCGCGCTCGAAATCGTGATTGCAGCGCAGCCCGACGTCTTCAACCACAATCTTGAAACCGTGCCGGGCCTTTATCTGCGCATTCGCCCGGGCGCCCGTTATTTCCATTCACTCCGGCTCCTGCAGCGAGCCAAGGAAATCGACCGGAAGACCTTCACGAAGTCGGGGATCATGGTCGGCCTTGGAGAAACCCGCGAAGAAGTCCTCCAGGTCATGGACGACCTCCGGTCGGCGGGCGTCGACTTCCTGACGATCGGCCAATACCTGCAGCCGACGCGGAAACATGCCGCTGTCGCCCGCTATGTTCCGCCGGAAGAGTTCGAAGGCCTGGCACAAGCCGCACGCGCCAAGGGTTTCCTGCTCGTCGCCGCGTCTCCTTTGACGCGATCGTCTTACCACGCCGGCGACGATTTCCGCCGCCTTCAGGCAGCTCACCGCGCGCACGTTTCAACTTAATCAACTCATCTTGCAAGCAGAGCGATCATGTTAAAATTCGCGGCCAATCTATCGCTGCTGTTCAACGAGATGCCGTTTCTCGATCGCTTCGAAGCAGCCGCGGCGCAAGGCTTCGAAGGCGCCGAATTTCTTTTCCCCTATGAGTTCAACGCCGACGACATCGCCGCGCGTTTGAAGGCGAACGGGCTTCGCCAAGCGCTATTCAATTTGCCCGCCGGCAACTGGGAAGCCGGCGAACGCGGCATCGCGATTTATCCGAACCTCGTCAGCGAATTCCGCGATAGCGTTGCCCGCGCCGTGAAGTACGCGAAGGTGCTCGGCTGCACGCAGCTCCATTGCCTTGCAGGCATCGCGCCCCTCGGCGCCGACCATCGGGCGATGCGCAAAACTTACGTCGATAACCTACGTTTCGCCGCGCGCGCCCTGGCGGATGAAGGCATGACGCTGCTGATCGAACCGATCAATACGCGCGACATCCCAGGCTACTTTCTCGATTCGACCGCGAAGGCGGCAGACATCATCGAAACGGTGGAGGCGGAGAACCTGCGTCTCCAATACGACGTCTATCACATGCAGATCATGGAAGGCGATCTGACGCCGACGATCGACAAGTACCTGAAGATCATCGCCCACATTCAGATCGCCGACACGCCCGGCCGCCATCAGCCCGGCACCGGGGAGATCAACTACCCGTTCATATTCAGCCATCTCGACCGGATCGGCTACAAAGGATGGGTCGGCTGTGAATACAGGCCGCTCGCCGGAACCTACGACAGCCTCGCGTGGTTCCGGGCGCAGAAGGCGAAGTCGCCGGTCGCCTGACGTCGTCCGTCATCGAGCGTGCCAGCAGCGTCAGTCGGACGGCGAAGCAATGCCGTCCTTGATGACCTTCTCGGTGAGATCCGGCGCGCAAAGCTCGATGAACCGGTAGGCGAAGCCGCGCAGAAAGCGGCCGCGGCGGAGCGCGATGCGCGACGTCGATTTCGGGAAAAGGTGCGTCGTGTCGAGAAGCGTCAGGCCCGTATCACGGCTGGCATCGTAAGACATCGACGCAGCAATGCCGATGCCGAGACCGACTTCGACATATGTTTTGATGACGTCGGCATCGAGCGCGACCATCACGATATCAGGCGCGAGATTGGCCGAGGCGAACGCCGCATCGATTGCGGGCCGCCCCGTGAAGCCCTCGTGATACGTGATGATCGGCCAATCGGCGATCTTCTCCAACGTCACCGGCGTCTGCGTTTCGAGCGGATGCCCTTTCGGCACGATCACGCCGTGATGCCAGGAATAGAATGGAAAGGTCACGTGCTCGGCGGTGTCTTCCAGCGCCTCGGTGGCAATACCGATGTCGGCCGTACCATCGTTGAGCATCGTCGCGATTTCTCTCGGCGTCCCTTGATGCAAAACCAGATGGACGTTCGGAAACTCCTTCCGGAACGCCGCGATCGGCCCCGGAAGCGCATAACGCGCCTGCGTGTGCGTCGTTGCGATGAGAATCTCGCCGCGATCCGACCCCGCGAACTGATCGGCAAGCCGTTTGATGTTCGCCGTATCGAGCAAGATCCGGTCGACGATCAACGCCAGCTCTTTGCCGGGCTCGGTAAGACCGAGGAGCCGCTTGCCACGGCGCACGAACAGCTCAACCCCGAGTTCATCCTCGAGGTCTTTGATGTGTTTCGAAACGCCGGATTGCGACGTATAGAGCGCATTCGCGACTTCGGTAAGATTGAAATTGCGGCGGAGTGTTTCGCGGATAATGCGGAGTTGCTGGAAGTTCACGATGCGGCCTGTGTTCCGTTCTGATCTGCAAAGACGCTCAACCGCCGCCCTCTGAGCTTGACGTGCTGGCCCGTCGATAACCCGAGCGACTGAACATCGGAGCCCGGAATTTCGACTTCGAAGAACTCCTTGCGGCCCTCGCGCGCCTCGCCATTGGCCACAAGTTCTACCCGCGCCACGGCGCCGGTGCCAAGAATTCTCTTGATGCTCGCAGATACGCCGTCTTCAGACTGCGGGTTCGCAACGATTTCGGTATCGTGAGGACGGCTGAACGCAATGACCTCTTGACCGTTCTTGAACGTCCCCGTCTGGAAACGCAGCTTCTCATCCCCGACGCGCACGAAGTCGCCGTCGACGCGGCCGCGGAATTCGTTAACCGAGCCGATAAAGCTATAGGCAAACGCCGTCGCCGGCTGCTCGTAGATCTCTTTCGGCGTGCCGATCTGCTCGACTTGCCCCTTGTTGACGAGAACGATCCGGTCGGAAACTTCGAGCGCCTCTTCCTGATCGTGCGTCACGAATATCGACGAAATGTGCAGTTCGTCGTGGAGCGTGCGAAGCCAGCGCCTGAGCTCTTTTCTGACTTTGGCGTCGAGCGCGCCGAACGGCTCGTCGAGAAGCAGAACGCGCGGTTCGACGGCGAGAGCCCGGGCGAGCGCGATGCGCTGCCGTTGGCCGCCCGAAAGCTGCGACGGAAAGCGGTTCGCCACCCATCCGAGCTGCACGAGATCGAGCAGCCGGTTGACCTTGGCGCGAATGTCTTTCTCGCTCGGCCGCTCACGGCGCGGGCGAACGCGAAGACCAAAAGCGATGTTTTCAAACACCGTCATGTGCCGGAAAAGCGCGTAATGCTGAAAGACGAATCCGACGCGGCGTTGGCGCACATCTTTGTCCGTCGCGTCCGTGCCGTCGAGCACGATGCGACCGGTGTCGGCATGCTCGAGGCCCGCGATGACGCGCAGAAGCGTTGTCTTTCCGCAGCCCGACGGGCCGAGGAGCGCGACGAGCTCTCCATCCGGAAAATTGAGCGAGACGTTGTTCAGTGCCTTGAACGTGCCGAACGTCTTGCTGACGCCAATGACCTCGATGCTCATGAAACCTGTTCCTCGGCAACCGGACGGTGGGAGCGCCACTCGACGTAAGTTTTCAAAACGAGCGTTACCAGCGCCAGCAGCGCCAATAGCGATGCCACTGCGAAGGCGGCGGCGAATTGATATTCGTTGTAGAGAATCTCGACGTGCAGCGGCATCGTGTTCGTTTCGCCGCGGATATGGCCTGAGACGACCGACACCGCACCGAACTCGCCCATCGCGCGAGCGTTGCACAGGATGACCCCGTAGAGCAGCGCCCATTTCACGTTCGGGATCGTCACGCGCCAGAACGTCTGAAGGCCCGACGCGCCAAGCGATATCGCTGCTTCCTCCTCGTCGCGTCCCTGCGCCTGCATCAAGGGAATGAGTTCGCGCGCGATGAACGGAAACGTGACGAAAACCGTAGCGAGGACGATGCCCGGCACCGCGAAGATGATTTTTATATCGTGCTCATGCAGCCAGGGACCGAACCAGCCCTGCAATCCAAACACCAACACGTAGATCAGACCGGCGACCACGGGCGATACGGAAAACGGCAGATCGATGAGGGTGATCAGAAAATTCTTGCCGGGGAATTGAAACTTCGCGATCGCCCAGGCGGCCGACACCCCGAAGATAAGATTGAACGGCACGGCGATTGCGGCGGCCAGGATTGTCAGACGAACTGCCGACAATGCGTCGGGTTCGACAAGCGCTGCGAAATACGTGCCCGCGCCTTTGCGGAAGGCTTCCACGAACACCGCGATCAAGGGCAGCAAAAGGAAGACGGCGAAATAGGTGAGCCCAACGCCGATCACCAGGTACTTCACCCAAGCCGAATCCCGCGTCGCCGGATTGGCTTCGAATTTACCGGCCGTATCGGACCGGGCGTCGAATGTTGCAGCAACGACAGCCATCAGATCGCCCTCCCCGTACGTCGCGCCGTCCATGCCTGGAGGCCATTGATCACGAGGAGCAGCAGGAACGAAATGACCAGCATGACGGAAGCAACGGCCGTCGCGCCCTTGTAGTCGAACTGTTCGAGCTTCGTGATAATGATGAGCGGCGTGATTTCGGAAACCATCGGAATATTCCCGGCGATGAAGATCACCGATCCGTATTCCCCGACAGCGCGCGCAAATGCCAGCGCGAAACCGGTCAGCAACGCCGGAAAGAGCGTCGGAAACACAACGCGCTGAAACGCCTGCCAGCGGGTCGCCCCAAGGCTCGCAGCAGCCTCCTCATACTCTGTTTCAAGATCTTCAAGCACCGGCTGAACGGTCCGGACAACGAAAGGCAGCCCGATAAAAGTCAGCGCGACGAGAACGCCCGGAGGGCCGAAAGCGATTTTGATTCCGAGCGGTTCGAGAAGCGCGCCGATCCATCCGTTTTTCGCGTAGATCGCGGTCAGCGCGATACCCGCAACAGCCGTCGGCAACGCGAAGGGAAGATCGATGAGCGCGTCGACGATCTTACGGCCGGGAAACGTGTAGCGCGTCAAACCCCAGGCGAGCAGCAAACCGAAAACGGCGTTGATCGCCGCCGCCAAAAACGATGCCCCGAACGTCAACTTGTAGGACGCGACGACGCGCGGCGCGGCAACCGCATTCACGAATTCATCCCAGCTCATCGTCGATGTCTTGAGAAAGACGGCCGACAGCGGAATGAGAACGATCAGCGACAGGTACACAAGCGTAAACCCGAGCGATAGCCCGAAGCCCGGCAGCACCCTCTTATTGACCCCAGACATCCCCGCCCCTTAAATCAGCACAGCCAGCACGACCACGAACCCGGCGGCAGCGATAACGCCGGCCCAGGAAAACGCCCTGCCGAAAATGGTCCCGTCGAGAGTCATTCACTCGTCTTTCTGCTAAAACGACCGACCCGCACACTATTTGAGAGCCGCGCCACGGCTAACGAACAATAGCTGCTAAGCATATGAGATTATCGGGGGTTGCTCAGGTGGCGGTCGCCTTAACCCTGCCGGCCCCGCGAGTTGGAACCATCAAGCCCCGTGACGACCAAGAATGCTTTTGCGTCATCGTCCCCCGGATTGTGAAAATGATGCGGAGTATCCGCATTGAAGAGGATCGCATCACCCTCGATCAACCGGGCAGGAGAATCCTCCCCCACGACGATTTCGACCGTGCCCTTGACGACGACGAGGTTCTTTTTGGCGCCCGCTGTCTGCGCCGCGAACACTTCGCGATGCTGCGCGCCAATCGTCACCTCATAAATTTCAATGCGTTGTGGATCCCCCCAGGGGAAAAGAGCGCGGCTGACAAAACCGCCTTCGCTCGATGAAACCACCGTCGCTCGGTCGCGCGGGACAACGACCGTGCCGCCCACGCCTGGACTGGAAATGAGGCTTGGCACCGAGACCTTCAACGCCTCGGCAATGCGCCCCAATAGGTTGATCGTCGGCGCGCTCTTGCCCGTTTCTATCTGCCCGAGCATCGCGCGGCTGACGCCCGAGATGATACCAAGCTGTTCCAACGACAGACCGCTCTTGCGCCTGAGATGACGCAAATTTTCCCCGACGATGATGGAAAGCTTCGCCGGGCCGCTGTCTGCACCTTCGAGAGTCTCGAAATCTTCTTTTCTCGCCATTACCATCGCCGCCGACTTTCGCAGTTCGCTTTGCGTCTGCAAATACGGATAGCCGAGCTGCGATACCGGCGGAACGAAGAAGAAGTTATGAGCTTATGAGGGAATTGCTTGCTGCGAGCATGGCTCAAGCGGCGGCGCGTATTCCGCGCAAAAGGCGAGAAGGAAAGCCTGAAAAGCCATCCTTCTCGCATGTGATCTGACGGGAGCGTCAGACGTTTCCTGACTTCCGAAGCGGCAGCGCCGTCTTAGAAGTTGATCTTCATACCGCCGATGACCTGCTGCATCGCCGACAACTCGGTGGCTGACGTATTCGTGCCGACCGTCACATCACCATCAGCATGCTGATAGATGAGATAGAGGGTCGCTTCAGCAGCTTCGATGTTCTGCGCAGCACCAACTGCCCAGAAATCGATGTTGGCACCCGTTGTTCTGATAGTGCCCGTGCCGGTCACGTCAGAACCGGAGTCATCCTGGCGGTACATACCGAATACGTTGGTCTTACCCAGCGGGATCCACTTCTTTTCGATGCCACCCTGCACGAACCAGGTCGTGCTGTCTTTATCGAGTATCTTAGCGTCGATGGCGGGGTTGTTCGAGCCGTCGTGCTGCTTGCCGTATCCGCCGTAGACGAACAAACCCGTTGGCGCGTGCTGCAGGAACGCCGAAACGCCCCACCACTCGCAATTGAGAGCGTTATCAGGCGAAGAGCCGGAGCCGTGGCACGGTGTCGAGAAGCCATCCGTAGACTGGCCATATCCGGCCCGCGCGTTGTAGTTGAAATCTCCGGACTCGCCCTTGTAGATCACAGCGGCATCCCAGATGTCGTCCTCGCCCCAGGCGGTCGCAACACTGAAGCCCGCGAACGTCGGCGACTCGTAACGCACAACGTTCCGGCGTCCGTCATCGCCTGGCGTCGAGTTGTTGAAACCGCGGAGCGCGTCCCCCCACTTCAAGTTTGAAGAGCCAGACGGAATCCGATTCCCAGCCTTATCGCGCAGGTAAAACGACTGCAGATAGTCAGGAGGACCTTCAGCGTCGTAAAAATTACGCGTCAAAGACGTGTCGGCATCGTCGAGCAAATGGTAGGTCGCCGTGCTTTCCTGACCAACGGAAACTTTACCGAACGTCTTGCTCTTTAAGTACCAGTTGCTTTTGCGAACCGAAAGGCTGTTGGCGCCAGTCGCGCCATCCGGGTTGTCCTGGTCGGCCTTACCGAGGTTGCCGCCAAATACGCCGATCTCAAGCACATAACCCGCCGACCAATCTGCGTTTATCTTCGCGTCGCCGACGAAGCGGAAACGGGATTGCTCAACAGGGTTCGTACCGACGTAAGCATTCCTCTCGCTGCCGTCGTCCCACCAGATCACGCTCTCGTTCACCCAGCCCGAAACCGTCAGGCTGACCTTACGGTTGCCTTTGCGAGCCGTTGTAGCTTCGAGTTCCGCAACGCGCTCTTCGAGATCCGCGCAGCAATCGCCGCCGAGATCGGCAGCGGCTACGGGCATCGCCCATCCGCCAACCATCAAGGCAGCTACCGAGACACCCCAGAGGCGTCCCTTTCTCGTTACTAGTTTCATGTACTTCAGACCCCCGTCTGTTTAATTAGATGAACTTCTGATTAGTTCATTGATTTCTCAGCTATTTTTTACGATCCCTTCTCCAAGTCAATTACATATCCTCAGTGGCACGTACATCTGCAATAGCGGAGTGACTATCTTGCACCTTGGGCTGTCACCCTCGGCGCACCCACGGTCCAACCGGCTGCGCGAAGCAGCGCCGCGGCGCCGGCGAGATCGCGATGATCGATGGATTGTGCGCCCCGTCCCAACGCATATCGCCGGCGCGCGAGCCAGTGCCGTTGCAAAGGCTGAGACTGAGACAAATCCAAAGCCGCAAGCCGTTCAGCCGCCGAGCGAAATTCTCCGGCTCGCCGTAGCCTTTCAAGCAGCGCGAGACCTTCCGGCCACGGGCCGAAGCCGGCCTCGGAATTGATGTGCCCGGCCTCGCCGAGATCGATGAAATCGGCTCGCCAGAGATCAGCCCAGCGACGCGCCTTCTCGATCGCCATCCAAGGGTCGTTCCTGCTGGCAACGAGGATGACGGGAAAGCCCAAAGGCTTCGTCGGCAGGAATTCGGCGACCCCGAAGGCTTCGGGATCCGCCGGAGCGACAAGAAGTGCTCCGGTGATTCGCTCAGCGTGATCGCTTGCGGCCTGTACGGCGGCCAAGGCTCCGAACGAATGCCCAGCGATGAAGATCGGTCCCGTTGCGCGCACAATTTCGCGACGGACGCGCGCCGACCATTCGGGCAGATGAGGATCGTTCCAGTCCCGCTGCGTGATGCGGACGCTGCCGCTGACGCGGCGCTCGAGCCAGGTTTGCCAGTGCGTAGGCCCACTCGATCGGAGGCCGGGTACGATGAGAGTTGTCGACATTGAATTCACCCTTGATGCTGAGCCATCCAACGGAAATTGGCTCTGGTCTGTTCGGGCCTGCGGCGGACTTCGCGCGCCGCTCGAATGGCAGTCGCCGGCTCCTGCGCCGGCTAGCGGACAAACGACCCGCAACACCTTTCTCGACCACGTCCTGACATCAGCATTGTTTCGAATTCCGTGACGAAGTGATCAAACGTCCTGCTTCGTGCGTCGCCCAGTTCTCTTTCCGAAATGGTCTGGAGGAGCTTCCGGCCGAGAAGGCGACGCACGAATTCAGTTTCTAGTGAGACGTTCAGCTCTTGTTGCCGGGCGTGTAGATCTGATCGAACACGCCGCCGTCCTTGAAGTGTTCCGCCTGGGCCTTGCCCCAGCCGCCGAAAACTTCATCGATCGTGAAGGTCTTCACCGGTCCAAACTGGCTCGCATATTTCTGCGCAACCTTCTCGTCGCGGGGACGATAGAAGTTCTTCGCCGCGATTTCCTGGCCTTCTTCGCTGTAGAGATGCTTCAGATATTCCTCGGCAACAGCCCGGGTGCCACGCTTGTCGACGACCTTGTCGACGACGGCAACGCTCGGCTCAGCAAGAATTGAGATAGACGGAGTAACGATCTCGAACTTGTCGGGACCAAGCTCTTTAACCGAGAGATAGGCTTCGTTTTCCCAGGCAATCAGCACGTCGCCAATACCGCGTTCGACGAATGTCGTCGTCGAACCACGCGCGCCCGAGTCGAGAACTTTGGTGTTCTTGTAGATCTTGCTGACCAAATCTTTCGCCGTCGCGTCGCTACCGCCGGGCTGCTTCAGCGCATAACCCCAGGCTGCAAGATAGTTCCAGCGCGCGCCGCCCGACGTCTTCGGGTTCGGAGTGACAACTTCGATGCCGTCTTTCGCGAGATCCGACCAATCCTTGATGCCCTTTGGATTGCCCTTGCGGACGAGGAAGACGATTGTCGAGGTATACGGAGCCGAGTTGTCGGGAAGGCTCTTGATCCAATCAGCTTTGACGAGATCGCCGTTCTTGTGGAGCGAGTCGACGTCCCCCGCGAGTGCGAGCGTCACGACATCGGCATCGATG
The DNA here is from genome assembly GCF_902712875.1 of Hyphomicrobium sp. ghe19. Taxonomy (NCBI): domain Bacteria; kingdom Pseudomonadati; phylum Pseudomonadota; class Alphaproteobacteria; order Hyphomicrobiales; family Hyphomicrobiaceae; genus Hyphomicrobium; species Hyphomicrobium sp. ghe19. The sequence goes on along the minus strand of NZ_LR743509.1, from coordinate 516,062 downwards.
CCGTCGATGACCGAGCGAGCCTGCTTGCCGGAACCGCCATGCGACTGCTTGATGGTGACGTCATCACCCGTCTTCGCCTTCCAGTACTTCGCGAAGGCCACATTATACGCTTGATAGAGTTCGCGCGTCGGATCGTAGGATACGTTGAGCAGCGAGATCTCTGCAGCGGAAGCGTAGCCGGAAAGCCCGGCGAGGCCGAGGCCAAGCACGGCCCCGATGGCTGATCTGCGGGTCAGGGGTAGGAACGACATCAGAACCTCTCAAGTTGGAATTGGCTTGAGAGTGAACCTATCCAGCGCTATCGCGCCGACGAACGAAGAAGAAATGCTGAGCTTATTAGACGTTTCGCTGCTCGAAACCCCAACGCTGCCGGGCTCCCATCCGCTAAAATGGAAATCTAAGGCAGAACGATAAAGCGAAATTTTCGCGTCGCCCCGCACAGAATGCGAGGACGCATTCATGGCGGAAAACGTGAACGCCCGCTCCGTTGCAGCTACTGCTTTCTTAGCTCCACGCTGTCAGCCGTGATCGTATAACCGGCGTCGGCGAGCCCCGTGAACGCTTCACTCGTGTTGATTTTACCGGTCACCGTCACCGGATCGAACATACCGCCGACTTCAAACCCTTTGTCTGTCTTCACGTAGATGATCTGATTGGCCGGCGGCGGCGGCACGTGAATGCAGGCCCCGACGAACGGCACGAGAAGAAATTCCTTCACCGTCGTCGCATCGAAGTCCAGAGGAACGACGTAACCGCCGATCGAAACGCTTTGTCCGTCAAGCTCCGCGACGATTGCAGGCGGACGATCGCTGCCGGGCTGCCGGCGCTTAACCGCCATGAACTTGCCCTCGGGAAGCGGAGGCGGAGGAGGCCCCGCATCCGTCGTCGGCGGCACGGAGCCGCCGAAAAACGTCTTGGACTGCATTGTCGATGCCGCCGGAACGCTCTTTGGAACGAGATCGGCCCACTTGAGTTGCCGCGGTGTATCGGCGCCGGCGTTCGACGACGACGCGACCGCGAGCATCAGATTGAGCATGACGCTTAGAGCGAAAACATATTTCGATGCCATATCCGCACCCTTTCAAAAAATGAGCGTGCTCACACTCTGACCATCATGCCGTCCGCCAGAGACAGCCGGTAAGCACGGATCGCAGGCAACAATCCGGCGACGAACCCGGCAGCGACGATCAAGCCGAGCTTCATCCATTCGTCGGCGCGCGGCGGATCAATCGCAAGGCTCAGCCCGTACGTGTGATCGATGTACGGACGCGCCAGATAAAGACCCACATAAAGGCCGACAGTACCCGCGATGACGCCGGCAAGCGTCAGCAACCCGCCCTCGGCCGCAAGGAGGCCGAGCACTGTTGTGGGCGTTGCCCCGACCGAACGCAGGATAGCCATTTCGCGTCGTCGCTCGTTGAGCGTGGTCAGGATCATCGTCACCATCCCGAGCAGCGCCGTCGCGACGACCATCGCTGAGACGACCGATAGAGCCGTCTCGGCCGTACCGATGAGGCCCCACAGCTCCTGCAGCGCGACGCCCGGCATGATCGCCGACAGCGGCTCCTCGGCATAATCATTGATCCGCCGCTGAACCTTGAATGTCGCAAGCTTCGAGTCGAGACCGACCATCGCTGCCGTGATCGCGTGCGGCGTGAGATCCATCTTGCGAACCGCATCGGCCGAGATGCTTTCGCCCGGAACCGGTGCCCCGCTCTGCCAATCGATGTGAATGGCTTCGATGGCCTCGAGACTGACGTGAACCGTCCGGTCTATCGGCGTCCCGGTCTTCGCAAGGATACCGGAAACGCGGAACGGTTTGTCCTCGTGTTCGATAAACGAGATCGATCCGACTCCGTGCGCGACGATGATCTTGTCGCCCACTTTGTAGCCGAGCGCGTCGGCAACGTCTGACCCTATGACCGCATCGAACAAATCGGCGAACGGACCACCGGCAGTAAACGTCATGCTCTGCCCGCGGCGGAATTTGTAATGCGTGAAGTAATCGCCATTCGTTCCGAGCACGCGGAAGCCATGGTGACTGTCCCCGAGCGATATCGGAACGATCCATTTGACTTCAGGCATCTTCGCGATGTCCTGATAGGTCTTCCACGTGACATTGTTGGTCGCGTTGCCGATGCGGAAAACGGAATAGAGAAGCAGGTTGAGACTGCCGCTACGCGCGCCGACGATCAGATCCGTTCCCGAAATCGTATCGGCGAAGCTTTGCCGCGCCCCTGTCCGCACTTTCTCGACGCCGAGCAGCAGCATGACGCTGAACGCTATCGCGAGCACCGTCAGACATGCCGTCACCCAGCGGTTCATCAACGATTGAAATGCGAGGCGAAAGATCATCATTGCTGGGCACCTCGCGATGAGACGGCAATGTCCTGAAGACGCACCACGCGGTCAAAATGTGGGGCCAATCCTTCATCGTGACTGACCATGATGACGCTCGTGCCGGCCTTCTCACTTTGCGCGAATAGGAGCTTCAGAAACGCTTCTTCCGTGTTTCGATCGAGTGCGGAAGTCGGCTCGTCCGCAACAAGGATCGGCGGCGCACCAATCAACGCCCGTGCCGCGGCGACACGCTGTTGCTGGCCGACGCTAAGGTTCGCCGCTTTGACGGTCGCGACAACCGTCTCGTCGAGACCGAGCGCCGCAAGCAAACCCCTCGCAACCGCATCGAGCGATCCTTCGGCGAGCGCATTGGCCCGCCGCGTGCGCGAGAACCGGAGCGGAAGCAGCACGTTGTCGATGAGAGATGCATAAGGGAGTAGATTGAACATCTGGAAGATGATGCCGAAGTGGTCGACGCGAAACCGGTCGCGCCCGGAACCGCTGAGCTTTGCCATCTCCGTTCCAAGCACATCGATCCGCCCTTCGGTCGGCGCAACGATGCCTGCAAGCAAACTGAGAAACGTGCTCTTGCCGCTTCCCGACGGGCCGACGAGCAGAAGTTTTTCCTCGCGCCCCAGCGTGAATTTCTTGATCGTCAGCGAGAACGGCGATGGCCCAGGCCACGAATACCGCACGTTCGAAAACGAAACCGCGTCAAGAGGGCTTTCGCCCTCTATCCGCGTATCGCGTGAAGACACGATGATGTCGCTCATAATCACATCGCGCCCGTGAGATCGAGGGTTGGCTTATCGCGCGTCATCTGCGCCTGCGTTTGTCCCTTCGGGGTCGTGACATTGACGTTCAGAAGCTGCGCGCCGGCAAAGTTCGAGAAATAGACAGTCTCGAGACCGGTCACACGTTCGGGCGCTTCGCAGGTGATCGTGTATGTCGCATGAAATTCCGAGTGCTGCGGCGCGCCAGGCTTATCGTCATCGTCGTCGTCCTTCTCGCCGGGCTTATGCGTTTCCTTCCGGTTCTCGACGTTGGCCGTCTCTGCCTTGCAATTGGCCGCCGCGGGAAGTTTGAAAACGGCAAGGACGTCGGCGAGCTTTGCCTTCGCCTTCTCGACGGCCGCTTTCTGATCGTCCGTCGATGCGACGTGCTCGAACCCGACGATATCCATGCCCGGAGAAACAAGCTCCATTTCAATTTTGTTTCCCTCGATGGCGATATCGAGCGTCCCTTGCCCGTGCACGTGCGGGCCGAGTTGCCTGTGCTCAGCCTGATCTGCGAAAGCGGGAACGGTAATCAGCATGGCCATCGAGGCCAGACCCGACAAAACTTTCGACATCGTTCTCTCCAATTGGATGATGATGCGCCGGCACGCGCCATTGCGCGGTGTCAGCCCAGGGGCGTGGGCGCGCGATTGAAAATCGTGCGAAACACAGCCGGATACGAAAAGGTGTTATGGGATACGAAACGAAGACGCCGGAGCGATCTTCGAATGTCAGACGGCACTCGTCGCGGGAGGACCACGCGCGCGCTGCTCGTAGCAGCGGATTATGCAGCTCTGAATACTTAGAGGAGCATGAAGCTCGGCAAAGGCAATTTCAGAGGGTGCGGGAAAATCAAAAAGCGAAGGCACGAGCGACGTCGCGGCAATAGCCGCCGCCCAACATAATGGGCAGCCATCGTGATTGTCACTGGCGGGCGGGCAAGGCTTCGCGGCCGTTGAGACGCAATGACCCGCAAACGCAGTGATGGATCGAGCGCCGATTTCGCGGCTTGTATGGTGATGGAACGACGCCACGGCCAGTTGCACGCTGAAGGCGAACAGCGTGAGCAAAACAAGCCTGATGCGGAGTCGCGATGCGGTCATGATCTCCGGCCGTCTTTATAGGTATTCAGAATTCGACTGTTCCTGTGTCACAATCGTGGCAAACGAATACCCGCTTCCCCAGGTTATCCCCACAACGGACGCAGCGCGCCCGACAAAATGTCTCGTCCGCTTAAAAATTGGAACCATTGGAGGCCTAGCGCATTTGTCTTGAGGCGAGATTCTTTTTAGCCCGTCCAAAACCGATAAGAAGCCAATCGTGAATACTAATCCCCCGGGGAGGGAGGGCCGGGGTCGGCCAGCCAAATTCCTACGCCAATTAATTATTTTTCCCCGGCTGTCGTTGAAGGCAGCGGTTTACCTTGTCTGCCTCGGGCTTCTCATTCCGACCTTGGGCGGCGCCGCGTATCTGCTGAGCGCGGTGCATTTCCAAGAACTTGCAGGTCTGCAGGCCGACGCCCGCACGCGCGCTTTGCTCGCCGCAAGTTTCGTCGACGATCAAATGGATACCATTGTCCGCGCGCTCAAGGCGCTCCCGGCGGAAGACGTCACTCAAAACACTGAAAGCGGCATACGCGCGGAACTCGACCGAAAAGGCATTGTGCTTTTCACGAGAAGCGAAAAACTCGACCTCTTGTCACCCGTCGGCGGGCTCGATTCGGACCGGATCATGCTCGATGGCGCTTCACGATCTGCCGCGGCAGCCGCTTTGTCGAACCGAACGCCTCAAATCACGGCGTATGAAAACGCGCCGGACAAAGGCATCGATGTCTGGCTGGCCGCCGCATCGAGCAATGCGAAACCGGTCCTCATCCAGGCACGTATCCCGTCGACCTTTTTGACCTCTGCGCTCAAGAAATTTGCTTCTGGCGGCCCGTGGTCGATTTCCATTCTCGGAGCCGACGGTCAAATACTGGCCAGAACGCGCGCCAAGCCGGACGCGGCGGCAAGTCCCAATGAACCGAACCGTACATCCATCGTACAGGCCGTTGCCGAAACTTCACAGTTCGGCTGGAAAGTTGCTGCTCAAATTCCCAAAAATGCGGTGGACCTGCACGATAAACGCAACTGGATAACGTTTGTCACGCTTTCCTCATTGTTGGCGGTTGCGTCGTTCGCCGGCGCGACGTGGTTGACGCGGAACATTTTGGAAGACCCGAACGCTAGCAACTTGACCCCCGCGAGGCGGCGATGGGGTGAAACAGCAGACCAATCAGCAGGCATGCCGTTGCAGTTCGATAGCCAGGATAAGGCACCCCACCAACGTGCGCCGGATGGAGCTAGGGAAAAGCGGCTGCGCCAAGCTTTGCGCGCGGGCAATGTCGGCGTTTGGGAATGGAACCTCAAGACGGGAACTATCTGTTGGGATGCAGACATTGCCGACATTTTTAATGATCTCGAGCCTGCGTCCGAGTACCCGGCGCGCACACTTATCCGCCGGGTCGAGGGCTGTGACCGCCGCCGATTGCTGAAGGCGATTGGTGCCGCGATCGCTGGGTCGAAACCCCTTGCTCTAGAGGTTCGCATTCGCCGCCGCAACGGGGATGCCCGTTGGATCGCGATCCGCGGTGCGCCGACCGAAACGGCGGAAACGGAAGTAAAGACTCTCTCGGGCGTTGCCTACGATGTGACAGATCAGAAGCTGAGCCTCACGCGCACTGACGCCCTGCTCCGCGAAGTTTCGCATCGCTCGAAAAACCTGCTGGCTTTGATCCTCGCGATGGCACGATTGACGGCGCGCGATGCAGTGGACGTCAAATCTCATCTCAAGGATTTCACACTGCGCGTCGCAGGCCTCGCCGCCTCTCAGGATCTGATCGTTGCTTCAGATTGGCAAAACGTTGATCTTGCGACTTTGGCGTCGGCCGAGATCGGCGCAGTCGCACGTACCGACGCCGATCGCGTCGCGATCAAGGGCCCCCCGGTAATGCTCACGCCGGAGGCCGCCCAGACATTGGGAATGGTCCTGACCGAGCTTGCGCTCAATGCCGTCGAGCACGGGGCATTGTCTACTGCAACCGGCAAGGTGCGGCTCACGTGGTCATTTCCTGATCCCGCAACAATTTTAATTTCATGGCGCGAAACCAGCGGGCCGCCATTCGTCGCCGATGGCCCGAAGGGATACGGTATGTCGGTCGTCGAGCGCTTCTCGACCCAAGGCCTGAAGCTTTCTGCTCGCGCTGTTGGGAATGCCGACGAGTTCACGTGGACGCTGACCGGCCCTCTCGTCAACATCGGGCACGCTCCTAAAAGCTCGGGCCAAGTGTAAACAACATCCCTTAACAACAACGTCGCCCGTCGATGGAACCGCCGCCGCGCTCGCAAGTTCTCGGGCATAGGGCCAATAGCGGGGGCGCCATGAAAATTCTCATCACCGAAGATGAAGCGATAGTCGCCGGCGAACTCGAAGCGATCGTCACCGATTTGGGTCACCAGGTCGTCGGGATTGCGGGTTCGTCTCGTCGCGCGTTCAAGCTTGCAGAGACGACAAAGTGCGATCTGGCATTCGTCGACGTTCAACTGAGTGATGGGATGACTGGCCCTGCCGTCGCGCGACACCTAAGCGAAGACGCGCGCGCCACAGTGATTTTCACAACGTCGAACCCGCACCACGTGCCGGCAGACTTTTCGTCGGCCTGCGGTATCCTGATAAAGCCATACTCCGAACATTCCGTGAAATCGGCGATCGCATTCGTCGTTGATTGCATGGAAACGGGGCGCTCTCTGCGCAGAAAACCGCGCGCTCTGGAGCTTTCGCCAGCATACGCCGAGCGCTGGAAAATGAGCTAAGAAAGCTATTCAACGCTTTCTACGCCGTTGTGGTCTTCGCCGCTTTCATCGGGTGAGCTGCAGGCTCATCCTCCGGAACCGACAACGCCAGGTCCGTCAATTTGATCGTGACGCGCGTTCCCGGCCGGGCATATCCCGGGTGAACCTGTTCGTAGGCGATCGCTCCAGAGAATTGACGAGTGAGCAAAGCCGCAATTTTAGTTCCCAATCCATCTCCCGCATGACTGGCGGTTCCGTGCAGCAGCTTGTCCATCTCATCGCCCGCAGCCGGATAGAGGTTGGCATCAACCCCGTTGCCGTCATCTTCGACTATGAGTTCAGCTCCGGTTTCACCGCATCGGTGAAGGCGAACGCCGATATGGCCGGAACCATCTTCGCCAAATGCATGCTTGAAGGAATTCACGACGAATTCTTGCGTTAGAACGCACAACGACGTCGCAACCTGAGCCGGCGCAAGAAGCGGCGGAACATCAACCGTCAGTTCAATTCGCCCTTCACCGGCCGTTTCGACCACATCGTCCAACACGGCTTGAATGAGCGTGTCGATCCGCACCAATTCGAGATCGTTGACGACATTCATACGCCGCTGCGCACTCGCGATCGCATGGATGCGATCGCGCGCGCCGGTGAGAGTTTTCAGAGACTTTGGATCGGACGTGTGCCTGATGTGCAGGTTGATGAATCCGACGACGAGCGACAACGTATTGCCGATGCGATGCGTCACATCCCGTAGCAGCGCTTCAGCGCGCTCTCGTTCGCCTTCGGCGCGATCCCGTTCGATTGCAAGCTCTTCAGTACGCGCTTTCACTCGCGCTTCCAGCGATCTATTCGCGGAGGTCAGCGTCAGAGCGGTGATTTCGAGCGCCGCCACGCGCTGTCGCTCGCGTATTAACGCGACCATCGCCAAGGCGGCGCAAGCGAGCAATATCGCGAGCATTGCAGCCAAAAGCCAAAAGCTCTGATCGTGGAATTGCGCCACGCGCATTTCAAAGAGGCGGTGTTGTTCCTGTTCCGTAGCGTCGATCTGGTCGCGCAACCGGTCCGAGAGTTTGATGTCGAGATTATTTGAGGCTAGGTCCGCCGCTGCATTTGGACTGCCTTTTGCAACGTCCAAAATGCTCTTGTCGATCGCCGATAGGTGCGCCTGCTGCGCCTTGTCGACAGCGTCGATCCGCGTAAGCAGTTCTCTATCGCCTCGCGCGAGCCGGACGAAATCGGAGTGGATGTCGTCAACCGCCTTCTTCGCCGTCTCATACGGCGCGAGATATTTCGGATCCCTGGTAAGCAGGTACCCCCGCTGCGCGATCTCAAGATCCTGCGCCGCGCTGAGCCACTTCGTGAGGCCTTGCTGATAGAGCAGCGTCTGCGCCACGCGATCGCCGGCAGCAACTGTCCATTGCCAGGCAACGATTGCTGCAAGACCGGATAGGATGGCTATCGAAACCCAGACCAACAGTGTTCGCGTCGCGCTCGACGTTAGAAACGCTGCTAATCTCCGCGATATGTGATGGCGGGCCATAACCTATGGAAGCATTGATTGAGGGAAGCCTATGCAATGCCACGACTTCGCCGCCGTGCCAATCGCTTGTTAGGCCGATTTTTTTTACAACGATACTACGATTGGGCTGATCAGATCTTTCGAACTCGTTCCACATTTCGCAGAGCCGTTCTGCTCAATTTAATTGCATTTTGGTCAGTAAGTCGCATCACCATATTTAAATCGAAACCAAGCTAGTTCTTCAGCCAGCATCCACTCCCCAAAAATCCGCCCACGTATCTCGGGAACCGATGCTCACTCGCTACGTTCTTTCAATGTGGCCGTGCCCACATACTCCCTCCCCACTCCCCCGTGGCCCAGGGCACGGCGTCACCTAAGAGAGTTCGCGACCGCTTTCCCCCGGGCGGCGCGAACTCATTTTTTTTTGCACCCCATCGTCATACGCCCAAGCGTCGCGACTACGCACCGCGCCTTGACCGCAATTTGCCGCGCGATGCGAGCCCTAATTTGAACGATAGGCAAATGATCTGAAAGAACGGAACAAACAATTCATGAATGCGATTGACCGAGCGTAACGTCACTAGGAGATGAGCCACAATGAACAAATTGACCTTGAGCCGTGCTTTCCTGATCGCAGGACTTGCTGTCGCGCCCGTAGCGATCAATTCGTCGGCACAGGCCCTTTCGTTCGTCAAAACGCAATCCACTGGCGAGCAGAGCACCTCGAGCCTTATCGGATTGCGCGTCGAGAACACGGCTGGCGATAAGCTGGGAGATATCAACTATCTCGTTCTCGACGAGGCAGGAAAGATCAGCACCGCGGTGATCGGCGTCGGCGGCTTTCTAGGCGTCGGAGAAAAGAACGTCGGCATTCCCTACAATGAACTGAAGTTCTCCGACAAGGACGGCACTCGCGTCGCCGTCATCGAAGCCAGCAAGGATAACCTGTCCAGCGCGCCTAACTACGTCTGGACCGAAAATTCCTCGGCGAAAAAGCCGGCTGGCGCTACGCAAACCCCATCACAATCGCAATAAATCGGATAAAAAAGGCGCGGCTCCAATTCGGAACCGCGCCCTTTTTCTTTCAGAATTCAAAATCCGTCACGCGGCACGTTGACCGGATTTCTTCGATCGAAGCCCGAAGAACAGCGATTGGCTGATCATCGCCTTCACGACAGCAGGCTCGAACGGCTTGGTTATGAGGAACACCGGTTCCGGCTTGGTGCCCGTGAGCAACCGCTCGGGGAATGCGGTAATAAAAATAACGGGAACGCTGATCGTCTCGAGAATTTCATTCACGGCCTCGAGCCCCGAACTTCCATCCGCCAGATGAATGTCTGCGAGAACCAGAGACGGCGCCTTCTTTGCGACTTCCGCGACGGCTTCCTGATGGGTCCTCGCGACACCCTGCACACGATGGCCGATATCGACGACCAGCGCTTCGAGATCCATCGCAATCAGCGGCTCGTCCTCGATGATCAGCACGTCTGCGGAGAGTTGCTCCGCGATTTCCGCACCGGCCAGCTGTAAGAGCTCCGTCACGTGCGCGGGAGTAACGTCGAGAACCTGAGCAGCTTCCGCCGTTGAAAATCCTTCCACAGAGACAAGAAGGAAGGCCTGTCTCGGAAGGGGCGTAATCGAATCGAGCCGCCGCTCTGCCAGAGGCTTGTCGAGCTGGCGCATGTCATCCGACACACGGTTTACGGCGAGCGAATTCCAAACTTTAGTGAAAGTGCGATAAAGCGCGACGCGCGGCGCGATCGATCTGTCGAACGCATCGGAATCCGCAATCAATGTTTCGAGCACCGCCGCGACGTAGTTGTCGCCGGATTGCTGGCTGCCCGTGAGCGATCGCGCATACCGGCGCAAATACGGCAAATGGGGAGCTATGGATTCGGCTATCGACATTTTGCACCTCGTAATCTCGTTTAACAACAAGATGATCTTTCGTGCCGGGGGCACACGATCATCTCCGGCAGGGGTGTTACGTTTGTGTACCCCATGATGCTGTCCGTCACAATTGCACGAGTGATCCGGGAGTTAACCCCGGCTAACCACCGCTCGCGCAACACCGACGAACTCGCTATTGGAATTGAAATTTTCGCCGACCTCAAACCCGAGGGCCTTGTTCAGAGCCACGCGGGCGCGGTTGACGCGACTTTTCACCGTGCCGACTGCAGCATTGGTGATTTCGGCCGCTTCTTCGTATGAGAAACCTTCCGCACCAACGAGCAGCAAGACTTCCTTCTGATCGTCGCTGAGGACGTTGAACGCTTTCTTGAAATCGACGAGATCCATATGGACGTGCTGCTCCGGCAGAACGGACATGCGCTCCGCCATTGCGCCGTCCGCATCCTCGACCTCGCGGCGACGTTTGCGAAGTTCGGAAAAATAGGTGTTGCGGAGGATCGTGAACAGCCACGCTTTCAGGTTCGAGCCTTTCTCGAATCCGTCGAGATTGGACCAAGCCTTGACGAGCGTATCCTGCACCAGATCGTCGGCACGCGTTGGATCGCCGCAAAGCGAATTCGCAAATGCACGCAGATTGGGAACAGCCCCGATCAAAAGAGCTTCCAGATCGTCGTCACTTTTCGTCACGACTCTCCTCCTTGCTCTTCTCCTCGAGCTGCTTGTCCTCGTGCTGTTTGAGTTTTTGCAGAAGCGCAACGAACCGATCCGGGACAGGCTCGTTGATGAGTTCGATATAGGCTTCCCTTAAGCGCTGCCCTATCTGACCCTGAAGCTCCACCGGTAGCGGTGCCTGCATAGTGACTGAATCCCCTCGTTTGGGATCACTGCCCGTGCCCATCTTTCAAGACCCTATTGACGGAATTCCGAAATACTCGTGTGCGCACGCCGGGTTCCAGACAACCTAAATGCGCAAGGTTCGAAAAAGTTCCGGAACCTCCGTTAACTTGTCATGTCGGCGGCCTGCTCGCACGTTGGAAATCTAGCCGGGAAAACCGAAGAAAGCGCCCGCTATTTATCAATAAAATGAAAAAACGTACCCGTAACGTGCCCTCTGCGGCTCCCGCCCGCGGGAAGCGTCTCCCCGTCCGAATTCTGCATTTTGAACAGGGGGGCGTCTGGCGAAGAAAGAACGCTGGCGTAATGAAACTCGTGGCCCATTAGGATCTCGCCAACCACGCCCAGGGGGCAGTCCGCCACAAGCTCCGCCCTGCGATACCCAAGGTTCATTTTCCGGGCAGCGAACGACGTTTCCAGCGCCAAAAGGCCTATCATTTCGTGGCTGTGGCCTGCCGCATCAATGAGACCGGCCCCGAGCGCCATGTATCCTCCGCACTCTCCGTGAACCGGGCGTGAACGCGCGAATTCAGTTATGGACGATTTGAAGCGGTGAGCATTGGCCAATGCGCCCGCATGAAGCTCCGGATAGCCGCCCGGCAACCAGACGAGATCGGCGTCCGGATCGGGTGCTTCATCGCCAAGCGGTGAGAACGGAATGATTTCCGCGCCGGCCGCGCGCCAGCCCTCGAGGAGATGCGGATAGACGAATGAAAATGCCGCATCCCGCGCCAGCGCAATCCGTTGCGCCGGCGGAATGACGTTCACGCGACTTCCAGCGTACGCTGAGTTCAATGCTCCGGGACTGGCGAGCTGCAGCAGGCGGTCGACATCCACATGCGCTTCGATGAAGTCCGCCAACGCATCGAGGCGGGAATTGATTTCCGCCGTCTCCTCGGCCTGCACCAGCCCCAAGTGCCGCTCCGGGAGCACCACGGTCTTTTCCCTCGGCAGGGCACCGATGACAGGAAGCCCCGCCGCTTCCAGCGCCTCCGAAGCGAAACGCACGTGGCGCGGACTACCGGCGCGATTGAGCACGACGCCTGCAATCGTCACGCCCTCGCGGAAGCCCTGGAAGCCGCGAGCGGCGGCCGCCGCCGTTTGCGATTGGCCGGAAACATCGAGTACCAGGATGACTGGCCAACCCGTCTTTGCGGCTAGGTCGGCGCTCGCACCGTTGCCCCACGCCCCCGCTTTGGAAACCCCGTCGAAAAGGCCCATCAAGGCTTCGCAAACAACGACGTCCGCACCGCTTGCCGAACGCGACAGAACATCAGCCGCACGATCCAAGCTCATCGCCCAGCTGTCGACGTTGTACGATGGCCTGGCCGCCGCAACCGCATGAAACGCCGGATCGATGTAATCGGGACCGCATTTGAACGGTTGTACCGTGAGCCCGCGCCGGACGAGCGCGCGAAGCAGGCCGAGGGTAACGGTCGTTTTGCCGGAACCCGAGCGCGGTGCCGCTATCATCAGTCCGCGCGGCAACGTCACAGTCTCAGGCATGCTCAACCGCTCACTTTAGCCGCCGCGAAAGCGACGGCGGTAATCGACGCTATAAAGAGCGCTCTCTCGGAAATCATCGCACCCGAGCGCCTCGCCGACCAAAATCAGCGCCGTTCGCTCCGGCCTCGCGTCAGCCGTCTGCGCACCGATCGTTTGAAGCGTGCCGCGAATGATCTGCTCATCCGGCCACGTTGCGCGATAAACGACCGCCGCGGGACAATCCGGGCCGTAGAACGGCACGAGACGGCGTACCACGTCTTCGATCGCATGAATTGAGAGATGCACCGCAAGCGTCGCCCGCGTAGCCGCAAAGGCCTCGAGCTGTTCCGTTTGCGGCATAGCCGAAGCCCTGCCCGAGGTGCGCGTCAACACCACGGATTGAGCAACTTCGGGAAGTGTCAGCTCCCGAGCCAATACTGCCGAAGCGGCGGCAAATGCGGGCACACCAGGAGTGATCGTATAGCCGATGTCGAGTTCATCAAGGCGGCGCAACTGCTCGCCAAGCGCGCTCCAGATCGACAGATCGCCGGAATGAAGCCGCGCCACATCATGGCCGTCGCGGTTCGCCTGAACGATCCGCGCAACGATCTCATCGAGCGTCATCGGTGCGGTATTGACGATTTCGGCTCCCGCCGGACAGTACGCCAGCAGGCCCTCCGGAATGAGCGAGCCTGCATAAAGGCAAACCGGGCAGCGAGCGATCAGATCGCGCCCACGCACCGTTATGAGATCGGGTGCTCCAGGACCCGCGCCAATGAAATGCACTGTCATTTCGGTCGCCTTCCAGCATCGACAGATCGCGCCGCCGCGACCGTGATATTTCCGATGATGCGTCTCGGCATGACGAGTTGGGAACCGGGCCCCGCTGCAAATAATGCCGCGGCTTCCGCGATCGAGTTGATGCCATAGAGCGATAAGGATCGCTCCGAGCGCGTCACGCAGTCCCCGCTTCGCTCGCGCAGCGCAATCAACATCAAGGGGCGATAGGAAACGGCCGCTTCCTTTGCGGCGGCTTCGGCGCGAGGGGCGAAAGACGCGGTGGCGAGCGTCGCAACGGTATCGCCGCCTTCGAGTTCACGACGTGCCGACTCGATGGCGTCGAGAAAATCTCGCTCATTTGCGAGACTGTTGCCGCCTATGCCGATTGCAATCATGCGCCACCCGAGGGCTTTGAGGAAACCCATTGTAAAACCGGCATCGCCGGACGCCACGCAGTCAACCGCCCCACAGGCTCCGCCCGTTCGACGCCGAAGCGCGTCAATGATCCGCCGTGCTCGTGATATGCGGAAAGCAATGCAGCCTCCGACTCGATGGTCACGGCGTTGACGACGATCCGGCCGCCCGGCTTCAACGCCGTCCAGCAAGCCTCGATAACTCTTCCGCCCGCCGTGCCGCAACCGATGAAGATCGAATCCGGCTGCGCGAGACCGCTCAAAGCATCGGGTGCCGCGCCCTCGCGAATGTCGAGATGCGGCACACCCAGAGCAACCGCATTCCTAACGGCACGCGCCGCGCGCTCCGCGTCACGCTCGATGCCGATTGCCGTGTTGGCCGGATGCGCGAGCAGCCATTCGATGCCGATCGACCCGCTCCCCGCTCCGACATCCCAAAGCAACTGACCGGCCCCCGGCTGAAGCGACGACATCGTGACCGCGCGGATCTCGCGCTTCGTCAATTGTCCATCGTTCTCGAAATATGAGTCAGGCAATCCGGCAGTATAGGGAATTGGTGCGGCACCAGAACCCGCAACGACGTCGACGCCTATGATATTGAGTGGATCGACGTCGGCAAAATCGAAATCCCTTGCACGGACATTTCGAATACGTTCGCGCGGACCGCCGAGCGCTTCCATCACGACGATCGCGCTCTCTCCAAACCCTGCGCCGGTCAAAAGCGACGCCACTTCGCGCGCCGTGTCGCCGTTGAGCGCCAACGCAAGGATACGCCTGCCGTGATGCAGGTGACGCCGGATGAGCGGCGTCAGCCCTTTCAAATTGAGCCCCAGCGTCGTCACGTCCTGCAAGGACCAGCCGAGGCGGGAAGCGGCAATCGAGAAACTCGACGGCGACGGCACAACCTGCATGTCCTCTAGCGGTATGGAGCGCGCAAGCGTCACTCCAGCGCCGAACCAGAAGGGATCACCAGATGCCAGCACCGCGACCGGCGTTCCCCGCCGCGCCAGGATCGTCGTGGCTGTCGCTTCGAGCGGCTTCGCCCATTCCATCTTCTCACCCGGCGTGTCGCCGACGAGATCGAGATGGCGCCGCCCGCCGACAACAAGTTCCGCCCGCTCGATCAAAGCGCTTGCCGCCGGAGACAACCCGGCTCGCCCGTCCTCCCCGATGCCAATGATGGACAACCAGCGTCCGCTCATGGCATTGGCCTCCTGGCATGATGATGAAGCTCGATAGCCCGTATCGCATTTTGCTCCTCGGCGGAACGACCGAGGCGACGTCCCTTGCACAAAGTCTCGCGGGCGAAAATGGCGTGTCCGCAACTCTGTCGCTCGCTGGGCGCACGGTTAATCCCGCGGCGAGCCCGCTCCCCGTTCGCATCGGCGGCTTCGGCGGCGTTGATGCGCTCACCGAATATCTGACGCGCGAGAACATCGATCTCATCGTTGACGCCACGCATCCGTTTGCAGCCCGCATCAGCAACAACGCCATCGCGGCGAGCGCTGCGGCTCAAATTCCGTTGCTCGCGATCGAGCGCCCGCCTTGGACGCCTGCAAACGGCGACAACTGGAACGAATACGACAGCATCGACACCGCAATCGCGGCCCTGCCCGACACGCCGCAAAACGTTTTCTCCGGTCTCGGCCGCCAAGCGATTGCTGCGCTGAGCGTTGCGCCCCAACATCGCTACGTCATCCGCGTCGTCGACGCGAGCGAACCGCCCGCGAGCCTTCCCCAAGCGACGATCGTCGCTGCGCGCGGCCCTTTCCGCACGGAAGACGATCTCGAACTTTTCCGGAAGCACCGCATCAGCCACGTCCTCGCCAAGAACTCCGGCGGCAGCGCAGCCTATTCCAAGATCGAAGCTGCGGGCGTGCTCGGCATCAAAGTCCACATGGTTCGGCGTCCCGCGATTGCGCCCCGGTCGACGGTCGCCTCCGTTGAATACGCTCTCGCCTGGATCAAGACCCATCATCAGCGTCGCTCCGAACGCGGCGTATAAATCCAGGCGCGCCCGTCGGCAGA
This sequence comes from Hyphomicrobium sp. ghe19, assembly GCF_902712875.1. Lineage (NCBI taxonomy): Bacteria > Pseudomonadati > Pseudomonadota > Alphaproteobacteria > Hyphomicrobiales > Hyphomicrobiaceae > Hyphomicrobium > Hyphomicrobium sp. ghe19. The sequence goes on along the minus strand of NZ_LR743509.1, from coordinate 500,086 downwards.
CTTAACCTGCCGTGTTGCCTGCGATCCGATAATAACGAGCGTGCGCATATCGCACGGCACATCCGCCGCACCGCCAAGCGTCGCGACGTCGATTTCCTCATCCGGCCTGCCGACAGCACGCGCGAAGACGACGATCGTTTCGGCAGGTAATACCGCACTCAAGATCTGGAACGCCTGCTTGATTTGCTGCGGACGCGCCTTCGATGCCGGGTTGTAGAGCGCGATCACGAAGTCGGCCTCGGCGGCGAGCCGAAGACGCCTCTCGATCGTCGCCCACGGCTTCAGATTATCCGACAGCGAAATCGCGCAAAAATCATGACCCAGAGGTGCGCCGATCCGCGCCGCCGCCGCGAGCATCGCGGTCACTCCGGGTTCCACGCGAATGTCGACACCGTTGGCCGACGCCGGATTGCTCTCGACCGCCTCGTAAACCGCAGCCGCCATCGCAAAGACGCCTGGGTCTCCACCGGAAACCACTGCGACGCGCTTCCCGCTTCCCGCTAGCGCCAACGCGCGTTGGGCTCGCACGAGCTCTTCGCGGTTGTCGGAAGCTTCAAGAATTTGCCCCGGCCCCGGAGTAATCCGGTTCACATAAGGCGTGTAGCCGAGAATGACATCGGCTGCCGCCACCGCTTCCGTTGCAGCGGGCGTGACCCAACCTTCGGGGCCAGGCCCAAGCCCAACAATAACGAGATCACCCTTCATGCGATGCGGCGTCCACGCCCGCCTGGCAGCAGCACGATTGAAAAATACGGAACCGCACAATCGCCGAGGTCCGCAAGCTGCACGATCCGCTCGCCCGGCATTGTTCCGCGCTCGACATAAATCGCATCGTTAAAACGCCCGGCATCTTTTAGCGCCTCTTTGATCTTCTCAAGGTTGTGGCCAACCTTCATGATGACCGCCGCATCCGCACCTTCGAGATGCTTCGCCAGCACCTCGCGATCCAATGTCCCAGGCAGCACCGTCAAGATATCGTCCCCATATGTGATCGGCGCGCGCGCAGCCGTCCAACAGCCGGACATCCCCGTGATACCGGGGATCACCGTCACCGGATGAGCCGCCTTGATGCGGTCGTACATATGCAGAAACGATCCGTAGAAGAATGGATCGCCCTCGCAGAGCAGCGCCACGTCGCGCCCCTGACCGAGATGTCCGGCAATGGTCTCTGCGCACTCGGTATAAAACTCGCGGATAGCCGAGACGTACCCCTCGCCGCGGAAATCGATCTCGGTCGTCACCGGATAGTCGAAGGCCGCCTCGGTAACACTCTCGCAGATGTGCGCACTTGCAATCGTGCGCGCGTGACCGGCCCTGCCGCGCTTGCGAAAATGCGCCACCACCGGCGCCGTACTCAGCACGCGCACCGCCTTCAGCGTCATGAGTTCCGGATCCCCGGGCCCAAGGCCGACGCCGAACAACGTCCCTGACCGCACCTCGCTCATTCGGCCTCACTTGCAAGTGCGTTGACGGCGGCGGCCGCCATGGCGCTACCGCCCTTGCGGCCACGCACGATAGCGAAAGGAATGCGTCCGTCGGCGGCGAGCGCCTCTTTGGATTCAATGGCACCGACGAAACCGACGGGCATGCCGATGACCGCGGCCGGCTTTGGCGCGCCCGCATCCATCAGCTCGAGAAGCCTGAACAGCGCTGTCGGCGCATTACCGACGACGACGACAGAACCCGCCAAATGCGGCTTCCAAAGCTCCATCGCAGCGGCTGTCCGGGTATTGCCGATGCTGGCCGCTATCTCCGGCACGCGCGGATCTCGAAGGGTGCAAATGACGGAATTCTTTGCTTGCAATCGCGCGCGCGTAATTCCGTCGGCCACCATCATCGAGTCGCAGAGTATCGGCGCCCCCGCTGCGAGTGCCGACGCTGCGCTCCGCGCAAAGGTCGGCGACATGATGATGTCGCGCGCGATCTCCACCATGCCGCAGGCATGAATGATGCGCACCGCGACACGCTCCTCCTCCGGCGAAAACCGCGAGAGATCCGCTTCGGCGCGAATGATCGAGAACGAGCGCGCATAGATCGCGGCGCCGTCCCGGATATAGTCCTGAACCGTCATGATGCGGATTCCATGATGAAACGTGATACGGCGTTGCCGATATCGCCGGGTTCGACTTCGGCCAACGCGACCAAAGCCCCCACACCGGCGAGTTGAGGCGATCCGTTGCGAATAAGATCGTAGCGTCCCTCACGCGCGACCAGCGTGAAATCCGCCGAGGACCGCCGCGCGCAACCTTTCTCGCACCCCGAGACGTGAACTGTATAACCGCTGAGCGAACCGTTGAGACCGTCAACCAGACGCTGCGCATCGCCGCGCGTGTCGGTCGTTGCATTCTTGCATCCCGGCGATCCGGGGCAAACGTCCATGGCCAAGCGAACGTCGCTGCCGGCTGTAATCAAGCCAATGTCGTCGGCAACCTTCATGAACGCCTCGGCCCGCGCGTGATCGTTGACCGGGAAAACGAGAATTCGTTGCGGGCTTGTAAAAACATCGTTGAGCTTCGCCGCCGCAGCCTCGCAAAGGCGATCAAGTTGATCGGCAACGATCCGTCCGAACGGAAGCCCGATGCCAACCCCGAACACTTGCTCTCCGCGAGCCAGCAATCCGACAGGCGGAGGAGGATCGATCCCCCCGTTGCCCCGCGACTGCGTTGCGTGCACTTCCGCCTTTGCAAAAATCATCGGAGCGCCGTGCGCCGCAACGGCATCACGCATGCGCCTGACGCTCGGATCGTTCGCCGCCAAATCGAGAAAAGCCAGCAAGAGACGGCGAACCGCTGTCAGCAGATTGTCTTCCGAAACAGCGCACGAGACCTCTGCCGCGCCATCGAGAAAAACGGCGAAGCGATCACCGTCCGATGCGATCATAATGTCGGCCGCCCTGCCACCGACGCGCGGTTCGGAAGTCCCCGAGAAGCTGACGCCGAATTTTCCCGGCAGCGCCCAGAGGCGCGCGTCATCCACAACGATGCCTTCGAATGCGGCAGCGAGAGCCCTGACATAGCTGCGCGCTGGATCAATACTGCTCAGCGGATCGACGACAACATTGCGCACAGCCTCTATCGCCGCCGTCTCGTCGATCAAACAGGCTGCACGGAGCGCGTCGATTGCCGCGTCGTAGCCCTCATTCGACACGCCCCGCAATTGTAGATTGCCGCGGTTCGTAAGATCGATCTCGCCCGAGCCGAAGTGCTTGGCCGTTTCAGCCACGGCATGAAGCGCCGAAAGCGTGAACGCTCCCGCACGCGGCCTCACGCGCACGAGCAGTCCGTCGCCCGAACGCATCGGCCGAAGCGCACCGGGACACCATCCCTTTCTCAAATGCGCCGCGGCGGTCATTCAGCAGCCTCACGTGGCTTGTGCGGACCAGCATTCAAATCGTTGCGGCGCGGCTGCCAGAGTCCGCGAGAGATGGCTTCCGCAAAACGCCGGCGCATTGCTTCCATCGCTGCGGGATTTTCCCGTTCGATGAAGGCCGCCACGGCCGGGTCGCCGAGGTAAGCATTGTAGAGCCGCTCGAACCCCCCGTTATCGACCGACGCCGCTGTCGCTGCAAAAGCAAACGCGGCATCGACGCTCTGCGCCATCTCCGCGGCGCCCCGGAAGCCGTGGCGCATCTGCCCTTCGATCCATCGCGTATTGGCGGCGCGGCCATGAATGACGCGTGCGCACTCTTCTTGAAGCGTCCGCACGCGCGGCTTCTCGGGGTCTGCCGTATCGCCATGATAGAGCGCGACGCCGCTGTTGCCGACGGCAGCAGCAGCGGCAGCGAAGCCGCCTTCGTGTGCCGCGAAATCGCCGCCTGTCAGCAGATCGATCTCGCTGTGGTCCTGAACGTGGACGAACGCATCCGCCGCCGCAACACGATCTTTGAACTCTCCGGCTGCATCCGTGCCGGAACTTTCATTGCGATAGCTTTGCGCCGAATTCTTCAGGTACGCGTCCCCGAGTTCCTCTCGCTTCGTCCAATCGCCGCGATCGATGTGCTGCATCACGCCAGCGCCGTAACTGCCGTCTGCCGGACCAAAAATGCGATCGAGCCTGACGCCCTCGCGATGCGCCACGCGCAACGGATTGTCAGCCCGGTCTTCAGTCAGTCCCGCAACGAGCGCTACAGCGCTGTCGAAGAGAACAAGCTGCGCCCCAAAAATATCGCGAAAAAGCCCGGAAATGCGCAGCGTAACGTCGACGCGCGGCCGGCCGAGTTCCGCCAACGCCTCCGTCTCGATACCTGTGATCCGATACGAGCGAAGGTCCCACACCGGACGGACGCCGAGAAGCGCCAGCGCCGTCGCAAGCTCTTCGCCGCCTGTGCGTAGCGTCGCACTACCCCAAAGGTCGAGCACGATGGCACGCGGCCAATCACCGTGATCACCCACATACCGGTCGAGAATTGCCTTTGCGGCGCGCTTTCCGTTCGCCCACGCCGTTGGCGTCGGAACGCTGCGTGGATCGACGCTATAGAGATTGCGGCCCGTCGGCAGCACGTCGGAGCGACCACGGCTCGGCGCTCCGGCCGGACCCGGCTCGATGAATTTTCCGTCGAGCGCGTGGACAATTGCATTAAGCTCCGCGTCGTCGAGAACGTGTAAGCCGTCGCGAATCGCAAGCTCTTTCACATCGCAGAGAAACGCATCGATGCGCATCAAAGCGTCGTTGGGCGACATACCGGCTTCGAGCCCGCAGCGCTCCGCGATCCCCGCGCGAAAAGCAGCGTCGACAATCTCTCCGGACAACACTTTGCGCCGCCGCGGATCGAGGCCATCGGCCGATGAAAATTCGTCGACGAGCCGCTCGACGTCGTTCAATGGACCCGACAAACCGGCTTCGATCATCGGCGGCGGCCGATGTCCGAGCGTCACGGCGGCAAGCCGGCGCTTTGCCTGCGCCGCTTCTCCCGGATCGTTGACGATGAACGGATAAATCATCGGCACCGGTCCGAGCAAAGCGCGCGGCCCGCATGCTTCGCTTCCGGCGATCGCTTTTCCCGGCAGCCATTCGAGCGTACCGTGCGCACCGAGATGGATCAGCGCGTCAAGTTTCGCGACATGCCGCAACCACAGATAAAATGCGACATAGCTATGCCGCGGCGGCGTCGACGGATCGTGATACTGCGCCTTCCGGTCTTGAACTTGGCCGCGCTCCGGCTGCAATCCGATGAGGAAATTGCCGAACTGCGCAACGCGAAATGAAAAAGCGCCGCCGACTGCAAAGTCGTCTTCTTCAGGCTCACCCCACGCGGCCGTGACGCTGTCACGAAACGCCTCGGAAAGCTGACCGAAGGCCGCGCGATAACCTTCGAGAGACCACCGCACCGGCGGCGCTTCGGAGCCGAGCAGCCGGGCAAGGTCTTTCGACCCATCCGGCGCAGAAGAAATCGAATAACCTTCATCACTCAATCGCGTCGCAATTTTGCAAGCGCTTTCGAGCCCGTCGAGCCCGACAGCATGGGCGATCTGATCCGGCCGCCCCGGATAGGTCGAGAGCAGCAGCGCGACACGGCGATTGCCGCGCGGCGACATTCTCAATGTCGCCCAAGCGGCTGCTAGATCTGCGACGTGTCCTATACCGGCGTTGTAGGGAGCATGCCGAAGCAACGAAATTCCGAGGTCGCTCCCGAGATCGTCCTCCTCCTTGAACGAAACGACTCCCGCAAAAAGCCGGCCGTCGAGTTCGGGCAGAACGACGTGCATTGCGAGATCCGACGCACCGAGACCGCGCTGCGATTTTTCCCATGCGGCACTCGACGCATTCGCGAGCGCCACCTGCAGAACCGGACAATTGGATCGGTCGAGCGGCGACCCATCGGCACCGTCACGCGCGGCAAACGCCGTCGCGTTGACGATCACGTTCGGCTTAAGCTGGCCGAGTTCTTTCTCGAGCCACACCGCCGCCTCTGGAGGTTTAAGACTCGGCACGTACAAGGCGGTCGTCGCGAGTCCACGTTGATCCAGCGCATCGATGAGCCCATCGATCGGCGCAACATCGCCGGCAAGCAAATGCGAGCGATAGAAAATGACGGCCGCCGTCCCCAGGCCATCCGACGCGAATTCGCCTTGAGGCGCTGTACTTTCGCGATAGATGCCGAAGCCTGGAATAATCGACGCTTCTGGAATGCATGCTTCGCCGCCCTTCGCCCGCGTGAGCAAGCCATTGAGCGCCGCGCGCGTATTTTCGACACCCCCGGCATCGAGAAGCGATTGCAGTCTCGTCAGATCCTCCGTCTCGATTGTCGACAACGCACCGAGTCGAATATCCGGCCGCCCGTCGCCCGGCACGATGGCCAACGCAATTCCAAGCTCCCGGCAACGCTTGCCGATTTGCTCGCCGCCATAACGCCAATAATCGAGCCCCCCGAGCAAGCGAACGAGTATCGCCTTCGTCCCCCTGAGAGTCGTGTCCGCAAAAATATCGACGGACATCGGATGGCACAGCGCACTGAGGTTCGCGATGCGAAGGCTTGGCCGTTCGTCTTCGGCAACTGAACGAAATGCCGCGGCCGCCATTGCCAAATCGGAATCCGAAAACGAAAGAAAGACGATATCGGCGGGCGCAAGTCCGAGATCCTGAGGCACGGCGGCCTCATCGAGATCTCGGCTCTCGCGAACGACGATATGCATTAGGCGGCGCCTGTCAGGGTCCTGGTGATACTCTCGCGGTCGAGACCTTTCTGACCGATGACAACGAGCTTGCCGAGCCGCGGCTCGCCGTCCCGCCACGCACGCTCATACCGCGTGTCGACGCGTTCGCCGACGCCTTGCAATAACAGCCGCATCGGCTTTCCATCGATTGCCGCAAAGCCCTTTATGCGCAGCACGTCATGCGCATTGGCGATCGCCTTGGCTCGTGACGCGAGATCGGCGGGGGACGCAAGCGCCGGCACCTCGACAATGAATGTCTCGAAATCGTCGTGGTCGTGATCCGGCTCGTTATCGTGATGCGAAGGACGGGCCGCGAGATCGTTCTCCGCCGCCGCCGAAAGCCCAAGCAATACACTAGCGGGAACGCGACCCTCACGCGTCGCCACGATCTTGATGCTGCGCGGCACGCCGCTCCTGATGGCGTCGGTAATCTGCTCGATCTCGACCTCTGACATCAGATCGGTTTTGTTCAGAACGACGAGATCTGCGCAGAGAAGCTGATCTTCGTAGACTTCTTCCAGCGGATTTTCATGATCTACGGAAGGATCGGCCGCGCGTTGCGCCGCGACCTTCACGGGATCGTCGGCAAACCGTCCCGCATTCACCGCAGGCCCATCGACGACGGTGACGACACCGTCGACCGTGACGCGATTGCGGATGTCCGGCCATTCGAAGGCTTTCACCAACGGCTTGGGCAAAGCCAGACCCGACGTCTCGACGATGATGTGCTCGGGCGGCGGATTTCGCGACAGCAAAGCCTCGAGCGTCGGCACGAAATCGTCTGCCACCGTGCAGCAGAGGCAGCCATTCGTCAGCTCGACGATGTTTTCCTCCGGGCAATTCTCGACACCGCAAGAACGAAGGATCGCCCCGTCGACGCCGACATCACCGAATTCGTTGACGATCAAGGCCAGCCGGCGGCCTTCGGCGTTCTCGATCGCATGTCTGACGAGCGTCGTTTTGCCCGCGCCGAGAAAGCCGGTAACGATGGTGACTGGCACCTTGCGCGCGCTCATTGGCAAAACTCCGAGTCCGAGTTGATATTTTGAGACCCACGGTCACAGGACCCCATCGCGGCAGCTCCGGTCGGAGCCGCACGTTTGAACATCCACGCATGATGGGATGGCGCGCAATGGCGTGCGCAGAGCATTCTGAAAGTCATGTTAACCTTTCTCGCCCCACCGGCGACGGTTCGATTCTTCTGTGACGGCAGGTCTCCTGGCTCGCGGGTCTCAGCGTCTGGCGACCTTCCCGGGCATAACCCAGTGGTCATATCGCCAGCGCTCACCGCTCACAGTTGCGGGGGCAGCTGCGGAGTAAATACCGCATTCCCATTGAACCCTCTTGCGAGGGACCGTCGTCCCCATCGATAAGTGAGCGACTATCCCTCGTCAATCGCCATCAGCGTGTCCTGGACCGCCCGAAAGTCGCTCATGCCAACGCCAACCCTGCCGCAGCTGACATTGGTTCTCGGAGGCGCACGCTCCGGCAAAAGCCTTTATGCCGAGCAGCTTTTGACGAGCCAGCCGGGGCCCTGGGCCTACATCGCCACTGCTGAGGCCTTCGACGGCGAGATGGACGAGCGAATCAAACTGCACCAAAGGCGTCGCAGCAGCGGCTGGGTTCAACACGAAACCCCTCTCGACATCGCCGATACCTTGTCGAACCGGACGTCCGAACTGCCGTCACTCGTCGACTGCCTGACCTTGTGGATATCGAATTTAATGCACGCGGAACGTTCGATCCCCGACGCGACCGATAAACTGATCGCGGCGCTCTCGAAACGGATCGCCCCCTGCGTCATCGTTTCGAATGAAGTCGGCCTAGGCATCGTCCCGGATAACGCGCTCGCGCGAGCGTTTCGCGACGAGGCCGGCCGCCTCAATCAGAAAATCGCGGCCGCGGCGGACAGGGTCGTCTTTGTCGCCGCCGGCTTGCCGCTGACCTTGAAAGGCTGAAACGTGACCACCGACCCAACGATAGACGAAGCCGAGCGCCACAAGGCCAAGATGGCCAAGCGCAAAGCCGTGCAGGACGCCGAGGTCGCCTCGAAGTCGATCGAAAAGGGCGTTCTCCTCGTGCACACCGGCCCAGGAAAAGGCAAGTCCACCGCCGCGTTTGGGCTTGCCCTGCGAGCGCTCGGTCACGGCTGGCGCGTCGGTGTCGTGCAATTCATCAAGGGCGCGTGGATGACCGGCGAACGCGACGCGCTGCGCATGTTCGGCGATCAGGTCTCCTGGCACACGATGGGCGAAGGCTTCACTTGGGAAACCCAGGACAAGGCGCGCGACATCAAGGCGGCGGAGCGCGCGTGGGAGAAAGCCAAAGAGCTGATGGCTGACCCATCCATTCGCCTCCTCATTCTCGACGAACTCAACATCGCGCTTCGTTACGATTACCTTCCGCTTGATGACGTCATCGAAGCGCTCCGCAACCGCCGCGCCGATCTGCACGTCGTCGTCACCGGCCGTAATGCCAAGCCGGAATTGATCGCGCTCGCCGACGGCGTGACCGAAATGGCCGCCGTGAAGCACCACTTCGCAGCCGGCATCAAAGCGCAGGAAGGCATCGAGTTCTAATGCCGGCGCGAACCCTGATGTTTTCGGGCACCGGCTCCGACGTCGGCAAATCCCTGATGGTGGCGGGCCTTTGCCGCTTGCTCGCGAACCGCGGCATCCGCGTGGCGCCGTTCAAGCCGCAGAATATGTCGAACAACGCCGCCGTGACGGCCGACGGCGGCGAGATCGGCCGCGCACAGGCATTGCAAGCGCGTGCGGCACGCGTCGCGCCGTCGGTGCACATGAACCCCGTGTTGCTGAAGCCCGAAAGCGAGACGGGCGCACAAATCGTCGTGCAAGGTAAAATGATCGGCTCGGCGAGGGCGCGTGAATTTCAGGCGAAGAAGCCTGAGCTTTTGCCGGCGGTTCTGGAAAGCTTCGGCCGGCTGAAAGCGGAAGCCGATTTCGTTCTCGTCGAAGGCGCGGGCAGCGCGTCCGAGATCAATCTCCGGAAGAACGACATCGCGAACCTCGGTTTCGCACGCGCAGCCGGCGTCCCCGTTATTCTGATCGGCGACATCGATCGCGGCGGCGTCATCGCCAGCCTCGTCGGAACGCAGCGCGTCCTCGAGCCGGAAGACGCGGCGATGATCAAGGGGTTCATCGTCAACAAGATGCGCGGAGATCCGACGCTCTTCGCCGACGGCATGGCCGCAATCTCGAAGATGACTGGATGGGCCGCGCTCGGCCTCGTTCCGTATTTCGACGATGCGCGGAAACTTCCCGCCGAAGACGCGCTCGCCCTGCGTGATCTTGCAAAAGCATCGAAGCCGAAGGGCGCCGTCAAGCTGCGCATCGCGGTGCCCGTACTTCCGCGCATCTCGAATTTCGATGACCTCGATCCCTTGCGGAGCGAGCCGGGCGTTGCCGTCGATATGATCGAAGCGGGCCAGCCTATTCCAGCAGACGCTGACGTCATTCTCCTTCCGGGATCGAAAGCCACGATCGATGATCTCGCCGCGCTGCGGGCCGAAGGCTGGGACATCGATATCAAAGCGCACGCTCGCCGCGGCGGCCACGTGCTCGGCCTTTGCGGCGGCTACCAGATGCTGGGCAAACGCCTTTCCGATCCGAACGGCATCGAGGGCCTGCCCAGAACCGTAGAAGGCCTCGGACTTCTCGACATCGAGACGGAATTTGGAACGGAGAAAGCGCTCGCAGCCGTCGAGGGAACGCTTCATTCGAACGGCGCTTCATTCCAGGGCTACGAAATGCACGTCGGCCGGACCGGCGGGCCGGACACCGCTCGCCCCATGGTCACATTCGCCGACGGCCGGAGCGACGGTGCGTCGTCGCCGGATGGCCGCATCGCCGGATGCTACGTACACGGCATTTTTGCATCTGACCCGGCCCGCGCCGCCATCCTCGCATCTTTCGGCGCTGAAACATCGGGGAACAGCTACGAAACGGAAATCGACGGCATTCTCGATGGCTTCGCCGAGCACCTCGCTCGCCACGTCGCGATCGATGAGCTTCTCAGCCTAGCAAAATAGCGGCAAAGACCAACAAAATCGCAATCATGATCGCCCATGCGATCATTGCGAGGCGAAGCGCCGCGTCGATGTCGTCTGGCCGGAGATCGCGACGCCCATTGCCCATATAGGCGTCCTCGACGCGCACGTTGCCATAGACCTTTGGGCCGTTGAGCTTGAAACCCAGCGCTCCCGCCATCGCACTTTCTGCCCAGCCTGCGTTGGGTGATCGATGCTTGGAAGCGTCCCGAGCCATCGCCTCGAGCGCTGCGGCAGGTGAAGCCTTCGGCATGAAGAGAGCAGCACCCGCGAAAAGCAATCCCGTCAGACGCGACGCCGGTAGATTGACGAGATCATCAAGCCGGGCCGCCGCCCACCCGAACGCCTCGTGCCGCGGCGTCCGATGACCGATCATGCTGTCCGCCGTGTTTATCGCCTTGTAGACGGCGAGACCCGGCAGTCCGAAAAAGGCGAACCAGAACACCGGCGCGACGACGCCGTCGGACGCATTCTCGGCCAGACTTTCGATCGCCGCGCGCGCGACACCGTGTTCGTCGAGCGTCTCAGGATTGCGGCCGACGATACGCCCCACCGCAAGGCGGCCGCCTTTGAGGCCATCGTTCGCGAGCGCGCGAGCGACGGCGGCGACATGGTCGTGAAGACTTCGGCTCGCAATGAGCGTCGAAGCCAGGACCGCGATCAGAATGTCACCAATCGCGCTATACGCGGACGCACGCTCGATGACCCAGGCCACCACGCCGGTAGTCACGACGATGATGCTGATTGCCAGAACGCCCGCCAAACGGCGCGCCTCGGCGCTTTCGCTCTCCTGGTTGAACCGCTGATCGAGCGCGGAGATGAGCGAGCCGATCCACGATACGGGATGGCCGATGCGCTCATAAAGCCAATTCGGATACCCAAAGAGCGCCTCCAGCGCGAGCGCCCCGGCGACGATGAGAAGGGTCTGGGTTTCACTCACGGAAATTGCACGTGATGCTGATGTGAGAGACGCGCACGGCGGCCGGTCTCAAGATTGCTCCGGCAGAACGCCGTGAGTTGCAGCGATCGCCTCAGCCTGCTGCACAGCGTCTCGGGCCGTCGCATAACGCAAAGCCTCCCCAAGCATGACAAGCACCGGTCCCTCCGGATGCGCCGCTTCGAGGGCCGTGGCAATTGCGCCGATGGTCGAGATGAAAACACGCTCATCCGGACGCGTTGCATTCGCAACCGCGATGGCTGGTGTCTTCGGGTCGAGCCCATGCACGAGCGCTATCTCGGTGAGTTCGGCGAGCGTCCGCTTCGGCATGTATATGACGGTTGTCGCCGCGCTGTCGGCAACCGCACTCCAGTCGATGTCCTTCGGCAGCTGTCCGCGACGGTCATGCGCCGTAATAAACTGCAAACGGCGCGCGTGATCGCGATTGGTCAATGACACCTTGAGATTGGCCGCAGCGCCCTGCGCCGACGTCACCCCCGGCACGACGCTGATCGGAATGCCAGCCGTCTCGCACGCTTCGATCTCTTCGCCCGCGCGGCCAAAGATCAACGGATCGCCCGACTTGAGACGCACAACATTCAGCCCCTCGCGCGCCAGCGATACCATCTGCTCGTTGATGTCGGGTTGCTTGCACGACTGCCGGTAGCCGCGCTTACCCACATCGATCAGGCGAGCGCCTGGACGGACCAGATCGAGGATGGGCTTAGCGACGAGATCGTCGAACAGCACCGCGTCGGCCGATTGCAGCGCATTAAGTGCCTTGATCGTCAAAAGCTCGGGATCGCCCGGCCCCGCCCCGACCAGCGTGACTGCGCCCTGACGTTTTGCGTCTCCCGGTCGAGATGCCGTCTCGCCGGTCGCCAGCGGCCCTGAACCGACCGTAAAATAGCGCGCATCGAAAGCCGTCCGCGGCTGCCACCCGTGGCGCTCGAGCTCGGGATCGAGATGTTCTTCGACCGGCCAACCGAGCGAGAGGTATCCGATAAACTTCCACTCGGCAGGCACACCAAGCACCCGCGAAACTTCCGCCGGATCGATGATCGACACCCAGCCAAGCCCAAGGCCGGCCTCGCGGGCAGCAAGCCAAAGCACGGTCACCATGCACGCACATGAATGGTCGAGCGCTTCCGGCATCGTATGCCGCCCGAGCCCGTGGCCTTGCAGCGTGCCGTGATCGGAAAATACCGCGAGATGCACGGGCGCCGCGTTCAATCCCTCGAGCTTCAATCGATTGTAGAGATCGGCCTGATCGCCGTCGTAGCTCGCTCCTGCCCGGCTGCGCGCCCCTTCGAAGTTCTTCGCAATCTCCGCCCTGACTTCAGGAGACCAAACGTTGACGATCCGCCACGGCTGACTGTTGCCGACCGACGGCGCGAGGTCCGCGAGCCGGAGAAGCCGGTCGATCAAAGCATCGGGAACTGCATCTGTCTTGAAGCGCCGAACGTCCCGCCGCCAGCGGATAAGCTCCTCCAGCGTCGCGCGCTCTTCCCCGCTAGGGCTGTCATTGTCGGGCTTGCGAATAGTCATTGCAAAAATATACGGTCAGGATGGCAGGGCATTTACTAGCTATATCATCATTCCGGCCCCGGCGAGCAAGCGGGCATCTGCGGCGCCTGACGGCGGGGTCGGGTGAGGTCAGAAAGCCTCTTTTTAGCGGTGGCGGCGCGATCCCGGCTGGATTTAGTCCGCGCCGACCATTGCTTCGCGGCAACCGTCACAGACCGCGGTTTCACTGTCCCCGCCCGAGCGCCTGATCGGAAATCCGCATTCGGAGCAGAGCGTGTGATTCCCTTCGCGAACCCCATGTTCCACCGCGACCCGCTCATCGAAAACGAAGCATTCGCCGCGCCATAAGCTTTCTTCCGGCGCAACCTGCTCCAAATAGCGCAGGATGCCGCCGTTGAGCTGATAGACGTTCGGAAAGCCCTCGCGAAGCATGAAGGCGCTCGCCTTTTCGCAGCGAATGCCGCCGGTGCAGAACATCGCGATCTTGCGCTTCGGATCATCCGAAAGCGCCCGCTTTACATAGTCGGGAAATTCGTTGAAAGCCCCGGTTTCCGGATTAAGCGCGCCGTCGAATGTGCCGACCTGAAACTCATAATCGTTCCGCGTATCGATCACGAGAACGTCCGGGTCGGCAATCAGGGCATTCCACGCCTCGGGTTCGACGAACGTGCCGGTCGCGACCGATGGCCGGGCATCGGGAACGCCGAACGTCACGATCTCTTTCTTGACCTTCACCTTCAGCCGCTGAAACGGATGCTCCGTCGCTTCCGAATATTTGACCACCAGATCCGAAAATCTCGGCTCCGCTACGAGCGCCTCGATCAGCGCATCGATGTCGTTCTCAGCCCCCGAAACGGTGGAGTTGATGCCTTCGCTCGCGATCAGGATCGTGCCCAGAATTCCGCGCGCCGCGCAAAGCTCGCGCAGGCTTGCCTGCAGCGTCTGAGGCTCGTCGATCTCGACGAATTTATAGAAGGCGGCGACTTTGACCGTCACGCACGTAGCTTTCATAATGAACCGGTGGATCGGCAAATCAGGGACGGCCGTCCGAGAGTTACGCCGGTTTCAATACGGTCACGGCCCCCGAAGAGCAAGACGCGGCATTTTGGCGGCATTCCGGGCACAGGCGTGACAATGCCCGGCAGCCTTAACTATTGGTGTTCAAATGCTGGCAATGACGCGCCGGACGTATTCGGCGTAGGGGCTCTTGCCGAGGCGGCCAAGCCAGGGATCGAGATCGGACGGGGAAATGAACCCCATGCGGACGGCGATTTCTTCGGGGCATGAAATCTTGAGGCCCTGACGCCGCTCGATCGTCGCGATGTATTCGCTCGCGTCACTCAAGCTGTCGAATGTGCCGGTATCGAGCCAGGCATAGCCCCGCCCCATACGCTCGACATGAAGCGCGCCCGCTGCGAGATACATTTCGTTGAGCGTCGTGATCTCAAGCTCACCGCGCGCCGAAGGCTCCACGCGCGACGCAAAGTCAACGACCCGTTGGTCGTAAAAATAAAGACCCGTCACCGCCCAATTGGAATTCGGCTTTTGTGGCTTCTCGTCGATCGCCTTCGCGTGGCCCGCCTTATCGAACGTCACGACGCCGTAGCGTTCAGGGTCGGCCACCTCGTAGGCGAAAACCGATGCGCCGTATTCGCGGTGCGCAGCGCTTCGAAGCAGTTCGCCAAACCCATGACCGTAGAAGATGTTGTCGCCGAGGACGAGCGCGCACCGGTCGTCACCGATGAAATCGCGGCCGATGATGAAAGCCTGCGCAAGCCCCTCGGGTTCCGGCTGCACCGCATAGCTCAAGCGCAGCCCGAACTGCTCGCCGGTTCCAAGAAGCGTTTGAAAAAGGATCTGGTCATGCGGCGTCGTGATGATCAGGATATCCCGGATACCGGCCAGCATCAGCGTCGACAGCGGATAATAGATCATCGGCTTGTCGTAGACGGGAAGCAGCTGCTTCGAGATCGTTAGCGTCAGCGGGTAAAGGCGCGTGCCGCTGCCGCCCGCGAGAATAATGCCCTTAAGGGTGCTCATGTGGGCGTGCTCATGCGAATTTCCCGGCGCTATTTATCTGTTGCGAATGTTTCGCCGCGTCATCGCGGGGAGGGCCGGCGAGCCGATCCAGGCAATCGGAAAGCGCGTCTCTCCACGGCCGAAGTTCTAGACCGTAGACGGCGCGGAGCTTTTCCGTCGAGAGCACCGAGTACGCGGGGCGCGCGGCCTTGGTCGGATAATCTTTGGTGCCGATCGGCAGAACCCCGATATCGCGCCCGCCACGGCGCGCCGCGCCTTCGATGATCGCCTGCGCAAAACCGAACCACGTCGTCTCGCCGCGATTGACCGTGTGAAAGACACCGAACATCCGCGGGTCCGCCGAGGATGCGCTTGCGAGAGGAATGAGCCGGCCGACGAGGTCCGCCAAGTCCGGCGCGAACGTCGGGTTGCCGCGCTGATCGGCGACGACTTTGATTTCCGGACGATCCACGCTCAGGCGCAACATGGTCCTGACAAAGTTGCTTCCGAACGGACTGAAGACCCAAGCGGTGCGAAGAATGATATGCTTCGGATTGGCTTGAGCGACGCGATCCTCGCCCTCTTGCTTGCTCCGTCCGTAAATCCCGAGCGGCGCCACGGGATCCGTCTCCACGTAAGGCACGCGCTTGCTTCCATCGAACACGTAGTCGGTCGAGAAATGAATGATCGTCGCGTCGATGTCGGCGGCAGCCTTTGCCGCAGCTTCCGCACCGGCGGCGTTTACGGCGAAAGCCGCATCAGGTTCATCTTCTGCCTTATCGACGGCCGTATAGGCCGCGGCATTGACCACGACGCTCGGCCGGGCCCCGAGAATGGCGCGTCTCACGGATTGCGGATCGCCAAGATCGGCCTCAGGTCGCCCCACGACAGTGAAACGTCGGCTGCCGGCCTCCAACAACTCGATAAGGGATCTGCTGACCTGACCGTGCCGACCGATGATGAGTATGCTTCGCTCGTCGCCGGTCACACGACCGACTCCGCCAGCGCGACGTCTTCCGGCATCGGCGTTTGAAGCAAGCCAAGCCTGTTCCCCGCGTAGACTTTCTCGCGGAGCGGACGCCACCACCACTCATTGCTCAAGTACCATTCGACCGTCGCAGCTATGCCGCTGCCGAAAGTCTTCTCGGCGCGCCAGCCAAGCTCCGTCTCGATCTTGGTGGGATCGATCGCGTAACGCCTGTCGTGTCCGGGGCGATCTGGAACAAATGTAATAAGGCTTCGGCGCGACTCTCCGTTTGGCCGAAGGCTGTCGAGAGCATCGCATATCCGCTCGACCACTGAGATGTTCTCCATCGGCGCTCGCCCGCCGATATTGTATGTCTCGCCCACGCGGCCTCTCTCGAGAACCATCGTGAGCGCCTTCACGTGGTCCTCGACGTAGAGCCAATCTCGAACCTGCCGCCCGTCGCCGTAGACCGGCAACGGCCGCTTCTCGAGCGCATTCAGCAGAACGAGCGGAATGAGCTTCTCCGGGAAATGATACGGACCATAATTGTTCGAACAGTTCGTTATCAGCGCCGGCAACCCGTATGTTTCGCGCCAAGCGCTCACGAGATGATCGGACGAGGCTTTGCTCGCCGAATACGGCGATCTCGGATCGTAAGCCGTACTCTCGACGAAGAAGCCGCCGTCCGCGAGGCTGCCGTACACTTCGTCGGTCGATACATGCAGAAATCTGAAAGCCTTCCGGCCTTCTGCGCCAAGCCCGTTCCAATAATGCCGGCTGGCCTCGAGGAGGACGTGAGTACCGAGAATGTTCGTTTTGATGAATTCGGCAGGCGACGTGATCGACCGGTCGACGTGGCTTTCAGCGGCCAGATGCATCACAGCGTCCGGCCGGAATTCCGAGAAAACGCGATTGATCGCATCGGCATCGCAAATGTCTGCACGGACAAACCGGTAGTTTGATTTGTCCGATAGCGAGGACAGTGACTGCAAGTTGGCGGCATACGTCAGCTTATCGACGTTCAGCACGTCCCAGCCGCGGTCCAGGACGAGGTAGCGAACGAGTGCTGAGCCGATAAATCCGGCTCCGCCCGTAACTATGACTCTCATCCCCCGCCCCCGCGTTCAAACGACGTTCAAACTGTCCCCGCGATGTCTCTCAGCAAAGGAAGCTTTGCATCCTTGTCCGAGACGATCGCATCCTGCGCGCTGACCGGCCATACAATACCGAGCTCCGGATCGGACCATAGAACGCCCGCTTCTGCTCCAGGAGCGTAGTGACTCGAAACTTTGTAAACGACCTCCGTGTCGGGTTCCAGCGTGCAAAAGCCGTGCGCAAAGCCGTCAGGAATATATATCTGCTGCCCATTCTCAGCCGATATCTCGATGGCTACGTGCCGTCGGTATGCTGGCGACGACGGCCTCAGGTCTACGGCGACATCGAGAATGCGGCCCCGGCTGACGCGAACGAGCTTGGTTTGCGAATAGGGCGGGACTTGAAAATGCAGGCCCCGGATAGTTCCGGTCTTTGATGACAAAGAAAAGTTATCCTGGACGAACACATCCCGGATGCCAGCCTCTTCGAGCGCCTTGCTGTTATAAAGTTCGGTGAAAAAACCTCTCGCGTCTTGGAAACGTTTGGGTGTGATTACGATCAAGCCGGGGATATCGAGTTCAGTTATTCGCACGCGAGATTTCCAAGTGGCTGTTCGGCTTCCCAATGTGCCGGTGGCGGGTAGTTCGCATATCAAACCTCGAAAGAACAATCCCAGACTTGCTCGAGTGCCCGCGAACGTCCGCAACGTCCGTCAACGTGTGCCCGTTGCGTCACGCCACTTGGCCTAACACATCTAATCGAAGCGCGTTCCCACGGCTTGTGCCATTGTCGCGTTTACGAACTTGAGTGAACCACTTGATCTGCTGAAAAGAGTGCGGCCGACAACGAACTTGACTCCAATGCCTCGCGTCGCAAACGTAGTAGGCCCGCCCGCAATTCTCAGGTTGTTGGAACCGGTGTTCTGAACTGGTGTTTCGAAGTTACCTTGCTCGAATACGGCGAAAGGCGCCCCGCGCCAAATTAGAACCATCCCAAGCAACGGGGGCCATCACTGCTGCAATGTCCGTTAGTTATCTCATCAGTTCGTATAACAAGTCCGAATATCTCGCCTCGGTGCTTGAAAGCGTTGCCACTGAGCTGACTATGACCGGCGGGGACGTTTTGATCATCGACGATGGGTCGAAGGATTCGTCGTGGTCTCTCATCCGCGAGTTCAGCGCAAAAGATCCCCGCATCACCTGCCGGCGTCAGGAAAATCGGGGCATTTTCAACGTTACCAATCAACTGATCGCATCCGCGACCGAGCAGTGGCTGCGCATCATCGATTGCGATGATCCTCTCGTGATCGGATCGACGTCATTTATGATGCAACTCGCGGAGGATAATGACGCCGACTATATCTTCGGCTCGACGTCGCCTTACGGTCCGGAACCATTGACCGGCGGACCGGTCAAACTCGGCGAGCCGCATCCATCGACAGTAACGATATTGTCCGATCCGCTGAATTACGCGATCAGAGACTTCAATCACATCCCGACTGCGGCCCTGATACGACGCCGAAGCATTCCTGCTTCTTTGCGGCTCAACGAGGAGCTGATCTCGTGTCAGGATCTTGCTCTTGCATTGCGGGTCTTTGAGCACTCTCGCGTTGCACGGGTCGACGCAGCCGTCTGCCACCAACTCGTTCAAAGCAGCAAACGGCTATCTGCGAACGAAGCCCTCACCTACTTCCAGACCATTCAGATACTGAAAGAGTTTGGCGCCTCCAAATTCGATGAGGAATATCGATACATCGCGATGAGGAAGATCGTTTCGCGGGCGCTGAAATGGATGCGGCACGAAAAACTGATTACGACCGCTCCGATGTTGTATTCACGGCTTTTGTTTCTCTACGCGACGTTGCTGGTATCAAATCCGGCGCGATGGGAATACTATCTTGACTCAGCAGCTGAGAGCTACGTAGGCTTTTTTCCTCCCGACGGGCGTGTGTATTGATAATGAATTAGCCTTGCTTTCGAATTATTCGACCTCAACGGATTGCAGGCCCACGGTTCATATTATGCGCATATTGATGTTTTTGCCTCGGCACATGCGTTTCGGTCCCAGCAACGCATCCTCGATTGACCTGTGCGTTCGCGATCTCGTCGCGGCGAGCCGTTACCGCCAAACGACGACGGTCATCTGCTGCGAGAACGAAACACTCTTTCCCGGCATCGACGTGATGACCTACTCACGTGCCGTCGACGACTCACGGCGCCGCAAGGTGGCGTTTGCGTTGCGCGAAGTTTCGCGCATATCGCCAGATCTTATCGTCGTCCAACAACATCTTCCGACAGCCGCAGCGCTTGCCGCGCGCACTCGCGTCCCAGTGGTTCTTCACAAGCACAACATGATCAAGCCCGTTCCAGGCGGCAGTTTTCTGAACGGGTTTCGACGGCGGTTTAAGCTCCGGCAATATCGCGGGCTCGCCGGTATGATCTTCGTCAGCGACTTTTGCCGAAAGACGTTCGAAGCGGACTGGCCGGAAGTGCGCCTGCCGACGTCCGTCGTTTACAACGGCCTCGACTTTTCACAGTGGCAGCCGTCGAAGCAGAAGCTGGACGAGATCATTTGTGTCGGCCGTGCGGCGCCAGAAAAGGGAATTAAAGAGGCGGCGCTGGCGGTTGCCGCCGTCTTGAAAGAGCAGCCCGGCTGGCGGGCGCGTTTTATTCTCGCCGAACCGGAACGCTTCCCGGCCTATTTGGAGGAAGTCCTTGCTGTCATTCGCCCTCTCGAAAGCAAGATAACAGTAGAACTGAGCCTGCCTTTCGCCGTGGTGAAAGAGCGCTATGAGAATGCGGCAATTGCAATCGTTGCTTCGAGATGGCAGGAGCCCTTTGGCCGGACGGCTCTCGAAGCGCACGCCGCAGGCTGCGCCGTGATCAGCTCAGGCACCGGAGGAATGGCCGAAATTTCGCCGGACGGCACTCTGATGCTGCCTTTGAACTTCGCGCCCGATCACATTGCCGCGCACTTGCGCAAGCTCCTCCTCGATCGGGACCTGCGTGTTCGTCTTGGTGAGACCGCACGAGAATTTTGCGCCAGAAAATTTGCACTCTCTGAAGTTGCTCACTCGGCGGATGCTTTCTACGAACGCGCAACCGAGAGCCGAACAAGCGGCATCGTCTCCACGCAGACAGCCGGCTCTGAAGCGTCTGCGAGCGCCAGCAGCCACCTCTAGCCTGTGGATTGCTCTGTAGACCGCACTTGACGCCTTGCCGAGAGGCCCGCCGCAACGTTACGAGAGCACAGGTGAAGCGTAGTGCTCGCGGAGCGGATTAGCCGAATGAGATATCATCGGATCTTCGAAACGCCTGCACCGATTTTTCAACTCGCCAAGGTAAGCCGCACCGCCGCCAGCCTCGCGATTTTCCTGCGCGCAGCTCTTCGCCATCCGGCAAATCGGCGAAAGCGGCGTCTCTCGTACGAACGAGCGAACGCCTGGATGGATGAGGAATTGCCTTTCGAAAAGTGGGTTCATCCACGGCGAACTCCGCCCGACGACCTTTGCATACGCTTTCCCGAAGATCGGCCTATTGATCGCGATGGACTGCCGCAACCTATGAAGGTCGCCGTCGTATGCCACCTTTATTACGATGACCTCGCCGAAGAAATACGAACACGCCTCGATGTCATTCCAACGAAATTCGATCTCCTCATATCCACCGACACCGCGGAAAAGAAGAGGCGCATCGAAACCGCGCTCTCGTCAAGCACAGCATCGAATGTCGTCGTTCGAGAATTTCCGAATGTTGGCCGCGATATCGCGCCGAAGCTGATCGCCTTCAACGACAAGCTCGATCAATACGATGTGGTTTTATTCATTCACGGCAAGAAGTCGGTATTTTCTCCGAGGCTCGGAGATTGGCGCGAATACATTTTCGACGCTCTGATAGGAACGCGCGATCGCACCCAATCAATATTATCGTCTTTCCAAGACATCCCCGAATTGGGGATGATTGCCCCGGAACATTTCGGCCCTGTCAAAGGCCTGGGCTGGAGAGACAATTTAAAAATTGCCGACGCGCTCTGCATCAAACTGCTCGGAGATAAATACGCGTTCAACTATTTGGACTTTCCATCCGGATCGATGTTCTGGTGCCGCCCGGCTGCGCTGAAACCGCTGCTCGATCTCAATTTGAGCGTGGACGAGTTTCCGGCGGAGCAAGGCCAAATCGACGGCACGCTCGCGCATGCGATCGAACGATTTTTTTTCGCTTCATGCGAACTCGCAGGGCTCCGCTGGTTGAAAACGGCAGCTGACGAAACGAAGATCTTGCCGGTGAAAATCATAGACGTTGGGTCGAGCACTGAGCTTCGGCAAGTCCTGAAGCGGGCAAGCGGCAGGATCGTCTCGCCACGGTGAGATGGCCGAAACCACTCACGCGCCCGGACTAATTCGTTCAACCACGGCCTTTGTCAGCGCCATGACCTCAGGCAACGCACTTCCGTATTTATCGCGCGCCGAGCGAAACACGCCGAGCCCCGGATGAGTAGCCGCATTCTGTAGCGCGCTTGTGTAAGGCACAGGCCGCGAAATTGCGTTGAGTTGGTGCAGACCCTGCTTGATGTGATGCAACATCTCGCGCTGCACCGTATTCGTTGCCTGATACTGCGTGATGAGCGGATGAACTTTCACCTGCGACGCGAGATCGAGATCGTCGGCGAGAATGAATTTCAAGAAATCCGTGAGGGTCGAATACGCGTTCGTCTCGAGGCTCGTCGGCGCTACTATGTGCTCGGCCAGCCTCATGGCCGCGAGCCCCAGCACGCCGGGCCCCGCGGGACAATCGATCAGAACGGCGTCGTAATTCCCGTCGATTTTCGAAAGCTCTGATCTCAAAGCATCCGATAGCAGGACATCGAGACGATCCTTGCGCTTCTTTCGCCGCGCCACGTGTTCGAACTCGGCCATCTCGCGAAGAAGTTCGTGATTGGACGGCAAGAGATCGATGAAGCCCGCTTGCCTATCGTGCAACTCGATCAAATCGCCTGCCGCCACGCGGTGCGCGGCAAGGCGCATACTCCGGCCGCTGGCGAAAGCTCGCAGCATGGCCGCCAGGCCAATCTGACGTTGGGTGAGTTGCTGCTCCGCACCGATACCGAGGAGCGCCTTCGTGACGCCGGCTTGCGGATCGGCGTCGAGAACGAGCACCCGCGCACCGTAGGAAAGGGCCAGCCCGTCTGCGAGCATCATGGTGGTCAGCGACTTGCCGACGCCGCCTTTCGGATTGGCGATCGCGATTCTGACGCTCATCGACCGGCATCCGCCGACCGCCTGACGAAGGGGCGGAAGGGAGCCTCAATATGAAACAATCCGGCGGAGGCGCGGCTTGCAACAGACGGAGCCCAGGGCTCCGCCATCGCGCGAGAAAAATCGCCTCCCGGCAGCCTCGGTCGATGTAGATCACGCCGCTTGCGATACATGAAGAAAGGCTCGTAAGGACAACGCAAGAGCATGCGGAAGCGCCCCACCCGGTTCTGCGCGCGACACTACGTGGAGGTCCGCCCAAATACCAGCGGCCAGAAATCCCAGCGCTATTTTTTCGTTTCGCCGACTGTGTCGCCGACAGGGCGCCGGGACGGCCCGTCATCGAAGCGCCACGGACTGTTTTTGCGGGCCCGCTCGGCCGCAGCGTCTTTGTCGACTTTGGGCCGCTTGTTTGACGGCCGGGGCTCGTCATTCGAAGGCCGCGGCTCGGAGGCGTCTTCAGGCACCTGCGGCGCGCGCTTACTCATCCATCCAAGTATGCCCATCGATTCATTCCTTCGGCAGAATCTCAAAATTGCATGCGCCAGACTTGAGAGGTGATTGCGCTTTCCATGTGGCTGCCGTCTGTCGGACATACGCAAGATTGCACGAGGGCCTTCTGCCGGACCTAATGTTGCAAAGGTCAGCACGTTGCTAACCGCATCGACTGAAAATTTCGCGGCAAAACAAAAATGGCGACTTGCCCATCTCGCGATCTGGACTAAGGAAGAAGCCTTACCCACTTTCAGAAAACGCTGCCTGATCGCTGGTTCGCCGAATGAGGGCGCGCGGCTATCTGGGTCATGAAAATTTAATTCCACTGCGAAGACACTGGCTTGACATCGGAGCTGGCGCGAAACCGTCCGATCCCTTGCGAAGTAGTATTGACGACGACGAAATGTTCGGTCGCTATTCGGTAGCTGACCCCCAAGCGACAAGGCATCCCCCGGTGAACCGCGTACTCAAGCTAGCGACGACCATTCTCATCCTAACGTCGATAAACGCTAGCGCGGACGCCACTGCCGACTGCAACGACGCGACCAATCTGGCCCAGAAAATCCGGGGATGCACCGAAGTCATCCAGCGCACGATGCTGAGCGACGCTCTTTCGACGGCCTATATGAATCGGGCCATCGCCCGCGCGGAACGCAAGGAAATGGCAAAAGCGCTGGCAGACTTCACCGCGGCGGTACATGCCGACTCGGAAAATAATTTCGCATACTACAATCGCGGCAACGTTTACCTCGACTTGCGGAAACCGAAGCAGGCGAAAGCCGACTTCACCAGGGCGCTTGAAATTGCGCCCGACATGTCGCCCGCGCTCCTCAACCGGGCGTTGGCCAATGAAATGCTTGGCGAACGCGAAGCCAGCATTGCCGATTTTCGCGCCGCGTTGGCACTCGAGCCGACACTCTTCGCAGCGTCCGAAGGTTTGAAGCGGTTGGGCGTAACGCCGCCTGATGGGCAGAAATGACTGCGGCCTGACAGCGATCCGGTCACGCGCTTAGTCTGCGTGTGATCGTCATTTCTCAGGACGGTGAAACTTCAGCGATCTCGCATCGACATTACGTCTGGCTGATCTCGTGGGGCTATGGTGCCCAGGGCCGGAATTGAACCAGCGACACTGCGATTTTCAGTCGCATGCTCTACCAACTGAGCTACCTGGGCCTGCCTCCGCGGCGCTGAGCCCCGTGCGAAGTAGAGGGGTCTTATAGGGGCGTGATCCGCAGGATGCAAGCACCTCGATACGACATGTTTTCAGTCTTCTTCGTCCTCGCCATTTGGTCGCTGGGACGGATCTTTCGCGGCCGGACCGTCGCCCTCGTCTTCTTCCCTGCCACCGATCGCGTAACTGCCGCTGAACCACTTCGCGAGGTCGATGTCGGCGCAGCGCTTCGAGCAGAACGGGCGATAGGCGTCAACCGCCTCCTTCCCGCAAATAGGACAACGCAACGGCTTGCTGGCGGAGCGGGACGCTGACATGGCGCGCTCAATCGCGATCGACTTCGGCGTATTTCAGCCAATTGTACTGGATCGGAAATTTTTCCGAGTTGAGGAGGCTGACGACCTCGGTCAGCGGCAACCCGACGACATTCGTGTATGAGCCGATGAGCCGCTGCACGAAACAGCCGGCAAGCCCCTGAATGGCGTAGCCTCCAGCTTTGCCGCGCCATTCGCGGGAGGCGATATAGGATTCGAGCTCTGAGCGGTTGATATAGCGGAACCTCACCCGTGTATCGACGATCTTCATGCGAACCCTGTCGTCGGGAGTGATCAGACAAATACAGGTCTGGACCTTGTGGGTTCGCCCCGACAGAAGTTGTAGCGACGCCATCGCCTCCTCGATGTGCGTCGGCTTCATCATCACCTTGCGCCCCATCGCAACGACCGTATCGGCCGCGAGGATGTAGGCCCCGGCGAGATCCCGGTCATTGGCGATTTGATCCCGCGCAACCTCCGCCTTCGCCCGCGCAAGCCTCGAAACGAGCGCTCGCGGCATCTCGCCCCGCTTCGGCGTTTCGTCGATGGAAGCGGGCCGCAAGGCATCCGGCGTCACGCCGACCTGTGCCAGGAGCGTCACCCGCCGGGGGCTGGCGCTTGCCAGAACAAGCTGCGGACGCTCGATTTCCGTTTTGGACGACGCCATCTCGCGCGCCAGCGAACGGCGCAACGTCTCGCGGCCGGGGGCTTCGGAGCGTGCAAAGGAGGGAAGGAAGCTGCTCATAAGACTCGATATCATGATCGTAACCACGGGAAGATTAAAGTGAGGCGGCGCAGCCCTTTTGCGACAATGGCGCAGGCATTCCACCCTTAGCAAGTCCGCCTGCGTTGCGGTTGAGAACAAAACAGGGCATGAATAGCGCATTCTTTAACAAAATTGATGGCGGCAATGGCTCTGAGACCAGACCCTGCGGACCTCCTTGCTCGAACGCCGCTTTTCGGCGCCCTCGATGAACCGAGCCGCAAGGCTGTCGCCCTCGAATTGCGGGACGCAGCCTTCGAGCCAGGCCAGATCATTTTCTCGCGCGGCCAGGCGGGCTCTGAGCTTCACATCGTCACGAAGGGCCGGGTCCGGCTGTCGGTCCTGACCGCTGACGGACGTGAACTTTCGTTCGCCCACGTCGAGGCCCCTTCGATTTTTGGAGAACTGGCGGTCTTCGACGGAAGGCCGCGATCGGCGGACGCGACGGCCGTCAACAAAGTCGAGACGCTGATGCTCTCGAAAACAGCATTTCTCCGTTTGCTCGGAACGCGCCCAGCCGTCGGTGAAGCTGCCGTGCGCTTTCTCGCCGGCCGGCTACGCGACGCCGATGAACAGCTCGAAGCCATCGCTTTGCATCCGATCGAAGCGCGGCTCGCACGGTTCTTCCTCGCCGCCGTGCGCCAGAAAGATCCGGCCAGCAAAGCCGAGAAGATCTCCCTTCCCCTTCCGATTTCGCAAAGTGAACTTGCTCTTCTTGTCGGGGCGAGCCGCCCAAAGGTCAACGCGGCTTTGGGGTTACTCGAATCCGAGGGCGCGATAGAGCGTCGGGGTCAGCAGGTCGTGTGTGATATCGCGGCGTTGAGCGGCATTGGGCGGCTCGACGAAAAGGAATAGCCGCCCTTGCACCCATTCGCGGGGCCACGCGCATGACGATCATGGATCGGCAACAACGGCGAGCACGACTGGCGATCCTGCCCGCGCCGGTGCTTGGAGCGTTTGGAATTGTCCGTTCCTTCGTCCGCCGCATAGCGAGCTTCGGCATACATGGCTACCCGCCGGATATTCAGCGGCGGCTGAAGATCGTCAACGTCTTCTCGTCCCTCGTCGTGGCAACGACCTTTATCTACGCCATGCAGCTTTGGGCATCGGGCAACAAGGAGATGATGCCCGTCGTCTATATCAACCTCGCGCTCGCGTTCATCGTCTCGCTCGTTCCTTTCATGCACCGGATCAACGAGCTTGCCGGAGGCCTTCTCCTGGTGGTCGCGGAATTCGTCGCGCTCATCGGCTTCACATTTTTCTTCGGACGCCTCGGGGGCGCGCCGTTGCAATATGTCGTGGCGGCAGCGGCACCCTTCGTCATTTTCGAAGCGCGGCGCTTCTGGCTCGTCGTCGCCATCGTCTTCGCCGCGCTCATCCTGCATTTGATCGCCTGGTTTCAGTTCCCGATGGAAGCCGCCCAGCTCAAGCCGGACGAAAAGATCATAAGCTCCCTCTACGTCCAGGGTGCGGTCACGACATTCGGCCTCATCGCGGCCTGCGTGTACTACGCCTTCAGCCTGTTCGAACGCGCGAAAGCCGAAACGGAATCAGTACTTCGCAACGTCCTGCCCGACAGCGTCGTCGAGCGCCTCAAAGCGTCGCCGGGCGAGACCATTGCCGATGGATTTTCCGAAGCCTCCGTTCTGTTTGCAGACATCACCGGCTTCGTAAGCATGGCCCGCGGACTTGGACCGGAAAAGACCGTGGCACTATTGAACAAGCTTGTCAGCGCATTCGACGAGCTGGCCGAGCGCCACGGCGTCGAGAAGATCAAAACGATTGGCGACGCCTACATGGTCGCGTCCGGCGTCCCGCTCATGCGCAAAGACCACGCGCACGCATTGGCCGCGATGGCGCTCGATCTGGTCGCAGTCGTGCAGGAAGTCAGCGCCGCCGAAAACCTTCCGCTCAATGTCCGGGTCGGCATGGCAAGCGGCCCGATGATGGCGGGCATCATCGGCAAGAATAAATTCAGCTATGACGTCTGGGGTGATCCGGTCAATCTCGCGAGCCGTCTCGAACAATCGAGCGTCCCCGGCCGCATCGTCATCTGCCCGTCGTGTTGCGCGGCGATCCGCGATGCGTTCTCGATCGAACCGCGCGGCCTCATCGAGATAAAAGGTGTGGGACCGCAGGAGTCCTGGTTCTTGCTCGGCCGCAAGGACGCGGACGTCAGCCCTTCCAGTGCAGCGAGCACACGAGTGTAAAGAGCCGGCGCGCGGTGTCGTCATCGACGATGATCCGCGGCAGCAGCTTTTCCTTGAGCAATGCGCTGCCCTCGTCGTGAAGCGCCCGTCGGCTGACGTCGATGGCCTGAATGCGAGCGGGAGGCGCAGTTCTGACGGCCTCATAGTAGGACTCGCAGATCATGAAGTAATCTTTGACGATGCGCTTCAGCGGCGTCAGCGCAAGCGTGTGCTCTACGGTCTCCGCTTCTCCCGAAGGACTGATCGCCATCGAAAGCCGGTCGTCCGCAAGCGAGAGATGGAGTTTGTATGGGCCCGCATCGATGCCATCGATGCGAAAGGCGTTACCGTCGAGAATGTCGAAGATCGCGACTTCCCGCTCGTGCTCGATATTCGAGTTGGCCCGCCCGAGCGATTTCGCATCGAGCGTAATGTCGACAAGGCGATCCCGGCTTTTCTCTTGAGCGGCGACCGTTTGATCCATCAAAAATCAGCCTGCCTTTTCGAGCCGGATTTCGACAGAGCGGCGGTGGCCTTCCAACCCTTCGGCGCGAGCGAGCGTCATGGCGGCAGGCCCGATTTTCTCGAGAGCGGCGCGATCGAGCTTCAGGATCGATGTTCGCTTCATGAAGTCCAAAACTCCAAGGCCCGACGAGAAACGCGCACTGCGCGCTGTCGGAAGAACGTGATTGGAACCGGAAACATAATCGCCGATAACCTCAGGCGTCACGCTGCCAATGAAAATTGCCCCGGCGTTTCGAATGCGCATCGCGAGATCTTCCGCATCCGCCGTCGCGATTTCCAAATGCTCGGCCGCGATACGGTCAGCCAAAGGAACGGCCTCCCCGAGCGATCCTAAAATGATCGTGGCGCCAAACGTGTTCCAGCTTTCGCCCGCGATATTTCCGCGCGGCAGCGTCCCGAGTTGGCGGCGAACAGCCGCCTCGACCGCCTCGGCGAACGCCTCGTCGTCCGTCATCAAAATCGACTGAGCTGCCGTGTCGTGCTCGGCCTGCGCAAGAAGATCCGAAGCGATCCACTCCGGATCGTTGTTCTTGTCCGCAATCACGAGAACTTCGGACGGACCTGCGATCGAATCGATGCCGACCGTGCCGAACACCTGCCGCTTCGCCGCCGCGACCCACGCATTGCCCGGCCCGACGATCTTGACGACTGGCCGTATCGTCTCCGTACCGTAAGCGAGCGCTGCAACAGCTTGCGCGCCGCCGACGCGGTAGATCTCCGATACGCCCGAAATTTTCGCAGCCGCCAGAACAAGCGGATTGAGTTCGCCGCTCGGCGACGGCACGACCATGACGATGCGCGGAACGCCCGCGACCTGCGCCGGCACGGCATTCATCAGAACGGAGCTCGGATAAGATGCAAGTCCGCCCGGAACGTAAAGCCCGACGGATTCGACGGCCGTCCAGCGGTGACCGAGTTCGACGCCGGCCGCGTCTGTGTAGCGATCATCCGATGGAAGCTGGCGCTTATGATGATCGGCAATGCGGTCGCGTGCGAAGTTCAACGCATCGAGCGTTTCTTTCGAGCACGCGGCATAGGCCGCTTCGACCTCAGCGGCCGTCACCGCGATACCGGTTTTGCGAAGATCGAGCCTGTCGAATTTGAGAGAGAGATCAACGAGCGCGGCGTCGCCGCGCGCCCGGACATCATCGATGATTGCGCGAACCGCGTTGTCGACGTCGGCCGAGACTTCGCGCTTCAGCCCGAGAAGCTCCACGAAGTGAGCCTCGAAATCCTTGTCGTTGCTATTGAGCCGTACAGGCATCGGGCATCGTTCCTTAAGGCAAGCGGTCGAGCGAAATCAGCTTGCGTCCTCGGGATGCTCCGGCGGGCGCTTGGTTGTCCAGGCTGCCCCGAGGTCCTTCAACTCGATCTCGATACACTCGACGCCCAGCCGAATGGCCGCACCGCCGGAAAATGTCAACGTGACATCGCCTTCGGGCGAATCTGAGCCGGCCGTCGGTTCGTATGTCATGGCGAGCAGCGCCAACGCCGCCCTTTTGTCGTGAAGGTCAAATCCGTGCACTTTCACGGCGTTGACGCGCTCGAACCGGACGGCGCACCGGCGGCGCTCGTACTCGGGTGCGATCCTGGTTTTGGATGCTTGCGCATCCTCCGCAAACTTCTGCCAATCGAACCGGTTGGCTATGCCGACGAAACGCTTCTGCTTCGGCAAATATTTCATATCACCGACACGCAAAACGGCGTCCTGCAACTGAGCGGAAATGACGCCGAGATCGTCCGTATCGAAGGCGATGAGCTTGAGGTCCGGCATCAGTATCGAAGGTCTCCGCTGTGCGGCCCCAAATGGCTTGGATCAGTGGCTATGATCGCAGAGTGTTACAAAGGCGTGCCGAAAGCTGCAACGCAAGAGCAAGCGCATCAGCTGCTGGCGAGGCGCTCGATGTCCGCGCCGCAGGCACTGAGCTTCCGCTCGAGCTGCTCGAAGCCTCTGTCGAGATGGTAAACACGGTTGATCACCGTTTCGCCCTCTCCGGTAAGCCCGGCGATGACGAGCGAAACGGAAGCGCGGAGGTCCGTCGCCATGACGGGCGCGCCCTTGAGCGTTTTGACCCCCGTGATCGTCGCGGTGTCGCCGTGCAGCTGGATGTCCGCACCGAGACGGACGAGTTCCTGCACATGCATGAAACGGTTCTCGAAGATCGTTTCGCGAATGACGCTCGTACCCGACGCCCGCGTGAGAAGCGCCATGAGCTGCGCCTGCAGATCGGTCGGGAATCCTGGAAACGGCTCCGTCTCGACCGATACCGGAGCAATGCCGCCGCCGTTTCGAGAAACGCGAACGCCCGTTTCGGTCTCCTGGATCGATGTCCCGGTATTCGCGAGAATTTCGAGCGCAGCCTTGAGATCGCCGAGACGCGCACCCTCGAGCGTCACGTCCCCGCCCGTCGCGGCAACCGCCATCGCGAATGTGCCGGTCTCGATACGATCCGGCAACACCGTATGAACTGCGCCTTCAAGACGATCGCGCCCCTGGATCCGAAGCACCGACGTGCCGATCCCTTCGACCTTCGCACCCATCTTGCTGAGGCAGAGGGCGACGTCCCCGATTTCAGGCTCCCGCGCCGCATTTTCGATAACGGTCTCGCCTTTGGCCAACGCGGCCGCCAAAAGAACGTTGTGCGTGGCACCGACCGACACCTTCGGAAACACGATACGCGCTCCGTGCAGCCCCTTCGGCGCCCGCGCGATGACGTATCCGGCGTCGATGTCGATTTCCGCACCCAGCGCCTTGAGCCCCATCAGATGCAGGTCGACCGGCCTCGTGCCGATCGCGCAGCCGCCCGGCAGCGACACGCGCGCTTCGCGCATCCGCGCGACGAGCGGTCCAAGCACCCAGAAACTCGCGCGCATGCGCGAAACCATTTCGTAGGGAGCCGTCGTGTCGACGATATCGCGCGCCGTGAGATGAATAGTGTCGCCGAGATGAGTGGTCGGGCCAGGCCGCTTGCCGTCGACCGCGAGATCGACGCCATGATTCCGCAGGATGCGAACCAGCAAATTGACGTCTGCAAGATTGGGGACGTTCTTGAGCGTCAGGCGGTCTTCGGTCAGAAGGCTCGCGATCAACAGGGGCAGTGCCGCGTTCTTGGCGCCTGAAATCGGAATGCTACCGCGAAGCGGCTTCCCGCCGACGATTTTGATCCGATCCATGTATGCCAATTGTCTCCGAATGATGAAAACGGGCGCGAATCTCGACCCCGCACGAACAAGCCAAGCGTGATTAAAGGTTGAGAGACCGCATCGGCAAGCGGCTTTTACGACAGATGAGGCCCTAGACGCCGCCCTCGTCCGGAGGCGGATCGCCACCCTCCCCCCTCTGACGGCGGGCCGCGGCCTTGCGCCGCTTCAAATTCGCGCGCAGCTCTTCCGCCAGCCGATCCTGGCGCGTGAGCTTGCCGGCACTTTTCGCCTTATCCGCATTTCCTGGCGGCTTTGGCTGGAAATTTCCCGTCATGCCCGTCTCGCGCGCTCCAAGTAGATGCCCGGCTTCAATTTTAGCGTGTCGGCGTCGTCCACGAATAGCTTGGCTTTCCGTCTTGCTCGCCGTCAAGCCTTGTGGCAGTGTCCGCCCGCCCGATGCAGGAGCGTACCAACGCGACGCCCCTGGCACGTTCGATTCTTCGAGGCATCCGCCTTCAGCTGCCGTAGCTCAGTGGTAGAGCACTCCCTTGGTAAGGGAGAGGTCGAGAGTTCAATCCCCTCCGGCAGCACCAGCGTAAAAGCTCAAAAATTCTGGAAAATCTGTATTCCGCGCCGCGACTCCGTCGCGCCCCGAAGTGCGCCGGATAAAATGCAGCAGCCTCATCAACCGCGACAGCTATTGGGGTCTCGTTCGGCGGTTCCGCGGGCTGCGCGCAATCGACACGCGCTCAGGGGCGAAGATCAGCACGGACATCCGGGTGCACGAGCCTGACTTGTCCCGCTTGGGACAAGCCAGAGCGCCGACCTATTAAATGACCGCCTTGGCCTGGCGCAGCGGATGGATGTTTGATGAATTTATTTGCCCCGCGGGGGCTGCGTCACTTTTTGAATCGTCAGTTGCCGTTCGCGACCTTCGCGATCGGGCCAGCGGATCGAATGACCTTCGCGCAAGCCAATTAGCCCTGCGCCGACAGGCGTGAGAATTGAAATTCGCCCGTTCGAAATATCTGCCTCCGCAGGGTAAACGAGCTGCACTGTGCGTTCAGCACCGCTCCCCTCGTCGGTGAATTCGACGGTCGAATGCATTGTGACGACGTCGGAAGGCATGCGCGTCGCTTTATGCATGGTGGCGCGCGCAATCTCGCTCATCAGCAGTTCGCTGACCTGAGGCATGGTCTCGGCCACACCCAATGCAAGATTGGTGAGATTGTCCGCCTCGGTATCGATGAGATGAACGGGAGGCCGCCCCGTTCTGGTGCTTCGGGTCATGGTGCTGGCTTTCGAGTGGTAAAAGTCGCTCGTCTGAAAGACGGCGTACGTCAGTCCTTCGAGTCATCCCGAGCCCGTGCCGAAATGCACCGGAGCCCGGGCTAGATGCCCTCGAGAAGCTGTCCCCCTTGGTGGCGGAAGCGGAAAAAATAAGCACATGACTGCATGGAGGCATGCCTTGGCATGCGGAGTCGTCCGTGTCAAATATGGTGGCTGACCCGGAACTGTGTTGGGGCGCCTGCTTGGCTCGCTAAGAATGTCGGGTTATCCGACTCGGCGCGACCGCCGCACTCAAGCCGATCGTCTTGACGATATGGGCACGCCGCCTGATTTCGTGGCCGAGTTTCCAGGTCCGGTAGGCGACAAAGCTGCGCAGGTCGGACGAAGGAGGCCTCTCCATCCGGTCACATTGAATCCGTGACCCGGCAAGATCCTCTTGCACAACGAGCGTCGGTACGACCTCGAACGTCCTCGCGCCATGCACGTGCGTGTCCCGCAGATAAATGTCATAGGGAAACCGGATCGGCAGAATTCGGCGCAAGAGCTGCGAAGCGCCCTGCCGCGAGATGACATAGGCATGCGCGCAAACCGTCGTCGCATGTGTTTCCACGATCTTGCCCACAGCGGTTTCCTGCAGCAGTCGCCCTCTGACACCTCCAATGCCGCCGACTTTGAGGATACCCCAATTCCCGGGCAGCCGATTGACGAGAAGAGCAATCGCGTCGCCGAGGTTCGACGGGATCACCGCGTCGTCCTCCAGGATCAGCGCCGTCGACTCACTGCTGGCCAGGAATGTTTCGAGTGCGAGCTTATGAGATAGCGTGCATCCGACCTCCGCCGGCCCGATCTCGCGGCGGAAGCGCGCCATGAACCGGAAGGGAGCAAAAGACCCGATCTCCGCCTCAGAAAGCTCGCTCCCGACGACGCCCGGAAGGATGGAAAATGACATCCCGGCCGCTTGCAGCCCGGCCGAAATTTTTTTCTGACGCTGCGTTGAAAGAGGCAAGCTGATGACGAGTGTAAGCATTGATGCCCCCGGCCGCCGGCTAGCCCATCGAGACTCGCTATCTCCAATAGCGTGTATACAGATTATACTTGCAGCACCAAGAGGCCCAGGGCCTTGCAAACACATTTTGAGATGTGCGCTGACCTTGTCGACGTCTGAAGGCCGCCGGCGAGATCGCCCAAAAATGCGGCTTCCCCTGCCCTTGACTATTATTGTCAATCGGATCATGTGGGCTTGTGGCCGCCATGATTTTGGCGCCGCGATTACGAAGGAACCCAACCCTTGTCTGGCGACAGCAGTCGAATGCTTCGGCCGTTGCGGCTCGTGGCCTGACCTCCGGGTCGGCTCGCCACGATCCGTTGCAACGGCGGATCGGAAGGTGAGCCATGGAAAACATCCGCACTGCATCGGGTGAAGACGTCGATCCGATTGTCTTGGTCGAGCTGCTCGAAGAGCACGATGCCGATATTGTCGCCCAGCTGAATGAGCTGGACCTCGAGACGGCAGGCTCGATACTCGCCGAATTGCCCCTTGATCGCGTTGTCGAAATATTCGACCGGCCCGAACTTGCGCGCGCCGGCGATCTCATCCTCGAACTACCCGACGAATTCGCAGGCCAAGTGCTCAAGGGCATGTCCGCGGACCGCGCGGCCGACACCCTCCGCCAGCTTGATGGGCCCGACCGCACCAAGCTGCTGACTCTGCTCGACTTCGAAACCGCCCAATCCCTGAAACTGCTGCTCGCCTACCCCGAAGGCACCGCCGGCAGCATCATGACGACTGAGTTCGTCAGCGTTCCTTCGACCTACACCGTCGCCGAAACCCTGAAGCTCATCCGCGAGGTGGAGCACACTCGGGAAACGATCTACGCGATCTATGTCCTCGACCCCCAATCGCGCGAACTCGTGCGGACGGTCACGTTGCGTCAGCTGATCATGGGACAGCCCGATCAGTCGATCCTCGACGTGGCGCCCGACCGCGATCCCGTCTGGGTTTCACCCGACACGGACCGCGAAGAAGTGGCGCGTCTGATCTCCATCCACGACCTTCTCGCCGTGCCCGTCCTCAACGCGCGGCATCGCGTGCTCGGAATCGTCACCGTCGACGACGTCGTCGACGCGATTCTCGCTGAAAGTACGGAAGACGTTCAAAAGTTCGGCGGCGTCGAAGGTATCGCGGAGCCGTATCTACAGATCGGCTTCGTGGAGATGATCCGCAAACGCGCCGGCTGGCTTTCCGCGCTCTTTCTCGGCGAAATGCTGACAGCCAGCGCCATGCAGCACTATTCCGACGAGCTGGAAAAAGCCGTCGTGCTTACCCTTTTCATCCCGCTCATCATGAGCTCGGGAGGCAATTCCGGCTCGCAGTCTACCTCGCTACTCATCCGCGCGCTCGCGCTTGGCCAGTTGCGTCTGCGCGACTGGTGGCGCGTGGCCATGAGGGAAATCCCGACCGGAGTGACGCTTGGCGTCATCCTCGGCGTGATCGGCATGGCCCGGATCGCGCTATGGCAGCAACTCGGCATCTTCGATTACGGCGAGCACTGGAAACTGGTTGCATTGACGGTGGGATTGGGACTCGTCGGCATCGTCACCTTCGGCTCGCTGACGGGCTCCATGTTGCCCTTCATACTGAAACGCCTCGGCTTCGACCCGGCAAGCGCCTCGGCCCCGTTCGTCGCGACGCTCGTCGATGTCACCGGTTTGATGATCTATTTCAGCGTCGCGCTGCTTGTCCTGCGCGGCACACTGCTTTGACAGGCAAAAATTGACGGGGGTGATCCGGCCGGGAATGCGCGCCGTATCCGCCCTGTGCCCCATATTAACTGCGAAAGGCGTCCCATATCGACAAACCGCGTCTCTGTTCACATCTAACGGCGGCCCCCATCCTACCGGCGGCAAGGTGACGTTTGCCGTCTCGAATCCGATAGGTCTATAAGGGCCGACGTCCAAAGCCGTGCTACGATCCCCCCTTCCGATAACAACCAGTGTTTTCCAATGAATTCAGATAACAAGCCGACGCGCGCCGAGGTTGAAGCAGCCGTCAAGACAATCCTCCGCTGGACGGGCGACGATCCTTCGCGCGATGGCCTGAAGGAAACGCCTTCCCGCGTGACGAAGGCATTCGAAGAATATTTCCGCGGCTACGACCAGGACCCGGTGGCGATCCTCCAGAAGACCTTCGAAGAGATCGAAGGTTATGACGAGATGATCGTGCTCCGCGGCATTCGCTTCGAAAGTCATTGCGAGCATCACATGGCGCCGATCATCGGCCGCGCTTGGGTCGGCTATATCCCCGATGGCCGCGTCGTCGGCATCTCCAAGCTCGCCCGTGTTGTTGATGCCTACGCCAAGCGTCTCCAGATCCAGGAGAAGATGACCGCTCAGATCGCCAACACGATCCAGGACGTGCTGCAGCCGCAGGGCGTGGCCGTCATGATCAAGGCCGAGCATCACTGCATGACGACGCGCGGTGTGATGAAGCCCGGCACCGACATGGTGACGAGCAGAATGCTCGGCGCCTTCCGCGACAACCCGATCACACGTCAGGAGTTTCTGGCGATCGTGACGGAGGATACGAAGACGGCTTAACGGCGTCCTCGGGATAATCCACACCAACGAGATAGAGGCCTGATGCGGGCGACACCGTCCCGCACGCCTCTCGATTGCGCGCGGCGAGCGCCGAAACGATATCCTCGCGCGACCACTTCCCTTCGCCGACGAGCTTCAGGCTGCCGACCATCGACCGCACCTGATGGTGCAGAAACGACCGCGCCGAAATCTCGCAAACGATTTCGTCGCCCGAACGCCTGATGTCGAAGACATCGAGCGTCTTCACGGGCGAGGGCGCCTGGCATTGCGCCGCGCGGAATGTCGTGAAGTCGTGTCGTCCGACGAAGACCTTGGCGGCATCGGCCATCGCCTCGGCATCGAGATCGCGCATCGTCCACCAGACACGATTTTTGTCGAGGATCGGCGGCGCGCGACGGGTCAGAAGCCGGTATCTGTAATGGCGCATCACTGCACTGAAGCGTGCGTCGAACGTGGGATCGATGGGGTCCGACGCAACGATTCCGATCGGATGCGGACGCAGATGAAAATTCATCGCGTCGCGCACGCGCGAGGCCGCCCAATCCTTCGTCAGATCGACATGCGCGACCTGCCCCAGCGCATGAACGCCTGCGTCGGTCCGGCCCGCCCCGCGCACGCCGACGGTTTCGCCGGTGAATTTACGAATTGCGTCTTCGAGCAGGCCTTGGATCGATAGGCCCTCGGCCTGTCTCTGCCAGCCGACAAAAGGCGTGCCGTCGTATTCGATGGTAATGCGGTAGCGCGGCATCGGGCTCAGGTTGAAAAAATGCTTCGGCCATCCCTAGCCTTTGCCGGGCAGCGGCTCAACGGCCCTTTATCACGTCGAGTGTCACGTCGATCCGCTAATGCGCCGGTTGAACCGCGTGCGGCTTGCCGTGATGACCCGGATGCAAGCCCCCGCGCGGTCCGCCGATACGATAGAAACCCGGCCGCCACTGGACAGCCCGGCCCCAAGCAGGTGCGTGGTAGAGCCCATCACCCGTGTAGACATTCCCGCCGCCATCATAGATCGCCGGCGAGCGCTGCCCGTAGATGTTCGTCTCGCTGATGCTGAGCGACAACGGAACCCGATCGGGGTTGATGACGACGTAGCGATCCGGCGGCAACGGGCGATAGACGTGAACCCCATGTTCGAGCGTCACGACGGCGCCGTAGTAAGGACGCGTCTCGATCCGGGTCGTGAAGCTATCGGCGCTCGCCGACGCCGCCAGCGCACACATCAGCGAACCGCAGGCTGCAAGACGAAGCGCAAACTTTGAAAGCACGGCTGGATCTCCGGACCGAGGAATCACTCGCGGAGATTAACCTCACACCGAGAAAGTCTCAGAGCCTTTCACGCCTATGATTAACAGGCGAGACGTAACCCGGCCGCGAGCCGCGTGCCACGAAGGAAGTCTGCTGCAGCCATCGGTTGCTTTCCGGCCCGCTGCAGTCTTTCGACGCGAACGGCGCCAGTGCCGCAAGCGATCGTCAGATTGTCGTCGATGAGCGTGCCGGGCTCGGCCGTCCCGTCGGCCGCCGTCGCCGTCAGGACCCTGATCCGTTCGGCCTTGCCGCCAATCGCGATCTCGAACCACGCGCCGGGAGCGGGTGACAGCCCGCGAATGTGATTGATGACTTCGCTCGCTGGGCGCGAGAAATCGATACGCGTCTCGCCCTTGCCGATCTTGGCGGCATAGGTCGCGCCCTCGGCCGGCTGCGGCACGCAAGTAATCTCGCCCGCCTCGACCTTGGCAAGCGCTTCCACCATCAGCGATGCGCCGAGCGTCGACAGCTCGTCGTGCAATTCTCCGGCAGTCATGCTGCCGGAAATGGGAACGTCCCTGCCGAGGCAGACCGGCCCCGTGTCGAGCCCCTGCTCCATCCGCATGATGTTGACGGCCGTCACCGTATCGCCCGCCATGATGGCGCGCTGGATAGGCGCGGCTCCGCGCCATCGCGGCAGCTTCGAAGCGTGGACGTTGAAACAGCCGAGCCGCGTCGCATCGAGGACCGGCTTCGGCAACAGCAGACCGTACGCGACGACCACGGCCGCGTCGGCGTTGAGCGCCGCGAAGGCCTCGCGATCCGCTTCGCTTTTGAAGTTCACCGGCGTCCGGACTTCAAATCCCCGCGCTTCGGCACGGCGCTGAACGGGAGATTTGACTTCCGCCATGCCGCGCCCGGCGGGTCGAGGCGGCTGGCTGTAGACGGCGACAACCCGATGTCCGGCCGACGCGATCGCATCGAGCACCGGCACCGAGAAATCGGGTGTCCCCATGAAGACGATATTGAGCGGCATGTCGCCCGTTTATGTTGGCGCGAGCGACTGCCCTGAAGGTCCAGCCGGCCGCACGCGCGCCAGAGTTCAGTCTCCGCCCGTCCGGACCTGCTTCTTGAACTTGCGGATGATGATGTCGCGCTTCAGCCGCGAAAGGAAATCTATGATCAGCTGTCCGTCGAGATGATCGATCTCGTGCTGAATGGCCGTGGCAAGCAAGCCGTCCGCCTCGAGTTCCTGCTCTTTGCCGTAGCGGTCGATATAGCGCACGGTCACCGTCGACGGCCGCTCGATCTCGACGTGCACATCCGGAATGGAAAGGCAGCCCTCTTCATGTACTCGGGTCGTCTGCCCGATGGCGACGAGTTCCGGGTTTGCCATGGCGATCGGCCTCGGGGCCTCTTTGTCCTCCGCCGCGTCGATGACGACGACCCGCTTCAGAATGCCGACCTGCACGGCGGCAAGCCCAACGCCCGGCGCGTCGTACATAGTCTCGAGCATGTCGTCCATCAGCTTGACGACGGCATCGTCCACGCGCTCGACAGGATCGGAGATCTTGCGCAGCACGGGATCAGGAATGGTGATGATCGGAAGAACAGCCATAGCGGTGACATATGAAAGCCAGCAGCGGCGGTCAATGGCGTGCGGCTCTATACCGTGGAGGTTTTGGATGCTCGGAGCTGGGACCCGCCCGCGCCGAAGCTGCGAGCGCCCCCAGGGTATCCTCCGGCGGGGCCCATCCGATCCGCCTGAGGCGCACGGCATCGACGACGAGATCGCCCGTCAGCCGGTCCGCGAAATGCGGCTTTCCGACCATCCGAAGCAACGCCACGAGGGACCCTTCCGGAACCGGCAGGAGCATTTCGGGCCGCCCGGCGCCCCGGCGTAACGCCCGAATGATCTCCGCTATTGTTAACGGCGCCGGGTCGGCCACGATGAATGTCGCGTTCTCGGCCGTTTGGGTTTGCAG
Organism: Hyphomicrobium sp. ghe19; assembly: GCF_902712875.1. Taxonomy (NCBI): domain Bacteria; kingdom Pseudomonadati; phylum Pseudomonadota; class Alphaproteobacteria; order Hyphomicrobiales; family Hyphomicrobiaceae; genus Hyphomicrobium; species Hyphomicrobium sp. ghe19. The sequence continues at coordinate 460,850 of NZ_LR743509.1, read as the reverse complement.
CACGTATTGAATGGCACTGAGCAGATTGCCGATACTGAGTAGCGACCTGCGAGCCTTGAGCGCTGCGAATGGCAGCGGCAACGGCAGGGCGGCAAGCCGCATCAACGTCGCCATATTGCCTCTGACCCCACCGCCGTAGACGAGCACGGGACGAAGCACCGTCCAATGCGTCGGCGATCCCTCGAGCATCTTTGCAAGAACTCCCTCGGCCGCGAGCTTCGACCGGCCATAGGCGTCCGTCGGCGTCGGAAACGTCGTCTCGGTGACGACGCCCGGATGCGTCGCACCCACTTGCGCGCGAATGGAGGACATCAGGACGAACCGCTTCACGCGCGCCGCGCGGGCCGCCCGGGCAAGCTGGCGAGTTGCATCAACATTGATCGCCGTATAGGCGGCATCGGGCAAATTCGTGCGGGCATGAGACAAACCGGCCGCATGCACCACCGCATCGACACCCCGAACCAGAAATTCGGCGGCGAACGATCGCGACATGTCGCCGACGGCCACGCCCTCGACCCGCGGACTGTCGAAGACGATCGGCTGGCGCGAAGCCGCGCGAACGCTGTAACCGCGGTCGGCAAGCATCCGGACCACGTGCTGGCCGATGAAGCCAGATGCGCCGGTGACGAGAATGCGCTGCGCAATGGCCAAGCCGGTTCCCTCGGACATGCCGGTCGGCGAGCCAACCGGCGCAAAAAGGACGTCCCCGGACGATCTAGAAACTGCGTCGCGAAAAAGTGCAACGACGGCGACGCCTAAAGCTTCAGCGTTTCCCCAACCCGGGCGATCAGCCTGTATCCCGCCATTATGGCAATCAAACCGAACGCGACGCCACCGATCATATTTCCGGCCAGCACGCCTTCGGCCCCGTAATACTTGCCGCCGAGCAGCACGAACGGCACGGTTCCGACGGTCGCCCTCCCCCAATTCAACAGCGTCGAGAGGTGGGCGCGACCGAGCGTATTGAATACCGCGTTGGTGATGAAAACCGTGCCGAGAAAAACGAACAGCGGCGACAGCCAGCGACAGAAAAAGACGATCAGATCGCGCGCCTCCGGTCCCGCCTTGAAGAGGCTGGCAAGCGGATGCGCGACGAGTGCCAGAATGAGCCACGCGAGGCCCGTGAACGCAGCCATCGTCAACAGCGACAGCGTGAAAACATCCCGCATTCGTGACGGCGAGCGAGCGCCGAAGTTCTGCCCGAGAATGGGCCCCACGGTGCCTGAGAGCGCGTAAATCGCCCCGAACGCGACCGGCGTAATACGTCCGATAATGGCCCAGGCCGCAACCGCGGCATCTCCATAGGCCGAAATCGCGAGCGTGATGTAACCGTTCCCGACCGCCGGCGCGATATTGGTCAGCACCGCAGGGCCGGCGATGAGGCAGAAGGGCGAAGCATCTTGCTTGAGCGTTGCGATTTTCGGCCGCCCCATCAGATCGTGAACCGAGATGACGCCGTAGAGGCCGACGCCCATGATCACGATGCGTGCCAGCAACGACGACAGCACCGCGCCTTCCAGGCCAAGTCCGAAATGCACGATGAAAACGAGGTCGAGGATCGTGTTGACGATGGCGCCGGACAACGTGACGTGCATGGCGCGGCGCGCGTCCCCGACCGAACGCAGCACAGCCGCCGACGTCATGCCGAGCGAAAGAAGCGGCAGCGTCGGCACCAGGACGACGAGATAGAAGCTCGCCAATTCGAGTGTGCGGCCGGTCGCGCCGAGAAGTTCGAGCAGAGGCCGAATGGCAAACCAGATCGCAACGCTGGCGGCCGCTGAAAATAGAAATGTGAGTACGTGCGCGTTCGCCGACAACCGGCGTGCGCGAACACGTCTGCGGGCACCCAGCGCCGGCGCGATCAGCGACGTCGCGGCAATCGACAATCCTATGCCGATCGACGTCGAAAAAAAGAGAATCGAACTCGCATATCCAACCGCCGCGACGATCGCTTCGTCGCCAAGGCGCGACAGAAAATAGATGTTTGCAAGGTCGCCGATGAAGATCGCCATCAACCCGACGGCGCCTGCCGTCGTCATCGACAGAATGTGGCGGAGGAGCGACCCGGTGACGAACCTCGGACCTTCATTACGACGACGAACGATCTCGACGTCTGTCATGGGCGGAGGCCTTGCTTTTTATAGTTTGCGCCGGGCTTTGAACGCGGCGGCGAGCGTACCATCGTCGAGATAATCGAGTTCGCCGCCGATCGGAACGCCTTGCGCAAGGCGCGATACCGTAACGTCCGCCGACACGAGTTGATCCGAAATAAAATGCGCCGTCGATTGGCCTTCGACGGTGGCGTTGAGCGCGAGCAGAATTTCTTTGACTGTCGGTGATTGCGCCCGCCCAACGAGGCTCGCGATGTTGAGCTTGTCCGGACCGACGCCGTCGAGCGGCGACAGATGCCCGCCGAGCACGTGATATTGCGCCGAGACGACGCCCGCACGTTCGAGCGCCCACAGATCGCCAACCTCCTCGACGACCACGATCAAGCTCGTATCGCGGCGCGGATCGGCGCAAATGCTGCACGGCGAAACCGTATCGAGATTTCCGCACACGGGACATTCCGCGATTTTCGCGATCGCCTGCTGCAAAGCTTCCGATAAAGGAACGAGCAGCTCGTTGCGCCGCTTGAGCAGCGACAGCACCGCCTTGCGCGACGAGCGCGGCCCGAGCCCCGGCAACCGCGCCAGCAGCTGCACGAGGCGCTCGATTTCAGGGCCTGCGGTTTTGCGAGACATTCAGTGCGATGCCGGGAGAGCCGATGCGATGATGAGGACTCGCAGGTCTTCGAGTTTCTAGAAAAGCTTCATGCCTGGCGGCAACGGAAGGCCGCCGGTGATCTCGGCCATCTTGTCCTGCATGGCCGTATCGACCTTGCTGCGCGCGTCCACCGCCGCGGCAACGATCAGATCTTCGAGAATCTCGACTTCGTCCGGCTTCATCAGGCTCGGATCGATCCGCACGCGTTTCACTTCGCCTTTGCCGTCGACGGTCAGATGCACGAGACCGCCGCCCGACTGGCCTTCATGTTCGGCCTTGGCGAGATCGTCCTGCATCTCTTTGAGGCGAGCCTGCATCTGGCCCACCTGCTTCATCATTCCCATAATGTCTTTCATATCGTCCTCGCGGCAACACGCCGTAAACGGCTCAAGCTTTAGACGGCTTCACTCTCGCTGTCCGTATCAGTCTCACGGCCGACGATTCGCCGCACCTCTGCGATCTTCGCATCGGGAAACGCTTCGAGCACGGCACGCACCGCCGGATGCGCTTTCAGCGATTCGAGTTCGGCCGCTTCGCGTTGTCTGCGCACGGCGCCGACGGCCGGAGCACCGGCTTCTTTCGAAAGCAAAACGACCCAGCGCCGGTTCGTCCAGGCATTGAGCTTCTCGCGAAGCTCGTTGGGCAGCTCCGGAGGCGCCTCGGGAAAAAGAAAGAGATCGATCGACCCAGCGGTCGCATCGAATTTCACGAGGCTCACATGATCTTCGAGATGGATCGTGAGCTTCACATCGCGCTTCGCGCTCGTAAGCGCGATGACCTCGTCGAACGAACGCGGATTGGCGAGAGGAAAAGCACTCGGACTTTCTCCATCGTCTTCGTCGTCGCCGATCGGCTCGCCGTCGTCGAACTCGAACGCGTCCACCGCCTCGTCGTCGAAGCTTTCGGCAACCGGGGCGCTGGCGCGCGAATTGAGCGGCTGGCGTTGGTCGCCAGCGCCGCCGCCGTCGCCCGCGGGAAGAGCCGGACGCCGCGCCGGCACTGCGCCGCCACCGAGCGCCCGGATCAACTCGTCCGGCGTCGGCAGATCCGACGTGTACGCAAGGCGAATGAGAACCATCTCGGCCGCGACGCGCGGATTGGGCGCCCGCGCCGTTTCCTCGAAACCTTTGACGAGCATCTGCCACGCGCGCGACAGGTATGGCATGGAAAGCCGGCCCGCGAGATCTTTTAACCGCGCTTTCTCTTCAGCCGTCAGGCCTTCGCCCGCAGGCTCTTCGCCAACGGCTTTGACGCGCGCGATGGCATGCACCGCTTCGGCAAGGTCGGACACGATCTCGGCCGCCTCGGCGCCGTCGCGATGCAGCGACGACAGCCCTTGAATTGCACCGGCGACATCCCCGCGGAACAGGCATTCGGCGAGATCGAAAATGCGTGCGCGGTCGGCGAGACCGAGCATGTCGCGCACCTTCGCGGCGGTCACATGCCCCTCGCCCATGGCGATGGCCTGATCGAGAATGGAAAGTCCGTCGCGAACCGAGCCCTCGGCCGCCCGCGCGATCAGTTGCAAAGCATCCGCATCGGCGCTCGCACCCTCGGCACCGACGATTTTTTGAAAATGTTCGGCAAGCACCGGCTGCTCGACGCGGCGCAGATCGAACCGCTGGCAGCGGGACAGCACGGTCACGGGAACCTTGCGGATCTCCGTCGTCGCGAAGATGAAGCGGACGTGCGCCGGCGGCTCTTCAAGCGTCTTCAGGAGCGCGTTGAACGCGCCCTTCGACAGCATGTGAACCTCGTCGATGAGGAAGACTTTGGTGCGCGCAACGAGCGGCGTGTACTGCGAACTCTCGATGATTTCGCGAATGTTGTCGACGCCGGTGTTCGACGCGGCGTCCATTTCGAGCACGTCCGGATGACGGCCCTCCATGATGTCTTTACAGTGAACGCCGAGACCCGGCATGTCGATCGTCGGCTTGTCGTAGCCGGGCGCTTCATAATTGAGCGCGCGCGCCAGAATTCGCGCCGTCGTCGTCTTGCCGACGCCGCGCACGCCGGTCAGCATATAGCCTTGAGCGATCCGCCCCGACGCAAAGGCGTTCCGGAGCGTCGTCACCATGGCCGACTGCCCGATCAGATCGTCGAACGTCGCCGGACGGTACTTACGCGCCAGGACGACATAAGGCTTCGCGGGCTCTGAGCCGCCAGAAGCCTCGACGCCGTCCGACGCATCTGATTTTTTCTTTGCCATTGGTCCCTGGATCGAACCTTTCGCCCGGAAGGGGCGAGGGAGCAAGGCGACCCGCGATGAGTCGCGCCCTCGCGGAGGGCCATCGGCCCGTGAGCGCAAATAAAGAGGCTGGCGAACGACCCGACTTCTGATCGTTAGGGCTGCTTCCTTCCGGACCTGACCCGGTTGGCGACGAATTCGTCCGTCGCCAGCCCGCTCTTATAATGGGCCGGGCAGCGGAAAAGTACAACCCTCCGGAAGATCAAGGATTTAACTCATCCTCGAAAATCTGAGGCGGCTAGATGTCCTCGGCCATCAACCAGGGCGCTTGATCGGCACGAGGCCGCTTGCGGCAAGCTCGCGGGCTTCCTTTCGGAATGGGCTCGCCGGATAGGTGCCGAAAATTTTCGTCTGCGTCGAGAAAAACGAAAGCTCTTCCAGCGCCAACTGAACGGGCCGGTCGACCGGGTGGCCTTCGATATCGGCGATGAACATCGTCGCGTTGAAGGTGCCTTCTTCCTGATAGCTCTCGAGCTTCGTCATGTTGACGCCGTTCGTCGCAAACCCGCCGAGCGCCTTGTAGAGGGCCGCGGGCACGTTGCGGACCCGGAAGAGGAACGTGGTCATGACGGGGCCGTTTCCAGGCTCCGCGTCGTCCGGGTCCTTCGCCAGAATGACGAACCGCGTCGTGTTGTGCTCCTGATCCTCGATGTCGCTCTTCAGGATCTTGAGGCCGTAGATTTCGGCGGCAAGCCGCGACGCGATGGCGCCCGTCGTAACGTCGTCGCTTTCCGCGACAAGGCGCGCGGACCCGGCGGTGTCGGCTTCCGGAACTGGCTTCAAGCCGAGCATGCGCAGCGTGTTCCGGCACTGACCGAGCGCCTGCGTGTGGCTCATCACACGCTTGATCGTCGACATGCTGGCTTCGGGCTTCGCCATCAGCTGGTGGCGCACCCGCAGAAAGTGCTCGCCGACGATATAGAGACCGGCATCGGGCAGGAGATGATGGATGTCGGCGACACGTCCGGCGACGGAGTTTTCGACCGGGATCATCGCGTACTGCGCTTCCCCCGTTTTGACCGCCGCCAAGGCGTCCTCGAACGTCGGATAGGCGACGCTTTCGAAATCGGGATAAGCTTCGCGCGCCGCCAGATGCGAATTCGCCCCCGGCTCGCCTTGGTACGAGATTTTGCCGGCGCCGAGCTCGGAGCCTGATTGATTTGTCATAGCCTGTCGATTGTCCGGGAGAAGATGCTAAGGCGCGATGAGGCGGCGGGCGCGCTCAAGGTCGGCGGGAGTATCGACACCGAGAGGAACGGTGTCAACGATAGCGACGTCGATGCGCATCTGAGCCTCAAGTGCCCGTAATTGTTCAAGCTTTTCGCGTTTCTCGAGAACCGCTGGAGGCAGCCCGACGAAGCGTTCGAGACTATCGCGGCGATAAGCGTAGATCCCGATGTGATGAAAGTGCGGCCCCTCACCGTGAGGCGCGGTCGCGCGCGTGAAATAAAGCGCCCGGAGCCGGTTCTCACCGATCGGCGTCCCGACGACCTTGACGACGTTCGGATTGAGACGCTCCTCGTCATCGGAAATGAGCGCGGCAAGCGTCGCGATATCCGTTTCACCCGACGCGAGCGGCGCGACACAATCCAATACGAGCCGCGGATCGAGCGTCGGCAGGTCGCCCTGTAGATTGACGATAATCTCCGCTTTCCGCGCCGGATCGACCTTGGTGACGGCCTCGTGGATGCGATCCGAGCCCGATGCGTGGTCGGCGCGTGTCATGACGGCCTCGCCGCCGGCCGCTTTCACAGCCTGTAAAATCTCGGCGCTGTCGGTCGCGACGATGACGCGCCCTGCGTTCGCTTCGACCGCACGCCGCCAGACGTGGACGATCATCGGCTTTCCATGAATGTCGGCGAGCGGCTTGCCGGGAAGCCGCGTCGCCTGCATCCGCGCCGGTATGAGGATCAGAGTCTCTTGGGCCACTGCGTTGAGTTCTTTTGTTCGGTGACAAATTGCCACGATATCGCTATCGACATTCAAAAAACGTCGATGTGCTTGCGGGGTGGACGAGCTTATATACCGCAAATCGATCTCGTCACCTTGAATTGCGCGTCCTGGGGAAGCCGAAGAGGGAGCGAAGATAAATGGACAGTTTCGAGTTCACGAAGATAGCGGGCGCTGTGCTGTCGGCGCTGCTTTTGATTTTCGGAGTGAAGACAGCGATCGACATGAACGTCGGGCATACGCCCGAGAAGCCCGGATTCGTGCTGCCGGCTGCCGCACCCGCCGCCGAGGCCGCGACATCAAAGGAAAGCGCTGCGGAAGCCGCGCCCGCCGCTGGCGGCGGCGGTGAAGAAGTCGTCGCACTCCTGGCGAAGGCAAATCCCGAAAACGGCAAGGCCATATTCAAGAAATGCCAGGCCTGCCACGTGTCCGAAAAAGGCAAGGCGCCGACAGTCGGGCCGAACCTGTGGGACGTCGTTAATCGCCCGAAGGCGAGCTTCCCCGGCTTCAGCTATTCTGAAGCCATGAAGTCCAAGGGCGGCAATTGGTCGTTCGAAGAACTCGCACATTTTCTTCACGGTCCCAAAACCTTCATTCCGGGCACCAAAATGGTGTTCAAGGGGCTCCCCACCGCCTCTGATGAAGCGGACGTAATTGCCTATCTGGCGACGCTTGCAGATACCCCCGTTCCACTGCCAAAATGACGGCGTTTTAACTCGCTAAGAACGGAAAACTTTGCGACCCTGCCGGGCACTCGGCGGGGTCGTTTCATGTGCGGCTCATGTCCCGCCGGGCGGCCTTATCCCCGGTAGCCGAAGCCATGTTAAGCTCGAATTGCAAGCGAGAGTTGGAAGGACGAATTCGAATATGCAGATGCGCCTGACGCCGTTCATGGTTGCCGCGCTGGCGTTCTTGAGTTTCTGGCCGATCCCGAACCCGGCAAATGCGAACGAATCTCAGTGCCGCAACGCCATGTCTCTCGTCGGCGAGCCCAAATACGGACCGGACTTCAAAAATTTCGATTGGGTCAATCCCGACGCACCGAAGGGCGGAACCGTGCGCCAATGGGCGAACGGCACCTTCGACACGCTGAACCCCTTCTCCGACAAAGGCGTCAAGGCCGCGGGACTTGGACTGTTGTACGACAGCCTGTTTACGCCGAGCCTTGACGAGCCCTCGACGCAATACGCGCTCATCGCTGAGTGCGCGTCCTATCCGGATGATTTTTCCTCGGTGACTTTCAAGCTCCGCCCCGAAGCGAAATTTCAGGACGGTCAACCCATCACGCCCGAAGACGTGATCTTCTCGTTCGACGAGTTCAAGAAGGTCAATCCGTTCTACGCGTTCTACTACAAGAACGTCGTAAAGGCCGAAAAGACCGGCGATCACGAGGTGAAGTTCACGTTCGACAAGGCCGGCAATCGCGAGTTGCCGATGATCGTCGGCGAGCTGAACATCGTGCCGAAGCATTACTGGGAAGGCAAAGACGCCAACGGCAAACAGCGTAGCCTCGCCGAGACCACTGTCGAGCCGCCGCTCGGCAACGGCCCCTACAAAATCAAGTCGGTCGATACGAGCCGCAAGATCAGTTACGAGCGCGTCCCCGACTACTGGGCGAAAGATCTGCCCGTGATGCGCGGACAGCAGAATTTCGACACTCTCGAATTCACGTATTATCGCGACCGCACGCCCGCCTTCGAAGACTTCAAGACCGGATCCATCGACGTGTGGGGCGAGAACCAGGCAGCAGCCTGGGCGACGCAGTATAATTTCGACGCCCTGAAGAAGGGCCTCGTGAAAAAGGAAGCGATCCCGGTCAAGCGCGTCGCGCCGATGCAGGCATTCGTCTTCAATCTCCGCCGCCCGCAATTCCAAGACCCGCGTGTGCGCCAGGCGTTCAACCTGCTTTTCAATTTCGAGGAAACCAACAAGAAACTATTCTTCGACCTCTATCAGCGCGTCGATAGCTACTTCGCCAATTCCGATCTGGCGGCGACCGGCCTGCCGCAGGGGCGCGAACTCGAAATCCTGAACGAAGTAAAAGACGAGGTCCCGCCGGAAGTCTTCACGACCGAATGGAAGAACCCTGTCAACACGCAGGAAGGCGATTACCGCAAGCATCAGCAGGAGGCTCTGAAACTTCTCGAAGCCGCAGGCTGGAAAATCAGGAGTGAAGCAGTCGACGATCCGTCGTGCGGAACCTGGTGCAAGATCAAGAAGACGATCGGCCTTTCATCGGGCTCGACTGCGCGCGCCCTTCGCAACGATAAGGGCGAGCAGATGACGGTCGAATTCCTGATCAATGGCGATACGTTCGAACGGATCATCCTGCCTTACGTGAAAGATCTTTCCGCACTCGGCATTAAGGCGACCGTGCGTAACGTCGACGATGCGCAGTATAAGCAGCGCGAAGACAATCGCGACTTCGATATCATCGTCGACACGTTCGCCCAGTCGAATTCGCCCGGCAACGAGCAGCGGGATTTCTGGGGCTCGGCGTCGGCCGACAAACCGGGCAGCCGCAATACGGCCGGCATCAAGAACCCCGCTGTCGACAAGATCGTCGACAAGATCGTGTTCGCAAAGGATCGCGACGATCTCGTTGCCGCAACCCACGCGCTCGATCGCGTGCTGCTGTGGAATAACTACGTCGTACCGCACTGGCATTATCCCTTCGAACGCCTCGCCTACTGGGACATCTTCGGACGCCCGGCGAAATTGCCGTCGCAGACAGCGGGTCTGACTCAGGTCTGGTGGTTCGACGCCGACAAGGCGAAGGCCGTTCAAGCCGCGAAGGGAAAATGAGCCGCGTGCCAGGATTTCCCTCAGCTCGAAAGACCACGCTTCTCCCGGTGACGTTCTTCACCGCGCTGGCGCTGCTGTTCTCCGTGTCATGCGCGAGGATCGCGAGCGCCGAACCGCGTCATGGTCTCTCGGTTTTCGGCGAGCTTAAATATCCAGCGGATTTCCAGCACTTCGACTACGTCAATCCGGATGCGCCGAAGGGCGGCCGCATGGTGACGATGGGAACCGGCGGCGCCAACACGTTCGACACGCTGAACCAGTTCATCCTGAAAGGCGACGCCGCCCAGGGCCTCGACTCGTTGTTCGATGCCTTGATGGTGCGCGCGCAGGACGAGCCCGATGCCGTCTATGGCCTCGTCGCCAGGTCGGCCGACGTCGCGCCCGACAAAATGTCGGTGACGTTCAAGCTGCGCCCCGAAGCGAAATTCTCCGACGGGTCGCCGCTGACAGCCGAAGACGTCGTCTTTTCCTTCGGCGTCTTGAAGGAAAAAGGCCATCCCGCAATCTCGATGACGCTGCGCGATGTCGTGTCCGCGGAAGCACTCGATAAGGAAACGGTGCGCTACACGTTCAAGGGCGACTTGGTGCGCGATCTGCCGATCACCGTCGCCCAGTTGCCCGTACTTTCGAAGGCCTATTACGCGACCCAGCCGTTCGAAGAGACGTCCCTGAAAGCGCCGCTGGGCTCGGGGCCATACAAGATCAAGAGCTTCAATCCCGGCACCGACATCACCTATACGCGGCGCGAGGACTATTGGGCGAAGGATCTGCCCGTGAACAAGGGCCGGTATAACTTCGATGAGATCCGCTACGACTATTACCGCGACCGCAACATCGAACTTGAGGCGCTGAAATCCGGCAACTTCGACCTCCGCGAGGAGTTCTCGAGCGTCAGCTGGGCAACGGGTTACGAGATTGCCGCCGTCCGCGAAGGGCGGCTGATCAAGGCGTCGCTGCCGGATGATCGCCCGTCCGGGGCGCAGGGATATTTCCTCAACACCCGTCGCGACAAGTTCAAGGACCCGCGCGTTCGTCAGGCGCTCGATCTCGTTTTCGATTTCGAATGGTCGAACAAGAAATTGTTCTACGGGCTCTACAAGCGCACGACGAGCTATTTCGAAAATTCCGATATGAAGGCGACAGGGAAGCCGAGCCCTGAAGAGTTGGCGCTGCTCGAGCCCTACAAAGATAAACTTGCGCCCGAAGTCTTCGAAGAACCCTATACGCCGCCGGTGACTGACGGCAGCGGCAACAACCGAGACAACCTGAAGAAGGCCCGCGATCTTCTCATCGCAGCGGGCTGGAAACCCGGCTCAGATAATTTCTTGCACAACGACAAAGGCGAACGGCTAACGATCGAATTCCTCGACTTCGAGGCGATGTTCGAGCGCATCACCGTTCCCTACACGGAAAACTTGAAGCGCATAGGCGTCGATGCCTCGTGGCGGCTCGTTGATCCTGCCCAATACGAGCGGCGCGTGAAGGCGTTCGATTTCGATATCGCGACCCAGCGTTACTCCTTGCGGCTGACGCCCGGCATCGAGATGCGCAGCTATTGGGGCTCGGAGGCAGCCAAGACCGACGGCTCATTCAACCTCGCCGGCATATCCGATCCCGTTATCGATGCCCTCGTCGACAAAGTTGTCGCAGCGAAATCGCGGGCCGAACTGGTCACAGCGACGCGCACCATTGATCGCGTGCTCCGTGCAGGTCATTATTGGGTTCCGCACTGGTATAAGGCGTCGTACTCGATAGCGTATTGGAACAAATACGCGCGACCTGCCGTGCAGCCCAAATATGATGCAGGCATACTCGATACGTGGTGGTACGATCCGGCAAAGGCCGCAGCGTTAAGCTCCGGTAAGCCGACCGCTCAAACTCAGGAACAACCGGCAAAGCCCTGATGGCTGTTTATCTTTTAAAACGCATACTGCTGGTGATCCCGACCCTTTTCGGGATCATGCTGTTCTCGTTCATCATCATCCAGTTCGCTCCTGGCGGACCGGTCGAGCGCATGATCGCGGAGTTGACGGGGCAATCGTCCTCGATCGTCAGCCGCATGGGCGGCGGCGGCGGCGACACCCTCGGCGGCGGAGCCATGAGCAATCAGCTCGGCGTCGGCGGCGGCGATTCCATCACCTCGAAATATCGTGGCGCCCAAGGCCTCGATCCGGCCTTCATCAAAAGTCTCGAGAAGCAGTTCGGTTTCGATAAGCCTGCCTACGAACGCTTCTACCTGATGATGAAGAACTTCCTGACGTTCGATTTCGGCAAGAGCTATTTCCGCGACGTCTCGGTACTGGAGCTGATCAAGGAGAAGCTTCCGGTTTCGATCTCGCTCGGCATCTGGATGACGCTGCTGACCTACCTGATCTCGATCCCGCTCGGCATCCGCAAGGCCGTGAAGGACGGCGAGCCGTTCGATACGTGGTCGAGCGCGGTCCTCGTGATTGGCTACGCAATACCGGGGTTCCTGTTCGCAGTCCTCCTGCTCATCCTGTTCGCGGGCTCGCAGTTCTTCCAGTGGTTCCCCTCGCGCGGCCTCTTCTCTGACAACTGGGACCAGCTGTCGTGGTTCGGCAAAGTCACCGACTATCTGTGGCACCTCGTGCTGCCGATGATCGCGATGGCCGTCGGCTCGTTCACCGCGATGACGTTCCTGACCAAAAACTCGTTCCTCGACGAGATCCGCAAGCAATACGTCGTGGCGGCGCGCGCCAAGGGCCTGACCGAAAGCCAAGTCCTTTACGGCCACGTCTTCCGCAACGCCATGCTGCTCGTCATCTCGGGCTTTCCGGCAGCCTTCATCAGCGCGTTCTTCTCAGGCGCGCTGCTGATCGAAACGATCTTCTCGCTTGACGGTCTCGGCCTTCTCTCGTTCGAGAGCATCGAAAAGCGCGACTATCCCGTCGTCTTCGCGTCGCTCTACATCTTCTCGCTCGTCGGCCTGTTCGTCGGCATCCTGTCCGACTTCGTCTATACCCTCGTCGATCCTCGCATCGACTTCGAGACACGCGAGGTATGACGATGGATCAACGGGCCGATCGCGCATCAGGCGCCACTGTATCCCCGGAAGCGGCACCTGCGAAATCGCGCCTTCAGCGGCTGCGGCAGCGCTTCCGGCTGTCGCCCGTCAACCGCCGCCGTTGGGAACGGTTCAAATCCCATAAGATCGGCTATCGCTCATTCATCATCTTCACGACCCTGTTCGTCGCCTCTCTCTTCGCCGAGTTCATTGCCAACGACCGCCCGCTGATCGCAAGCTACAAGGGCGAAATCCTGTTTCCCGTTCTCGTCGATTATCCGGAAGAGAAGTTCGGCGGCTTCCTTGCCGTAACCGACTACAGGACACCCGACATAGCGAACGAGATCAACGCCAACGGCTGGATGCTGTGGCCGCCGATCCGCTATTCCTATTCGACGATCAACAAGGATTACCCCGGCCGCATCGGCGAAAGCGGCGTCTGCCTCGGTTATCCGGCGCCACCTCCGTGGGCAACGTCCCTCAAGCTCTGCCCCGCGCCGCCGGACCAGCTTGCGCGCTATGAAGAGCTCGGAAATACCAACTGGCTTGGCCTCGACGATCAAGGGCGAGACGTTCTCGCGCGCGTGATCTACGGTTTCCGTATTTCCGTCCTGTTCGGCCTGATCCTGACGATCGTCTCGTCCGCGGTCGGCGTTGTTGCCGGCGCCGTGCAGGGCTACTTCGGCGGCCGCGTCGATCTCATATTCCAGCGCGTGCTCGAAATCTGGAACTCGATTCCGGAACTGTTCGTGCTGCTGATCATATCCTCGCTCTTCGTTCCGGGATTCTGGACGCTGCTCGGGATTTTGATGATCTTCAGTTGGACGTCGCTCGTCGGTCTCGTCCGCGCCGAATTCCTTCGTGGCCGCAACCTCGAATACGTCCGCGCCGCGCGCGCGCTCGGCCTTTCCGACTGGCAGATCATGTTCAAGCACTTGCTGCCGAATGCGATGGTCGCGACGCTGACGTTCCTGCCGTTCAAGCTTTCGGGCGGCATTGCAGCCCTGACGGCGCTCGACTTCTTAGGCCTCGGCATGCCGCCCGGTTCTCCGTCGCTTGGCGAGCTTCTGCTCCAAGGCAAGAAGCACCTCGAAGCGCCGTGGCTCGGCATATCCGGCTTCATCGCTGTTTCAATCATCCTGTCGCTCGCGATCTTCATGGGTGAAGCCGTGCGCGACGCACTCGATCCGCGAAAGACCTTCAGGGGCAAGAGTTGATGTCAGCCGCAGCGCCTCTCGTCGATGTTCGCAATCTGTCTGTCGCTTTCGGCGACGGCGCCGAAGCGGTGCGCGTTGTCAAAGGTGTGTCGTTCACGGTCGGCAAGGGTGAGACGGTTGCGCTTGTCGGCGAATCCGGCTCCGGCAAGACCGTCTCCGCAATGTCGATCCTGCGCCTGCTTCCCAATTCCGCCTCCCATCCGACGGGCGAGATTCTGTTCGAGGGGAAGGACATCCTGAAGATGAACGCGGCCGAGCTTCGCGCGATCCGCGGCCGGCGCATCTCCATCATCTTCCAGGAGCCGATGACGACGCTCAACCCGCTTCACACCATCGAGAAGCAGGTCGGCGAAATCATCAAGCTGCATCAGACCGTCTCGGTTGAGAATACTCGCGAACGCGTCCTCGAGCTTCTGAAGAAGGTCGGCATCCGCGATCCCGAAAAGCGGCTCGGCGCCTATCCGCATCAGCTGTCCGGCGGCCAACGTCAGCGCGTGATGATCGCGATCGCACTCGCCAATAAGCCGGACCTGCTGATCGCCGACGAGCCGACGACCGCCCTCGACGTGACGATCCAGGCGCAAATCCTCGAGCTTCTGAAGTCGCTGCAAAAAGAGATGGGCATGGCGATGCTGCTCATCACACACGACCTCGGCATCGTCCGCCGCATGGCCGAGCGCGTCTACGTCATGCGCCACGGCGAGATCGTCGAAACGGGACCGGCGGAAGAAGTCTTCACGGAGCCGAAGCATCCCTACACGCGCCATCTGCTCGAAGCCGAGCCCAAGGGAATGCCACCCACCACCGACACCACGCGGCCCGTGGTCGTCGAGACCGACAACCTCAAAGTCTGGTTTCCGATCAAACAGGGATTGCTTCAGCGGACGGTTGATTACGTGAAAGCCGTCGACGGGTTGTCGATGAAGCTCAGGGCCGGTGAAACCTTAGGCGTCGTCGGCGAATCCGGTTCCGGCAAGACGACGCTCGGCCTCGCCATTTTGCGTCTTCTCTCCTCCGACGGACCGATCGCTTACGTCGGCAAGCGCATCGACGGTTTGACGAACAAGCAGATGCGCCCGCTCCGCAAGGAAATGCAGATCGTCTTCCAAGATCCCTACGGTTCTCTCTCGCCGCGCCTCACCGTGGGCCAGATCATCGAAGAAGGGCTGACGATTCAAAATCCGGAGCTTGACGACCGCCAGCGCCGGGAACGCGTAAGCGCCGCCCTGACGGAGGTCGGTCTCGATCCGGCGTCCCAAGACCGCTATCCGCATGAATTCTCAGGCGGCCAGCGACAGCGCATTGCAATTGCCCGCGCCATGGTTCTGCAGCCGAAGTTCGTCATGCTCGACGAGCCGACGAGCGCGCTCGACATGAGCGTGCAAGCCCAGATCGTCGATCTCCTGCGCGACCTGCAGACGAGGCACGATCTTGCCTACCTGTTCATTAGTCACGACCTGAAAGTCGTGCGCGCGCTTTGCAACTACGTCATCGTCATGAAGAACGGCAAGGTCGTCGAGGAAGGCCCCGCGCGCGACATCTTTGAAAAGCCGAAGGACGAGTATACGAAGGCTCTTCTCGCGGCCGCATTCGACCTCAAAGTCGCCCACAGGGGAGCGCTCGCGAGCTGAACAGGAGGCCGATGATGGCAACGCCTAAGCTCGTTCACTACCACGCGCCACAAACGCGCTCCTTCGCCGTTCGCTGGCTCTTCGAAGAACTCGGATCACCGCCCCACGAACTCAAAGTGCTCAATATGAAAAAGGGCGAGCACAAAACGCCCGAGTTCCTCGCGATCAATCCGCTGGGAAAACTACCGACGGTCACCCACGACGGCGTTCCGGTGACGGAAGTCGGCGCCATCGCCATCCATCTCGCCGATCTCTTCCCTGACGCGCAGCTCGCTCCCCCATTAGGCGATCCCGCGCGCGGCACCTATTTGAGGTGGATCATCTTCAACCACGGCGCCGTCGAGCCCGCGGTCGCGGACCGCTGGCGAAAAATCGAGTCCTCGATGCCGTCAGCGATGAGCTACGGAACCTACGACGGCATGGTGAGCACGCTGGTGGGCGCGCTCGGCAGCGGACCTTACATTCTGGGTGAACGATTCTCTGCCGCCGATGTCGTAGTTGGTTCGTCCGTACGCTGGCTGACGCTGTTCAAGCTGCTGCCCGAGACGCCCGAATTCACGAGCTATCTTGAACGCCTGACGAGCCGCCCGGCCTTCAAGAGCGCGCTGGCGAAGGACGAAGAGCTGGTGCGCGCCCTGGCATCCTGAAAAACGGAATGTCACCGTGGCGTGCTTTCGGAACCCCCGGGATCGGCTATCCTGGGGTTCCGAATCGCCGATGTGAGATCCGTCCACAATGCTTCCCAATGACGTCTTCCGGGACCGCCTCGAGCGGACGCTCATTGATCTCGAAGCGTGGGCCAAGGCGACGGCCGATTGCGCCGAAATCGGCATCGCGGCTTCCGAGCGCTACTGGCGAATGGTCGTGGTCCCGAATGCCGATCTTGCTTGCCCGTTCGAGCTGATGATCAAATCCGATCAGAAATTTGGACTGAAGCTCGCAGCTGAAACCTACGACGACCGGCCGATCGAGCGGCTCGATTTGTTCCCGGCCCTCGTTCGGGCGATCGAGGCCGGCCGCGTCGACAAAATCGAAATATTCAATGCCATGACGGATGCTCTCGTCGGTGTCGCGATGCGCGTCGAGCTGGCACCCGGGTGGGACTGGATCGGCGACCGGCGGATCGCTCCGCCGACGCCGGCTGAAGAACGGCGGACACGCCGCTTCTTGCCCTATCGCCGCTGAATAACGGTGATTAGAAAGACGGCGCGTGGCCGGCGAGCCGCTTGATCGCCGAGATATGGCTGCCGGATTTTGCGATCCGTCGCGCGGCCTCGGACAGCGGCTCGACCGCGACCACCATGTGATAGGCGTTGGCGTGAATGAACATAACGCCGTCAAGCATGATGCCGACGTGCCCCTTCCAGAACACGAGATCTCCGCGCGCCAACCCTTCGAGATCTTCCGAGACGAGAACGTTGTCGCCAAGCTCCGCCTGCTGCATATCGCTGTCGCGCGGCGCCGGAATGCCCGCAGCCTGAAGCGCCGTCTGCACAAGGCCCGAACAGTCGATTCCGACGCGCGTGCGGCCCCCCCAGAGATACGGCGTACCGATGAAGCGCTCGGCGATTTCTGCGTAATCGCGCACAAAGCGATCTTTCACAGAGGCGTGCCGCGCGTAGATGAAACCGCCACTCTCGAGTTCGAGAAATCGATCGTCGCCGCCAATAACCGCAATCGGCGTGTTGAGTGCGAGATGCATGATCGGCGGCGACTTGATGTCGGGTGCGCCGTAAAGAAATGTCCCGAGCGTCTGCACGCGATGGGTTGGACGTATCGCGCCGCGCGCAATCGTGTCCGAGCGCAGATAGCCGACGTACCCGTCGCGCGCGAGCTGAACCCACGCCCAGCCGTTGGCATCGTCGAAGATTGTCAGGCTCTCGCCGAACAAAACTTCGGTTTCGAAACCACACGACGGATCGGGCTGCTTGCGAAGCGGCACCGTGGAACGCACGACAAAACCGGGTTCTCCGGTGACGTAACGCTCGGCACGAACCACGCCCTCGAGCGATTTCGCCGCGAGGTCCGGACGAAAGACGTTGCGGCGCGGATCGAGGGCGCCTGCGGTCCGTTGCGAAACTCCAGTGGTCACGAGGTGAGCTCTCGCCTCAGTTGTTCCATCACTGCGCGGGCCGTCTGCGGCTCCCCGCCCTTCGGGCCAAGGGGCCGAGCCGCCGGTCGCCACCCATATAGGTCGAAGTGGGCGAAACGGCGAGCCCGGGTGACAAAGCGCTTCAGAAACAACGCCGCGGTAATGGCGCCGGCGAATGGCGATTCCCAGACGTTGTTCATGTCGGCAATATCGCTGTCGAGATGACGGCGGTAACCATCCCAAAGCGGCAGATTCCACAAAGGATCGCCGATGGAGGCGGCAAGCGGCGGCAGGCTGCGCGCCAGGTCATCGTCATTCGTGAAGAACGCAGGCAAGTCCGGCCCAAGAGCGGTTCGCGCCGCGCCGGTCAGCGTTGCGAAAACGAAGATGCTGTCGGGCTCGTCCGCATCGGCGAGAGCCAGCGCATCGGCGAGCACAAGCCGCCCTTCCGCGTCCGTATTGCCGATCTCGACGCTGAGACCAAGACGGCTTGCAATCACATCGCCCGGCCGGAAGGCATCGCCACCGACAGAGTTCTCCGCTGTCGGGATCAGCACGCGAAGCCGGCACTTGAGACCCTGCCCCATGATCATGTGCGCGAGCGCCAACGCCGTCGCAGCGCCACCCATGTCCTTCTTCATCAGCAGCATCGCACTCGCGGGCTTGATGTCGAGACCGCCGGTATCGAACGTGATGCCCTTGCCGACGAGCGTGATCTTCGGCGCGCCGGCCGGCCCCCAGCTCATGTCGATGAGACGCGGCTGCCGCGGGCTCGCGCGGCCCACGGCATGAATGAGAGGAAAGTTCTCCGTCAGCAGCTCGTCGCCGGTGGTCACCGAAATATCAGCCCCGTGGCGGTCGGCGAGCACACGCGCGATGGCTTCGATATCGGCAGGCGCCATATCCGACGCGGGCGTGTTGATCAGATCCCGGCCGAGCCAGACGGCTTCGGCAGTATTGATGATGCGATCGGAGCCCGCATTGGCGAGCCGCAGTTTGGGGCGGCTGCCGTTCTTGTCTTTCTTCAGGTAGCGCGAAAACGAGTAGCCGCCGAGAGACCAGGCCAATGCGGCAAGATCGGCGTGCGCCAGCTCCGAAGCGAAGCGATACGTTCCCGCCGGCAATCCTGAACCCAAAAGCCCGGCAAGCAATTCGGATGGGCCGCTCGGTTCCCCCTGCTGGCCGTTGCCGACCCCGAGCGCGACGGACGCGATGTTTCCGTCCGCGCCCGGAATAAGAACGGTGCGCTTGGCATTCCCTGAAAACTTCTGCGCCTTGAGCCAGGCGCGCTGAACGTCGTCGAGCGAGCCGATGGCATCGACGCCGTCGGACGGAACGAAATGAACAGGGATGTCGTCAGCGGCCGCAGCGCCAAGTGCAAATGTTTCCGCCGCCGTCCAGGCTGTCGTCTCGGTCATTCGTCTCACACTCCACTGCGTTGCATTGATTCGGTTGCATTGATTCGATTGAGTCGCGCGCCGGCTGCAACTGCCCAGGGCTGTCGAGGGCCGCCGGGGCGGCCACAGCACAAACCTTTTCAGCGATTGCACTGCTTATACAGGTCTGGCGCAAAACTTAAGCGTTTGTTGACCCATGCCTCAGAAACTGACGGTCTCGCAAAGATTCGCCAGGGGAACGGCGAATCAATCCCCGACGGAGACTTTCATGACGCGTTTCGAGCATCCCTTCGCATGTGTAGTGCTGCGGCCCCGGCGCCTCGGCACCCTCGCGGCCCTGACCGCGAGCTTGCTCTTAGGGGCCTGCTCCGCGTCAACCGATCTGTTGCCGAGCATCGCCATGAAACCGAATGACACCAAGACCGCCGATGCCGGCCCATCGTCTCCACAAAACGAGTTGCAGAAGGCCACGATCTACTGGGGCAACGAGTACAACAAGAAGCCGACCGAGCTTCGCCCGGCGCTCAACTATGCGAAAAATCTGAAAGCCCTCGGCGAAAAGGACAAGGCTCTCGCCGTCCTTCAGCAGGTCAGCCTGCTTCATGGCAACGATCCGGAAGTCGCCAGCGAATATGGCCGCCTCGCGCTTGAAATGGATCAAGTCGGCGTCGCCAATCAGATGCTGACGCTGGCCGACGACCCGACGAAACCCGATTGGCGCATCGTCTCGGCGCGCGGCACGGTCATGGCGAAGCAGGGCAAGTACACCGAGGCTATCCCATTCTATGAACGCGCACTGACGCTTTCACCCAACAATCCGACCGTCACGAACAACCTCGCGATGGCTTACGCGATGAACGGCGATCCGAAGAGGGCCGAGGGTCTGCTCCGCCAAGCGGTATCCTCGTCCGGAGCGACGCCGAAAATTCGCGAAAACCTCGCGCTCGTACTGGGTCTCCAGGGCCGCTACGACGAATCGAAAGCCATCGCCTCCGGCGTCCTCAACACCGATACCGCCTCCGCCAACGCGGCTTACCTGAAGCAAATGGTGAAGATCGAACCGACGACCTCCATGCCCGACGCGAGCAGCTTTGCCGCCAATACCTCGGTCAGCCCGGCGGCTCCCGTCCAGAAGGCAGCGGCAACGGCCGGTTCTCTGCCGGTGACGCAAGGCGTCTGGCAAACGAGCACCGACGAGCCGCTGCCGGTCGCGCACTGACCTCGAGCGGCAACTACAAAACTCGACAGTCGACGCACTATCAGCCGGCCAACTGCGCCGGCTGTTCGCGTTCGTGCGTCCATTCGGCGTCATTAAAAAAAAGCCCCGGCCACCAAATGGGGCCAGGGCCAACGCGACACAATTTCAAAAACGCGGTCGCCCGGTCAACTTGTGGGACGGTCTACTTTTCCATCTGCATGTAACTGATGCCGGCCGGGCCGAGGATGACGATGAAAAGCACGGGCAAAAAGAACACGATCATTGGAACTGTCAGCTTCGGCGGCAGAGCAGCAGCTTTGCGCTCGGCTTCCGACTGCCGGATCTCGCGATTTTCCTTCGCCATCGTTCTGAGCGCTTGCCCGACCGGCGTGCCGTAACGCTCGGCTTGTACAAGCGCCGTCATCACCGATTTGACGCCGGGCAGTCCCGTCCGCTTGGCCAGATTCTCATATGCCTGCCTGCGATCCTGCAGATACGACAGCTCTGCCGTCGTCAACATCATTTCCTCGGCCAGCTCGACCGACTGGGTGACGATCTCCTTGCCGACCTTCGCAAAGCCCGCCTCGACCGACATGCCCGATTGCACGCATATCAGGAGCATATCGAGCGCATCCGGCCACGCTTGCTTGATCGCCAACTGCCGTTTCTGAACGCGGTTGGAGATGAACATGTTCGGCACGTAAAAGCCGAGGAACCCCGCGGCTAATGCCATCAAGACATTGACGAGCGCAGAGTAGCCACTGTCGTAGAGAACAAAGAGATAGAATAGCGCGAAAAAGAAAATCACGATCGGAGCGGCGACGCGGAAGAACATGAAGGACACGATATTCGCCTGCCCGCGAAGACCGGCGCGCTTCAGGTTTTCACGCAATTCCTCGTTGTCGAAGCGCTCGCGAAGCTTCAGCTGATCGACGACCTGCTGCATGAAGCCCTTCGGCGTCGCTCGCAACCGCCCGCTCTGGGGCCGATCCTTCGTCGCCAATTCCGCGAGACGGGCCGACCGCATCTTGCCGCGTTCGATGGCCATCTCCTTCATGCGCCGGTTCATCTGATCACGTTGCAACATCGGCAACGCAATCGTCAGAACCGTCGCGAACACGCAGACGGCGGCCAGCACCGTCGCGATGAATTGCGGGTCCATTACAACGTCGACGAACGACAACATCGCTATACCGCCAGCATGTCTGTTTGCACGAGCAGAAGCCTAGAACTTGAAGTTGATCATCTTCTTCATGACAAGAACGCCCATCATCATCCACGCCGCGCCGCCCGCGACCATGAAGTGCCCGATCGTCGTTGTGAAAAGCGGCATGATGTACGCAGGCGAAGAAAGAAAGACCATTGTCATGACACCTGGCGGCAACGAGGCAAGCACCATTGCGGACGCTTTCGCTTCAGCCGAAAGCGCCTTCACTTTGAGCGCCAGCATTTGCCGGTCACGGAGAACGTTCGAAAGATTCGAGAGCGCTTCAGACAAGTTGCCGCCGGATTGCTGCTGAATGCCGATGACGATGGTCAGGAAGCGCACATCCGATATCGGCATGCGGTCGCACATCCGCTCCAGGCCATCCGCGATGGAAACGCCGAGCCGCTGCTGCTCGACGACTTCACGGAACTCACTGGCAAGCGGCTCCGGACTTTCGCGCGAAATGACCTGAAGACATTCGCTCAACGGCAGGCCGGACTTGATGCCGCGCACGACGACGTCGATGGCGTTCGCCAATTGCGAAACGAATTTCTGCTGACGCCGGCTGATCATCTTATTGAGGATCCAGCGCGGCATGCCGAACCCGCCGACAATAGCCGCGACGACGGCGCCGCTCAACGGCAGCCCCATAATGAATATCGCGATCGACGCGAAAAGAGCGCCAAGCAGCGCGCTCGCAATATAGAATTCTCGCGGGGTCATTTTCGAGCCGGACCGCATCAACCGCAGACTGAGCGTCACCTTCTTGTCGGCTTTCTGGCGGTCGTCGATTTCCTTCAGCGAATCCGCGACGGACTTCTTGCGGCTGCTTTGCAGGTCGCCGGCGCCTCCGGAAATGCGCGAGCCTCGAGCACTGGATACGCTCTGCAACCGCTTCGACTGCCGGTCGTCGGCAAAATATGGATACGCGATCGCGAACACCGCGCCGGCGAATGCGAGCGCCGCAAGCAGCGGCACCATGAGCGAAAAAAGGTCGAGATCACCCATTGCGATCACCGAGCGGACTGCCGTGTTTGTCTTCGATCTCGGACTGGACGAGCGCTCGTGTCAGGCGTTCCGTCTCACCGTAATATTCCGCGCGTTCCATGAAGCGGGGCCGCGTAATGCCCGTCGACCGGTGCCGGCCGATCAGCTTGCCGTGCGCGTCCTCGCCGGTGATTTCGTAGATGATCAGGTTTTGAAGAGTGATGGTCTCTTCTTCCATGCCCATGACTTCAGTGATGTGCGTGATTTTGCGCGAGCCGTCACGCAAGCGCGACGCCTGAACGATCACGTCGATGGAACCGCAAATCATCTCGCGAATAGTCTTGATCGGCAGCGCGTAGCCGCCTTGCATGATCATCGACTCGAGGCGGCTCAGCGCTTCGCGCGGGCTATTGGCGTGCAACGTGCCCATCGAACCGTCGTGGCCCGTGTTCATCGCCTGCAGCAAATCGAACGCTTCCGGTCCGCGGACCTCACCGACGATGATGCGTTCCGGACGCATACGAAGGCAGTTCTTGATGAGATCACGCATCTTGATCTCACCTTCGCCCTCGAGATTGGGCGGCCGCGTCTCGAGACGCACAACGTGCGGCTGTTGCAGCTGAAGCTCGGCCGAGTCCTCGCACGTGATGATGCGCTCGTCATCATCGATCGAACCCGTAAGACAGTTGAGAAGCGTCGTCTTGCCGGAACCTGTGCCGCCCGAAATGAGGACGTTGCAGCGAACGCGCCCGATGATCTCGAGGATCGTCTTCGCATCCGGCGTAATCGACCCAAACTTGACCAGCTGCTCGAGGCGCAAACGGTCCTTTTTGAATTTACGAATCGTCAGCGCGGGCCCATCGATCGCGAGCGGCGGCGCAATGACGTTGACGCGCGATCCGTCGGGAAGACGCGCGTCGCAAATCGGGCTCGATTCATCGACCCGCCGGCCGATCTGGCTGACGATGCGCTGACAGATATTCATGAGCTGTTGATTGTCGGCGAACCGGACGTTGGTTTTTTGAACCTTGCCGCCGACCTCGATGAACGTCGTGCCGGCGCCGTTCACCATGATATCGGCAATGTCGTCTCGCGCCAGAAGAGGCTCGAGCGGGCCGTAACCGAGCACGTCGTTGCAAATGTCCTCGAGCAGTTCTTCCTGCTCGGAAATCGACATCACGACGTTTTTGATTTGAATGATTTCGCTGACGATATCGCGAATTTCTTCGCGCGCCGCAATACTGTCGAGCTTCGACAGCTGCGTAAGATCGATCGTATCGATCAGCGCGTTGAAGACGGTCGTTTTGACGTCGTAGTACTCTTCCGAGTGCCGCCGCTGCGTCTCGGCGACGGCCTCAGCTCGCTGCGGCGTGGGGCTCGGCGCGGCGGGTGCTCGCGCCGGCGTCGATGCGCGCGGTTCGATAACGGCGGCGGCTGCCTGCGGTTCAGGAGCCTGCTGCGCAACGCGCCTCTCTGACGATTGATCGTTGGAGCGCCTACCGAACATGGGGCTTAGATCCTCAACGCTTGAGCTTCAACTTCTCCAGGATCGGCGCGATGGCCGACAACGGCGAACTTGGTTTTTCCGCTTTAGTGTCTTTACGCCGCGTTAGCCTGAACGCTAATTCGTGGAACTTCTCGATCGACTTCGCCTTCGAGTTGAACTCGCCGATCATTTGACCGTTGTTCGCCGCCTGGCTGAAGGTTTCGGAATCGTAGTCGATCACCGAGATGACCTTGAGGCCAAGAGCCTGCTCGAATTCCTTGACACTGATTTCCTGGCGCTTCGGCACGTTTGCCATGTTCAGGATCAAGTGCGGCTTCTCGTCGTTTTTTCTCGACGTTTTGAGAAGATCGATGATGTTCTTGGCGTTCCGCAGGTTTGCAAGATCCGGAACGGCCGTGATGACAACCTGGTCGGCCTGCATCAGGACGCGCTTCGACCACGGCGACCAACCATGCGGCAGATCGACGGCAACGAACGGCACATTCTGGCGCGCCACATCGATGACGATGGCGCAAGCTTCAGGCGAAATGTCGAAGTCGCGGTCGAGTACGACGGGCGCCGCAAAAATGGAAAGATGCTGCGAGCATTTCGTCAGCAGGCGATCGAGCAACTGGTCGTCCAGACGCTCCGGCGTTGCCAATGCTTCAGCTATGCCCTGAACAGGATCCTGATTGAAATCGAGGCCTGTGGTGCCGAACGCGAGATCGAGATCGGCGATCGTGACATCCGATTTCAAAACTTCCGACATCGTCCACGCCACGTTGTGGCAAATGGTCGATGAACCGACGCCGCCTTTCGCTCCGATGAATGCGAAGACATGGCCGACAGGATCGGTCTCCGGATTGTTGTAGAGATTGGAAATGCTCTCCATCAACCCCATCGGATCGACGGGAGAGACGAGATACTCCGCGACGCCGCGCTTCAAGAGCTCGCGATAGAGAAGCACGTCGTTGTGCCGCCCGACGACGATGACCTTCGTTCCCGGATCGCAGCTCTCCGCTAACCGATCGAGTTCGACGAGCAATTGGCTGCCCTTCAGAGCGCTGTCGAGGATGATCAGATTGGGCGTCGGGCTATCGAGATAGTGCGCGACGGCCGCGCCAATGCCGCCCATGTGGACGCTGACGTGCGCTTTCGACAACCGGCGATCATCGGCTGCATACTGAAGCGCGTCGGCAACCTGCGGATCATCGCAAAAGGCTTGAATGGAAATTCGCGGTATGGGACGGGCGCGATCGGCCGGAGGGAGATCCGACGAGCCACCATCTTCGAGCACCGGTTCCTCGCTTGGGCTATCTGGAGCGTGCTTGGACATGTCGTCTCCGAAAGATCAATTGGTGGTGGGCTTGGCGATCGTCGCAGCTTCGGCATCGGCGCCAAGTGGCTTACCCGTCACGTATTTGGAATACATATCGTCCCGCCGGTTCGCGTCGCGACTGGTCATCGTACGCGGACCGAGCAGGTCAGCCGGGTTCGCCACCATGACGGCAAGATTGCGCTGACCAGCGCAGCCGAAATTGGGATACGGCGTATTTTGATAGGTACGACCGAGATTTTCCGACCAGTCCCGCCCGCACTCGGGCGCTTCGGCGACGTAGCGCATGTAAGACAACCGCAACGGCGCATCCCGCCCGTCCGCATGGTAAGCCTCGACAGCGATCGAGGTTTCCGAATAACCGGTCTCGATCATCAAACGGCGCGCTTCGTCGGCTGCCTGCATAGCAGCGCCCTCGTTCGCCGAACCGCCCGGAGCCGAAATGACGACGCGGCTGTTTCCTGCGTCCGAAGCGCGGCTTCTGCCGGCGAACTCCAAAACGCGCGCGCGCTGCGCGGGTGTCAGACCATCGGAACTCGCAGCTATACGCAGATTGAGCGTCGCCGGCTGCTGTGACACGAGGATCGGATGTCGTTGCTCGGGATCGATGACTTGCCAGCCCGCGACCTGAGGGCCGGGAGCATCGTGACGGCATCCGGCGACGGAAAGCGGAAGCGAAACGATGACAAGAATTTTGGCGAAGCCCGAGCATAATTTCCGGGGCCCGCGGTCGGTCGTGCACTTGATCGGCATGATGCGTCTGCGCCCCAGTTATTCGACGATGAAACCGTAATCACCCTTGAGACCGCCGGAAGGCATCGCTTCGCTCTTGCCGTAGATCCTGTTGAGATGACCGAGAAAGTCCGCCTTGAGGTCGGTCGCCGGCGCGAGCCCATCGGTCGGCGCCGCAAGCTGCTGACGCGAGGTCGGCTGCACCAGGTAAGGCGTCACGATGACGACCAGCTCCGACTCCTGGTTTTGGAAATCGCGGCTTCGAAACAGCGTGCCGAGAATAGGAATGTCCTTGGCGCCTGGCAGGCCATCGATGTTTTGCTGCGTTTTCGTATTGATGAGGCCTGCGAGGGCGAGCGATCCGCCGGACGGCAACTCCACGACGGTTTTCGCCTGCCGCGTATCGAATACCGGATTGCCGCCGATGAATTGCGAAATATCGCTGACGCTGGTGTCGATCTTCAGACTGATGCGGCCTTCGGAAAGCACAACAGGCGTAAAGCCGAGCTGCACGCCGAACTTTTTGAACGCGACGGAACTCGTGCCGGTTTGCGTGTCGATGCCGGTGACGTATGGCACTTCGCCGCCCGCGAGGAATTCGGCTGGCTCACCCGAAATGGCGGTCAGGTTCGGTTCGGCGAGCGTCCGGATCAGACCGTCGCGTTCCAACGCCCGGATCGCCGACTGGATTCGATTGCCACCCGAACCCCATCCCGACAGCAGACCGCTGTTGCCGAGGGCGCCAGGGGGGCCGGTGTTGAACGCGCATATAGAGCCAATCGCGCAGGCTGCACTGGCCGCCGCAGGAAGTCCGAACGTCGGAAGCGTTCCGAGACCTTGCGCCGCCGATATCGGTAATGAGTTTTCCGTCAGAAGCGTTGTCGAGAAGCTTCCCGATTGCAACATCCCGCCAAGATTGACGCCCAGCTGCTTCAGAACCGTCCGCTGAACTTCGGCGACCGTCACCTTGAGCATCACTTGCTCTTCAGCTTCTACCGTCAGCATATTGATGACGGGTTGTTTCTGCTGATTGGTCTGACTGTCGCCCATCGTAACGCCCTCTTTGACGTTGATGGACGTGCTGGTGAGCTGCTGCGAGATGAATTGCGCGGCGATGTTGCCGGCGCGGGTCGAGTCGATCGGACTCTTGACGCTTCCCGTCAGGATGACCGTCTGATTCAGCATCTCGACCTTGATGGAAGCACCGGTGATGATCCGGTTGAGGAGCGATTGCAGCCCCGCCGTCTCTCGCTCGATGTAAAGCTCCATGGTCGCGAATTGCGCACCCGACGTATCGAAGAAGAAGGCGTTGGCTTCGCCGGTTCCTTTGGCGAGCAGGAAGACGCGGTTTGAACTCAGAACCACCGCATCGACCACGGCGGGGTTCGACACCATCACGTCGCGGACATCGCGCGGAAATTCGAGTAGGACCGATTTTCCCATCCCGATCTTCAGGCTTTTCCTGATAGGGCCGCCGGTGTCCTTGATGCGAATGAACGATTGATGCCCCCCAGCATCCGCCGAGAGGTCGCGATAAACTTCTTCGGACTCTGGCGGCTGTGCCACTGCCGCCGAAAAGGCAAGCGTCGCGCCAAAAAACATCACGATGGCGCGCAATCGAGCGCGCCAAGAAAATCCGGAATTACTGCGCATGAGCCCTAAACCTATGACGACTACTGATTAATCATTTACTCAGTTCACGCCATACACACGCGACTTGGCTCCGTAGCGAACGATGCGCACGGAATTGTTTTTAGGTTTGTCGAGACTGACACCGCCGGCCCTTGCCGGGTCGGTGCTTAAATCGGCAACGCTGCGAAGGGACAAAGTGATCTCGCCCATCGAATTCGCGAGCGCCATCATCTCCGCTTGGCGCGGCGTCAGCTCCAACGTCGCCGTCGTTGCCGAACTGTCCGCTGCCTTCTTGCCTTCCTTCGTCTCGATCTGCTGACCGATTGCCATGACACGGACGTTCCGGAACAGCGTGTCGACGACGCTTGCGTCCTGACCGCTGCGGCCCCGCACCTGCCGGATCAGAATGACGTCCACATGATCGTTGGGGAGAATGAGGCTGCCGGCCGCCGTCTCGGCTTTGATCTTCGTCGAGATGGCGCGCATGCCTTGCGGCAGGATCGCAGCGAGAACGCCGCCCTGCCCCGCCTTGATCAGCTTCTGCGCGGTAACAGGCTCTCCGGCAAGCAGCGGCGAGCGCGCTACCGAACCCGAGAGGTTATGCATGATCGACTGGCCGCCGCTCTGCTTGGTGATGTAGCTCGCGGAGACGGCTTCCGAAGGCCAAGAGACCCATCGGAAGCTTCCCTCGTTGACGATCTGCCCCACCGGGATATCCGATCCGGCCACCAGCACATCGGTGCTATTGACCGTCTTCTCGACAGTGATCGGAGCCGCGGGCGGGCGCACGAACGCGCTCGCTACGTAATACGCGAGCAGGGCGGCGCTTAAAGCCACCGAAAATCCAATGAGCTGAGCCCGTTTCATCCGCCCCGTAGTCCCCGAGAGCACAAATCGATCTGCTCAGGACGATGACGGCCAATTGTCAATTTGAGGTTAATCTCTGTCTCGAAGCGAGGCTAAGCGCTCGAAACGTTGTAGAGACAGTTATGAATACGTAAATGCTCGTCCGGCGAGCGCGCAAATCCTTTGATCGGCGCTTCCGGCCGGCGCGCGGAACGCGTGTCGGAAACGCCCAAAGGAAAGCTAGACGACGAGAGACAGAAAGATGTCCGTCGCCGGGAAGATTGCGAGACCACCCGCTGCAACGGCGATGCCGTAGGGAATGGGACCTCTTGGAACGTGGAGGCGCTGCGCCCAGCCCGGAAGAGCTAGCTTTTCAGCGGGAAACCAGTTGCGATATCCGAGGATTACGAGCGAAAGTACGCCGCCGAAAATCGCGACAAAAACGAGATACTCGACGATGTGATTTGCACCGATCCACACGCTTCCGGCGGCGATCAGCTTGGCATCTCCACCACCGAGAAGATTGAGCGAAAAGAGCGTGAATGTAACACCAAGGACTGCAAACCCGATCGCCAGGTTCGTGCCGAAAGTCTCGAGCGGCATGCGCGTGAGCAGCGCCACGGCAATAAATCCGCCGACGAGCGCGAGCGAGATCTTGTTCGGTATTTTCATCGTGAAGAGATCGTTGGCCGCGGCAAAGGCCATCGCGACCGGGAACGTCATGAGGAGGATTGAAGCGAGCGACGCCATGTGCAGAGACCTAGATGGATGCAAAAGAGGCTGGGAGAATGCAGCATGCGAGTAAAGGCGCGCCTAACGGCGCCGAAACCTCGGCCATCGAATCGCCCCTACAGATTGGCCGCAAAGTACGTGCCGATGGTTGCGAACATGCCCTGCAAGGCTCCGGATATCTGCGACAGTGCTGCGACCATGCAGATACTCACAATCCCGGAAATCAAAGCATATTCGATAGATGTCGCGCCGCTTTCATTGCTTAGAAAGCTCCGGACGAACCCTTTGTGCATGTCGGTTACCTTGTACTGTCGGAGCCGAAGTCGGGCACCTTCCATGAGGAATTGTGGAGCAGAGATCTTAGTCTCGAGTGGCCCCATGAAATTTGCGAAGCGTATCGCAAACAGCCGCATCGACCGGAACTATCTCGGATGAAAAAATGCGCCCGGAGTTGTTTTTCCGAGCGCATCTTATTCGCAAACCTAGGAAGGCCGTTGCCTTACTTAGCCGTGTTCGCGGTGTTGAGTTCGTTGCCAACCTTGGTGAACGTGTCGTTCAGGTAGCCCTTAAGACTGCCGAGGGTGCCGATAATCCCAACAGCGACGATCGCGGCGATCAGGCCATATTCAATGGCCGTTGCGCCCGACTCGTCATTCATGAAACGCGAAAACAAGTTCATCCGTACTCTCCCAAACTAGTCTGAAGTGTAGTGTCCAATCCTGCTTCGCCGGGGGGATCCGTCCTCTCCAGCGAACTTTAGCGACAATAATGCTCAAAAATTAAATTCAGGTAAAACCGCTCAGGTTGCACGGATGATCTGACTAAAGCGCAAGTGAGCACCGGATATTTCTCAACAATTACGAATATAGCCACAGCAATAATCAGATAACCATCATTACCAAATCACGAATAATCGAATGAATACATAAATTCTCGCAGTATTCATTAGTTAATACTGTTTAATTATTCGATCTTAGCCTTCGGATCGAGAGGTGGATAGAGCAAAGCCTATACCATCTTCCGCACCGCAATCCGGGACACAGCTGCGCCTCACCTTGGAATGAACACGGCCTCCACTCACGGGCGCACATTCAACTCAAGTAACTTTTTCATTCCGCGAATGACGCGCTGCAACCTGCAGGATCGGGCCGCGGCAACTCCGCGCTCGATTGAAACGGCCATTACCAGTTCCTTCACCAATTCATGCGGTAATTATCTCTTCCTCGAGATAGCCGGATGCCGAATGCTCAGAAAATCCAGACGAACCGCAACGCCGCTCCTCAGGGCTATTCGCGGCATCGCGTATGCGAGCCTTATTGCATTGGCAGGCATCCCGGCCACCGCCGGAGACTTGGTCGTACGGTACGATCAATCCCAATTGCTGCGGCTTCCAAGACCGGCATCTGAGATTATCGTGGGCAATCCTTCGATCGCAGACGTCACTCTCCAAGACGGCAACCTGGTCGTCGTGACCGGCAAGACCTTCGGAATAACGAACATCATCGCCCTCGATAGCGACCACAACGTCATCCAGGATCAGCGGGTGATGGTGGAGCGCGACGATCGCCGGATCGTCAACCTGCATAAAGGAAGTCAGCGCTTCACGTACGCCTGCACGCCCAACTGCGAGCCAACACTGACAATCGGCGACGAAAAGGACTTCTTTGATAACGTCAAGTCGGCAAACTCCAGCAAGACGAAGTTCTCCGAAGGCTCATCTGATCAGGGCGCCAACGCAAACAACCAGCAATAATCAGTGAGCAGCGGAACGGCGCCGATTCCCGGCGGCGCCGTGTTGGATGCGATTAACGCTTTGTGAACCGCGCCAAAGGAAAGATGTTTCGATAAATGCGCTTTTAATGTTCCAGGTCTACCTCTCAACGCAACGCACTGATGAGGGATCTCGAGCGCAATGACGGCTGGCATTAAGCCGCTTTTGGATCTTCGCGGCCTTCGTCGCCTTCAGCGCGACGACCAGGGCACGACCGCGATTGAGTTTGCGATCGTCGCCACGCCCTTCATGTTGTTCATCCTCGGCCTCGTCGGCTGCGCCTTCTATTTTTTCATTATCAGTTCGATCGAAAAGGGCATGGACCAGGCGAGCCGCCTTATTCGCACCGGACAGGCCGTCACGCAGAAAATGACCGTCGACCAGTTCAGAAAGAAAATCTGCACTGGGGCAGGCCCGTGGATCGATTGCAATAAACTTCAGATTTTTGCGCAGGCTGCGGACAATTGGAATAGCGGTATCCAGCCGTACAAATGTCTGGACAACACCGCGAACCTGTCTCTCGTCATGAAGCCGACGGACCTCATAGCCATTTACACCGGCACTGCGAGCCAGATCGTGATCGTGACCACCTGTTATAAATGGGACTTCACCGCCAAGCTCCCGCTCATCAAATTTGGCAACGCTCCCGACGGCACGACGATGATGCAAACCGCTACTGCTTTCCGCAGCGAGCCCTACCCGAGCAATTGAACCATGCATCAGTTTGGGCCTTCTCGATTGATATCTCAGTTCCGCTCGCTGCTCCGGGAGAGCTCCGGCGTCGCCGCCGTCGAGTTCGCGTTTCTCGCGCCGCTACTGATGCTGATGACTTTCGGCACCTTCGAAATCACACGCGCACTGATCGTTCACAAGCGCTTCCAGAAAGCGACGGCGATGATCGGGGACCTCGTAGCCCGCGAGCAGCAGCTCGGCGAAACAAGTGCGGACGCAAAAAATCAGCTGAATGCCATCATGGTCGCAGCCGTCCAGGCAATGTCGCCGTACAGCTCCAACGCGATGCGGATGGGCATCTATCAATTCAGGGCCAATAGCACCGACGCCACGAAGACCAGAATCGAATGGTCTTACGCGTACAATTCCATGGTCATCCAGCCATGCTCTCTGACGTATACTGCGAATAAGCTGGTTCCGGCGAACCTCCTTTCGAAGGGTGACGCCGCAATCATAATCGACGCACAATATCAGTTCTCGCCGCTGCTGAAGAACCTGCTGCCGGCCGTCATAAAGAGCCTGACCTGGTCCGACACGGCGACCTTTTCCCCGCGCTACGGGTCGGTCTTCTACGGTCAGGCGACCCAAAATTCGGTTTGCCCGACCTAATTGGCCCATTCATCTCGAAATTTCTGGGGTGTGTGCGTTCCGCGCATCAACCATCAATGAAATTCGAATACTTTTTTTAATTAATCCGAGTACGGAGGAATTTAATCCTCCTATGCCGGATCAATGAGCACCCCATTATCTTAAACTCCGCCGTTATCGCAAGTGCTAAGAAAACTTTTTTCTCTAGGCGCACGGAATTGAGCATTCGTTTCTAGTGGCGCCCTAACAGACCCTTGTCTTGTTGCAACCATCCGGTACAGTTTACTCATTCTAATTAAAAGTGCGCCAGGGATTGCAACCTTATGGGACGAAGATCCGTTCATTCGCCGGAGGAGTTGCGGCAGCTTATTCTCGACGCTTCCCAGACCATTGTGGAACGCAACGGGATTACGGGCCTGTCAGCTCGTGAAATCGCGCGGATGATCGGTTATTCGCCGGGCACGCTCTACAATATCTTTGAAAACCTGGACGACGTTCTGCTGACGCTCCAGGTGCAATTGATGGGTCGCACACTCGAACATATGAAGCGCGTTCCGCTTGGGCAGGATAGGGAAAAGAACGTCCAGGCTTTGGCGCACGGCTACGTCGATTTCGCTCTCGTCAATCGCCGCATGTGGAATCTATTTCTAGCGCACAGCTTGCCGCCAGGAACCAGTGTGCCGGTGCTGCTTCACGATTATACGAATAGCCTCATCGATATCCTCAAAGACCAACTCGCTTCGATCGTACCTGATGCATCGCCTGACTCTCTCGATGCGATGGCACGCACTCTGTGGGCTGGCCTTAATGGCATCACAGCAATTGCGGCAACCGAAAAGGGCGTCTACCTCACGCCCGCGACCGCGCAATCATTCGCCAAGGAATTGACGACGAACTTTATCAGGGGTTTGCGCTGCCAGGCAGCACATCACTAGCGGGAGCCGGAAGCGGTGCCGCTTCTGCCGCCGGTTGAGGCTGCACACTTGGAGCCGCGGGGTTCTTCGCCTCTCCAGGACGATCGCCAGAATGCTCGCCGATAGAACTCGTCGTCATACCGTTCGCGCTATCGGGCTTGCGGCTCGCGAAATGCGGACCTTGAAGGATTCCGAACCACTTGTCGGTCGGCAGCATCCGCTGCTGTAAGCCCGTCCACATGCTACGCGAACTAAGCCCGTCGACGAATGTCGTTGTCTGCGGTGAAATCATGATCGCCGCCGCAGTTGCCCCCGCCATCGCGAGCGAAGCACCGAGATGCCGGCGATCGAATAACTTCAACGCCGTGCCGAATGACGATTTGATGCGCGTGTCCATCACGTCGACCGAATAGATCTCATCGAGCGTCAGATGCGTGATGTAGCCGACGAACATGAACGCGCCGGCAAGCCACGAAACGCCCTCGGGCTTGCCGAGCAGATACCGAAAGACGATGGCCGTCGCGACTGACGAAAAGACCGCTGCAAGGATCGAATGCCAGATCCCTCTGTGTACCGAGATACGATGGAAGATCGCATGCAGGCCGTATCGAACGACGAGAAGCGTCCCAAGCCACAGCACCCAAAGCTCGGCAATGGAGAACTCCGTCGCCGCATTGAACAGCACCGCGAATGAAAAGAAGATCGCAAGCCCCGCGAACATCGCCCGGCTCGGCCGCGAGTCCTTGAGGTCGATGTCGGGCAGCACGGAACCGAGAACGCCGGCCAAAGTTACCGCAACCAGATTTTGCGGGGCGACGACGTCCGCCGCGAGGGTGAGAGTTGCAAGCGCGCCAGTTACAACGGTACCAATCGCGATGTGAGTGGTGAAATTCGCCATCGTTGCCACCAACCGCATTTGCCCGCTCGCAAACCGAGACGTATGGACTGGCTAGCGGCCCTCTCTTCGGCTAATGGAGCATCAGATTCGCACCGCCCCGACGAGGGCCTGATGCGGCACGGATGTGGATAAGCCTGCCGGGAGCACGGCCTGATGAGGCCGAACGCTCCTTCCAATTTCGCCGCTGCGATTCGAGTATAAGACCTGGGCGCAGCCATCGACGACGGAACACCGCTTTTAATGTCCACCGCCACTAAAAATGAACACGGCAGGATCGCACGCATAGCGGCGATCAATATCGGCGTCGCGCTGACCGTCGTGACCTTGAAATATATCGCCTACGCGGTTTCGGGATCGGTCGCCCTCTTCTCCGATGCGCTCGAAAGCATCGTCAACGTGATGACCGCCATCGCGGCCTTTAGCGCCATTCGCCTCAGTGCCAAACCGGCCGACGCCGATCATCCCTTCGGCCACTACAAGGCCGAATTCCTCGCGGCCATGTTCGAAGGCGCAATGATCGCCGTCGCCGCGGTTCTCATCATGATCAAAGCCTATTCCGGCCTGGTGAACGGCGTCGAACTCGCGCACCCGGGCCTCGGCCTCGCGATCAACGTTCTGTCGACCGTGATCAACGCGGGGTGGGCTTGGGCGATGATCAAGTGGGGAACGAATTGGCGCTCGCCCGCGCTCGTGGCGGATGGCAAGCACTTGTTTACGGACGTCATCACGTCCGTCGGTGTCGTCATTGCCCTGATCGTTGCAATTCTGACGGGCTGGACGATCCTCGACCCATTGATCGCCGCCGTCGTCGCGACCCACATCCTATTTATGGGCTACAACATCGCGACGGAATCCATGTCGCGATTGATGGATCAGGCGGCGAGCCCCGACATCGAGGGCCGCATCAGAGGTGTCATCGAAGCGAACGGCCACGGCGCGCTCGAAGCACACGACATTCGCACCCGCCAAGCCGGACGCGCCCTGTTCATTGAATTTCATCTCGTCGTGCCGGGCACGATGACTGTCGATGATGCTCACGTCATCTGCGACCGGCTCGAGAATTCAATCGAGCAGAGCATCGAAGGCTCCGAGGTCGTGATCCACGTCGAGCCGGAATACAAGGCGAAGCCGGAGGAATCCGGCGCCGTGCCGCTTTAGGCCCGCTCGGCCCAGAGATCGTACTCGTCGGCTTCGACCACTTTGCCGCGGACGATATCCCCGGCTTTCAAATCGGCTTCGCCATTCAGAAACACGTTGCCGTCGATATCGGGCGCGTCCCACTTCGAACGGCCGATGGCGCCGTCCTCGTCGACTTCATCGATGATGATGTCGATCGTCGAGCCGACCTTTTCTCGCAGTATCTCGCTGCTGACGTCCTTCTGGGCGGCCATGAAGCGGTGCCAGCGCTCCTCTTTCACCTCTTCCGGAACCGCGCCCTCGATCGCGTTGGCCGTCGCACCCTCCACGGCTTCATACTTGAAGCAACCGGCGCGGTTGATCTTGGCTTCCTTCAGCCAGCCGAGCAGGAATTGAAAATCCTCTTCGGTCTCGCCCGGGAACCCGACGATGAACGTCGAGCGAATAGCGAGATCCGGGCAGACGTCACGCCAGCGGCGAATACGTTCGGCCGTCTTCTCCTGCGACGCAGGCCGCCGCATCGCCTTCAGGACCGACGGAGAGGCATGCTGAAACGGGATGTCGAGGTACGGCAGGATCTTGCCTTCCGCCATCAGCGGAATGACGTCGTCGACATGCGGATATGGGTAGACGTAGTGCATCCGCACCCACGCGCCGAGATCGCCCAGCGCGCGCGACAAATCGAGAAAGCGCGCTTTGAGCGGACTGCCCTTCCACGGGCTCTCCGCGTATTTCAAATCGAGACCGTAGGCGCTCGTATCCTGGCTGATGACGAGCAGCTCTTTCACGCCGGCGCTGACGAGACGCTCGGCCTCCGTCATCACGTGGTTCGACGGCCGGCTCGCGAGATCGCCCCTGAGCGACGGGATGATGCAGAA
Source organism: Hyphomicrobium sp. ghe19 (assembly GCF_902712875.1). Classification (NCBI taxonomy): domain Bacteria; kingdom Pseudomonadati; phylum Pseudomonadota; class Alphaproteobacteria; order Hyphomicrobiales; family Hyphomicrobiaceae; genus Hyphomicrobium; species Hyphomicrobium sp. ghe19. The sequence continues at coordinate 424,645 of NZ_LR743509.1, read as the reverse complement.
GGTGCAGCGATTGTTGCAGCCTTCCGAAATCTTCAGATAGGCGTAATGGCGCGGCGTGAGCCTAAGCCCCTCGGGCGGCACGAGATCGAGAAACGGATCGTGCAGCGGCGGCACGGCGTCGTGAACGGCTTCAACGACCTGCTCGTACTGATGCGGCCCCGTCACCGCGAGAACTCCCGGATGGGCCTCGCGAATGCGATCCTCTTCCACGCCGAAGCAGCCCGTCACGATTACCCGGCCATTGCCGTTCATCGCTTCGCCGATGGCGTCGAGGCTTTCCTTTTTGGCTGAATCGAGAAAACCGCACGTGTTCACCACGACAACGTCGGCGCCGTCGTAATCGCGGGCTATCGAATAGCCTTCCGACCTGAGCTTGGTGATGATGCGTTCGCTGTCGACCAGGGCTTTCGGACACCCGAGCGATACAAACCCGACTTTGGGCGTGCGTGATTGCGGCGCGACCGCGCCATGCGCCAGCCGCCGCACCTTTGCACTTTCCTTTGCCTTGATCTTTACTGAGGGTCTCGCCATCTTCGCGCTTCTAGCCTTCGGGCCAGACAAGCGCAATCGCGACACTATGGCCGTTATCCAAAGTTGAGCCCGTGACCGACCTCCAAGCCGATCAAGTTGCTTCCAAAACAGACGCTCCGCTCACCAATGCAAGGGCAGCGGCGAGGGCCTGGCTCGAAGCCGGGCGTCCCGTTGCCATGGCGACGGTGATCGACACCTGGGGTTCGGCCCCCGTCCGCGCCGGCGGCCAAATGGCGATCGCCGATATCGACGAGTTTCAAGGCTCGGTTTCCGGAGGCTGCGTCGAAGCCGACGTCATTGCCGCGGGCATGGATGTCATTGAAACCGGCAAACCGGAGATTTTGAGCTTCGGCATTGCCGACGAGACGGCCTGGCGCGCTGGCCTCGCCTGCGGCGGCAAAATCCGCGTCTACGTTTCGCGGCTCGACCCGGGAACCGACCTCGAATTCATCAAGCGCTTGGACGAAGCCACAACAAGCCGGTCCCCACTCGTGATCGCGACGCGTCTCTCGGACGGCGCCCGCGAGATCCACGATGGAACGGCAACGACCAACCCGGAAATTGCCGAAGCGATCCGGCGCGCGCACAGCGCCGTGGACAAGGCCGGCGAAACGTTTCTGCACGCGTTGACCCCTCCGCCGCGCATCATCATCGTTGGAGCAACCCACATCGCCCAGCATCTGGCGACGATGGCGACGGCAGCCGGGTACCACGTCAAGGTGATCGATCCGAGAACTGCGTTTGCGAGCCCCGCGCGTTTCGATCCCTCGCAGATCATCGCCGGATGGCCGGAAGAGTGCTTCAAGAAAATGATCGCCGATCCATTCTCGGCAGTCGTGACGCTCACCCACGTCGATCATATCGATGATGAAGCTCTCACCATCGCGCTTAAGTCGCCCTGCCGTTACATCGGCTCGCTCGGCTCGCGCAAAACACATGCAAAGCGCGTCGCACGTCTGAAGGCCGCCGGATTTACCGATGCCGACATCGCGCGCATCAACGCCCCCGTGGGTCTCGATATCGAAGCCGAGACGGCAGGAGAAATAGCGACCTCGATCCTGGCACAGATCATCTCCGCATTCCGGAAAGCGCCGGAGTGAAGCTGGCCGCGGTCATTCTCGCGGCCGGACGCTCGTCGCGCTTCGAGAATGGTCATAAGCTGCTCGCGGAGATCGACGGCGTCTCGATGGTCAGGCGCGTCTGTTCCGCCCTCGCACAATCGAAAATCGGCGACATCATTTTAGTGACCGGCGCGAACGACGACAGAGTTGCAAAAGCCGCGGGACATGGCCGCTGGCGGATCGTCGAAAACCCCGACGCTCGCGATGGCCTTTCCACGTCCCTCCGCGCCGGGCTTCGCAACATCGATCCGACATCCGATGGACTTCTCGTCGCGCTCGCCGACATGCCGGGAATATCGAGCGCACTGATCGATACATTGGTGTCGGCATTTGAAATCAACCCAGATGCAATCGTCTTTCCGGCCTCACCCGACGGTCGCCGGGGCCATCCGATCATCTGGCCTCGATCACTCTTTGCGGCACTCCAAACCGTATCGGGCGACTCGGGCGGCCGATCAGTAGTCGCGGATCATCGAGATCTCTGGCGCCCGGTCGCATGCGATGACCCCGGCGCCTTCGCCGACATCGATACGCGCGCGGATCTCGCGACGTTTATTGCGCCGGATCAGCCGACGCGCCGCAAGTGATTGTCGAACGAGATATCCTGAAGCTCGTGCTCCGTGATCGTCGAAGCGCGCGCCGTTTCGTAACGCACGACGCCGAAGCCCGATGACGCTGCGAAATCTTGCTGGCCCTCGGGCGCAATTCCGCACACGTCCTTCAAGTTGCTCTGCCCGACGACAGTCGCAGTCGTCGTATCGACGTAGAGCACATGTCCGGCTTTCGGAGCGCTGGCCGCGATGTAGCGCCCGTCGGCGCTCACGGCCATCGCACCAATATACCCCTTGAGATCGCTGCCGCCCTTGGCCTGCGGCTCGATGAGCTTCAGAGCCCGATCCACACCTGCGCTGCCGACGAGCTGCGGTGTCTCGCTCGGGCTGCCTTCCCATTGGGCGCCAAACCATACGAGGCCCGTCGCATCCTGCGTGACGTGGCGAATGGAAAGCGATTTGAGATCGCCCGTCATAGTGTGCTTGGCGATGAGCTTCCCGCTTTCCCGATCGACGAACGCGAGCGATGGCTCCATCGTGTCGACGTTGAGATTCTCGCGCCCGGCATCCGGCACGGTGTCGAGGCCGCCGTTCCCGACGGCAATCGTCTTGCCGTCCGCCAGCAACATGATCTCGTGCGGCCCCGTACCGTAGCTCGGATGCTCGCCGATTTTCTTGAAGCCCGAAGCGACGTCGTAGATGCCGATCACGCCGTCCCCGCTGTCGATATCGTTTTCCGAAGCGTAGAGCAGCCGGCCGTCCTGCGAGAAGCTGCCATGACCGAAATAATGGCGGTTCTCGCCAGGCGTGACAACAACCGGCTGCTGCGCCGTTTCCAAATCGAAAGCGACCGCGAAAGCTCCCGGCCGCCGCGCAAAGACTGCAACCCTGTTCGAGGGCCGGTGGATGGCGATGTCATGCCCACGGCCCGAGAGCGCGACGTCCCGCAGAACAGATCCGTCGGCACGAAGAAGAAGAACCGTGTAAGAGCCGTCCGCGCGACGCGCGGCGGTCACGTAGGCGATGTCGTTTGCACCCATCGCGAGCGCGCCGCGCATCGGCGCCGCGCCGACGAACGCGAGCGTACCGAGCAACAATGATCTGCGATCAATCGCCATCGAGCTCATTGAACCCCACAGTCAGCTTGGCTGCCACCGACAGCCTGTTGGACACCATGTTGCGAAGGCCGTTTGCCCGGTCGAAAAGCTCACGCGGCGTCGGAGTGTCGTCGCGTTCCTCATGCGATGAATGACCGCCGGCGCCGTCGCTCGCCTCGAGCGCACGCCACGTTCCGGCAACCCAATCCTTCATCCAGCGCCTCTCGGGCGGCAGATAGCTTTCGAGCTGCAAAGCATCGTAGAGCTGATGCAGCGACCCGATGCTCGCGGCATAAAACGGCTTCTGAAGTCCCGATTTGTCGTACGGCGGCTTGAGCCGGATCTTGGGATCGATCTGCGGCTTGATCTGCAAATCCGCCGTCAGCGATAGCCCGACGATCAAGGCCTTGACGACTTCGACCGCGGCCTCGCTCTCATTTTTGTACGTGTCGTTCTCGGGCCCGGGATGAAGCATCTTGTCGGCCCAGCCGCCCGGCTTTTCCCATCCTGTTGAGACTTCACTCACGAGGCGAACGATATTCCGGGCAATCGCCCCTGCGAAGACGCAACGATAACGCGCAACCTCCTCGGGCCCAAGCGGCACGTCCTTATCCTGCATCAGATATTCAAGTGCGCCGAGACCCTGCACGGCCGCGCTCTGCTTGGCGAGCGCCCCAGGCTGCGCAATCGCATCATCCTGCGCCGTCAGGATGAGGCGCATCTGCCGCCCGAGAAAACCGCGCGGGTCAGGCCAGAATGAAATCTGCTCGCGACGGCCTTTCTCCTGCATCGGCCCGAAGCGAAGAAAATCGATGCCGGCGTACGCTTCGACCACTTTCGCAAATTGCTGCGAGAGCTGCTGCCGCGATTCCGCCGATCCGCTTTTGCAAACGCTTTCGACAGCCGACGGCAAAGGCTCCGCTGCAGCCTTCAGCGCGTCGATGTGCGGAATGATGTGCCGCTCGATAGCCGCCTTCACCATCCCTGCGTGGCTGACCGGTTCGTTCGCCGTGACACCGGCAGCTTGGCTAATCAATGCAAGGATCGAGAACCCGACCAGCATCACTCTCTGTACCATCATAACCCATTCACATATTCGACGAGCCGCTTCTTGTCGTCGGACGAGAGCGCCTCGAAAAGATTGCGACTGCGCTCGGCCTCGCCGCGATGCTTCCCAATCGCTTCCTCGACAGTCTCTGCCGACCCGTCGTGAAGAAAACGCCGCTGCTCCGAAGGTAAGCGGTGACCGATAAGCGGTGCGGTTCGCCATTCCGACGATTTGACGCCCGGCTCTCCGACACCGTCATCGAGCGCAGGACCCATATCGTGAAGAAGGAGATCGGTGAAGGCCGGAATTTGCCGCCCATCGCGCGTTGCGAGCGTCGGCACATGACAACTGGGACAACCGCTTGCGGCAAAAACCGCTTGGCCGTCCGAAGGATCAGCCTCCGGAGGCACGCGCAGCGTTTTGAGGTAGCTCTCGACCATCCGAAGCATCACGGACGAGAGTTCCCGCCCCTCGAACTCCGGGCTCTCGCCGTTGGGCGCGGCCAGGCACGCGGTCTCGAGCTTGGTGCAATCGCCGTAGGGGAACGGCATTGCCGGACTGGACATGCCAATGTCGATTGCGAAGGCATGGGCGACTTGTTCGTCGAGCGTCACGTGCCCCGCTTTCCAGCCGTATCGCCCAATCCCCCGTGGCGTGACGTTCGCACGCCCCTTGATACCGTCGCCGTTACGATCGTCGAGATCGGCGCGCTTCAAAATCTCTTCGTCCGCAACATCGTCGAACGCCGCCCTGCCAAACAGCGGTGGCGCGAGCCGAACGCCCGCATGCACTCCGGTAGCAAGCGCCGGACCTTCTAAGTTGTATTTGAGATGAGGAAGAAAGCGCGCCTGCCCCTCCGGCATCAATCCGGGCACCGCATTGTTTTGCAGTTGCAGCCCGTAATAGGGATCGATCGCCCCACCGGCATTACCGAAGCGCACGACGGCACCCGAAATATCGGCCTTGCCGTCGTCGCGCGTCACGACGCGCGCGCCTTCACCGCGCGCATGGCAGCCGGTGCAGGAGCGCGATGAGAAAAGCGGCCCCAGTCCATCGGTGGCTTTGGTCGAGGCCGGCGCTGGAATCCATTGACGGTCGAAAAGCGCCTTACCGACAGCCGCATCGAGTTCACCGGCGCGAAGCGCATAAAGTGGCGCAATGGCGAAAAAGAAAAGCGTAAGCGCAACGCGCATGCCACTCTTCACACGACCTCGATGTAGCCCATCATGCCGGCTTCTTGATGTTCGAGAATATGGCAATGGAACATCCATTTTCCGGGATCGCCCGCAACGAGGCCGACCTCAATGCGCTCATTCGGGAGCAGGAGCACCGTATCGCAGCGAACACGCGGAATACGACGCACGCTCGAATTCAATACTTCGAATGTGTGCCCGTGAATATGGATCGGATGCGCCCGCGGCGTCGTGTTCTTCAACTCGAAAATATAGCTCTGACCCGCCTTGAGAACGGCGAGCGGAGGCCCGAGATCCTTATGTTCGTGTCCCGGCCAAGCCTGCTTGTTGATCGCCCAGAACGTATGCTTCGCAAGGCACAGCGGCCCGATCTCAATGCCTGAATTAGCTACGCTTTCCGCAAGTGCAGCACCCGTCGGGGTCGCGGAAAATTCAATCGGTATATGCTCGGCGTTCGCCTCGTCAAGTTTCGCGAACGGCATGATCTTGAGGGGCGTCGCCTTGAATTTGCCCTTGCGCTTTGCCGGCCCCTCGGACTTGAACTCCGCGAGAACGAACGGCTCCTTCGAAAAATAATCGAAGAGCTTCACGGACTGTCCCCGGGGCGCCGTGCGCAGCAAGACGTCGAGACGCATCGCGGTACCCATCCGCCAGGATTCGAGCGGCATCGGCGGCACACCGTTGCCGTCAACGGCGATGATTGCAGCTTCCGCGTTCTCGAACCCGATTTCGGATACGCGCATCGGATCGAGGTTGTAAAAGCGAATGCGGACGTCGGCCGACGATGGCACGGTGATGACCGGAGATTTCTCGCCGTTGACCGACCGGACGGTCCCGGCCGTGCCGCTGCGCGCTGCGCCCTGGTCCGTCGTGAATGGCAGGAACGTACCGTCAGGCCCGATGCGCCAATCCTTCATCAGCAGCACGCATTCCGCGTCCGGCGGCGTGATCTCGTCGCCCTCGACGATCAGCACACCAACCAACCCTCGTCCGAAATGCTCGGTCGAATTGCAGTGCGTGTGAAAGAAGAACGAGCCCGTGTCCGGCGGCACGAAAGAATAGCGCCCTTCCGCTCCCGGCGGGATGGGCTGCTGCGTCATGTACGGGACGCCGTCTTGATCGTTTGGAATGCGCAGGCCGTGCCAATGAATCGACGCGACCTCGCCCGCAACCGGCAGATTGTTTTTGAAAACCGTGTCGAACCGCTCACCGAGTTTGAGGCGCACGATCGGAAAGGTCGTGCCCTCTTCGAACGTCCACAACGGCAGCGTCTTGCCATCGAAGCACGGCAACGCCGTCGGCCGCTCGGCAAGATCGAAAGTCACGGCTTTCACGCCGCTCGCGATCGGCTTCGCAATGACTTCCGGCGTTCCGGCCGCCTTGGCCTTGGTTTTGGCTTCGACTGTTCTCGCAACGCCGAGAAAACCCGCGGCGGCACTTGCCGAAAAAGCCGCCGCACCGGCGATGAGATCTCTGCGTGTCACCATGCGAAGACCTCATCCGGAGCAACGGCGTTGGTTACAAGGTAGGCCAATTACTTCGCCCCGGCGACCTTGGACGGATCATCGAGGCTGTCCGAACCTTCGATCTTCACCTTGAGGTTCAGCGCGGCGACGACCGCTTCGATGGCACGCGCCTGGGCGACAAGAGCATCGACAGCATCGAGAATGAGCTTGTTGCCTTCGTCGTTACCGGCAGCCAGCATCTGATCGTACATCATTTCGCCGGAATCGGCCTTGGCTTTGATGGCATTCATCTTTTCGAGCGTAGTGGCCATCGCTTCGTCGACGCGCTTTGCGGCATCGGGCGCCTTCTCGCGCGCAAGTTCCGCGATGCTCGGACCGCTGATCGGCGTGGCGCCGTCGTATTTGCCATTCCAGATCTCGGTCATTCCGACTTCGTCGTAATAGTGGCTGTTGTGCGTGTTGTTCGAGAAGCAATCGTGCGCCTCTTCCGGATCGTGCAGCAGCACGCCGAGCTTCATGCGTTCGCCCGCGAGTTCGCCATATGAAAGCGATCCGATCCCCGTCAAAATAGTCGACAGCTGCGCGCTCTCGTCGAGACCGGCGAGAGCCTTGCGCGCGGCACCATCCGGCTTCCAGTTTCCGGCCATCTCTGCGAGATCATCGACAAGCAGACCCGACGCCGCCTTCAGATACGCGCGGCGGCGATCGCAATTTTCGTGTGTGCAGTTCTTGAGATCGAAGTCGCTGGCTGCCCGTTCGCCCGATTTGACGCCGGGCTTGTGGAGATTCTGTCCCCACAGCAAGAACTCGATCGCGTGATATCCCGTGCCGACATTCGTCTCGACATCGAGCGCGCTGTTGAGTTTGGCGATGACCTTTTTGTCGATCTTCGAAGCGTCGAGAATTTTCGGCCCGAGGCGGATCTTCTTGTTGGCGATGATATTCGCCGTGTAGAGAGGATTCTCTTCCTTGGTGTCGCCGTAGCTCGCCTTGTCGACGTAGTCGATCAAACCTTCATCGAGCGGCCACGAGTTCACGTTGCCTTCCCAATCGTCGACGATCTTGTTGCCGAAACGAAAGCCTTCCGTCTGCATGTAGGGAACGCGCGAAGCTTTCCACGCCTCTCGTGCAGCCTGCAGGGTCTCCGCACTCGGCTTAGCCAACAAGGCGTCGATCGATTTATCGAGATCCTTGGCCTTGGCGAGGGCATCGCCATACATCGCGTGCGCGAGGTCGCCGTAATTCTTCATGATGTCTTTGGTCGCGGGCGCCGCGAAAGCGGGGGCTCCCGTCATCAGAACCGCCGCCAGCGCGAATTGAGTTGCGCAGGCCCATGCGAACGCCTTTTTCGACATCTCGGTCTCCGTAGCTGCTAGGTTTTGACGGCACTAAATGAGTGCGGGATCACCGGATCCAGTTATTATTGACGGCGTAGGTATAGAATGCGGGTTGACCTGACTGTCAAGTGAACTCGGATCGGTGCCGCCCCTTGCCACGCCGATAAGATTTGTGAAACAAGCAAGTCACGGACATTTGAGCCACGGCCGCGCGGCACCGGGTAAATTGAAGATGCGCTTGACGAAGCAAACCGGCCACGCAATCCGCATTCTCATCGATTGCGCGCTCGCCGGAGATCAATTGATAAAAGTCGCCGATATCTCCGATCGGCTCGGCGTGACCAAGCAGAACGTCTTTAAAATTGTCCACATCCTCTCGCACGCCGGGTTTCTCGCGGCGGTCAGGGGCCCGAACGGTGGCGTCAGGCTCGCCAAGCCCGCCACGTCGATCAAGATCGGAGACGTTGTCCGCTCCATTGAAGTAACTCGAGTACAAGTCGAGGGCGGCAATGATCCGACGTCTAACGATACCGACCCCGGCAATATCAACGCGATGTTCGACGATGCTCTGACGGCATTCATCACCGTGCTTGATCAGCACACGCTTGCCGAACTCGCGGTTCGATCGCCGATGGGATTGAAACAGATCGAAGAGCCCGGCGAGAATGACCACGGCAGCAGCAAGGCACGGAGCAAAAAGCCCGCTGCCCGCGGTTCCCGGCGAAGTTGACCCTTGCTGACTAGCTTATCGCGCTCATCCGGAATACTTGCACGGACCATGACCCGTGACACCATTCGCTTGCCTTTCGCGGCGCTTGCCGCAATGGCGCTCCTGGCGCTCATTCCCACGTGGATTTGGGTAAGCGATCCGCTGCGCGCCATCATTTTCTTAGGCGCCGGCTTGCTCGCGGGAATTGCTGGGCTCTTGGCTTGGCCGCGCACCGCACTCGATCAAAAAGCAAGTGAAATGGCTGGAATTAGCTCGAATTCCGACACGATGCTGACGTGGACCGATCTTGCTGCGGCAATACCCGATCCGGCGATCATCCTCGATCAGACATCCGTCATTTTGAATTATAACCAAGCCGCGTTGAACCTTTTCGACCGGCTGAGACAGGGCGTGCCTCTCGAGCACGTCGACCGCGACCCCGAACTCATCGCGGCTGTTTCAGGAGCCTTCGAAAACAGCGAAAAGAAAACGGCGCGTCTCCTTCCCCGCGGCGGGCTCGGACAACGCCTCATCGCAACCGTGACGCCGCTGGGCCGGAGCAATCAGCATGGACCGCTTGCAGCTCTGATTACGATCCAAGATGAATCCCAGCATCATCGCCTGCTCGAGATGCGCACCGATTTCATCGCCAACGCAAGTCACGAACTGCGCACGCCGCTCGCGTCCGTACGAGGCTTCATCGAAACGCTTCAGGGACCGGCGCGAAACGACGAAGCCGCCCGCGAGCGCTTCCTCGCCATCATGGCGGACCAGGCAGAGCGCATGACACGTCTCATCGACGATCTACTTTTGCTCAGCCGCGTCGAAGAGAAAGCCAACCTGAAGCCGACCGGCCGCGTCGATCTCAACGATCTGATGGAAGAGGTCGTGCGATCGATGGCGCCATTTGCACAGGAACGGAGCATTACGATCAGTGTAGAGCCCTTGGCCACCCCGTTGGTGGCGATGGGCGACCGCGACGAACTCTTTCAGGTCTTTCACAACCTCGTCGAAAACGCCGTCAAATACGGCCGCGACGGCGGCACGGTAAAAATCGCGTTGAAAAAGAAAACGAGCGTCCGTGACGAAAGCGTCGCGGCCCGCGCGTTCGTTTCGATCACCGACGACGGCCCAGGCATCGCGCCTGAGCATTTACCAAGGCTGACTGAGCGCTTCTATCGTGTCAGCACCGAGCACAGCCGCCGCATCGGCGGCACGGGCCTTGGCCTCGCAATCGTGAAGCACGTCCTGAACCGCCACGAAGGCGAACTTTCAGTCCAATCCGTGGTTGGCCAGGGGACCACATTTGACGTTGTTTTGCCGGCCTACAAATAAAATACATATAAAACAGCCGCTTGAGCTGTCACAAATCCATTGCGTCCCATCGCTAGAAGAGTGCAGCGACGGATGACGGCATTCGGAAGCGGCCGCTAAGCGGCTCACTCTCATGGTGCCACGTTTGTCGCAATGCGCGCCTTGGGGAAGGCCGCGGAGGATTCGGTAACAGCATGTCAGCATGACAAGCCGGAGCCGCCCGATGAGACCCATCACTGCTACTGTAAGAAATGTAGGCAACGCCGAGAATGCATACCGAATTCAGAGCGTTAACGTTTCACATAGCCGTGACCTTACTGGACTAGAGAGTGCGGGCCGAGCTCAGCTCGGCGATGGAGTGGTGAGGGCTTGAACGCCCCCCGTTCAACAAGGAGACCACAGTGAAACAGTCTTTTCTGGCGTTATTTGCGGCGTTCGCGGCAACTGCTGCCGTAACCGCTCCGGCCACGGCGGCGGATATTTCCGGCGCGGGCGCGACCTTCCCGTACCCGATCTACGCAAAGTGGGCTGACACCTACAAGAAAGAGACGAACGTCGGTCTGAACTATCAGTCGATCGGTTCGGGCGGCGGCATCAAGCAGATCCAAGCCAACACGGTTACCTTCGGTGCAACCGACAAGCCCCTCTCGGGCGAAGACCTCGAGAAGAGCGGCCTCATTCAGTTCCCGACCGTCATGGGCGGCATCGTTCCGGTCGTCAACGTCGAAGGCATCAAGCCGGGCGATCTCGTATTCGACGGCCCGACGCTTGCAAAAATCTATCTCGGCGAAATCACCGCCTGGAACGACCCGGCAATCCAGAAGCTGAACCCCGGCCTGAAGCTTCCTTCCGACGCCATCGCCGCCGTTTTCCGCTCTGACGGATCGGGCACGACGTTCGTCTGGACGAACTACCTCTCGAAGGTCAGCCCTGACTTCAAGTCGAAGATCGGCTCCAACACGTCGGTTCAGTTCCCGGTCGGCCTCGGCGCCAAGGGGAACGAAGGCGTCGCCAACAACGTGATGCAGACGAAGGGTTCGATTGGCTACGTGGAATACGCCTACGCCAAGCAGAACAAGCTGGCCTACACCAAGATGATCAATAAGGACGGCAAGACGGTTGCTCCCGTCATCTCGTCCTTCCAGGCCGCCGCTGCTGGTGCAGACTGGTCGTCGGCTCCTGGCATGGGCGTGATCCTCACGGAGCAGGCTGGCGCCGAATCCTGGCCGATCACGAACCCGACGTTCATTCTTATCCACAAGAAGCCGACGGACGTCGCAGCCGTTAAAGAAGCCCTGAAGTTCTTCAACTGGGCCTATGCCAACGGCGGCAAAGAAGCCGAAGCGCTTGATTACGTGCCCCTGCCCGACAGCGTCGTAGCTCTCGTCAAGAAGAGCTGGGAAGGTGTCGTCGGCGAGGACAACAAGCCGGTCTTCTCGAACTAATCTATCGGACGACGAGAAGCGCCAATACGGCGCTTCTCGATTTGTTTATAACGCAGACGTCATTCTTCAGTCTGGAGCGATATCTTGACCTTCATGGCAGACGTTCATTCTAATGCGACGGCTGCAGCCGTCGCACGGCGCAAAGTTCTCGAACGTCTTCGCACGACAGACGGAATTTTCCGCGGTTTGACCCTCTCCTCCGCGTATTTCGTCCTGATCCTTCTAGGTGCGATCTTCGCTTCACTTGTCGTCGGTGGCTACCTCGCATTCAAGACCTTCGGCTTCAGCTTCCTGACGACCGAAGTCTGGAACCCGGTCACCGAGCAATTCGGCGCTCTGGCCGCGATCTACGGAACGCTCATCACGTCCGCAATCGCGATGCTCGTCGCGGTGCCGATCAGCATCGGCATCGCAGTGTTTCTGACAGAGCTTTGCCCGATGGCTCTGCGCCGCCCGATCGGCATCGCGATCGAGCTTCTCGCCGGCATCCCGAGCATCATCTACGGTATCTGGGGCTTGTTCTTCTTCGCGCCCATGATCCAGCAATACGTCCAGCCGGAATTGATCGCGACGTTCAAGGACGTACCCGTCCTCAACCAGCTGTTCGCCGGCCCGCCCTACGGCATCGGTATTCTGACGTCGGGCCTGATCCTCGCGATGATGGTTCTGCCGTTCATTACAGCCGTCTGCCGCGACGTTTTCGAAACCGTCCCGCCGGTCCTGAAGGAAGCGGCGTACGGCATGGGCTGGACGACCCGCGAGGTCGTACGCAACGTCGTAATCCCATACACCCGCGTCGGCATCATCGGCGGCGTGATGCTCGGCCTTGGCCGCGCACTCGGCGAAACGATGGCTGTCACCTTCGTCATCGGTAACGCGCACCGGATCTCCGCTTCGATCTTGGCGCCGGGAACGACGATCTCGGCAACGATCGCGAACGAATTCACCGAAGCGGTCGGCGACATCTATACCTCGTCCCTGATCGCCCTCGGCCTCATCCTCTTCTTCATCACGTTTATCGTCTTGGCTCTCGCGCGCCTCATGTTGATGCGCATCGAGAAGAAGGCGGGAGCATAAACATGGCCATGGATCTCGCGAAATACCGCCGGCGCCGCATCAGAAGCAAGATCACGGTTGGGCTTTGCTGGGCGGCCTCGGCCCTCGGCTTGACCATTCTCACCGTCATTCTGGCGACGCTGCTTTACAAAGGCCTCGCCGGTCTCGGCCCGAAGGTCTTCACCGAAATGACGCCGCCACCCGGCAGCGACGGCGGACTTCTCAATGCCATCGCCGGAAGCCTCGTCATGACGTTCGCCGGCGTCGTCGTCGGCACGCCTATCGGCATTCTTGCGGGTACCTACCTCGCGGAGTACGGCCGCTACAGCAAGGTTTCGTCGGTGATCCGCTTCATCAACGACATTCTTCTGAGCGCACCGTCCATCGTAACCGGCCTCTTCGTTTACGAACTGCTGGTACGCCCGATGGGTCACTTCTCCGCATTCGCCGGCGCAGCCGCCCTCGCCGTGCTCGTCATCCCGACAGTCGTTCGCACCACCGAGAACATGCTTCTTCTGGTGCCGAACCAGCTTCGGGAAGCATCCTCGGCGCTCGGATTGCCCCAGTCTCTCGTCATCCGTAAGATTGCCTACAAGGCCGCTCGGGCCGGAATGATCACCGGCGTGCTCTTGGCGATCGCACGAGTTAGCGGAGAAACGGCGCCGCTGTTGTTCACCTCGCTGAACAACCAGTTCTGGAGCACCAATCTCAACGCTCCGATGGCAAGCTTGCCCGTCGTCATCTTCCAATACGCTCTCAGCCCCTACGAGGACTGGCAGCGTCTCGCTTGGACAGGCGCACTACTCATCACCGCAGCCGTGCTGACCCTTAGCATCGCCGCACGTTGGTTAAGCTCTTCGAGGACGCAGCAATGAACTTGATGTCGAAAGATGTAGACACGGGGCTTACCGAAAAGATCTCGGTCAGCAACTTGAAATTCTTCTACGGCTCGACCCTTGCCCTGAAGAACATTTCGTTGCCCCTTTACGAGCGCCAGGTGACTGCCTTCATCGGCCCGTCCGGTTGCGGCAAGTCCACTCTGCTTCGTGTTTTGAACCGCATGTACGACCTCTACCCGAACCAGCGGGCCGAGGGCGATGTGATGTTCGACGGCGAGAACATTCTCGACATGAAGGACCTCAACCTTCTCCGCTCGCGCATCGGCATGGTGTTCCAGAAGCCGACGCCGTTCCCGATGACGATTTACGAAAACATCGCGTTCGGCATCCGCCTTTACGAGCGCCTGCCGAAATCGGAAGTCGATGCGCGTGTCGAATCCGCGCTCGAGAAAGCCGCGCTTTGGAAGGAAGTGAAGGACAAACTTCAATCGAGCGGCCTCAGCCTTTCAGGCGGCCAGCAGCAGCGCCTTTGCATCGCCCGGACGGTCGCCATCCGTCCGGAAGTCATCCTGTTCGACGAGCCATGCTCCGCACTCGACCCGATCTCGACGGCGAAGATCGAAGAGCTGATCGACGACCTGAAGAACGAGTTCACGATCGCCATCGTCACGCACAACATGCAACAGGCTGCCCGCGTCTCGCAGCGCACCGCGTTCATGTATCTCGGCGAGCTCGTTGAATTCGGCGTCACTCAGAAGCTTTTCACAAACCCGACGGACAAGCGGACACAGGACTACATCACCGGCCGCTTCGGATAGGGCGTGCTCCGATAGTACGAGGCGTCCAGTCTAAATCTGACTTTAGGAATTGAGACCATGAACGAACATACCGTGAAGTCATACGAAGACGAGCTGAGGCTCCTCGATCGCCGCATCGCGCAGATGGGCGGCTATGCCGAGAAGCTGCTCGTCCAGGCCATGGATGCCCTTGAGCGTCGCGATCCGAAGCTTGCGGAGAAAGCTGTTGCCGACGACGTCATGGTCGATCAGCTCGAGCGCGAGTTGCAGGAACAGGTGATCGTGATGATCGCCCGGCGCCAGCCGCTTGCGAACGATCTCCGTCACATCATGACGGTCATCAAGATCGCGGGCGATCTCGAACGCATCGGCGATCTCGCGAAGAACATCGCTAAGCGCGCTCTTGCGATTGCCGGCGAGACCTACCCGAAACCCCTGATGACCGGCATGCGCCACATGACCGAGATGGTGCAGCATCAGCTCAAGGACGTCCTCGATGCACTGACGACCCTCGACGCCGAAAAGGCGATGCAGGTCTGGCGCGACGATCAGCAGGTCGACGCGATGTACAATTCTCTGTTCCGCGAACTTCTGACCTACATGATGGAAGATCCGCGCAACATCGGCATCTGCACGCACTTCCTGTTCGGCGCCAAGAACATCGAACGCATCGGCGACCATACGACCAACATCGCCGAGAACGTCTACTACCTCGTCCACGGCGTTCCGATCGCAGATGATCGGCCGAAGGGCGACGAGACGTCGTCGACGCTGATAACGCCGCGTCAATGACCAGAATAGTTTGAAGGAACACTGACGAAACGCCATGCCAGCTAAGATCATCGTCGTCGAAGACGAATCGCCTCTCGCAGAGCTTCTGAAATACAATCTTCAATCCGAAGGCTATGACGTCGTGCATGCCGCGGATGGAGAGGAAGCAGAGTTGCTTCTGTCGGAGCAAAGTTTCGACCTCGCGATACTCGACTGGATGATCCCCAAGATCTCCGGTATCGAGCTGTGCAGGCGCCTTCGCAATCGGACCGAGACGCAAAGTCTTCCGATCATCTTGCTCACCGCACGCGGCGAAGAAACCGACCGCGTGCGAGGATTGACGACAGGCGCCGACGATTACGTGACGAAGCCCTTCTCCGTTCAGGAGTTGATGGCAAGGATCAAGGCTCTGCTTCGGCGCGCCTCGCCGGAGCGGATGAGCGACATCCTCGTCTCCGGCGAGATCACGATGGATCGCGGCGCGCACAAAGTAACGCGTGGCCCTCGCGAAGTTCGCCTCGGCCCGACAGAATACCGGATGCTCGAAGTTTTCATGGAAAGCCCGCGCCGCGTGCTCTCTCGCAGCCAACTGCTCGACCGCGTCTGGGGTCAGTCCTCCGAAGTCGACGAGCGGACGGTCGATGTTCACATCGGTCGCCTCCGGAAGTCGCTGATCCGTGGCAACGAAAGCGATCCGATCCGCACTGTGCGTGGCGCCGGATACGTATTCGACGGCCGCGAGGCGGAAGCCCAAGCCCAATAGCGAACCGGGCAACGGGCTCCGCGATTGCCTTGCTTATTCCTCGCCCTTAAGGCAGCTCGCGACATTGTGGGCTAAGCCGCGCATGAGTTCGAAATAGAGGCCGGGGCCGGGCGCCAGCATTTGGCCCTCGGCGTCGATCGTGCCGGAGCGCGCATGCGTTCCCTCCGTCACGGCCGCCACGAGGTTTGGCTGAAAGCTCGGTTCGGTGAAGACGCAAACGGCGCCGAGAGACGACAGCTTGCGCCGGACTTCCGTCAGGCGCTTGGCGCTTGGCGGCACATCGGGACTGACGGTGATCGAGCCCGCGGCGCTCTGCCCGAAGTGGTTCTCGAAATACTGTGTCGCGTCGTGAAACACGATGAACGGCTTGCCCTTCGAGCCGTTAAGTTCCGCCGTAAGCTCGCCGTCGAGCGCGTCGATATCGGCAATGAGAGACGCCGCATTGGCTTTGATCTTTTCGGCTTGCTCAGGATATCGCGCCTGGAGCACCTTGGCGACATCGGCGGCGATCGCCTTGGCATTCTGCGGATCGAGCCAGATATGCCCGTCCTTGCCATCCTCGTCATGATCGTCGTCGTGCTCTTCCGCGGCACCGGAATGCGCGTCTGCTTCAGCCGCCGCCTCCTCATGCCCATGCTCATGCTTTTCGAAGGTGCCGCCTTTGCGCTGATCGAGAAGCTTGACGCCGTCCGCGCCCGCCAGCGTCAACACCGTGACGTTCGCGGGCAGAGATGTCACGATTTTCCGCGTGAAGGGTTCGAGTTGATCGGACACCCGTACGAACACATCCGCATCGTGGATGGCCCGCGCTGTCGATGGCTTCAGCGTGAAGGTATGGGGCGAAGCGGAACCCTCGACGATGAGCTGGGGCACGCCGACACCCTCCATCACCCGGCTGACGAGGGAATGAATGGGCTTCGTCGTGACGACGACTTTCGGCGGCTCTGCGGCTTCCGCGCCCGGAACGAAGAATTGCGCCAAAGCAACGAAGAACGCCGAATACCGCACCGCCGAACCCATCATGCGCCATCTCCTTTTGCGCTAAAGCGTATGTTATAACAACCATTTGAAACGTCGCGCAACTGGTACGGCAAGCCTCTTAGGCCACTCGATAGACCAAGGGCGTCGCAATCTCGCCATGTTAAATGTGCGTCCGTAGCTGTCGCCGAAGAGATTCCCATCGCACGAAAGGTCTGAGCTCAGCGTGCTCAAAATCAGCAAGACATACCGTCACTTGGCTTTGGTCTTCATTTCCATGTTGGCCATCGTCATCCCCGCATCCGCCCATCCGCATATGTGGGTCACGTACGTATTGACCGTGGACTACGACAAAGGCGCCGTCAGCGGCGTCGATCACGCGTGGACTTTCGACGACTCCTACACGTCGATGGCGCTCGAAGGGCTCGATACGAACAACGACGGCAAGTATGACCAGCACGAACTGGCCGAGCTTCTGAAGGTCAACATGGATGGCCTGAAGGAGTTCAACTACTTCACACTAGCGAAACTCGGAGAGGACCAGCTCGAATTCTCGCCCCCGACTGGCGCTCGTCTCGAATATACGAACGGGGTGTTGCGCCTCTACTTTCATTTGCCGCTCGCCAAGCCCGTGCCAGCCGATGCCGAGGGGCTGACGTTTGCCGTCTTCGATCCGTCCTACTTCATCGACTTCCAGCCCGAGAAGACGGACGCCATAAAGCTTGCAGCCGCACCCGCGGGCTGCTCGGCGACGCTTATCGATCCCGACGCGGAGAAACAGGACGCCCAGGCGAAGAAACTCGGCGATGCAATGGCCCAGCAATTCGGCGCCGGCTCCGTCGGCTTCGGGTCCTACAAAACGGTCGCAGTGACCTGCAAAAAGTCCTGACCGCGGCCTCACAAGCGACGTTTCGATTTGCGACAGGAATTAACTAGCGCTTCATTTTTCGCGGGTGGCCGACGGCGTTTGAATTAAATTCGACGAGTTCCTTGCGAGCTCGAGACAACGCCCATGCCGATGAAGATCCGAGTAATCCTTTTCGCGTTGTTGATGCTGTCGCCTGTGGCGGCGTCACGCGCCGGGCTCGACACGGACACTGTGGCGAGCGCGGATAGAACGTTCGAACTGATCGTCGTCGAAGCCGAGGGCTGCATTTACTGCGAAATCTTCAGGCGTGACGTGCTTCCGGCCTACGAAACCTCCGAACAGGGGAAAAAGGTGCCGGTCCGCTTCGTCGATGTTAACGACGTCGACGCCGGCCACCTCGATTTCAATGCCTCGGTAGACATCGTGCCGACATTCGTGGTGGTCAAATCGCAGCACGAAGTGGGCCGCATCTCCGGCTATGTAGGCCCCGAGAACTTCTTCCATTCGATCAGCTATCTCCTTGGGTCCGCGCCCTAAGGACGAGCGAAATGCCGCCAGGACCGCTGCCCGGTCCCGCAATTTGGGCGAACGGCGGCCGCGACGCCCATTTTCTCCACTGCGAGACGCCGTAAACCCTTGTAAACTGGGCCTCGCTCCTGTACCGACGCGGTTTCCGTTTTCGGGGCTTTGGACGCCATTATGAGCCGGATCAGGCCGCAAGTCGGCATTATCATGGGAAGCCAGTCAGACTGGCCGACGATGCAGCTCACCGCTGACATTCTGACCGAACTTGGCGTCGCGTTCGAAACCAAGATTGTATCCGCGCATCGCACGCCAGAGCGGCTTTACAGCTACGCCAAGGGCGCGAAGGCTGCGGGCCTCAAGGTCATCGTCGCGGGTGCCGGCGGTGCCGCCCATCTTCCGGGAATGACGGCCTCGATGACGCCGCTACCCGTCCTCGGCGTGCCGATCGAATCGAAAGCGCTCAAAGGCCAGGACAGTCTCTATTCGATCGTCCAGATGCCGGCCGGCGTGCCCGTAGGCACGCTCGCCATAGGCGAAGCCGGTGCGAAGAACGCGGGGCTCTTGGCAGCTCAGATCCTGGCACTCTCCGATACTGCTCTCGCCGAGCGCCTTGAAGCCTGGCGCAAGCAGCATTCGGCTGCCGTCGCCGAAACGCCAGTACGGGTTTAATGACTACCACGATGACCGCATTCCCTCCCGGCTCGACAATCGGAATTCTCGGCGGCGGCCAGCTTGGCCGGATGCTCGCCTTGGCAGCCGCGCGCCTTGGCCTCAAGTCGCACATCTACGCCCCCGAATCCGACAGTCCCGCATTCGACGTCGCGACCAAATACACGGTTGCCGCCTACGAGGACGAAGCACGCCTCACTGCCTTCGCCGAAGCCGTCGATGTGGCGACGTACGAATTCGAGAACATTCCGGTCAAAACCGTCGAGTTCCTCTCCGCCCGCATTCCCGTTCGCCCCGGCGCCAAAGCTTTGGCGTGCGCCCAGGACCGCATGAACGAGAAGTCGCTGGCGCGCGAGCTTGGCGCAATGACGGCCGAGTTCGCTGCAATCGATAGCCTCGACGATCTGACAAAGGTCCTCGACGGCGGCTTCCAGATTCCGTCCGTGCTGAAAACGCGCCGGCTGGGTTACGACGGCAAGGGCCAGGCCAAGATCCTGAAGCGCGCGGATGCGGGCGCGGCATGGGCCGCCATGCACGGCCAGCCGTCGATCCTCGAAAGCTTCGTGAATTTCCGCGCTGAAGTTTCCGTCGTTGCGGCGCGCGGCGTCGACGGAGCGTTCCGTGCCTTCGACGTAACCGAGAACGAACACCGCAATCACATTCTCCATCGCTCCGTCGCGCCGGCTTCGGTCGCGCCGGATACCGCTGCGGAAGCGATCGAAATCGCCCACAGGATCGCGGAAAAACTCGACTATGTCGGCGTCTTCGCGATCGAGTTCTTCGTCGTCACCGAAAACGGCCGCGACCGCCTCTTCGTCAACGAGATGGCGCCGCGCGTCCACAACTCCGGCCACTGGACGATGGACGGCGCGCTCACATCTCAATTCGAGCAGCACATTCGCGCCGTCGCCGGATGGCCCCTCGGCGCAACGGAGCTGAAAGGCCCGGCCGCAGAAATGATCAACCTGATCGGCGACGACATTCTTGCCTGGGAAAAGATCGCAGCCGAACCCGGCGCATTCTTCCACCATTACGGCAAGCGCGAAGCCCGGCCCGGCCGCAAGATGGGCCACGTCAATCGTCTGCTCGCGAAAAAGCCGAGCGCCTGACGCACGTCCAGTCTCGCTGACAAGACACACTGACACTCGCATAGAAATCGATTTGAACCCGGCGTCTGCGCGCTTTGGGCGCCAATGAAGTACGGCGCAGATTTACTATGTTCAGCGGATAGAGCAGCGCCCACTCCAGCGCGCTCGCTGAATTCAAGAGAACAGAATGCCAATGACCAAATCCCTATCGCGTCGACAGGCTTTGACGGGCGTGCTCGCAGCGCCGGCCGCAACAGCGATCATGGCAGGCTCCGCGTCTGCTGCGAGCGATACGCCGGCTGCGGCCGAGCAACCTCATGGCCAATGCGTGCTTCTGCCTCAATCCGTCGAAGGACCGTTCTACTTCGATCCCAAGCTCGTGCGATCCGATATTTCCGAAGGCCGTCCTGGCGCGCCGTTACGGCTTTCGCTTCGCGTCATCGAGGCTGGCCCCTGCACGCCGATCGCGAACGCGCGCGTCGACGTTTGGCATGCAGACGCGACCGGTATCTATTCCGGATATTCGGGCCAAGGTGCATCGCGCGAGATCTCGACGAAAGGCCAAACCTATCTGCGTGGTACGCAGATGACCGACGCGGATGGGCGCGTTTCATTCAACACGGTCTACCCCGGATGGTATCCGGGACGCACGCCACACATCCACGTCAAGGTCTTCTTGAACGAGACGAGCCTCGTCATCGGACAGATCTATTTTCCCGACGACTTCAGCGCGCGCATTTATTCAACACGCGAGCCCTACAACGCCCGTGCCGTTCCCGACACGACGAATGCCACCGACTGGATCTACGGCGACGGCCAGCGCGAAGGCGGCGGCACGGTGCTCGCGATGAGCGAAGACGGCGACACCATCGTCGCGGGCCTCCTGATCGGCGTCGACAAGAGCGGGGAAGCCGCAGCGAAAGCCGGGCGCGGATTTTTCCGCCGGCTGCTGGGTCTCTGATGCTGCAGTACGGCAAACGAAAAACGGACCGACTTAACGCAGAACTATCGAAAATCCGTCGCAACCCTCCAAAAAATCGCGCCGCTTTAACTGCAAATAAAAGTTAGCAGCCAATTTAGCTCGACTTTGCGGACCGATCGGAACTGATCGCGAGGCTTTGCCGTTTGCGCAAGTAGCATCATTCGCTGGTGCGCACTGAGCCGTCGAGCGGCACCACCAAGAAGAAGAAGGAGCCACCATGAAACGAGGTCTAGCATTTGTTGCGGCGATGGTCGCAGCGCTGGCGATGCCATTAGCGGCGGCAGACGCACGCCAACACGGCGGCGGCGGTCATAAGGGCGGCGGCCATCACATGAGCGGCGGTCATCACCGCGGTGGCGGCCATATGGGGAATCGCGGACATCGTGCCGGAAACCATTTCCGCGGCGGCGGAAATCATTACCGCGGCAGCGGCAAAAACTACGGACGCCATTTCAACCGCGGCCGCCACCACGGCCATCACGGACGCCGGTTCTGGCACGGCCGCTGGTACGCCTACGGCGTCGGCTCCTGCTGGCGCTGGTCGCCGCGGTACGATGAGTTCGTCTGGGTCTGCTACTAAACGGCTCGTGCGTCCCTCCTCGCGTTGAGGTAGAAGCGTAACGAACATCAGCGGCTCCGCTCTGCGGGGTCGCTTTTTTATGAGCTAAACTGACAGCTGAAATTCATGCCGATTGATGGCATGATGAAAGCCAACACAGGTAGGGAACCATGGACATCAGATCGGTCGTCATCGGAGTGCTCGCCGGAACCGTGATCGTGCTCGGCTATCTCCTCTGGGATTCGCAGCAGACGAAGGTCAAAGTCGATCTTCCCGGCATCAAGATCGAAGGCCGGTGATGCGCGAAATGCCGAATTACCGGCTCTCTTATTGCTCTCCTGGAAAATCGTAAAGGTTCTTTGGGCGCTGAATGCCCGCCGCATCGAAAAACGCATCGAAAATTTTCAGAAGCGCAGAATTGATCGCCGAAGTCTGTAAACTAGCAACGCGCGTGGTGACTTCGACATCTGCATGGAGAGCAGGTAGGCCATCGCGGAAGGGATCCCTCCTGTAGAGAAGGACATAATCTCGAACTCCAAATGCTCCTGCGACAACGTCTACCGGGAGCGAAACCCCAAGCTTTTCTACTGCAAACTTGAGGTATTTCGGCAACATATCGCGAAACGCTTGCTCTGCCGCACCCCACGGAATTGCATTCCCGTATCCCTCTGGATTCGACGTCAATTCGGCATCGAACCCCCAGATCTCCCGCGAAAGGAATAACTGAGCTGCCGACCGAACCACACCAGCTGGCCAATCCGCGTCAAACGCGATCGCCCCCTGCGCATTCGGCTCCCACGACGCACCGTTGACTCTTGCGCCGAATGGCCAAAGATGATCGGGCCCCTGTCTCGCGATCGTAAGAGCATCCGCTCGTCTCAAAGCTGGAACGGCTGCGGTAGGAATCACCCGCAAATAGAAGACCGGCTTCTCAGGGATAAAAAACTTTTTATTTTGATGAGACACTATTGGGGAACCCACCTCTACAAACCGTGATGGATCGCCAATATTTGAAGATTGTCGTTCAAACTTCAGTGCATTCGAGGGGAATGAAGAGCGTATGGCTTTCAGCGCAATTTTGATTTCAGCTGCGAGCGAAGCTCCGATTTTCTTGATCTCAACATTTGACGCTTGCGGTCCAAGATCGAAAATAATCGGCCCGGCCTTGTGTCGAAGATCAAACGGCAGATCCTCTCGACTCCCATAAGCTTCATTCATTACCATTATAAGCCGCCGGTCCGACAACGCGTGCAGCGCATACCCCAGTTCGATTGCGACGTTGGAGTTTATTAGTCGCTTATCAGAATCTTGCCCCGCGGTGCCTACCGCGGTGACGTCAGCAACGAAAACGTCGCTTGCCGCGATCTTCTCGAGAATGGTGTTCGCTAAGTCGGGCGAGCCCGGAACGCCTTTACGGTCGTGATCCAGCGAAATCTCACGCATAGCCTCACTCAGCTCGTCGGAGCTGTTAAGCTCTGCTATTGCCTGCTCAAGTGCTTCGCGCACAAAGTGGCGGCCAATTTTCCCGGGCGTATCGCTTTGCCATGACCAAAATACCTTCAAACAAAGCCTCCCCTAATATTACCGACTGCTAAGAGCACCCCAACCCCCTCGCCTCTTCCTTCACCCGCACATCCGCGATGATGCGATCGAGCAGCAGGCACGTGCGCTTGAATAAATCCGAGCCTTTGCGGTAATCAGCGCCCGCGTAGAAATCGCAGCGGCCGGCTTTGAAAAGCTCGACGCACTTCGCTTCGCTCTCGCCCGGATCATGCACGGCAATCGCGTGGCCGCCGTTCTTCTTCAGAAGCGCCATCGACGGCACGTCCGTATCGCCATCGCCGAAATAAATGAAATTCGAAAACGGGATCGGCCGCTCATCCTCGGGCATGTGTGCGTTGATGTTCTCGCCGAGATCCTCGATGCCCTTGTTGATCCGGAAGAGGAACTGCGTCTTGCCGGTGTCGGAGATGACGCGCTTCGGAAACGGCAGATCGTAGGCGTCGAACCAATACTCGCTCGCAAACACGTTGGCGAAGTGCGGATAGATCTTCGTGCCCTCGATGATCTCCGTCAGCCCCGACGACACGAGGTAATGCTTCACGGTGATGCCCGCATCCCCAGCGCGCTTTTTCACGTAGGCGTGCATCTGCTCGAACCAGGCCTCGACGCCGGGATAAAGCTCAACCTTCCGGCCCTGGGCGACGAGATCGGCGCGGTCGATGCGGACGCCCTTCTCTTTCGCCTTCTTGTAGAGCAGATGCATGTAGGTGATCAGCGCGTCGGCGCGCTCGGCCTTCGACACGCGCGTACACTCCGCCCAGAACTCCTTCGGCTCGATGCCGAGCTTGGGAAGAAACGCGTATTCCTGCATCGGACGCGGCGACAGCGTGCCGTCGAAATCATAGACGAGCGCGATGGTCTTCTTGCTTTGCGCAACCTGTCGCGAAGAAGCGTCGCTGGCACCGGAAGCCCGTGCAGACCGCCGGCGCGCGCTGACAGCCTCGGCCTCGCCCGACTGCGCCTTCGTCCCTCGTCCGCCTGCTCGCTCGACCATGAGCTTTCTCCGCTCTCGACTTGTAGAGCGGAGAAAAGCGTGATTCGGGTGGCGCAAGAAAGTCGGGCGTCAGCGGTCCGCGCGTTCCGCGTAAATTTCTTCGCGCACCTGCGCGTAGCTCAGCAACGAAAAAAGCACCGTGCCGCCGAAAACGTTGCCTGCGAGCGTCGGCAGGAAAAATCCGAAGAATCCCTTCTCCAGCGTGATGAGGCCCGTAAGCATTCCGTATATCGCTTCGGCGCTGCCGGCGACGATGTGGGTAAATCCGAACAATGCGATCAGGTAGGTGAGCAGCAATATGACGAGAAATTCGACGCCTTCCGTCGACGCGATGATCCAGACAAGCGCCGCGATCAGCCAGCCCGCGCCGATGCCCTTGGCGAACATCTCCACCGGCGTGTTGCTCATCACGCTGGTGACGATATTCGCCAGCGATGGTCCGAGATCGGGCGAAATGATCGGCAGCCGAACGATGGCAAACGCGAAAATAAAACAACCGGCGATGTTCGCCGCGAGAACGATGCCCCAGAGGCGAAGCATCTTGATGAACCAGTGGAATTTCTTCCGCGCCATGACCGGCAGCACCGCGGTCAGGACGTTTTCGGTGAAAAGCTGCTGATGGCCGAGGATGACGATCAGAAAGCCGACCGCGTAGCCGAGCTTGGCGACAATCGGTGTCCACTCCGACGCCGGAAGGTGCGCCGCAAGGGCTGCCTCGGTGAGAAATGAAAAGCCGATGGAGATGCCGGCGGCGATGCCGGACCACCAAAGTGCGGAAGCGGGGCGGCGTAACTCCGCCTCCCCTTGCACACGTATGATCTCGTAGATGACCGCCGGTCGTGGCTTGACCGACTCGCGAACCTGCGCGCGTTCCTTGCGGCTGAGCCCGGACCCAGGCGGAGGATCTTGCGTATCCTCCGTTTTCGCGTCGGTCTCTGTTCGCTTTTCAGCCATTAGTGTTTGCAGTCAGGCCCGTGTACGTGCCCCGGCTCGCCGTGCCCATGGTCATGGGCATGATCATGCCCGTGACCATGATCATGGCTGTGATCGTGACCGCAGCCGCATTGATCGCCGTGATCGTGATGGTGCGCCTCGGGATCGACGAGCGCCGCTGCGAGCTTGCGCTCCAACGCAATCGACATTTCGCGCGGACTATCCTTGTCCTCGATCAGCAACGCCATCACTTCCGCGCCGAGCCGGAAATCGTCGACCGCGCCGAGATAGTGCCGCCGCAACCGCCCCTGACGATCGAAAATCAACAGCGCCGGCGTACCCTGCAGCTCGTATGCCTTCATCGTCTCCGGAATACCTTCAGCACTCGGCTTGTCGAGCGCGATAGGAATGGTGATGCCATTTTCCTTCAGGAAGGCTTCGACTTTCTCGGGCGTCTGCTCGTCGAACTTTTCGAAGGCCATGTGAAGGCCGAGCACCGCCACCTCGTCCTCGGTGAAGCTCCCGCGAAGGCGCATGGCCTGCGGCAGGCCGAACTTCTGCGAGCCCGGACATGCGAGCTGCCAGATCGCGATAACGACGACCTTGCCCTTCTCGGCCTTCAGCGTGCGCTTCGTGTCGGAGTTGAGCCAGCGCTGCGCGATGATCTCGGGCGGGCGTTCGGGGTTGAACATCTCAAAACAATCCTTGCGCTATTTTAGTCTCATATAGCATCCAGGCGCCCCGACCGGCAGTGGCCAGAAAGGGACGAACCCTGGTCAGTCACAGTCGCCTGATTTCTCGGGGCCTGCCTTCGGCGTGTTTTCGGGGCACGCGAACTCGCTCGGAATGGTGCACGGCTCTGTCGGATTTGGCGAATAGATCCGGAAATGCAATGGGCAGCCGCGCATCACGTTGTAGGCCGAGACGCAGCCGATAGGCGGCGGGAGGGGCGCGAGCGACTTCGATTGGAGCGTCCAGTTCGTTCGCTTCTTCCACCGGTCCTCGACGATCGAAAGCGCTGGAATTTTGGCCTCCACACTCTCCGCGAGAGCTTCCGGCAACTGCCGGTCGGGAGGAATGCCAAGCACGAACCGGCCAGACGGCTCGCGGAACCCGATGAGGGCCGCATTCTTCCCGGGACAGGCCGCAATAGCTTTTGCAAGCTGCTGCGCGGGCCAGATCTTGTCGATACTTGGCAGAACCACGCCGAGCAGCGTGATGGCGAAAAGACCGAGCGCGGCAACGCCGACTGCGGCCCAGCGCCGAAGCTGTCCTTCCGAGCCAAGGCGTCCACTCCAGATGAAGAGCACGGCAATGAGCGCAATCAGCACGGCCGGTATGATTCCCGGAACCTCGCCCGTAAAAAGATAGACGCCCGCAAAAACCGCGAGCGGCAGCGCCGCGAAGTATGTCGGCCATGTCGTGAAGAGGCTCCACGCAGGACGCTTGCCCAGTCCGCCCTCGCTCGTCACGACAATCGCAACGCCGAGCGCGAGCGCCGGAAACATCGCCTGCACCATGTAGGTGCCGGGCTTCGACGAGAGCGCTTCGAGGTAGACGAGGTATCCGATCACCCATGCGAGCAGAAACCGCGAAAGGGCCTGGTCCCGGCTTCCCCAGAAGCGCTTGAACGCTGAGCCGATCAGCACCGTCCCCGGAAGAAAGCCGAGGACGAGAGCGAGCACGAATGTGCCC
Organism: Hyphomicrobium sp. ghe19; assembly: GCF_902712875.1. NCBI lineage: Bacteria > Pseudomonadati > Pseudomonadota > Alphaproteobacteria > Hyphomicrobiales > Hyphomicrobiaceae > Hyphomicrobium > Hyphomicrobium sp. ghe19. Next base: position 397,753 of record NZ_LR743509.1, on the reverse strand, counting down.
GGGAAAGCGCGGAGCTTCATATCTTGCGCACCGCCGAGTGCGCCGAGAAAAGCGCGCCAGCCCATCCCGGCAAAAGGCGTTCCGTCCTGGTGCGCGCGAACGATCAGCCACGACGCCCCGATAGCGAGCGCGATCGGAACACCGATGAGCGGCCGCAAGCGCTTCAGCCACGTCAGATCCCGATCCATCACATAAAGCGCGATCAGCGTCGCGAGGACGAGGATGGGCACGAGCAGAGCATTGATCAGAACGCCGAAACCGAGAGCAATCCAGAAGAGGAGAGCTATCGGATAGCCTTCGTCCAGCTTGGTATAGATGCGCGCCAACGCGACCATTGCGACGGTCGCAGGCAAGAGCGATAGCCCCTCCGCGATGGCGAGTTGCGAAACGAGCACCGTCAGCGGCGCGACCGCGAAAAGCGCCGACGCGATCAGCGCCGTTTCCGCACCGACCAGCCCGCGCCCGAGCCAAAATAACGCCAGAACCGCAAGCGTCACCGCCAGCAATGACGGGATCCGGTAGATGCTGATGTCGCGCGCGAGCGAGTCACCGGCGAGCCATCCTGCCGCGCCCTGCGCCCAGAACGTGCCTATCGGCCGGTATTGATGGACGACGCTGCCGTAACGCGGGTCGGTCCAATCGCCCCGCGCCACCATATCCCGCGTCGTTTCAGCATAAACGATCTCGGTCCGATCGACCGCCGGCAGCCGCAAGACGCCCGGCAAATAGACCGCGAGGCATAAACCCAGAAGGGCAAGCGATGGCGCCCACGGCCGCGCTGCGATCGTTGCCCACCAGTTCCACATTGCGCGTTGGCGCTCCACCACAATATGTCCTTCGAAACTTGACATGCCTCCGGAACTCGGCTGTTTGCGCATCGAACGCAGAAAACGCAAGGGCTCAACTACCGCATGCCAGTAAAATCGGCTGATCGCACAGCTCGCCGCGCCCGGCTCATCGAGATCATCAAAGAGCGGTCTTTTCAGGAAGGCCCCGCGTTCAAGCTCGCCTCCGGCAAAACCTCGACTTTTTACTTCAATATGAAGCCGACGATGCTCGACAGCGAGGGCGCTTACCTCATTGCGTCACTGATCCTCGATCAGCTGGAAAACGTCGAAGCCGATTTGATCGGCGGCCTCGAAATGGGCGCGGTGCCCATCGCATCGGGCGTAGCCGCCGTTTCTTACACGCAAGGGCGAAAGCTGCCCGCGTTCTTCGTTCGCAAACAGGCGAAGGAACACGGCACGCAGGCACTCGTCGAAGGGCTGGCCAAGGGCGACAGCATGGCCGGCAAGAAAGTCGTTGTCGTCGAAGACGTGACGACGACCGGCGGTTCGGCCTTGAAGGCAGCCGATGCTCTGCGCGCCGCCGGCGCCGAGATCGTCAGCGTCATCACCGTCGTCGACCGGCTCGACGGTGCAGCCGAAACGTTCGCAGCCGCCGGACTGAAGTTCGAACCGCTTCTGACGCTCGCCGATTTCCGGAGCTAGCAAAAGAGCGGCGCTGCCCCCGCCTTGTCATCCTCGGCTTCATGCCGAGGATCCATCGGGCAAAAAGCACCGGCGCCGGCTGAAAAATGGATCCTCGGGCCAAGCCCGAGGATGACAGCGACCAGATCTTGAATAGCTGGTGCGGCGCGCCTAGCCGATGTGTCTCTTCAGAAATTCGCTCGTCCGCTCCCAAGCGAGTTCGGCGCAGTGACGATCGTGCACGGAGCGCTGTTCGTTCATGAACGCGTGGCTCGCGTCGTAGCGGTAAAACGCACCGGGCTTGCCCGCCTCTTTCAAGCCCGTCTCGAACGCATCGACCATCGCCGGCGTAATGAAATCGTCGCTGTTGGCGAAATGCCCCTGGAAAGGCACTTTCACGTCAGCCGGCTTCGCGACTGCTGCGGGCGGCAGGCCGTAGAACGAGACCACCGCGGAAAATTCCGGCACGCGACAGGCGGCGAGCACGGCAACCGCGCCACCCATGCAGAAGCCCGAAACGGCGACCTTCGGGCTGGACCGCAACAGAAATTGCCCCGCGCCCCGCACATTCTGATCCGCTGCATCGAGGAAATTCAGCGAATTCATCTCGGCGTTCGCCGCATCCGCATCGTGATAGGGAATGACGACGCCGTTGTAGAGATCGGGCGCCAGCGCATCATAACCCAAGAGCGCAAACCGGTCGCACAGACCTTTGATCTGATCCTGCAAACCCCACCATTCCTGAATGACGACAACGCCGGGCGCGTTCGCCTTCCCGGCGAGCGACAGGTAACCTTCCGCGGTCTTGCCGTCCGGACGGGCGAATGGAATGCGGGTACCCATTTGATGCAGCCTCGTAAGTTCGTGCCGATTGATTGCGCGGCACTTGTTTATGCGCAGCGCCGGAGGTGAGCAATGGCCCCGTGCCGCCCAACGCGCACGGCGAACCGTCGGCAATTAGCCGGCTTAAGGAGATCTCAGGCGAAGCTTGCCCCGTTTACTCCGCCGCGACGCTGGGATGTTGCACCGGGCTCGCTTTCAACACATCGGAATCGACGTATGGCGCGAACTTCGCGAAATTATCGTGGAACATCTGCGCGAGCTTCGCGGTCATCGCATCGTAGGCTTGCGGATCGGCCCACGTTTCGCGCGGGGTCAACAATTTCGGATCGACCCCCGCGACCGCAACGGGTACTGCGAAGCCGAAAACGGGATCGATCCGCATCGGCTGATCCTTGAGATCACCGGAAAGAGCCGCCTCGAGAAGCGCGCGCGTCACCTTGATCGGAATGCGCGTCCCCTCGCCATACTTGCCGCCCGTCCAACCCGTGTTGACGAGCCAGCAATCGACGCCATGCTGCGCGATGAGGTTGCGCAAGAGATTGCCGTAAACTCTGGGATGACGCGGCATGAACGGCGCGCCGAAGCACGTCGAAAATGTCGGCTGCGGTTCCGGACCCATGCCCTTCTCCGTTCCAGCGACCTTCGCCGTGAACCCCGAAAGGAAATGGTACATCGCCTGGCTCGGCGTCAGCTTCGCAATCGGCGGCAGCACTCCGAAAGCATCCGCCGTCAGCATCACAATGTTTTTAGGATGACCCGCAGTGCCGGTTGCGCTCGCGTTGGCAATCGCGTCGAGCGGATAGGCGGAGCGGGCATTCTCCGCGAGCCGATTGTCGTCGAAGTTTGGAACGCGCGTAGCGGGATCGATGACGACATTCTCCAGCACCGTTGCGAAGCGGTTCGAGGCGGCCCAGATCTGCGGCTCAGCGGATTTCGACAGTCGGATCGTCTTCGCGTAGCACCCGCCCTCGAAATTGAAGATGCCGTTGTCTGACCAGCCGTGCTCGTCGTCGCCCAACAGTTCGCGCGAAGGATCGGCCGAAAGCGTCGTCTTGCCGGTTCCCGAAAGGCCGAAAAAGACAGCCGAGCTTCCATCCTTGCCGACATTCGCCGAGCAGTGCATGGGCATGACGTTCTTGCCCGGCAAAATATAATTCAGGAACGAGAACACGCTTTTCTTGATCTCGCCCGCATAGCTCGTGCCGCCGATGAGAACGATGCGCTTGGTGAAGTTGCACGCGATGACCGTCTCGGAGCGCGTACCGTGGTAGAGGGGCGCAGCGCGGAAGCTCGGCAGATCGACGACGGTGAATTCCGGAAGGAAGCCCTCGAGCTCGCTTGGCTCGGGCCGGCGAAGAAGATTGCGAATGAAGAGCGACTGCCAAGCATACTCGGTCACGATACGCGTCTTGAGCTGGTGGCCCTTTTCCGCGCCAGCAAAAAGGTCCTGAACGAAAAGCTCCTTGTGCCGCGCAAAGCTGATGAAGTCGGCGAGCAGACGGTCGAACTCTTCTTCCGTCATTCCGCGGGCGTTGTCCCACCAGATCGCGCCTTCGGTCTCCGCGTCGCGAACGATGTATTTGTCTTGAACCGAACGGCCGGTGTGCTGACCCGTCTCGACGACGAACGCGCCACTCGCGGCGAGCTTCCCTTCGCCTCGGCGGATGCCGTACTCGACGAGTTCAGCCTCCGAGAGGTTTCGACGAACGCGCTGCGAAGTTAGCGTCGGGAACAATTCAGCCATCGATGTCAGCCCCATAAAATAGACGCTGCGGCGCATCTAAGTCTCTGCACCTGCAAAGCAACGCCCGATCGAGTCATTTTGTGCCGCACAAAAGAGGGTCATTGGGCCCAAATGACGCTGGTGGCGAAGGACCTACCATAAACTGGGGCCAATTGGAGGCAGCATGCTAATGTCACACGAAAAAACCGGTAACATAATGTTACCGTTTGAATATTCTGAGATTCGTCTTCATGCAGAGGATGAGTGCAAGAAACGCGGCAAACAAGCGGAATTTGGAAGTTGTGACCACACAAATCGCCCAGTTCGCTTGCCGTTGAAGGCGTGGTCGCCTATTCAGGGGCCATTCAGCCTCCGGCGTCCATTGGACGGGGCGCCACAATTGGTACACCATGCCGCCATAAGCGCCTAATGCTGGCGCGGTGCACATCCGCTGCGGCCGAGGGGCACAAGAGGAACAGATGAAGGAAAAGAGCACCATAGCGCTCGTCGATGACGAGCGGAACATCCTGACCTCCCTGCGGATGGCCCTGGAGGCCGAGGGCTACAAGGTCCGAACCTATGGGGACGGGGTCTCGGCACTCGAAGCGCTGACTGAAGAGCCGGCGGATCTCGGGATATTCGACATCAAGATGCCGCGCATGGACGGGATGGAGCTTCTCCGCCGCGTCCGTCAGCAGTCGGCGATGCCGGTCATCTTTCTGACCTCGAAGGATGAGGAAATCGACGAGCTTTTCGGCCTCAAGATGGGGGCCGACGATTATATCGCCAAGCCGTTTTCGCAGCGGCTCATCGTCGAACGCGTCAAGGCTGTTTTGCGCCGTGTGGCCCCCAAAGACGGCACGACGACGGAAGACGAAGCCAAGCGCGTGCTCGAAAGGGGCAAATTGAAGCTCGATCCCGAGCGTCACACATGCCACTGGGATAACCGGGGCGTCACGTTGACGGTGACGGAGTTCCTGATCTTGCAGGCGCTGGCGACACGGCCGGGCGTCGTCAAGACGCGCGACGCCCTGATGGATGCAGCCTACGACGATCAGGTCTATGTGGATGACCGCACGATCGACAGCCACATCAAGCGATTGCGCAAGAAGTTTAAACAGGTCGATGACGATTTCGACGTGATCGAAACACTTTATGGCGTCGGCTATCGCTTCAAAGAGTAGGCGGCCGATCAGCCACCGGGGACGGGATGGCGCTCGACAGCAATGACATTGCGGCGGCCGCAACGCTGAGAAGCGCTGCGGACGTTTCCGCGCCTTCAACAGGCGTGAAGAAACCGAAAATTGATTTCCGTGCCGCGGCCGCGAGAGCGAGCGCCGCGACCGGCCGCTGGCTGTCGCAAAGTTTCATCGGCCGCGTCATCGGAAAAAACCTCAGGCGGCGCATTCTTCTGGCGAACGTCCTGGGGCTCGCTGGCCTCCTGTTTGCGATGCTCTATCTCAGCCTCCATCACGGCTGGCTGCTGGACGCAAAAGTCGACGTCGTAAAAACGGTCTCACGCATCACGTCGGAGGCGATCGCGTATCGGGCGGTCAACGAGCGCGCGATTTTCGATCCGAACCGAATTCCTGAGAAAACGATGGCAAGAGCCCAGCGCGACGATGCGTTCGCCGCGCTCGAATTGCCCATCGATCCACATCAAGCCGCGATTATTCTGAAAAAGCTCGTGGGTCCGGCAAACCTCAAAGCGCGCATCTATTCCGCCAAGGGGACGTTGATCCTCAACGGCGAGACGCTCTTTTCGAACGATGATCCGACCGCCGAGGCCGTTGCGGTCGCCGCCGATGAACCCGCCCCACGGCTCAAGAATTTTTGGACCCGGCTCCACTATTGGGTGATCAACAAGGAACTGAAGGTCTATCGCGAGCTTGGCACCGCCAACGGGTTTCTCTATCCGGAGGTGCAGCGCGCCGCGCAGAATGGCGTCGAAACCCCCATTTTGCTGCTCAACCGGCACGGCCAGCAAATCGTGTCGATGGCGGAGCCCATCAAACGCGGCAATAAAATTCTGGGCGTCCTCCTCCTGTCTACAAATCCCGGCGACATCGACGATGTTCTTTGGGACGAGCGTTGGCTGATCTTGCAGATCGCGGCGATGGCGCTGCTGGTCGCGATCGGCAGCTCGCTTGTTCTTGAGAGAACGGTTGCAGGGCCGATGCGTCGCCTCTCGGAAGCAGCCAACCGCGTGACGCAGAATATCTCCGCCCGCGAACAGCTGCCGGATCTCACCGAACGCCGTGACGAGGTCGGGCAGACGGGCCGTGCATTCGTCGCGATGACGAACGCACTTTATCGGCGCATCGAAGCCAGCGAGAAATTCGCGGCCGATGTCGCCCATGAATTGAAAAATCCTCTTGCCGCTGCACGCTCGACGGCCGAAGCCCTCGCCTACGCGCGATCCGACGCCGACCGCACCGAGCTCGTGCAAGAGATCCAGACCGAGTTGAAGCGGCTCAACCGGCTGATCAACGACATTTCGAGCACATCGCGTCTCGATGCCGAACTCGCCCGGCAGGAAATGCAGGCCGTCGATGTCCGCACGGTGTTGGAGAGCGTCAACAGCCTATTCACGGAGATGCTTGCCGACGACACGCGCAGCATCCGCCTGATCGTCGAGCCTGGAACGGCCGCAGCCTACACGGTGCGCGGCAACGACGGGCGCCTCGGCCAGGTCTTCACGAATCTCATCGACAACGCCTTGTCGTTCTCGCCGGAAGGCGGAACCGTAACGGTTCGCGCCAAGCTGAACGACAGAAAGATCGAAATATCGGTCGAGGACGAGGGGCCAGGCATCCCGCCGGATAAGCTCGCCCAGATCTTCGATAGGTTTTACAGTGACCGCCCGCAGACCGATGCCAAGCGCGGAAAGAACTCAGGGCTCGGCCTGTCGATTTCCCGCGAAATCGTCGTCAGCCATAACGGTGAGATCTTCGCGGAGAACCGTGGATCAAACAGCGTGCAGGCGCCAAGGGGCGCTCGCTTCACCGTCCGTCTGCCGCTGGCGACAGTAGGACCCGGACTTGTCTGGAGAAGTTGAGCGCGTCCACGCGACCGCCATCGCCATTGGCGGCCGTGTGGCTTTGATCCGCGGAGCTTCGGGTTCCGGCAAGTCCGATCTTGCATTCCGGTGCCTGGCTCTCCCGCGGTCCTCGATCGTTCGGGATAAGGTTCTGCTGGTCTCGGACGACCAAGTTGTGTTGAAGCAGGAGGGCAACTTCCTGCGCGCTAGCGCCCCGGCTCAGTTGCGCGGCAAGCTTGAAGTGCGGGGCATTGGCATCCTTGAGGTTGATGCCGTCGGCGAAGGGAACGTCGTTCTCGTTGTCGATCTCGTCCGCGACGGCGCGATCGAAAGATTTCCAGACCCCTGGCAGTTTGCCCATATTCTGGGATTGGACGTACCTGTTATCCGGTTATCGCCCTTTGAGAGCTCAAGTCCCTTGAAACTTGTAGCAGCCATCGACATGGCCCCCCAGCCACGTGTGCAACCAAAGGCCTGAATGAGGTCCAGAAACTGCTTGCGCCCGCTCCAAACACTTGCCAATTTCCGCGCCATACGGCGGCGAAACACGAACTTGCCGCACGAGAATGAAATGGCCCGTCGCTCATGATCGGACTTGTCATCGTCACGCATGGCGGGCTTGCGCAAGAATTTCGCAACGCGCTCGAGCACGTCGTCGGCAAACAGCAGTCGCTGGAAACGATCGCCATCGGCCCGGACGACGATATGGAAGCGAGGCGCATGGAAATTTTGAGCGCGGTCCAGCGAGTGGATAACGGCAAAGGCGTAATCGTTTTGACGGACATGTTTGGCGGAACACCTTCCAACCTTGCCATCTCGGTTATGGATGAGACGAAGGCGGAAGTGATTGCTGGCATCAGCCTTCCCATTCTGGTGAAGCTTGCCAGCATTCGCGGCGACACGCCGCTCGACCAAGCTGTCATCATGGCGCGCGACGCCGGCAAGAAATATATCAAGGTCGCGAGCCAAGAGCTTTCCGGCGGCTGAGAACAAAAAATGCCTGAACTGGTCAACAGTCTGAAACCGGAAGCCGTCGTCATCATCCGCAACGTCAAAGGCCTGCACGCGCGGGCCTCGGCGAAGTTCGTCAAATGCGCTGAAAGCTACGAGGCGCACGTCACGGTCACACACCACGGCAACTCCGTCGGCGGAACATCGATCATGGGATTGATGATGCTCGCCGCAGGTCCGGGATCTGAGCTCCACATCGTAGCCGAAGGCCCGCAGGGCCCAGAAGCACTCCAAGCTCTCGTCCGATTGGTCGAAGCGGGCTTCGACGAAGAGTGCGTCGGCGACGCCTGATCTGATCCCTCGCCAACCTCCGCACTCGGCGGCCGGCCTCCCGCAAGGGGAGTCGCCGAGTGCAATCAAAAACCCATCACTGCGAAAGATAAAGCGTTGAGATTTTCAGCGCGATATCGCGGAACGCCGCCTTCAGCGCATCGCCGGTCGTCGAGTTGTAAAAGTGATTGATATCGGTCGCGCAGCTCTTCAGCGTGTCGATCGCTGTCTGGTTGTCGAGTTGGAAGCCGACGGTGTAAACCTCGATACCCTTTGCTTTCATCGCGGTGCACTGGGATATCGCCTGCGCGCTGGAGCACACTCCGTTCGCCGCATTCGGGCATTTCGTGAGCGAGCTCGAATCATCGGGAACACCATTCGTCGTGTACTGAGTGTTGTATTCGCCGTCCGTCATAAGGACCGCAATCTTCTTCAGCTTATCCGTGCCGTAAGCGGCCGGCGTGCTTGAAGAAGCCCACAACGAAGACCAGTTGGGAGCCAACATATACCAGGCCCAGGCAGTACCGATATGCCCGGCCGTGCTGCCGGCGGTCGCAAGACCGCTTATTTTTGCAAGCAGCGAAGTCTTGTCACTTGTAAGTGGAAGAACCTCTGCAGCCGTAGCAACGTCGCAAGTCGGACTGTACGTCGTCTTGTTGTTTTTCGTCGAGCCCACGTTATGCATCATCACGTACTGGCCTGACTGTGGTGCCGCGTCGGTATATTTCTGTGTACCAGTACGTTCGACGACGCAGGGATTGGGAAATGTCGTCGCCGTCGTGCCCGTCGCCTTCTTGTAAGCCGCAGCCGGAAGACGCACGTCGTACGCGAACGGAACGATCGCGATCTTCGACGTATACTTGCTCTGATCTTTCCAAACCACGATGTTGACGAGATCGCTGGCCGCGGCCTTCATGTCCGTCAACTTTTGCCCCTTCATCGACCCCGTGATGTCGAGCATCATGCTGACTTCGAGGTTGAGCTCCGCGTTGCCCCCGACCGCAAGAACGGCCTTGGCATAATCGGACCCATCGGCATGAAGAAGCGGCAAGGTCTTCACGCCGGCCACGCTCATGAACGGCGTCGAGATCTGAGCGTTGCCCTTGGACACAACCGCCGTTCCGTTGTCGGTGACGGCAAAGTCGACGGTATCGGAGTTGGAAACGACCGAGATGCGGCTCTGAACGGCCTGCTTATAGAATGCCTGCGCCACCTTGATAGCGGCAGCTTGATCGCCACCGTTGGTCTGAAGTGCACGAGCGCCGGCCAGCACCGCTGCGTCTGTCGCTTCGAGCGTTTGATTACGCGCGTTGACGAGCCGCCCATAGTCCACCGCCAACCCGATCATCATGACGAGCACGAGTGTCATGAGACCGAACAGGATCGCGACGTCGCCCCGCGAATCGGCGGCGAACCGGCAGAACGCCGTCATCCCGCTCGGACGCTCCGCTGGGAGATCCCCCGCCTTCCAATAACCGCACAGCGCACGCCGCAGCGAAAAAGACGCGAACTTCATCGACCGACTCCGGTGAATACTTTGACGTCACCCTGCGGCCTTGTTGATTTAAGTCGAATTAATGCGATATGCCGAGTTGTTATCGAGATTAACCGGAGATATACTAGAAATACTCAGTTTTAGATAAATTCTATGCTTTGAATTTACTTTTCGTTCACGCGCGAAATCGTCTCGTCGTCGCCGTTCAATCGAAGCTCGGCGGGACATAAAGACTTGCTTATATGTTATTGCGTGAGGTGCCCGAGTTCGGTATAGCAACGGGCAATGACAGTTTGCGCGGCCCGACAGGCCAAAGCGTGCACGTTCATGCACCACGCAGCCCTCCGCATTGCAGGCGCATCCATGAGGAAAAGAGCCCTATGAGCACGAAATTCACGGATTACATCGTCAAGGACCTCGGCCTCGCCGACTGGGGACGCAAGGAAATTGCCATCGCCGAGACCGAGATGCCCGGCCTCATGGCGACGCGCGAGGAATACGGCTCTTCCAAGCCCTTGAAGGGCGCGCGCATCGCCGGCTCGTTGCACATGACGATCCAAACCGCCGTCCTGATCGAGACCCTGGCAGCCCTCGGCGCCGACATTCGCTGGGTCTCGTGCAACATCTACTCGACCCAAGACCACGCCGCGGCAGCCATCGCAGCCGCCGGCATTCCCGTATTCGCGTGGAAGGGCGAAACCCTGACCGACTACTGGGACTACACGCGCAAGCTCTTCGAGTGGGGCGACGGCGGCATGCCGAACCTGATCCTCGATGACGGCGGCGACGCGACGATGTTCGTGCACCTCGGTCTGCGCGCAGAGAACGGCGACACAGCCTTCCTCGATCAGCCCGGCTCCGAAGAAGAAGAAGTGTTCTTCGCACTTCTGAAGAAGACGTTGGCCGAGAAGCCCAAGGGCTGGTTCGCGTCTCTCGCGAAATCCATCAAGGGCGTGTCGGAAGAAACGACCACCGGCGTCCACCGCCTTTATGAAATGCAGAAGAGCGGCAAGCTCCTCTTCCCGGCAATCAACGTCAACGACTCCGTCACGAAGTCGAAGTTCGACAACCTCTACGGCTGCCGCGAAAGCCTCGTCGACGGTATCCGCCGCGGCACCGACGTGATGATGGCTGGTAAGGTCGCGATGGTTGCGGGCTTCGGCGACGTCGGCAAGGGATCGGCTGCCTCGCTCAGGAACGCGGGTTGCCGTGTGATCGTGTCCGAGATCGATCCGATCTGCGCACTGCAGGCCGCGATGGAAGGCTACGAAGTCGTGACGATGGAAGACGCCGTTCCGCGCGCCGACATCTTCGTAACGGCAACGGGCAACAAGGACATCATCACGATCGAACACATGCGGGGCATGAAGGACCGCGCGATCGTTTGCAACATCGGCCACTTCGACAACGAGATCCAGGTTGCCGGCCTCAAGAACTTGAAGTGGAACAACATCAAGCCGCAGGTTGACGAGATCGAATTCACGGACGGCAAGCGCATCATCCTTCTCTCGGAAGGCCGCTTGGTGAACCTTGGCAACGCGATGGGCCATCCCTCGTTCGTCATGTCCGCGTCGTTCACGAACCAGACGCTGGCGCAGATCGAGCTGCACATCAACCAAGGCAAGTACAAGAACGAGGTCTACACGTTGCCGAAGCACCTCGATGAGAAGGTCGCAAGGCTCCACCTCGCCAAGATCGGCGCCAAGCTGACGAAGCTCAGCCCCGATCAGGCCTCCTACATCGGCGTCAAGCCCGAAGGCCCCTTCAAGGCGGATCATTACCGCTATTAATGGCCGAGTTCCGCTTAGCCGGAACCGAATTGCGCGGCGCCAGGGGAACACTCTGGCGCCGTTTCATTTTGTGGCACCCGCCGCGGTAGCGGTAAGGGCTCCAGCACCCCATACTCGGGGTGATTCGTGCCGCAAGGCCCGGACTCCCATTGGTGTGCCCGCGCATGGTGTACGGGCCGCTTCCAAGAGCTACAACGGAATTAAATGCGCACGACGCCCGGCCAGAACCGACGGTTGACGACCCGGCTCCAGCTGGCGCTTCTGCTGCTCGCGGCGATGGCCTGCGTCGCCACCATGCTCGCCGTCTTCGTGGGCGGCCATCAAATGGAAGCGAACGAGCTGAGCGAACGTCAGTTGGCCGTCGTCGGCATCGTAGCCGCGACCGTGTTCATGGCGGGCCTCATCATCTGGCACATGGGCAGCGTCGCCCGCAAAGAAGCCGGCAAGGCCAAAGCCGAGAGCCAACATCTTCGCCGTAACCTCGCGGCAGCGGACGCGATCATCCGCGCAGAGCCGCAGGTCCTCATATTTTGGGAGCAGGGACAGGCTGTCCGCATCGCCTCTCATACGCTGACTGGAATTCCGGGCCTTCCGGAGCAGCACGCAGAGATCCTGCGCTTTGGACAATGGCTGCAACCGGCATCCGCCGACACGCTGAAGACGTCTCTCGACATGCTCTTCACTAATGGCCGTGCCTTCAGCATCATCCTGAAGACGAGCGCCGCCGCCGCCATCGAAGCGGAGGGCCGCGCCGCGGGCGGCCGCGCCGTGCTGCGCTTCAAGGATGTGTCGACTTACAAAGCCGAAATCGCGAGGATCGACGAGCGCCACGCCGCCCTCACCCGCGACATTCACTCGAGCCGCGCCCTCCTCGACACCCTGCCGATGCCCGTTTGGCTGCGCGATCCGGCGAACCGCCTCATCTGGGTCAACAAAGCGTACGTCAAAGCGGTCGAGGCCGAGAGCGAGCTTGAGGTCCTGGACCGCCAGATCGAATTGCTCGAGACGCGCCAGCGTAAGCATGTGTTGAAAGCCGTCGGCGCTGGCCAAAGCTATCGTGCGCGCGTTCACCTCATCGCAGGTGGCGAGCGCAAACCACACGACATCGTCGTCATACCCGTCGACGGCATGATGGCCGGAGCGGCGATCGACGTCACGGACATCGAAACCGCGCAAGGCGAACTCGATCGCCAGGTTGAGGCTTACGACCGGACGCTCGACCGCGTGGAAACTGCTGTCGCGCTGTTCAATCGCGAGCAGAAGCTGGTTTTCTACAACGCCGCCTTCACGAAGCTTTGGTCGCTCGACCCGGAGTGGCTGACGACCCGCCCGACCGACTCCGACATCCTCGATCGGCTGCGCGAGATCGGCGTACTTCCGCCGGTCGTCAGTCATCGCGATTGGAAAGCCCAGGTCCTCGCCGGCTACCGCTCCGGCGCGCCGCTCGAAGACATCTGGCATCTGACGGACGGACGCATCGTCAACGTCATCGCAGAGCAGCGCCCCGATGGCGGCGTCACCTACCTCTTTGGCGACGAGACCGACCGCCTTGCGCTCGAAGCCCGCTATAACGCCCTGATCGACGTGCAGCGCGAAACACTCGACAGCCTCAAGGAAGGCGTCGCCGTGTTCGGAACGGACGGCCGCCTCAAGCTGTTCAACCGGGCTTTCTGTGGGATCTGGCAAATCCCCGCCGGCAAGCTCAATGAACTGCCGCATATCGGCGAGATCATCGCCGCGGTTCAAAACCTCTATCCGGACGCTGGAACGTGGATGCGCATCGGCCGCGCGGTCACCGCATTCCAGGACGAGCGCGAGACATTCTCAGGCCAGATGATCCGCACGGACAACGTCGTCGTCGACTACGCGTTGATGCCGTTGCCCGACGGCGCAACACTGCTGACTTACGCCGACGTGACGGACGCCAAGCGCGCCGAGCGCGCCCTCGTCGAACGCAACGAAGCGCTCGTCGCCGCCGACCGCCTGAAAACGAACTTCATCGGCCATATCTCCTACGAGCTGAGAACCCCGCTGAACACCATCATCGGTTTCTCCGACATGCTCGCGAGTCCGATGTTCGGCGAACTGAACGACAAGCAGAGAGAATATCTCGCCGACATCATGTCCTCGTCGAAGACGCTCCTCGCAATCATCGACGACATCCTGGACCTGACGACGATCGAAGCCGGCGGACTCGAGCTCAAAGTCGCGCCGGTCGGCGTGCGCGCGATCATCGACGCAGCCATTCTTGGCATTCGCGAACGCGCGGTCCGCTCGCGCCTTACGATCGATATCGCGGTCGCCGACGACGTGACGGAAATCATGGTCGATGAAGCGCGCATGCGTCAGGTGCTGTACAATCTCCTGTCCAATGCGGTCGGCTTCTCGAAAATCAACGGCACCGTGTACCTCGCCTGCTGGCGGCAAGCCGGAAACATCTTCTTCAGGGTCGAGGACGCCGGCATCGGCATCCCCAAAGATCAGATCGGCCGCGTCTTCCAGCGCTTCGAAAGCCGCAGCCGCGGCTCCGAGCATCGTGGCGCAGGCCTCGGCCTTTCAATTGCCAAAAGCCTCGTTGAGCTTCACGGCGGCAATATCGAAATCACTTCGGAGGAAGGTCGGGGAACACGCGTGGTCGTTCGAATTCCAGAGCGGCCCGTCTCCCGGACATCCGGCGGCGACAGAGACAGGCTGGCGGGCGGCGAGCGCGCAGCATAAAACCGAGCGCGATGATAAACCCGGCATTCTCATTCAACGACCTGACGGAAGGCGACGTCTCGCGAGTGGCGCAAGAGGTCGCGTTCCTCGTGCAGCCCGGAGATACGTTGGCGCTGGAGGGTGATCTCGGCGCCGGCAAATCGACCTTTGCGCGTGCCCTCATACGAGCGATTTCGGGCAATCCGTCGCTCGAAATTCCAAGCCCCACCTTCACCCTGGTGCAGGCCTACGAAACCCCGCGTTTCGACATCGCACACTTCGACCTCTACCGTCTTTCCGACGCGAGCGAGATCGACGAACTCGGTCTCGACGCCGCCCTCACGCGCGGCATTGCCATCATCGAATGGCCGTCGAAGGGTAACGACCGCGTTCCACGCGAGCGCTTCACCATTCGCTTCGACGAAACAGACGCGCCGGACCGCAGAAACGTCAGCATCGGCACGCCAGCCGATTTCGTGGCCCGTATCGAGCGCTTCGCCGCGATCCGGGATTTTCTGTCGCGCGCAGGCTGGGGCGAAGCGTCGACGGCATTCAGCTATCTGCAGGGCGACGCCTCACCGCGCCGCTACGCTCGCCTTCAGAAAGCCGACGGCACGCGCGCAATCCTCATGGATTCACCCCAGCGGCCGGATGGTCCACCGATACGCGACGGCAAGTCTTACAGCGCCATCGCGCATCTCGCGGAAAGCGTCAGAGCCTTCGTCGCAATCGACGGTGCGCTCGCGGCCACCGGACTCTCGGTCCCGCGCATCCTTGCCGAGGACCTCGCGCAAGGACTGCTGATCATCGAGGATTTCGGCGACGAAGTTTTCGGCGCTGAAGTTTCTCGAGGACGCGATCAGGCCGGACTCTGGAAGCGCGGCGTCGATACGTTGATCGCGGTTCAGAGCATTCCTCCACCGACGCGCATCGTCCTTTCGGATGGCTCAACGTTCGCACTCCCCGAAGCCGACGAGGGCGTGCTGGAAATCGAAACCCAGCTTCTTCTCGATTGGTACTGGCCGGCGCTCCACGGCACACCTGCGCCCCAATCGGCTCGCGACGCATTCACGGCGTTGTGGAAGAGCACATTCGAGCGGGTGTTGAGCCAGCCGAAAACTTGGCTGCTCCGCGACTTTCATTCGCCAAATCTGATCGCACTCGACGACCGGCCGAGCCCACGCGACGTCGGCATCATCGATTTCCAGGATGCCATGATCGGGCCCGCTGCCTATGATCTCGTATCCCTTCTCCAGGATGCTCGGCTCGACGTGCCGGAAACCCTGGAAAAACAACTGCTCGACCATTACATCGCGATCAATTCCTCCCGGAACCCGGCATTTGACGAGCCCGAATTCCGCTTCAGCTACGCCGCACTAGGGGCACAACGAAATACCAAAATCCTCGGCATCTTCGCGCGGTTAGCTATGCGCGACGGGAAAAGGCAATACCTGGCCCATATGCCACGGATCTGGGGGTATCTCGAACGAGACCTGCAGCATGAGGCTCTCGCCGGACTGAGAGCATGGTATGACGCGAACCTACCTCGGAGCCTGCGCGCAGAAGCCCTGAAGATCTAACCCGATTTCGGAGACGCTTCACATGACGTCCGCCACGCGCCCCACCAGCGCATTCGTACTGGCAGCCGGCAAAGGCGAGCGCATGCGTCCGCTGACCAATACCCTGCCGAAGCCGCTCGTGCCGCTCGACGGCAAGCCACTGATCGATCACGTGCTCGATCGTCTAGCCGCCGCAGGCATCAAGCGTGCCGTGGTCAACGTTCACTACCTCGCTGACAAAATCGAAAAGCATCTGGCACACCGCTCCGCTCCGAAAATCACCATTTCCGACGAGCGCGACAAACTTCTCGACACGGGTGGCGGGGCGTTGCGTGCGCTGCCGAAGCTCGGCGACGAACCATTCGTCATCCATAATTCCGATTCAGTTTGGATCGAAGGGCTGGGCTCCAATCTCGATCGCCTGCTGAGCGGTTTCGATGCAAACCTCATGGACAGCCTCATGCTCGTCGCGCCTCTCGCCGCAAGCATCGGCTACGACGGTCCCGGTGATTTCCAGATGGACTCGACGGGCCACCTGACGCGTCAGACCGGGCCACGCCTTGCGCCGTTCGTCTTCGCCGGAGTTTCAATCGCCCATCCGCGTCTGTTCGAAAACGCGCCGAGCGGACCGTTCTCGTTGAACAAACTGTGGGATCGCGCCATCGACAAGGGCCGGCTTTATGGTCTCCGTCTCGAAGGCATTTGGATGCACGTTGGCACCCCTGATGCGCTAGCGGAAGCGGAAGCCGCACTCAGAGCACCGCTGACGACGAGTTCCGACTGATGTCGGCAAACGTCTTCACATTGCCGCTCGGAGTGCCGTTTCTCGAAGCGCTCGCACGCGCGATCCTGAACGGCGATCTTCCGGCCGCCGGTGGCACGCCGCCCGGCATTCTGACGCTTCCGAAAATTACGCTACTGCTGCCGACACGCCGCGCGGCACGCGTCGCGCGCGAAGCTTTCCTGGCCGTCGCGAACACGCGTGCGCTGATCATGCCGCGCATCCAGCCGATCTCGGAAGGCGAAGGCGACCTCTCACTGATCACGAGCATTGCGGAACTAGGTCCATCCGGCGCGGAAGCGCTGGAGCAACCGCCCGCGATCAATGCACTCGACCGGATGCTGACCCTGATGCAGCTCGTCGCGCGGTGGCGCCAATCGATGGCGGAAGCCGCCTCGCAATCGGGAAACACCACCCTCGGATCGACGCCGGCACAAGCAGCCCAGCTCGCCGCCGAACTCGGCAAGCTGATGGACGACATCGAACGCGAGAACGTCTCGCTGTCGGGCATCCAATCGCTCGTTCCCGAAGCCTACTCCGAGCATTGGAAAAAGACGGTCGACTTCCTGAAGATCGTCACCGAGTACTGGCCGCTCCATCTCGAGGCGCACGGCCTGACGTCGCCCGAAGCCCGCCGCAACGCACTGATCCTCGCCGAAGCCGACCGCATCGCGAAGCTGAAACCCGACGAGGTCGTCATCGTCGCGGGCGTCACGGGCTCCATCCCTTCAACGGTGACGTTGATGCGCGCCGTAGCCGCCCACCCCTCGGGCGCCATCGTCCTTCCCGCTCTCGATCAAACGCTCGACGAGGAAAGCTGGAACCAGATCGTGCCGCTCCACCCGGAGCACCCGCAGTTCGGCTTGCGGAAGCTGCTCGACGGCCTCGGCATTTCGAGAAGTGACGTGAAGACATTGCCCGGCGTCAACGTCGACGCGGCCCGCACCGCGCGCTCAGCGTTTTTCAGCGAGGCGATGCGGCCTTCCGCGACGACCGCGCGCTGGCACGAATTCGCGGCCAAAGCCGACCGCGACGAACTTGAGGCCGCGCTTTCCGGCGTATCCTTGATCGAAGCACCGTCCGCGCAGGACGAAGCCGAAACCGTTGCATTGATCCTGCGCGAAGCCATCGAAACGCCGGGTCGAACCGCCGCGCTCGTTTCGCCGGACCGATTGCTCGCGCGGCGCGTCGCGATCCGTCTCGAAGCCTGGGGCATCCGCGTTGACGACAGCGCCGGACGGCCGTTCGCGAAAACCGTTCCGGGCGCGTTTCTCGCCCTCGTCATCAACGCAGTCGTCAGCGATTTCGCACCGGCCGAGACGATGGCGCTGCTGCGCCACCCGCTGTGCCGCGCCGGCATGAAAACCTTCGATATTCGCCGCTTTGCGCGCGCGCTCGAAATCAGCGCCTTCCGCACGGCATACCTCGGCCGCGGCGTGGAAGGGATTCTCGCCGCCCTCGACACGGCCGAGCGCGACGACGGCGAAAAGAAATTCATGCATGTCGCTGCGCGGCGCCTATGGGCCGAAGACCGCGAAGGTTCGCGCCTGCTCGTGACGAAGGTTGCAGAGGCTTTCAAACCGCTGACCGATCTCTACGCCGATCAAAGCCCGCACACGCTCGCCGATTTCGCCCGTGCCCATGCCGAGAGCGCCGAAGCTCTCGCCGCACTTCCCGAAGATGAAGCGTCTACGTCCAACGGGCAAAACCCGCTTTGGCAGGGTGAAGCCGGCAAAGTCGCCAGCCACTTCTTCATGGAGCTTCTGAAGCCCGAAACACCCGACGTCGAAATACGCGCCACCGATTACGCCGATCTCTACGCGACGCTGCTCGCCAAGGAAAACGTCCGCGAGCGCACCGCCGTGCATCCGCGCATTGCGATCTGGGGTCCCTTCGAAGCGCGCCTGCAGCAACCCGACGTGCTGATCATCGGCTCGTTGAATGAAGGCACCTGGCCTGAAGCCGCAGAGCCCGGCGCTTGGCTCAACCGGCCGATGCGCAGCGAGCTGGGGCTCCCCTCACCGGAGGAAGAAACCGGCCGCGCCGCCCACGACTTCGTCTCGCTTCTCGGCGCCGAGACGGTTTATTTGACACGTGCCGAAAAGGTCGGCGGCGTTCCGACGGTCCCATCCCGCTGGCTCATGCGCACGACGGCGCTGCTTAAAGGCATGGAGCTTTTGCCCGCTCTCGATGCGGACAAACCTTGGCTGGCTTGGGCGCGATCCAGAGACTTTATCGACAAGAAAAATGAGATTCGTGTCGAGGCGCCGGAGCCAAGGCCGCCCGTCGATGCACGCCCGCGAAAATTGAGCGTGACCGAGATCGAGCGTTGGACGAGCAATCCCTACGCGATCTTCGCACGCCACGTCCTGAAGCTCGATCCATTGCCGGAGCTGGGTGCCGCACCCGACGCGAGCCTCCGCGGCGGACTGGTGCACAGTGTCATGTCGCAATTTGCGACCGAGTACCCGAGCGCGCTGCCCGCTGATCCGCGTGCGGAACTCGAACGCATCGCCACCGTCGTCCTCGAAACCTACACGGGCCATCCCCGCGTCGCGGCCTTCTGGCTGCCACGCCTTAAACGTTTCCTCGCATGGTTCGCGATGACGGAGGCGGCGCGACGCGACGGCGTCCAGGCGATCATCGCCGAAACTTCGGGAAGGCTCGTACTCGACTCCGGCGGCAGGCCATTCACACTGACGGCGCGCGCCGATCGCATCGACGACAAGGGCGCGGCGATTGTCATTACCGACTACAAAACGGGAGCCGCGCCGAGCGACACAGCCGTCAAGGCAGGACGCTCACCGCAGCTGCCACTCGAAGCCGCAATCGCACTCGGCGAAGTCGGATTTCCGCACCTCAGCGGACATACCGTCGAAGCGTTGCGCTACATCCGCGCTTCCGGCGCCGAGCCGCCCGGCGAAGAGCGGACGATCAAATGCGACGACGTCGCAGCACTCGCCGCCGAAGCACGCGCGGGACTTGAACAGCTCATTACCGCGTTCGATCGCGTGGAAACGCCCTACCGCGCCATCCGGCGGCCCGGCTATCGTTACGATTTCGATGCGTACGCGCATCTCGCGCGCGTTGCCGAATGGTCGGCACACGTCGACGAGGAGGCAGCGTCTTGAACCTCGAAATCAAGAAGACCTCGCCTGAAGACATCCGCCGCTTCACCGATCAGGCACAGAGCGACGCTTCCGCCCCGCAAAATTCCGCCTGGGTCAACGCCAACGCCGGAACCGGCAAGACACACGTTTTGACGTTGCGCGTATTGCGCCTGTTGCTCGCCGGAACGCGCCCCGAGCGCATCCTCTGCCTCACCTTTACGAAGGCGGCCGCAGCCGAAATGTCGAAACGCGTTTTCGACCGTCTCGCCGGCTGGGTGACAGCCGACGACGAAACGCTGCACAAAGACCTTTCCAAGATCGTCGGCCTGCCCGCCTCCGTCGACTTGATGCAACGCGCCCGAACGCTCTTCGCGCTCGCTATCGAAACGCCCGGCGGCCTCAAGGTGCAAACGATCCACGCCTTCGCCGAGCGGCTCTTGCAGCGCTTCCCCCTGGAAGCAGGCGTGCCGCCTGATTTCAAGATCCTAGACGACCAGGCCGCACGCGAACTCAAGGCCGACGCGATCGAGGCGACATTGACCGAGGCAACCGGCGCACCGAATGCGTCGCTTGGCAAGGCACTCGATTTCGTCATTCGCTACGCCGCCGACGCGCATTTCGATCAGCTTATTTCCAAGGCGGTCGAGGAGCGCAAATGGCTCGAAGCTACCGCCCACGTCGAACCCGGCAGGATCGAAGACGGGCTCGCGGCGATGGATGCTCATCTTCGCAAAGAACTTAACGTGCGTGCCTCCGTCGCAGTCGCTGATCTTCATACCGAATGCGCGAACGTTCTCTCGAAGGAAGACATCCGCGAACTCTCGGAGCTGCTGGCAACCGGCGGCAAAACGGATGCCGGCCATAGCGCAAAATTAATCGGGATGATGGCGCACGCCGAGCCCCAGCGCCGCGCGCATGCTCTCGGCGATTACTTCCTCGTCGACAGCGGAGAAGCGCTCCGAAAGAGCCTGATGACGAAGGCACTTTCCCAGGCAAAACCGGGCTTGCATGATCGCTGCCAGCAGGCGCAGCAGAATTTCTTCAAACTTTCTCAGGAATTGAAAGCGCTGACGCTGATCGACGCGTCGCTCGCCCTTTATCAGCTCGCCGGCTCCGTGCTGAGGCGCTACGCGGCTGCGCGAAATTCTGCCGGCGCGCTCGATTTCGACGATCTCATTCTGAAAACCCGCGAACTTCTGACGAGCGAAAAAGGCCAGGCGCAGTGGGTTCTTTTCAAGCTCGACGGCGGCCTCGATCATATTCTCGTCGACGAAGCGCAGGACACGAGCCCCGAGCAGTGGGAGATCATTTCCGCGCTCGCGCACGAGTTCTTCGCCGACATGGGTGCCGGTGCAGTGACGCGCACCGTATTTGCCGTCGGCGACGAAAAGCAGTCGATCTATTCGTTCCAAGGCGCCGCACCGAAGATGTTCGCCGAAATGGGCCAGCGTTTCGCGGCGCTCGCCACCGGCGCCAATCTCGCGTGGAGACGCGTGCCGCTTACGCTGTCTTTCCGTACCGTCGCGCCCGTTTTGGCCGCAGTCGATCGCGTGTTTGCCGATCCGGCCCGCACGCCCGGATTGACCGCCGACAATGGCAGCATCGACCACGTCGCCAACCGAATCGGGCACGCGGGCCTGGTCGAGATATGGCCGACCGAGATGCCCGACGAAACGGTCGTCGCCGATCCGTGGAACCCTCTTTCCGATACGAACGAGCGTTCGCCCGCTAACCGGCTCGCGGATCGCATCGCGGATACGATCAAGAACTGGATCGACGGGGCCGAACGATTGCCTTCCGAGAACCGCCCCATTCGCGCCGGCGATATCTTGATCCTCGTGCGGAAGCGAAACCCGTTCGCGGTGCCCATGGTCGCGGCACTGAAGCGGCGTGGCATCCCCGTCGCAGGTTCAGACCGCGTCAGGCTGACGGATCAGATCGCAGTTCAGGACCTGATCGTCCTCGGCGACTTCTTGACCTTGCCTGAAGACGATCTGGCGTTGGCGACCGTTTTGAAGGGTCCCCTCTTCAACCTCAACGACGACCATCTTCTCGAAATCGCGCATGGCCGCAAACGGACGCTGTGGTCCGCTCTGCTCGAAAGCGCCGATACGAATTCCGCATTCACGGACGCAGCCGAAACGCTGAAACGCTGGCGCGACAAGGCAGACTTCATCCCGCCGTTCGAGTTCTTCTCTCGCGTTCTCGATCGCGATGGCGGCCGCGAGAAAATGCTGAACCGGCTCGGACCCGAAGCCGCCGATGTCATCGACGAATTCCTCGATCTCGCGCTCTCCTTCGACGAAAGCAATCCACCGTCGCTTACGCAATTTCTAGCGAAGCTCCGCGACGCGAACCCCGAGGTGAAGCGCGACATGGAGCACGGCCGTGACGAAGTTCGCGTCATGACCGTGCACGGCGCAAAAGGCCTCGAGGCACCGATCGTCTTTCTTCCCGACACCTGCACCACGTCGTCTGGTGACGACGCATCTTCGCGTCTCGTGAAACTTGCTGCACATTCGCTTGCAGAGGAATCCTCCGAAGCAATCGTCTGGTGCGTCAAGGGTACAAACCGCGTTCCGGCTGTTGAAGGGGCGCGCAGAGAAAAGGAACAGGCCGACACGGAAGAGCGAAATCGGCTCCTCTACGTCGCCATGACGCGAGCCAGGGACAGGCTCTACATCGCGGGCTTCGAAACCAAGCGCGGCCGCGCCGATGGCTGCTGGTATGACGTGGCGTCTGCTGCGTTGATCCCGGCCATGGAGGAAATCGATCTCGGCGACGGCCGGAAAATTTGGCGCATGGAATGGCCGCAAATAGCGGAGCCTGAAAAGCCGAAGCACGAAAAGCGAGCCGAACAGAGCGCGTTTGCCCGGCCCGGCTTCGCAACGCGCCGTGCGCCAGCCGAACCGAAACTTTCCGTGCCGCTCGCGCCGTCGCGTCTCGAACCTTATGCACCCGATGCCGAGGGCGAGCCGCGCGTTCCCGCCAAGCAGGACGCCGCAGCGACGAACGACACGCCCTCGCCACTCAGTGCCGGCGGCGCCAATCGGTTCTTACGCGGAACGATCACGCACGCGCTCCTTCAGCATCTGCCATCGATTGCTGTTGACCGGCGTGAGATGATCGCGACCGCCTTCGTCGACAAACGCGGCGCGGCTCTTCCCGCAAGAGTGCGTGCGAGCATCGTCAAAGAAACGCTCGCGATTTTAGAGCACCCGAGTTTCGCCGCGATCTTCGGAGCCGACAGTGTTGCGGAGGCGCCGATCGCCGCCGTCATACCGCGGCCGAACGGTAAGGGACCGTCCCTCGATCTATCGGGGCAAATCGATCGCTTGGCGCTGACCGAAGGCGAAGTGTTCGTCGTCGATTACAAGACCAATCGCCCGCCGCCCGCCGACGTGCGCCAGGTTGCAGACGCCTATCTTTATCAGCTTGCGGCATATCGGCTGGCTCTTCGAGAAATCTATCCCGGCCGGATCGTGCGAGCCGCGCTGCTCTGGACGGACGGCCCCCGACTCATGGAAATTCCGGGCGACCTCCTCGATCTTTATACGGTCCGTCTTTGGGACCTCGATTGGGGGAGCCTTGACGCTTCCTGACCTAATCCCTACTTCATGGATCAGTTTTCTTTTGCCCGCCGACGGGCGGCAAGTCGGCATCGGCCGATAGAACGGGCCCGAAAATGGAGCATAATCAATGTCTAACGCAGTGACAGACGCCAGCTTCGAAGAGGAAGTTCTGAAGTCTAGCGAACCGGTTCTCGTCGATTTCCACGCGACGTGGTGCGGACCGTGCAAAGCCATGGCGCCGGCACTCGATCAGGTCGCCAAGGAGATGACTGGCAAAGTGAAAGTCGTGAAAATCGACGTTGACGAGAACCCGCAGGTCACCGGTCATTACGGTATACGCGCTATGCCGACTCTGCTGATCTTCAAGGGTGGCAAGGTCGCCGCCCAGCACACCGGCGCGATCGTGCAGAAGAAAAAGCTCGAAGACTGGATCACGTCGAGCGTCGCCGCTGCCGTTTAAGGCGCGTCATTCACGCACGACATCTGGAATTGAAAAACCCCGCTGAATGCGGGGTTTTTTATCTTTGGAATTTTCTTGCGGGACCGGCCCGATCAGTCCGTGATCTTGTCCGCGGCCGGCACGACGACGGCAAATATATCATTGAGCCCCACGAGGCTGGCTTCGTGAAGCTCCTTCGCCGAAATAACGCCGCCGGAAGGATTGGGAAGCGAGCGGGTCGCCGTCGCATTGCCGACCACTGTAGCGCGATAGCCGTGATTGAAAGCGGCCCGCGCCGTCGAATTCACGCACACGTGCGTCATGAACCCGGCGATGGTCAATTCCTCGACGCCATAGCCTTTCAGAAGCTCATCAAGGTTCGTCTTCTCGAACGAACTCGGATAGTTCTTCACGACGACTGGCTCTCCCGCTTTGGGGCTCACCACGTCTGCGATGGCGCCGATCGGAGCGTTCACGTCGTAAGGCGTTCCGGCCCCGGCATCGTGCTGGATGTGAATGACTGGCCGCCCTGCATCGCGGTAACGCTTTAAGAGACCCTGACATTCAACGAGCGCGGGCTCGACGCCCTCGAGCTGCATCACACCTTCGCGATACGTATTCTGGCAATCGATAAGGATCAGCGCAGAGTTGGCGATGCGCGCAGGCGTATAGCCAAGCCCTGTGATATCGCGCAGTGTCCGTGAAACCGTCATCGGTTATTCTCCCGAATTTTGAATTTTTTGAAACGCCTAGAGAGGCGGATGCTCGACGCCGCTCGGCGGCGGACCCAAAGCATCGAGTTCGTCATTTTCAGCATCCGAATAAATGCGCGACCGCGTCAGGAAGCGAACACCCTCCGGGCTTTCGACCGAGAAGCCCGATCCGCGTCCCGGCACGACATCGATGATGAGATGCGTGTGCTGCCAGTATTCGAATTGCGAGCGGCCCATGTAGAACGGCTGGCCGCCGATCTCGCCCATGTAGACGTCTTGAGCGCCAACCTTGAACTCGGCACGGGGGTAGCACATGGGCGCGCTGCCATCGCAGCAACCGCCCGATTGATGAAAGAGCAGCGGTCCGTGGATACCCTCGAGCTTCTTGAGAAGCGTCAGAGTATCGGGCGTCGCCGTCACGCGATTGACCATCGTGCACTCTCCCTCTTGTGAAAAAGGGCATGCACCGGGACCG
Source organism: Hyphomicrobium sp. ghe19 (assembly GCF_902712875.1). Classification (NCBI taxonomy): domain Bacteria; kingdom Pseudomonadati; phylum Pseudomonadota; class Alphaproteobacteria; order Hyphomicrobiales; family Hyphomicrobiaceae; genus Hyphomicrobium; species Hyphomicrobium sp. ghe19. The sequence continues at coordinate 372,766 of NZ_LR743509.1, read as the reverse complement.
GCACATGCCCTTCGATCTTACGCGAAGCCCGGCATCAGAAGAAGCCGAGAGCCTTCGGGCTGTAGCTGACGAGCATGTTCTTCGTCTGCTGGTAATGGTCGAGCATCATCTTGTGCGTCTCGCGGCCGATGCCCGACTGCTTGTAGCCGCCGAACGCAGCGTGCGCCGGGTATGCGTGGTAGCAGTTGGTCCAAACGCGACCAGCCTTGATCGCACGGCCCATCCGATAAGCCCGCGTTCCGTTACGCGTCCACACACCCGAGCCAAGGCCATAAAGCGTGTCGTTGGCGATCGAGAGCGCTTCCTCGTCGTCTTCGAAGGTCGTGACGGACACGACCGGCCCGAAGATCTCTTCCTGGAACACGCGCATCTTGTTGTGGCCTTCGAGCACGGTCGGCTCGACGTAATAGCCGCTCGCAAGCTCGCCACTGAGATTGGCGCGACGGCCGCCCGTCAGAACGCGCGCGCCTTCGCCCTTGCCGATCTCGATGTAGCTCAGAATCTTCTCGAGCTGATCGTTGGAAGCCTGCGCGCCGATCATCGTCGAGGCATCCATCGGATGACCCTGCTTGATCTTCACCACGCGCTCCAAAGCCCGCTCCATGAACTTCTCATAGATCGAACGCTGAATGAGCGCACGGCTTGGGCACGTGCAAACTTCGCCCTGGTTCAACGCGAACATCGTGAACCCTTCGAGGCACTTGTCGAAGTACTCGTCGTCGGCTTCCATGACGTCGGCGAAGAAGATGTTCGGCGACTTGCCGCCGAGTTCCAGCGTGCACGGAATGATGTTTTCCGACGCATACTGCATGATCAAGCGGCCCGTCGTGGTCTCGCCCGTGAATGCGATCTTGGCGATGCGCTTGTTCTGGGCAAGCGGCTTGCCGGCCTCGATGCCGAAACCGTTGACGACGTTCAAGACGCCTTCAGGAAGGATGTCGGCGATCAGATCCATGAGAACCATGATCGACATCGGCGTCTGCTCGGCAGGCTTCAGCACGACGCAGTTACCGGCAGCAAGCGCCGGCGCGAGCTTCCAGACCGCCATCAGCAGCGGGAAGTTCCACGGAATGATCTGGCCGACCACACCGAGCGGCTCGTGGAAGTGGTAGGCGACCGTGTCGTGATCGATCTCAGCGATCGAGCCTTCCTGCGCGCGAACGCAGCCGGCGAAATAACGGAAATGATCGATGGCCAAGGGAAGATCGGCGTGCGTTGTCTCGCGGATCGGCTTGCCGTTGTCGATCGTCTCGACGAGCGCGAGGATGTCGAGATTTTCTTCCATCCGGTCGGCGATTTTCGACAGCACGCGGGCGCGCGTGGCGGGAGACGAATTTCCCCAAGCGTCTTTTGCTTTATGTGCCGCGTCGAGCGCGAGTTCGATGTCTTCTGCAGTCGAACGGGCGACCTCGCACACCTGCTGTCCGGTGATCGGCGTGACGTTGGAGAAGTACTGGCCGCGGACAGGAGCGACCCACTTGCCGCCGATGAAATTGTCATAGCGCGGCTTGATGATCTGCCGCCCTTTCAACTTGTCCATTGCTACATGCTGCATCGTGCATCTCCTCCGAATGACGCCTGAACGGCGGTCTTGTTGGTGTTGGAGTTCTCTAGAGTTGCTCTGTTACGCTTTGGTCCCGGAAGCCTCGACTTCTCAGTTGGCAGATCAGCTATGCTTCGTCATTGGCCGTGGCCGGCATTGTCCCGCCAACCTAGCGATTTTTGTGACCTTTTCGTACTGTAAATATCGAATGCGGGCGAAGCACTTTGACCTTGCGCAACGAACCTGCTGCCTTGCCGACTTTATTCATGGCCTTTGTGCAATAAAAGTACATATCCTGCAAGATAGAGCGATCCGCATATCAATACGCGCTTCGGCCCCTTCGAAAGCCCAGCAATTGTTTCGAGCGCATCAATCACGTTTTTGCGATCAGCCGCCTGCATGCCGGCCCCGCGCGCAACCTCGGCAAGGTTCTCTTCGCTATGCGGCGCCTCGTTAGCTCCGGGGATCGGAACTGTATAGATGGCCCGCACAAGCCCTCGGAACGGCGCAAGAAAACCAAGCGCATCCTTCTGGCCCATCATTCCGACAATCAGATAGACGGGCTTCGGCGACTTCTCATCGAGCATTGCCAGCGTATCGGCGAGCATATCTCCGGCGGCGGGATTATGACCGCCGTCGAGCCATAGCTCCGTCTCGTCACCAAGAATGTCGGCCAGCGGCCCTGACGTCAGGCGCTGCATCCGCGCCGGCCACTCGACGGAACGAAGTCCCGCTTCGAGGGCGCTTTCGTCGATCGCGAGAGAGGGTATTCTTTCGCCGAGCGTCAGCGCCGCCGCCACGGCGGTTCCAGCGTTGATGATCTGATGCCGCCCGATGAGCGCCGGCAAAGGCAAGTCGAGCAGTCGATCGTTCTGCTGCACGATAAGACGGCCTGTCTGCTCGTAAGCGTCGTAATCGCGACCCCAGACGGTCAGCGACGTTTTTACAGCCCGCGCGCGCGATTCAAGGACCGCGAGAACGTCATCCGTTTGCTGCGAGATGATCCCAGGAACGCCGCGCTTCAGAATGCCGGACTTTTCGAAAGCGATCTTGGCGAGCGTCGGACCGAGCTTCTCGGCGTGGTCCATCGAGATCGGCGTGATGACCGTGAGCGCGGGTTCAGTAATGACGTTCGTCGCGTCGAGCCGGCCGCCAAGCCCGACTTCGAGCAGGAGAACATCGGCCGGCCGTTCCGAGAACGCGAGAAACGCCGCCGCTGTCGTGATCTCGAACTGCGTGATGTCCTCGCCGTCGTTCACTGCTTGGACGCGCGTCAGAACATCGACGAGCAGGTCCTCGTCGATCGGATGCGATTTGCCGTCATCTCCGGCAAGCGAAATTCGCTCGTGAAATCGCACGAGATGCGGCGAGGTATAGACGTGCACGCGCTTTCCGGCGGCTTCAGCAAAAGCGCGAAGATACGCCGTAACCGAACCCTTGCCGTTGGTGCCCGCGATGTGGACCACCGGCGGAAGTTTTTTTTCGGGATGGCCGAGCTTTGCAAGCAGCCGCTCTACGCGGCCGAGCGAAAGATCGATCAGCTTCGGATGCAAGAGCATCATGTCGGCCAGTAAAGCGTCGCTTGTGGGCCGTGTCGTCGACGAGGTCATGCCCCGTATACCTTCGAGAAGAGCTAGGCGCCGCGAGGCGCATCTTTGGGATTTGCCGATGTTGACGATCCCGCCTCATCGCGCTTCGGCTTGTCGCCCTTGCCCGGCTCGAAGCGTTGGCTGTTTGGCACAGCCTCCGGTTCGACGACGCCGCTCTCCCGCGCGGCCGTCTCGATGACTTTGCTATCGACTGGAGCGCCGTTGACGTACGGCTTGCCATTCATCTTGCGTGTGTCTTTCGCCTTCGTCGCCTGCACCCCGCTCATCAGGAGCTTGCAGACGCGCGCGAGCGTCTCCCGCATCTGATGACGATGCACGACCATATCGATCATGCCGTGCGAAAGCAGATATTCCGCACGCTGGAAGCCGTCCGGCAACTGCTCGCGGATCGTCTGCTGGATGACGCGTGGACCCGCGAAGCAAATAAGTGCGCCGGGCTCCGCGATATGGATATCTCCGAGCATCGCGTAGGAAGCGGTCACGCCTCCCGTCGTCGGATCCGTCAGAACGACGATGTAGGGAAGCCGCGCGTCTCTCAGACGTTGCACGGCAATCGTCGTGCGCGGCATTTGCATGAGGGAAAGGATGCCCTCCTGCATGCGCGCACCACCCGAAGCCGCGAATAGAATAAACGGCGTTCTGAGATCGAGCGCGCGCTGCATGCCGGCGATGATCGCCTCACCGGCGGCCATGCCGAGCGAACCGGCCATGAAGCGGAAGTCCTGAGCCGCAGCGACGACCGGCAAACCTTCGAGTTCGCCTTCGCCGACGAGAACGGCATCATCGAGCTTCGTCGCAGCCTTCGCGTCTTTCAGACGATCGGAATATTTGCGCCCATCACGAAACTTCAACGGATCTTGCTGCACGGTCGGCACTGGGACGGTGCGATACTCTCCGCCATCGAACGTATGCTGCAGGCGCTGCTGCGAACCCATGCGCATGTGATAGTTCGAGCCGGGCACGACGAACTCGTTGGCCTCGAGGTCTTTGTAAAAGACCATCTGACCTGAATCCGGGCACTTCACCCACAGGTTATCCGGAACGTCGCGCTTCGCCGTCGATAAGAGCCCACTGATCTTTGGGCGGACGACGTTGTTAATCCAATTCACGTGTTCTTGGCTCCTTGTAAGCCGCAGCAGGTGCCTATCGCTTGAACGTGCGGGCACAATGGCAAGCTCCTCGCAGTCCGCCATTTTTTAGCGCCTCTCGAGGGACCGGCGCCAGGACAATGCCCAAAATGGGGGTGCAGAAGGCCCTCTCCAATAGAACTTATCCAAGGAAAGCGCTAGTCGGCCGATAGCGCCAGGCTCAATTCCTTGACGAGTTCCGACACGCCCTTTCGCGTGCCTTCCGTGGCCTCGCCCTTCGCTCCAAGAGATTTTTCTATAACAGAAACAATGGCTGAGCCGACGACCACGCCATCAGCCCCCTTCGAGATCGCCTTGGCCTGCGCACCGGATCGGACGCCGAAGCCCACGACAACCGGTAGCGGGGTTTCGGCCTTGATCGCCTTCACCTGGCTGTGGACATCGTTAACGACGGGCGCGGCGGCGCCGGTGATGCCCGTGATCGAAACATAGTAAACGAAACCGGACGTATTCTTCAAAACTGTCGCCAAACGCGCCTTGTCCGTCGTGGGCGTTGCGAGCCTGATGAAATTCAGCCCGGCCGTGAGTGCCGGAAGGCACAGCTCGTCGTCGGCCTCAGGCGGCACGTCGACGACAATGAGTCCATCGACGCCTGCGGCCTTCGCATCCTTGATGAAGCGCTCGTTGCCATAGACGTAGATCGGATTGTAGTAGCCCATCAGCACGATCGGCGTCGTGTTGTCGTGCGCGCGAAAATCGCGAACCATCTGCAGCGTTTTGATCATGTTCTGACCAGCCTTCAGCGCCCGCTGCGACGAGGCCTGAATTGCCGGACCGTCCGCCATCGGATCGGAGAACGGCATGCCGAGCTCAATGATATCGGCACCGGCTTTGGCGAGATCGCCGAGAATCTGCGCGCTCGTTTCCGGATCAGGGTCGCCCGCAGTGACGAACGTGATGAGCGCCGGCCGGTTTTCTTTTTTCAGTGCTTCGAACCGGGCATCGATGCGCGTGACGTGCTTGGTCATCTTAGATCTTCATCCCAAGATGTTTGGCGACCGTGAAGAGATCCTTGTCGCCACGACCGGATAGATTCACGACCAGCAGATTGTCCTTCGGAAGTTTCGGCGCGAGCCGCATGACGTGTGCGAGCGCGTGGCTGGGTTCGAGCGCCGGGATGATGCCCTCGAGACGCGTGCAGAACTGCAAAGCCGCGAGCGCTTCCTTATCCGTCACGGCCACATACGTAACGCGGCCGATATCCTTGAGCCACGAGTGTTCCGGCCCGACGCCCGGATAATCGAGGCCAGCGGAAATCGAATGACCTTCGAGGATCTGCCCGTCGCTGTCCTGCAGGAGATACGTACGGTTTCCGTGCAGCACACCAGGCGAACCGCCCGTCATCGAAGCCGCATGGCCGTTCTCGACATCGAGCCCGTGGCCGCCCGCCTCGACGCCGTAGATCGCAACATCCTTGTCATCCAGAAACGGATGGAAAATGCCGATAGCGTTCGAGCCGCCGCCGATGCAGGCAATGATCGTATCCGGCAACCGGCCTTCGGCTTCCAGCATCTGCGAACGCGTCTCGTGCCCAATGATCGCCTGGAAGTCGCGGACCATGGCCGGATAGGGATGCGGACCAGCCGCCGTGCCGATGAGATAGTAGGTGTCGCGAACGTTGGTGACCCAATCGCGCAGCGCTTCGTTCATCGCGTCTTTCAACGTGCCCGCGCCCGACGTCACGGGATTGAGCTTCGCTCCGAGCAAATGCATCCGCGCAACGTTCGGCGCTTGCCGCTCGACGTCGGTCGCGCCCATGTAGATCTCGCACGGCATGCCGTACTTGGCACAGACCGTCGCAACGGCAACGCCGTGTTGACCGGCCCCGGTCTCCGCGATGATCCGCTTCTTCCCCATCCGCCGCGCGAGCAGGATCTGACCGAGACAGTTATTGATCTTGTGCGAGCCCGTGTGATTGAGCTCTTCGCGCTTGAAGTAGATTTTCGCGCCACCGAGTTCCGCCGTCATACGCTCCGCATGATAGAGCGGGCTCGGCCGGCCGGCGTAATGGAGGTTCAGAAAATCGAGTTCGCGCTGGAATTCGGGATCGGCTTTTGCGGCCTCGTAAGCGCGCTCGAGTTCCAGGATCAGCGGCATCAACGTTTCGGCGACGAAACGGCCGCCGAATATGCCGAAAAATCCCCTGTCGTCGGGACCGGTGGCGTAGCTGTTGAGCGCTGCCTCCGCGGTCTTCTTCGATTTCGTCGCCATGAAAGCCTCGCTTGTCTTCCTGGCCCATCAGGAAGATGAAATTATCACGTCTGCTTAGCTGTCTTTACGGCCAGAAGAAAGCGACGGATCTGCTCAAGGTCCTTGATGCCCGGCGAACTTTCGACGCCCGACGACACATCGACGGCGATCGGCCTCGTTAACGCGATCGCGTCGGCGACGTTGTCGGGACTGAGACCACCCGAAAGCATGAACGGCAGAGCTTCGGAAACACCATCGAGGGCGTGCCAGTCGAACGTTCGCCCGTTGCCGCCAGGAAGCAACGAGCCCGGAGGCGCCTTCGCGTCGAAGAGGATGAGATCCGCAGCACCCGCGTAGCTGCGCGCGCGCTCCGCGTCTCCAGCAGTCGCGATGGCAATCGCTTTGATAACCTCGCGGCCGAATTGCTTCTTGATGGCGGCGACGCGTTCCGGCGTTTCCTTGCCGTGCAATTGCAGGATGTCGGGACCGACGTCATCGAAGATCTCTTGCAGCGTGTCGTCATCCGCATCGACCGTTAACGCGACGATCTTGGCCCTGCCGCGTGCCAGCTCAGCCAGTCCCTTGGCTCGAGAGATATCGAGATGGCGCGGGCTCTTCGCATAAAAGACAAGACCGATGTAGTCGGCGCCGCCGGAGATGGCCGCTTCCAACGCTTCAGGCGTCGTGATCCCGCAAATTTTGGCTGTGGTGACCATCAAACTTCGTGCGTTACTCCGCGGGCGCACCCGCGAGCCGGCGCTTTTGCCAGCGCTTCAGAGCAATAAAAGTCCAAATGCCTTCGACCAGACCGAAGGGCCAGGCGCCCTGCAGAAATCCATAGACCGATCCCATCGCGCAAGCGACGGAAAATCCGAGGATGCACCAAGGGCTGCTGTCCTCGAATGCATAGAACAACAGCATCAGGCTGACGGACACGAGTCCGAAAAGCGTCAGCGCATCGAATGACATTTAGGATCTCGCTTCGGTCAACGGCCGGAGATGGCCAGTCGCTGATCTGCCGGGTCGGCTGCTGCTTCGCGTTCGCGCGCGAGGCGATCGGCTTCTGCTTGCCAGCGCGCTGCGCGCCGGCCTTGCGAACGCGCCGTCTGGCGCCATCGGCTCTGCCCCATCCACGTCGCAATGCCGCCAAGGATGACGCCGACGACGAGAGCCACCATGAGATAAATGTAAAACGGCAGCTCTATGGAAAGCGCCGGTGTTTCCGGACGGAAGGGATCGAGGATCAGATCCACTGGCTGCCGGTTGGAAACCGCAATCGCGACAAGGATGATGCCGATCGGAAAGCCGATTAGCAGCGCGAGAATACGCCTGAACATGATCTTTCCTCACTTGGCGTGCGCGCACCGAACCGCAGCGACCGTATTGTCAGTGTTTGCTGCCGTTAAGCTTATTCAACCGGTCGCGAAGTTCCTTGCCGGTTTTGAAGAACGGCACGAACTTCTCGGCAACGGCGACCGTGGTTCCCGTGCGCGGATTTCTTCCCTGTCGTGATGCACGATGCTTGACCGTGAACGCACCGAAACCGCGAAGCTCCACGCGATCACCTCGCGATAAAGCATCGACAATTTCATCGAAAATTACGTTGACGATGCGTTCGACATCCCGATGGTAAAGATGCGGATTGGCAGTGGCAATCCGTTGCACCAGCTCCGATTTGATCACGTTTCGCTCCCAGCTTCGGCGACCATTTCTTCTTATTTTTCAGAAGGGTGCCAAACTGAGAGAAGACCGTCAAGTCCGAGCGTGGAAATCATCCGATCACGAAGTAAAAAATTTACGGCGTCCCCTGCTGCCGGTCCGAGCAACCAGCCCGCAATGCCGGCCGACATGCCGGCAAAGCCATAAGCGCTGCTGTTTCCGGGCTTCCAGTCGGTAACTTTCGCCGTTTGGGGAACGCTTTTCACGTCCTTGAGCCATTTGACCGCTTCATCTTCGCCGCCAAGTTGATCGATCAACTTTGCATCGAGCGCCTCGCGGCCCGAGTAGATTCGGCCCTCCAGAAGCCCCGGAATATTGGCTGCTTTGACACCCCGGCGGGTCTCGACCAAGCCGATAAACCATTTGAAGCCATCGGCCACCATGCCCTCGGCGACCTTCCGGCTGGCATCGTCGAGCGGCTCGAACGGTGAGGGTGAAGCCTTGAGCGGGCCACTCTTAACCTCGTTCATTTTGACGCCGATCTTGTCCAGCAGTTGGACGACTTCAGGCCATTGCACGATGACGCCGACCGAGCCGGTGATCGTATTGCCGCGAGCCACGATATGATCCGTGGCAAGACCGGCAATGTAGGCAGCCGACGCCGCCACGGTGCCGAATTGAGCGACGACAGGCTTCTTTTTGGCAAGCGTACGGATGCCCTCGAAGAGCGCCTCGCCCCCCGTTGTCGTGCCGCCGGGACTGTTGATGAACAGCAGAACGCCGGAGACACTGCTGTCGTCGCCGATGTCCTTCAGCATTTTGAGCTGATCGCGATCTTCCGTAATGGTGCCTTCGATTGTCACGCGGGCGATCTGCTTTTCGCCGGTCAGCGACGCAAGCTTGTCGCCGCCGAATGCCAGCGCGCCGACCGCGAGAAGGAGGCCGGCGAGCCCGGCGGCGCGCCAAATCGATACCGACCGGCGAAGCCGCCTGCGATCGAGAACCGTTTCCGTTTCAAGCATTGGGGGTGGTGCCCTTTCCGTCATCTCGCGGCAAGTCGAGCGGGAGGCCCGTCGGCGCGGATCGTTCTGGCCGCGAACGTAGGCAAGGTTGCGGCCGCGAGCAACGGGGAAGCCCGCGACGTCTCGCCCAAAAGTTAAGGCGCGCAGCAGAGTTTGCCGCGCGCCTCCAAATTCTTAACTCCGACCGGGGCCGACCAAAGGCCGAGCCCAAGTCTGGCCGAGCCGATTACTCGGCGTCTTCGGCGCCTTCGCGCTTCTTGATGGCGGCCTTGAAGATGTCGCCCAGCGAAGCGCCCGAGTCGGTCGAACCGTACTGAGCAACCGCCTGCTTTTCTTCCGCCAGCTCGAGCGCCTTGATCGAAACCGCGATACGGCGCGCTGCCTTGTCGACCGAGAGGACGGCCGCGTCGACCTTGTCGCCGACGTTGAAGCGTTCCGGACGCTGCTCCGAGCGATCACGCGAGAGATCGGCGCGCTTGATGAATGACGTCAACTCGCTGTCTGCGATCCTGACTTCGATACCAGCGTCGCTGACCGATGTGACCGTGCCGGTGACGGCATCGCCCTTCTTGTACTTCGCCATGGCGTCTGCCGGATCGCCCGACAGCTGCTTGACGCCGAGCGAAATGCGCTCCTTCGAGCCGTCGACATCGAGAACGATGGCTTTGACGTTGTCGCCCTTCTTGTAGTCCTTGATGACCTCGTCGCCGGCCTTCTGCCAGTCGAGATCGGAGAGGTGGACCATACCGTCGATGCCGTTGTCGAGACCGATGAACAGACCGAACTCGGTGATGTTGCGGATCGGACCTTCGACGACCGAGCCCTTCGGGTGCTGCGTCAGGAACGCATCCCACGGGTTCTCCTGCGTCTGCTTCAGGCCGAGCGAGATACGGCGCTTCTGCGGATCGACTTCGAGAACCTGAACTTCGACCTGCTGGCTCGTCGAGACGATCTTGCCAGGGTGCGTGTTCTTCTTCGTCCAGCTCATTTCCGAAACGTGGATCAGGCCTTCGACGCCCGGCTCCAGTTCAACGAACGCACCGTAATCGGCAATGTTCGTCACGGTGCCCTTGACGCGAGCGCCGACCGGATACTTGGCTTCGATCGCCGACCACGGGTCGGACTGAAGCTGCTTCATACCGAGCGAAATACGCTGCGTTTCCGGGTTGATGCGGATGATCTGCACCTTCACCGTATCGCCGACGTTGAGGATTTCGGACGGATGGTTGACGCGGCGCCATGCCATGTCGGTGACGTGGAGAAGGCCGTCGATGCCGCCGAGATCGATGAACGCGCCGTAATCGGTGATGTTCTTGACGAGACCGTCGATGATCTGGCCTTCGGCGAGACGAGCGACGATTTCCGTCCTCTGCTCGGCGCGGCTTTCTTCGAGAACCGAGCGGCGCGAAACGACGATGTTGCCGCGACGGCGATCCATCTTCAGGATCTGGAAGGGCTGCTGCTGATGCATCAGCGGTCCGATATCGCGAACGGGGCGAATATCGACCTGGCTGCCCGGAAGGAACGCAACGGCGCCGTCGAGATCGACCGTGAAGCCGCCCTTGACCTTGTTGAAGATGACGCCCGTAACCTTCTCGCCCTTTTCATAGAGGCGCTCGAGGCGGGTCCAGCTTTCTTCGCGGCGAGCCTTGTCGCGCGAAAGAACCGCTTCACCGAGCGCGTTCTCGACGCGCTCCAGGTAGACTTCAACAGTATCGCCGACTTTGAGGTCGCCCGGCTTCCCGCCGACGCCGAACTCCTTCATCGCGACGCGGCCTTCCATCTTCAGGCCAACGTCGATGATCGCCATGTCTTTTTCGATGCCGACGATCTTGCCCTTTACGACGGAACCTTCGAACAGGTCGTCCTTGGCAAGGCTCTCGGCGAGAAGCGCGGCAAAATCTTCGCGCGAGGGATTAAAATCTTTATTGGCAACTTCAGCGGACATTCGTTCTCCTTGATAACGACGTGTTGCCCGGCTCGGCGGCCGGGCGAGTTTGGGTTGATATTTGAAGCGCCAATAGGCAGACCCGCGCGAACGCGATGCCTGGCTTGATGGCGCGGATGTCTGGATGTGATGTCGCCGTGATGGGCCGCAGCCCTGCCGGTCAGAATTCGGGGGCCCCTATGGGGCGCCCAACCGGCTGATCTTCCTCTTGACCATCCGACAGCGACGTCGAATGGCGCTGATATAGCCAACCGCCCCCCCGAAAGCAAGGGCTGCCAGGCCCCCGCCCAAGCCTTGGCCTGCATCCAGGTTGTAAGGCCCGCGAAGCCTCAGGTCCGGCCCCGCAGCGGTTTCGGGGGCATCAGGTCCGTACAGACGCCTTCCGCCACCTCGGCGGCCATGCCGACGGATTCCGACAGCGTCGGATGGGGATGGATCGTCTTGCCGATATCGACCGCATCCGCCCCCATTTCGATGGCGAGACAAATCTCGGAAATGAGATTTCCGGCTTCCGTGCCGACGATGGCCCCGCCGATAATCTGCTCCGTGCCCTCGTCAAAAAGAAGTTTCGTGAAGCCCTCGTCCCGGGCGTTCGCGATGGCGCGCCCCGACGCCGCCCAGGGAAACACTGCCTTCTTAAATGCAATGCCCCGCGCCTTAGCCTCAGTCTCAGTCAAACCCGCCCATGCGATTTCGGGATCGGTGTAGGCAACGGAAGGAATCTGGCGCGCATCAAAGAAGCTCTTCTTCCCCGCCGCATTCTCCGCCGCAACGTGACCCTGGTGGACAGCCTTGTGTGCAAGCATCGGCTCATCCGCGATGTCGCCGATGGCGAAGATGTTCGCGACGTTCGTCCTCATCTGCTTGTCGACCGGAATGAAACCACGGTCAGTAACGCCGACGCCCGCGTTGTCGGCACCTATCGCCTTGCCGTTCGGCTTTCGCCCGACAGCGACGAGCACCATCCCATAGCGCTGCGGCTCGGCAGGCGCGTCGGCACCTTCAAATCTTACATGAATGCCGTCTTGCTTTGCTTCGACTGCAACGACTTTTGTCTTAAGCATCACACGGTCGAAGCGCCGCGCATTGACCTTCTGCCAGACATTGACGAGATCGCGGTCAGCACCGAGCATCAGGCCATCGAGCAACTCGACGACATCGAGCCACGCGCCGAGCGTCGAATAAACCGTCGCCATCTCGAGCCCGATGATGCCGCCGCCGATGACGAGCATTCTGTCCGGAATTTGCGGAAGCTCGAGCGCCCCCGTCGAATCGACGATACGCGGATCTGACGGCATGAACGGCAACGCCGCCGCTTCCGATCCGGCAGCGATGATGGCCTTTTCGAAACGCACCACCTCTTCGTGCCCGTCGTCGAACACGACAGTCATATGATGATCATCGACGAACGTGCCGGTCCCGCGCAGCGTCGTGACCTTGCGCGCCTTCGCAATCGATGCGAGCCCGCCCGTCAGCTTGGCGACGACGGCGTCTTTGAATGCTGCAAGCTTTTTCAGATCGATTTTCGGCGCGGCAAACGTAATGCCGTGCTTCCCCAACGCTGCCGCCTCGTCGATGACGAATGCCGTGTGCAGCAGCGCCTTCGACGGAATACAGCCCACATTCAGGCAAACGCCGCCGAGCGCCGGCCACCGATCGACGAGGATCGTCTTGGCGCCGAGATCGGCCGCACGAAAGGCTGCGGAATAACCGCCGGGCCCAGCACCCAGCACCAGCACCTCGCACGAATGATCCGCAGAACCCGAAAATTTTCCCGCTGACGCAGGAGCAGTCGGGGCCGCCTCCTTCTTCGGCGGCACCTTCTCGGGCTCGGCCGGGCTCTCCGTCTCGCCATCCGTTTCGAGCGTGAGGATCGGACTTCCTTCGCTGACCTTGTCGCCGACCTTGATCAGAACCTCGACGACTTTACCGCCCTCAGGAGCCGGCACATCGAACGAAGCCTTGTCGCTCTCGAGCGTAATGAGTGCGTCTTCGGCGGCGATGGTCACCCCCGCCTTCACGTGCACTTCGATGACGGGAACATCTTCGAAGTCGCCGAGAACCGGAACGCGAATTTCTTTTCTGCTCATTCCTGCGCCCTACAAGACCAGCTGCCGAACATCGGCCAGCGCATCGCAGATCTTTCTCAAGAACCGTGCGGCAAGCGCACCATCGACCACGCGATGATCGTAAGAAAGACAGAGCGGCAGCATCAGCCGCGGCTGAAATGCGGAACCGTCCCACTGAGGCTTCATCTGTGCGCGCACCGCTCCCAGAATGGCGACCTCCGGTGCGTTGACGATAGGTGTGAAACCTGTGCCCCCGATGCCGCCGAGGCTCGATATCGAGAACGTCGCGCCTTGAATATCCGTCGGCGTGATCTTGCCGTCGCGCATGCGAGCGGAAACGGCCGTCAGCTCCTGGCTCAATTCGAGGACACCCTTGCGATCGACGTCGCGAATGACCGGCACGACAAGTCCGTCCGGCGTGTCGACCGCAACACCGATGTTGTAGTAGCGCTTGAGGATGAGCGCATCTTTGCCCGGCGCAAGAGACGAATTGACGTCCGGATATTCCTTCAGCGCCGATACCGAGGCCTTCAGCAGAAATGCGACAAGCGTCACGCGATAACCCTTGTCCTTCGCCGTCGCGTCGAGATCCCGGCGATAGGCCTCGAGATCGGTGATATCGGCTTCGTCGGAATTGGTGACATGCGGAACGTTGAGCCATGCGCGATGCAGGTTCGGCCCGGTCAATCTTTTCAGCCGCGACATCGGCTTCGTTTCGACCGGCCCGTACTTCGAGAAATCCTGGGCCGGAATTTCCGGGATGCCCGTCATCTGGCCCGCACCAGCACCCGGCGCCACCGCGGGCTGACCGCTCCGCGCGATATAGGCTTTGACATCGTCTTTCGTGATGCGGCCCTTGTCGCCCGTTCCTTTGACCTTCGTCAGATCAACGTCGAGGTCGCGCGCGATGCGCCGGACTGATGGGCTCGCATAAACCGACCCGAAATCACCCGGCGGAGGTATCGATCCCGCGTCTTTTGCTTCAGGGGTTGCTTCGACGGACTTCTGCTTTTCGGATTCACTCGCCGTTTTCGCCGCCGCCTCGGACTTGCCGGACTTGTTGGCACCCTTCGCGCTGCCTGCCGGCGCTTCGGACTTCGTATCACCCGAAGTATCGAGCTTCACGATCGCGATGCCTTCGCTCACCTTGTCGCCGATGGAGACGAGAATTTCCGCCACCCGGCCTTGAAAGGGCGCAGGCACGTCCATCGCAGCCTTGTCGCTCTCGAGCGTGATCAACGGATCGTCGAGCTTCACGTTGTCGCCAGGCTTCACTTGAATTTCGACGACGGGCACATTCTCGAAATCACCGATGTTCGGCACCTTGACGTCGACGAGCGGCATGTATCGAAACCTGTTCTGTCAGCTGTGCGTGGGATTGGCCTTATCGGGATCGATCCCGTATTTCGCGATCGCTTCGGCAACCTTGATGGACGGAATCTTGTTCTCGTCGGCAAGAGCCTTGAGGCTAGCAACCGTCACGAAATGCCGGTCGACCTCGAAGAAATAGCGGAGCGTCCGGCGATAATCGGAACGCCCGAAACCATCCGTGCCGAGAACCGAATACCGGTTCGGAACCGAAGGCCGGACCTGATCGGCGTAAAGCTTCATGTAATCGGTCGAGGCGATCACCGGTCCCTCGCCGCGCTCGGATATCTTCTGCTTCACATACGGGACACGCGGCGTCTCGGTCGGATGCAGAAGGTTCCATCGCTCGACGTCATGCGCTTCTCGTGCAAGCTCCGTAAAGCTCGTCACGCTCCAGATATCGGCAGGCACGCCCCAATCGTCACGCAGCAGATCGGCAGCCGCGATGACTTCGCGCAGGATCGCACCCGAGCCCATGAGCTGAACTTTGTGGCCCGGCGCACCATCGGGCGCACCGCGGAACAAATACATCCCCTTGATGATGCCGTCCTCGACGCCCTCCGGCATCGGCGGATGCTCATAGTTCTCGTTCAGAAGCGTCAGATAGAAGAAGACGTCCTCCTGATCCGTCAGCATGCGTTTCATGCCGTTCTGGATGATGACCGCGACCTCGTAGTTGAAAGTCGCATCGTACGAGATGCAGTTCGGTACCGTCGCCGAGATGAGATGGCTGTGGCCATCCTCGTGCTGGAGGCCCTCGCCGTTGAGCGTCGTACGCCCCGATGTGCCGCCAAGCAGGAAGCCGCGGCAGCGCTCATCGCCAGCGGCCCACGCAAGATCACCGATGCGCTGAAAACCGAACATCGAATAGAAGATATAGAATGGCACCATCGGCACATCCGACGTCGAATAGCTCGTCGCCGCAGCAATCCACGATGCCATCGCACCGGCCTCATTGATGCCTTCCTGCAGCATCTGGCCGGACTTGTCTTCCTTGTAGAACATCAGCTGATCGGCATCCTCCGGCCGGTAAAGCTGACCGACCTGACTGAAGATACCGAACTGCCGGAACATGCCTTCCATGCCGAAGGTGCGGCTCTCGTCGGGCACGATCGGAACGATGCGCCGGCCAAGCTGCTTGTCGCGCATCAGCGCGGTCAGGATTCGCACGAACGCCATCGTCGTCGAAATTTCGCGGCCTTCGGACCCTTTGAGCTGTGACTCGAACAACGACAGCGGCGGCGCCTGAAGCGTTACCGACGACTTGCGCCGGCGCGACGGCAGATAACCGCCGAGATTGCGCCGCGTCTTGTGCAGGTATTCGTCCTCGGGCGAACCCTTCGGGAATCGAATGAAAGGCAATTCGGCCAACTGCTCGTCGGTCACCGGTACTTTGAAGCGATCGCGGAATTGGCGAAGCGCGTCGACATCCATCTTCTTCGATTGATGAGCGAGCATCGTGCCTTCGCCCGCCTGACCCATACCGTAGCCCTTGACGGTTTTCGCCAGGATGCACGTCGGCTGGCCTTTTTGCTGCGTCGCCGCCGCATATGCCGCGTAAACTTTCGACGGATCGTGCCCGCCGCGCGTCAAGCGCCAGATCTTCTCATCCGACCAATCCTCGACGAGCGCCGCCGTTTCCGGATAGCGCCCGAAGAAGTGCTTGCGGATGAAGGCGCCGTCACGCGACTTGAAAACCTGATATTCGCCGTCGACGCACTCTTCCATCAACTGGCGAAGCTTGCCGGTCGTATCGCGCGCCAGAAGCTCGTCCCATTGCGAGCCCCAAATGACCTTGAGAACATTCCAGCCCGCCCCGCGGAAATTGCGCTCGAGTTCCTGGATGATTTTTCCGTTGCCGCGCACCGGCCCATCCAGCCGCTGCAAATTGCAATTCACGACGAAGATCAGGTTGTCGAGCTTTTCGCGTCCCGCGAGCGAAATCGCGCCGAGACTTTCCGGCTCGTCCATCTCACCGTCGCCGCAGAAAACCCAAACCTTGCGATCTTCCGTGTCGGCCAATCCGCGTGCGTGGAGATACTTGAGAAAACGCGCCTGATAGATCGCCATCAACGGCCCGAGACCCATCGAGACCGTGGGGAACTGCCAGAAATCCGGCATCAACCAAGGATGCGGATAGGACGGAAGCCCGCGCCCACCGACCTCGCGCCGAAAATGCAGAAGCCGGTCTTCATCGAGCCGGCCCTCTAAGAACGCACGCGCATAGATTCCCGGCGACGAATGCCCCTGGATAAGAATGAGATCGCCGCCGTGGCTCTCGGACGGCGCGTGCCAGAAGTGATTGAAGCCGGTTTCGTACAGCATCGCCGCGGACTGGTAGCTTGCGATGTGTCCACCAAGCTCCGTCGACTCTTTGTTCGCACGCAGCACCAAAGCGGCCGCGTTCCAGCGGATAGCGGCCGAGATCCGATGTTCGAGTTCGCGATTCCCGGGGAGCTTTGCTTCGTCGTCGACGCTGATGGTGTTGATGTAGGCGGTGCTCGATGCAAAAGGAATTGCCGCACCGCTGGCCCGCGCCCGTTCGACGACTTCTTCCAGAATATTGTCGGCGCGTTCCGTTCCGCCATACGCGATAACGGACGATATCGAGTCCGTCCAATCGCGGATTTCCGGATCTTCCGGCTTCACGACCTTCTGCTCGTTCTTGCCCATGGCATCCCTTGTTCCCCTGCATCGGGGAGACTCGTGAAACCCCGAGACGGCCATCTCGGTTCGACCTGCGGCATACTTGAAATAGTTTACCACAAAGCTATGGGCGGCGCCGAAGCGTCTCGCAATCAAAAATGGTTTATGAAGCGTACGCTGAGCGGCCGGGACCTATTGACTGCTTCGGACTTCACCTGAGCGCACATCGCGTCAAAATGGACATAGTAAAGCCGGTCGATCAGCGCTCGTTGCTGGCGAGCTCGATCAATTGCAATGCCGCGGCGAATGCCTGATCTGCGTCCAGCGCCGTCGTATCGAGATGAACGGCGTCGTCGGCAGCGTACATCGGGGCTGCGGAACGGCCGCTATCGCGCGCATCCCTTCGCCGGATATCGGCAAGAAGCTCGTCGTAGGTGATGCTATCGCCGCGTGACTGATGCTCCAGAAAGCGCCGCATCGCGCGGGCTTCATCGGAAGCAGTTACGAAGATTTTCACCGGCGCATCCGGACACACGACCGTGCCGATATCGCGGCCATCGAGAACGGCGCCGCCAGCCTGCCGGGCGAATGCTCGTTGATATTCGAGCAACGCCGCACGCACCTCGGGAATTTTAGCCACGATCGATGCCGCATCACCGGCGCGCGGCCCCCGCAATGCGGTGTCATCCAGGCTGTCGGCCTTCACCGATTTCGCGGCGGCCGTCGCCGCCTGAACATCTTCCAAATCACCGCCAGTTGCGAGGATGTCCCTGGCAACAGCGCGATAGAGAAGGCCGGTGTCCAGCCACGCCAATCCGAAATGAGCCGCAATACGCTTTGCGAGAGTGCCTTTGCCCGATGCGGCCGGACCATCGATCGCAATGATCAATTGCGTTCTCCCCGTTCCCGAATGATCCGGGTCGCACCCGTGAGATTGAAGGCGAGACGACAGACAAGCATCGCGGTCACCGGGCGACTGGCTCATTATATCTCGCCCCGAGCGTCTCCATGAGCTGGCGAAACTCGGGGAAACTCGTCGCGATCATCGTCGAGTCGTCCACGACGATCGGCTCATCGCTCACGAGACCGGCCGTCAAAAACGCCATCGCGATCCGATGGTCGAGATGAGTTGCAACAACGCCGCCGCCCTTGAGGCCGCCGTTGCCGCTAACCGTCAAGCTGTCGCCGTCGACCCGCACGGTCGCCCCATTGGCCGCCAAGCCCTCCGCAGTCGCCTGAAGGCGATCGCTCTCCTTGACCTTGAGCTCGGCTAGGCCGTCCATCTGCGTCTGCCCTTCGGCAAAGGCCGAAATTGCAGCTAGTACCGGATATTCGTCGATCATCGATGGTGCCCGTTCGGCCGGCACGCGGACGCCCTTGAGGCGCGAGGCGCGAATGCGAATGTCGGCAACCGGCTCGCCGCCCTCCTCGCGCTCGTTGAGAAACGTGATATCGCCGCCCATTTCCTGCAGCGTTGTATAGAGGCCAATACGTGTCGGATTGGTCAGCACGCCCTCGATCGTGACATCGGAGCCCGGCACGAGCAACGCCGCAGCGGCGAGGAATGCCGCAGACGAAGGATCGCCGGGAACGTGCACATCCCGACCGACGAGTTCGGCATGCCCCGTCACGGTGATGTGCGTATCGAGACCTTTCGCTTCGGTTCGCACCGTTGCACCGAAATGACGCAGCATACGCTCGGTATGGTCGCGCGTTGGCTCGCGCTCAACGACTGTCGTTTCGCCCGCCGCGTGAAGACCCGCGATCAGGACGGCGCTTTTCACCTGCGCCGAAGGCACCGGAAGCACATAGACGATGGGCGTCAGTTCGCTCGTACCCCTGAGGGTCAGTGGCAACTTCTCCTGACCGGGCCCGAGAACCTCGAGACCCATTTCTATGAGAGGAGCCAAAACCCGCCGCATCGGCCGGCGCGACAAAGAGGCGTCGCCCGTCATGGTCACCGTCATCGGATGCCCCGCGACGACGCCCATCATTAGCCGCGTACCAGTGCCGGAATTGCCAAATTCGAGCGGCCCATCCGGCGCTCTGAGGCCACCGACGCCGCGCCCTTTGACCTCCCAAACGTCGCCACGCTTTTCCGCCAGCGCGCCGAGGGCGATCACCGCTTTAGCGGTGTTTATGACATCCTCGGCTTCGAGAAGCCCCGTGACGCGCGTTGTGCCGGTCGCCAGCGCCCCGAAAATCAGCGCCCGGTGCGAAATCGATTTATCGCCGGGAACCCGCACATGGCCCTTGAGCGGCGCCGCCCGGAGCGATGACAGCGGTTTCGGTATGGCTGTAGTGTTCAATTCAACCTTCCAAACCGTTAGGAAATTGGGGACATCGGGCACTTTGGCCTCAGTCGAAGCCCGGATAGACACTGGACCGCGACGCCCTGTCAACGGCACGTTCGAACGAAGGGGAAGACGTCGTCGGCGAAAGCCCTTGACGCAGTCCGGCCAGCTCCCACTTTTTCGTTTTGACAGGCAGCACCACCTATGGCAGACGGGCTGCCTCAAATTCCGAGATGTCGAGGCACGATCATGGCGACCAAGCAAGCGCGAGGGACGAAGCGCACCTGTCAGAACTGCGACGAGCGCTTTTATGATCTCGGTCACGACCCGATCATCTGCCCATTCTGCAATGCCAAATATGTGATCGCATCATCACCTGCGGCATTGGCAGCCCTTCAGGCCGAGCAGCGCGACTTGGCAGCCAAGAAGGCGAAGAAGGTCGCAACGGCCGACGATGCCGACGGTGAATTGCCCGTCGTCGAGGGCGAAGAAGCGCTTGTCGACGTTGAAGCCGACGACTCGGCCGGCGGCGACGACGACGAAACCTTCCTCGAAGAGGAAGAAGAAGGCGGCGACGTTTCCAACATTATTGGTGGTCCGGCGGGCGAGGGCGACGAAGAGCCTTGAAAAAGCTCTGAAACGTTCTTGCAGTTTCCTTCAAGACGACTTATCAGGCACGACTTCGGTGGGATCCAGCCCCGCCGATTGGAATGGTTCGGGGCTATAGCTCAGCTGGGAGAGCGCTTGCATGGCATGCAAGAGGTCACCGGTTCGATCCCGGTTAGCTCCACCAATCCACTCTTGAGCCAATTTGGCTTGGCCGATTAGGCGCATCGCCCCGCGACCGCCGATACGGCTGTTCTCCTTCGCCTTTTTATGTAGTCTCCGTCCCCGAACCGATTTGCGAGCCATAATCGCGAACGATAGGGACGGAACGATGCTTAACTGGCGCTTGAATCTCACTTGGGTGGCTGTCGCTGTACTCGGCGCGATCTCGCTTGCCATCGTCGCTTTATCGCGCGGCGAAACGATCAACGCCATCTGGCTCGTATCCGCAGCGATCTGCTCCTACCTCCTCGCATACCGTTTCTACAGCCGCTTCATCGCCGACCGCGTATTGCAACTCGATCCGAAGCGACTGACCCCGGCCCAGCGCTTCAACGACGGGCTGGACTACTGCCCGACCGATAAAACTGTCCTCTTCGGCCACCACTTCGCAGCCATCGCCGGTGCAGGTCCGCTCGTCGGCCCCGTGCTCGCGGCACAGATGGGTTATCTGCCCGGAACGCTGTGGCTGATATTCGGCGTGATCTTCGCCGGCGCCGTTCAGGATTTCATCATGCTTTGGGCCTCGACGCGTCGCGACGGGCGCTCCCTCGGCGAGATGATCCGCACCGAGCTTGGCAGCACCGCCGGAACCATCGCGATGATCGGCGTCCTCCTCATCATGGTCATCTTGCTGGCGGTCCTTGCGCTTGTCGTCGTCAAAGCCTTGAAGCAAAGCCCGTGGGCGACCTTCACCGTGATGATGACGATCCCGATCGCCGTCTTCATGGGTTTTTACGGCCGCTACATTCGGCCCGGCCGGATCGCCGAGATGTCGCTGATCGGCTTTGGCTTGTTGATGCTGTCTTTGATCTTCGGCCGCCACGTTGCCGAAGACCCGACGCTCGGACCGATGTTCAACTATTCCGGCGAGCAGCTTTCGATGATGCTGATCGCCTATGGCTTCGTCGCCGCCGTTTTGCCGGTGTGGACGCTGCTGGCGCCTCGCGACTACCTGTCGACATTCCTGAAAATCGGCACCATCGCGGGCCTGGCGATCGGCATCTTCTTCGTTCTGCCTGAACTCCGGATGCCGGCCGTTACGAAATTCATCGACGGCAGCGGACCCGTTTTCGCCGGCAGCCTCTTCCCGTTCCTGTTCATCACCATCGCCTGCGGCGCGATCTCGGGCTTCCACTCGCTCGTCGCGTCCGGAACGACGCCGAAGATGCTCGACAACGAGGTCAATGCCCGCTTCATCGGCTACGGCGCGATGCTGATGGAAAGCTTCGTCGCCATCATGGCGCTCGTCGCAGCATCAACGCTCGACCCAGGTCTCTACTTCGCGCTGAACAGCCCGGCAGCCCTGATCGGGACGACCCCGGAAACGGCCGCTGCAGCGATCTCCGGCTGGGGCTTCGCCATCACGCCCGACGCGCTGAGGGAAACCGCAGCCCACGTCGGCGAGGCGACAATCCTCTCACGCACCGGCGGCGCACCGACGCTCGCCGTCGGCATGGCCGAAATTCTCTCCAGCGCCATTGGCGGCAAAGCCATGATGGCGTTCTGGTATCACTTCGCCATTCTCTTCGAGGCGCTCTTCATTCTGACGACCATCGATGCTGGAACGCGCGTCGCCCGCTTCATGATCCAGGATCTGATGGGAACAATAAGCCCGGCGTTGCGGGATACCCGCTCATGGACGGCAAACATCGGGGCAACTGCCATCGCCGTCGCCGGCTGGGGCTATTTTCTCTACCAGGGCGTCGTCGATCCCTTGGGCGGCATCAACACGCTTTGGCCGCTATTCGGAATTGCGAACCAGATGCTAGCCTGCATCGCGCTGACGCTCTGCACGGTCATCCTCTTCAAAATGAAACGGCAGCGCTACGCTTGGGTGACGCTCGCGCCCGCGATCTGGGTCGCGATCTGCACGCTGACCGCCGGCTGGCAGAAAATTTCTAGCGAGAATCCGGCTATCGGCTTTCTGTCGCACGCGGCGAAGTTCTCGAACGCGCTCGCCTCTGGCCAGGTCCTTGCGCCCGCCAAATCAGTCGAGGACATGCAGCGCATCATCTTCAACGACTACCTGAACGCTACGCTCACGGGACTCTTGATCGCGCTTGTTGTCGCCATGGCGGGATTTGGGCTTGCGGCAGTGATGAAGGCGCTCGCCGATCCGAATGTTTCGGCTCGGGAGAGCGCGATGGTTGCGGCGGAGTGATGCATGCGGATATCCAGCACCAGCCTGCTGTTTAAGTTTGCAACCGGCGTCGCGAAGACCGCGCGGCTAATGGTCGGCGTGCCCGACTACGATGCCTACGTCGCCCACCGACGCCGTGCTCACCCGGATGAACCCGTTATGAGCTACGAGGATTTCTTCCGCGAACGTCAGGCGAGCCGATACGGCGAAGGCGGCGGCAAAATCAGCCGCTGCTGCTGACGGAATATCCCCGCGGGAAATTAGTGCGGCAAAACGCACTTCCCGCATTTGTGGCTAACGCTCGCCGCGTCTTCGGCAAATGACCGCGAGGCCACCGCAAGGATTGATCCGGCGCGCGTCCACCGCTACGAGGGGCCTCATGGCACCTCCTCTCATTACGCTCAAAGACATCAACCTGACCTTCGGCGGAACCCCGCTGCTCGAAGGCGCCGAACTGACCGTCGCCCCAGGCGATCGCGTCTGCCTCGTCGGCCGCAATGGTTCCGGAAAATCGACGCTGCTGAAAATCGCCGCTGGATTGGTCGAACCCGATCGCGGCGAACGCTTCGCACATCCGAACGCGAGCATTCGCTATCTCCGGCAAGAAGCCGATTTTACCGGCTTCAAGACCGTCCGCGCGTATATCGAGTCAGGCCTCGCCCCGACCGACGATCCCTATCAAGCCGACTACCTTCTGAGCGAGCTCGGGCTCTCCGGCGAAAGCGATCCTCAGACGCTCTCCGGCGGCGAAGCGCGCCGCGCGGGCCTCGCGCAGGCTATCGTCTCGAAGCCCGATGTCCTCTTGCTCGACGAGCCGACAAACCATCTCGATCTCACCGCGATCGAATGGCTGGAATCGACGCTGCAGGCATCGCGCTCCGCTCTGCTGCTCATCAGCCACGACCGCCGATTCCTCGAAACGCTGTCGCGTTCGACCGTCTGGCTCGACCGGGCTAAGACACGGCGCCTCGAACAGAGCTTTGCAGCATTCGAGGACTGGCGCGACAAGGTCCTGGAAGAGGAAGAAATCGAGCGCCATAAACTCGATCGCAAGATCGTCCGCGAAAACCAGTGGATGCATGGCGGCGTCACTGGCAGGCGCAAGCGAAACGTGCGCCGCGTACGCGAACTGAAAGCCATGCGCCAGGAAGTGCGCGAGCAGCGCCACGCCGTCGGCACTGTCCGCCTCGACGCTTCAGAAGGCAGTCTCTCGGGCAAGCTCGTCGTCGAAGCGACCGGCATATCCAAAACCTATGGCGACACCCACATCGTCTCAAACCTCGATCTTCGCGTGATGCGGGGCGACCGGCTCGGTATCGTCGGCCCGAACGGCGCCGGCAAAACGACTCTGATCAAGTTGATGACGGGAGAAATAGCCCCCGACGGCGGCAACATCCGTCACGGCGCCAATCTCGAAATCGTAGCGCTCGACCAGAAGCGCGACGAGCTCAATCCCAATTGGACGGTTTCCGACGCCCTGACAGGCGGACGCGGCGACCAGGTCATCATCAATGGCAAGGCGCGGCATGTCGCAAGTTACATGCAGGACTTCCTCTTTCTTCCCGAACAGCGACTCTCGCCGATCCGCGTTCTGTCGGGTGGAGAGCGAGCGCGCTTGATGCTGGCGCGAGCACTGGCGAAGCCATCGAACGTACTGATCCTCGACGAGCCGACGAACGATCTCGATCTCGAAACACTCGATCTCTTGCAGGAGCTTCTTTCGGATTACGCAGGCACGCTTCTGCTCGTCAGCCACGATCGCGATTTCCTAGATCGCATCGTAACGAGCGTATTGGCTCCCGACGGCGACGGTCATTGGAGCGAATATGCCGGCGGATATTCCGATATGCTCGCCCAGCGCAAAGGCGAGGGTCTGAAAAAGAAATCGCAATTGAATTCCGGCGGACCGTCCCGCAAGGCAGCGGCGGAATCGAATGGGGCGGCTGCTCCGGCGAAGCAAAAACTGACCTTCAAGGATAAGCACGCGCTGACGACGCTTCCCCTCGAAATGGCGAAACTCGAAGAAGAAATCCAGCTGATCGCCGCGAAGCTCGCCGACGCGGATCTATTCACGCGTGACCGCCCGGCGTTCGACAAAGCGAGCGAAAGGTTGGCACAGGCGCAGCTTCAGCTCGAAACGGCTGAAACGCGTTGGCTGGAACTTGAGGAAAAGCGCGAGTCGATCGAAAGCCTCGGATGACGCAATAAGAAAAGCGACGACCGAGAGACTCGGCCGCCGCTTAAAAGTTCGACCCTAAGGCCGACCCCATCCGAATTAGATGAGATCGATCTCAGCCGGCAGATAGCTGGTCACTTCGAGACCAACTTCCTGTTCGCGAACTTCGGGCTTCGACCACGTCTTCATGGCTTCCTCCAAGTGTGGTTTGTCCACGCTTAACGGGGATCTACCTATGCTCGCCAGGAAATAAGTGCCAATCGTATTTACAATGACCACTCATAAGCCGGCCTAATAACAATATAACACTTCGCAAATGCGAAGGTTATATGCCGGCTATTGCTTGGCAGCCCATTGGTCTTTGACTTCGTCGCAACGCTTCCCAATGAACTCGTTGACTTCCTCGACGATGGAACTCGATAGGATGTTCACGGTGTTGTCCGCCGCAGTCGCGGTCCAAAGCGCACTTTTGATCAGCGTCGGCGCTTCGATCTTGCCCCACTGAGCTTGCGCCTTGATCGCCTTCCCATTCTCGAACGTCACTTTCGGAGTCAAATCGAACGAGAAATCCGTTGCGCCTTTCTTGTCGCTTGCTATCGAGCAGGTGACCGTATGCTTGACGAAAACCACCTCAGCTTTGGGCTCGGTCATCGCCTTCACCAGATCGCCCCGCTTGACGCTCAAGTCTGTCGAACAGTGGGCGCCATCGTAAGGCCAGGTCACCTTCAGTTTGCCGACGAGCTTCACAAGCTGTTCCTTGCGCCAGCTCTTGATCACATGGCAGGCGATGTCGCTCCCCGAAGCGTCCTTCGAATGGAAGGCTTTGCAGAGATCGACCTTGCAGGCCTGACGTGCCGCCTTCTCCGCCGTTTCTTCAGGGGTGAGCGGCCCATCGGGATCACCCAACACCTTCCCGGAGTCTGAGGCCTTCCCGGAATCCGAGGCCTTGGCGGCGTCGGCTGATGCCTTCGCCGGTTCGTCTGCGACGGCAATTGAGCAAGCGAAGGGAACGATCGAAAAAGCCGAAAAAGCGAAGGCCGACACGAACATCACGGACGCAAACTTCATGAATCCCCCTACCCGGAATAAAGCCCTGATGGCCTTGGCTCCTTGGCCATGACCCCAAGGCGGCACGAAGGCAGAAAGGCGGCTCCACAGCATTTTGGACGCACATGAGGCGTCCGCGACACTGCCCACCCCCGATCACGCTTGAAGACCGGTCCGACACCCCCATATCTTAAAAAAATCACCGGGCAGCGATGCCGGTGGACCGGGTGGCCCGAGAGGGTGTCCGGAGAACTTGGAATAGATGGTCGCTTGGCTGAGGACCTTCAAATGACGCGCCTAACCGCACTTTCGAACCCCTTGCTTCTGGGTTTCGAGGAAATCGAACGGCTGGTCGACCGAGCCACCAAGGGTGGCGACGGTTATCCACCTTACAATATCGAGAGGGTCGCCCGGGATGGTGACGACGGCGAGCTTCTCCGCATTACACTGGCGGTTGCCGGGTTTACGCGCGACGAGCTGGAAATAACGCTCGAAGACAAACAATTGACGGTTCGAGGCAAGCAGCAGGACGACAAGGCACGCGATTATCTCTACCGGGGCATCGCTTCCCGGCAGTTTTCGAGAACATTCGTCCTGGCTGATGGCATCGAAGTAAAAAGCG
Source organism: Hyphomicrobium sp. ghe19 (assembly GCF_902712875.1). Classification (NCBI taxonomy): domain Bacteria; kingdom Pseudomonadati; phylum Pseudomonadota; class Alphaproteobacteria; order Hyphomicrobiales; family Hyphomicrobiaceae; genus Hyphomicrobium; species Hyphomicrobium sp. ghe19. The sequence continues at coordinate 346,456 of NZ_LR743509.1, read as the reverse complement.
CCGAGCTTTCCAACGGGCTGTTGGCCGTCGATTTACAGCGCCTAGAACCAGAGCGGCTTATCCGGCGTATTGAGATAGGGACGGCGAAGCAGATCAAAAGCCGGACCTGAGCTGAGTCTTTCGCGTCACAGCGCCGGCGGCCGAATCGTCGGAGGATTGGAGCACACTCGCAGAACGGAAAATCGCCAGAGGGCCACACTTTCCGAGCTGCGATGAGAGCCCGGCCTCGACACAAGGAGGAAGAGCGTCATGAACACTAAGACCACCGCAAAAGCTACCGAAGTCCATGATCTTGTAGGACCCGTCATGAGCGAGCTGGAGCTCGCACGGCTTGGCGGCGGCGAGGTCGCATACATCAAGACGCTGACCTCCGACGAAGCGATCGAGATGTTCCCGCAGATCGAAGGCCTCCCGAAGGGCATCCCGCTTTTTTCGCTTCACGCAGCCGACGGGACGCCGATCGCGCTGACCGACACGCTGCAAGCGGCCATTGGACATGCTCAGGAAGACGAGTTGTCCATCGCACCTCTGCATTAAAAAACCGACGAGAAGATCCCCTAAATGCAAAGAGCCGCCCAATCCCTTGGGTGGCTCTACTTTTTTCCCACATTGCCGCGGCGAGCGGGTCAAGGATGCTTCAGTTGCGATAATGGGCGTATTGGCCCTTCGGCTTGAAACGCTCCAGATAGTCGGGAACGATCCCATCGATTGATGCCGGCCGTTCGACGCCGAGTGCCTCGATCGTTCGCCCTTCTTTTTTCGCAGCTTCCGACACAACGTTATTCGACTGTAGCAGCCGGACCTGGTCGAGCGTTATGGGACGCAGCGAATTGGGCAGAGGCGAACTCAAGATGGCCATGAGCTTCGCAAGCCCAAACGGAATGGGCAACAGGAGCCGCCGGCGATCCGCGTAGCGTAGCGTCGCCTCGAGCAGATCCCTGAAGCTGAGAATCTCCGGGCCGCCGAGTTCATAGATCGTCCCTGTCTTTCCGGCACCCGTGGCAGCATTGGCAGCCGCCTGCCCCACGTCTCCCACGAAAACCGGCTGGAATTTCGTGCCCCCGCCCCCGATCAGCGGAAGAAACGGACTCATGCGCGCCATCGCTGCAAATCGGTTGAAGAACTCGTCCTCCGGACCGAACACGATGGATGGCCTCAATATCTGTGCGGCGGAGAATTCGGCGAAGGTCGCCCGTTCTCCCTCTGCCTTCGTTCGCGCGTATCGCGAGGCGGACGCAGCGTCCGCGCCGATCGCCGAAATATGGACGAGCCGTGCCGCCCCCGCTTCCTTGGCGGCTTTCGCAACACGCGCCGCGCCCTCGGCGTGCAAGGCTTCGAAGGTCTGTGCGCCGGTTGGCGCCAATATCCCGACGGCGTTGATGACGATCTCGGCGCCTTCCACGGCCCGCGCGATCGAATCGGCAAACCGAAGGTTCGCCTGAACTCCGTAGATCTGCCCGACGACGCCCATGGGTTGCAGATAGCCCGCGAGGTCCGGCCTGCGAACGGCGGCACGTACCCGGTAGCCCTTGCGGGCCAACGACCAGACGATGTAGCGGCCGACGAAACCGGAGCCTCCGAAAACCGTCGCCAGCTTGCCGTTTTCTGCCATTCGGAAACCTCGATGCTGCAGCCCCGATGGGCTCATTTGCTGGCTGCAGGTCTAACGATCCAAACTGACGCTGTGAAGCCTGTCGGACTGCCTCATCCCGGAGTTGATGGCGCGGGTCGATGTATTGTCTCACCCTGCTAACTCGTAACGCAATTGACTGCGGCGCTCGCACAATTTACCTGACACGTCGGAGCCCAGATGGCGGAATTGGTAGACGCACTGCTTTCAGGTAGCAGCGCTCACAAGGCGTGGAGGTTCGAGTCCTCTTCTGGGCACCATGGAATTCCCGAAAAACTAAATAAAATCCACCACTTGGTGAAACTCAAGCCGCGACGATTCACCCTGTGGCCCACCTCTCTGGGGTGGGTGGGATTAACCGCTTTGGATCGCAGCTTTTTCCTCTTTTCGACGTCGCAAACTATCCACGTGCAAGTGTCCCACGGAATTCTCAGCCTTCGAGGCTGACCAATTGTTCTGAGGGCGCCCCTATCCGCTTAGGAAGGGAGGTTTGCGAAGATGCAAGTCTGAGCAAGCGAATCCTTACTCAGCCGGACAAAATTGCCATACACATTCGTATCGCTGGGGAATTCGAGTGAACTCTCAGCCCGGCCTCCGTAAAATAGAATTTTACAAAAAATATTGCCTTCGATCGACCGTTCACCGCTGCGGCCGTAGGTCGTCAGCACTCCAACGTTTTGCAACCCACAAGCTACCACGCTCTATGGTTTTCGAGCGCTTTTGAGAGGCCGCACTCCCGGCAAATGAAGTACCGGACTGAGGTCACAAGCGTTCAAAAGTGTGCGCGTTACGTAGCCCTTTTTTCGGGAAGATGTTCGTAGGCATGACCGATTGGCTCGAACTAACGCTTAGACGTCTGTCTCGTCAGTCGCGCACTTTCTCTGCGGACGCTTATGTCTGGTGTTTTGTGGTCAGCGAGCGAGGATAACGTTTCGGCATTAGCGCAATACCGCTTCCAGCCTGGACTGCCGAAGCTATCTGTCATGTCATCGAAGCATTGCTGTTTATTCGAGCACGACGCACACGTGCATTGCAAACGCTGAAAGATTATCGGCGACACTCGCTTGATGCCCATTGGATTCAACCCAAGAGACGTCAAACGCCACTGGAGCAACAAACTTCCACGAAGACTATAGGATTTTTTTGAGAGGGGCGGCGAAAACAGTTTCTGCTTTCGGCTTCCAGAAGCTTCCATCCTGATCTCCATAAATGATCTGGCATGACGTTCACGCCGCTCAAGCGCTGCCTCAAAACAATTTTTATGCAAACTTTCCGTGAGCGGCTTCGACTGAGAAGGGCCGCGTAGCGAACCCGACTAAACTGTTGCAACGTAAGCGGACGAACATATTGCGCCGTTCACTTTAAGTCGCGCATCTCGCATTGTTTCTGACTTCATTTTGGGCAAGCGCAACGCGCGTAACCCTATAAAATGTATTGATGTTTAAAATTCCCGGGAACCTCGCGGGTATCGTGCCATGAAGCACAGCAACGAACATCAGGCAATAGAGCGGCGAGGGTTTGTCGAGCGACAGATCGAGGCACGGGGTGTACGTGATCCTCTCGTCCTCGATGCGATGCGAACAGTGCCACGCGAAATGTTCGTTCCCCAGGAATTCGCAGCGGAGGCCTATGATGATGCGCCCCTGCCTATCGGTTCCGGACAAACAATTTCCCAGCCTTACATTGTAGCCTTCATGATCGAAGCGTTAAGCCTGCGTGGTGGCGAGAAGGTCTTAGAGATCGGTACCGGATCTGGTTACGCCGCGGCGGTATTGGCGCAAATTGCGGGCGACGTGTACACGATCGAACGCATCGGCGAACTGGCATCGCGAGCTAACCAGAATCTGGCGAACGCAGCCTGCGATCATGTGCACGTGCTGCACGCCGATGGCACGCAAGGCTGGCAGCAGGAAGCGCCATTCGATGCCATTCTGGTCTCAGCGGGCGCGCCGGATGTTCCATCCACGCTGCTGCATCAACTAAAGGTCGGCGGACGGATCGTCGTACCCATTGGAGATAATTTGCGTTCCCAAGAACTGGTGCGCATTACGAGAACGGGCGATGAAGACTTCGAGCAGGAGGACATAGCCGACGTCCGCTTTGTGCCGCTGATCGGAAAAGAGGGATGGGAAACCACGGAAGACGAATGGCAGGTGAAGCCACCGCGTGTCATTCGTGCGCGACCCGCCGTGAGCATCTCGGTGCCATCCCTGATCGCCAAGAACGCGGAGATCTTCACCCAGATTCGAGATGCGAAATTCGAGCCGCTTCTCGATCGAATCGGTAACTCACGCGTCGTCCTGATCGGCGAAGCAAGTCATGGCACTTCCGAGTTTTACCGAATGCGAGCGCGCATTACGCAGCGCTTGATGGAAGAGAAGGGATTTAGTTTCGTCGCCGCCGAGGCGGATTGGCCCGATGCGGCGCGCATCGACCACTATGCGCGGCATCGAGACGTACCTCCATCGGAATGGACGGCGTTTGCAAGATTCCCGACGTGGATGTGGCGGAACGCCGAAACCCGCAGCTTCGTCGACTGGCTCCATAAGCACAACGCGACGCGCGCCTATGATCAACGGACGGCGTTCTATGGTTTGGACCTCTACAGCTTGTATAACTCGGTACGGGTGGTCCTTGCATATCTCGACTCTGTCGATCCAGACCTCGCAGCAATTGCTCGTGAACGTTATGGGTGCCTTAGCCCTTGGGAAGCGGACCCGTCTGCTTACGGTCGCGCGGCACTAACCGGTGCTTATCGAAAGTGCGAACAAGACGTCACGCATGTCTTGGTGGATCTGCTCGAAAAACAACAGGCCTATGCGATGAATGACGGCGACCGTTTCTTCGACGCCGCTCAAAATGCGCGCTTGATCTCGAATGCCGAGCGCTACTATCGCACGATGTATTATGGCTCGCGCGCATCGTGGAACTTGCGCGACAGCCACATGTTCGAAACCCTGAACCAGCTACTGAACCATCATGGCGCAAGTTCGAAAGCGATCATTTGGGCACATAATTCCCATATAGGAGATGCATCGGCGACGGAAATGAGCCGGCGCGGCGAATACAATATCGGGCAACTCTGCAGACGGCACTTCGGGACCGATTGCTTCAGCATAGGCTTCGGCACGAACGACGGTACGGTTGCAGCCGCCTCGAACTGGGACGGGGACATGGAGGTCATGAATGTCCGGCCGGCGCACGCCCAAAGCTATGAGCGGCTCTTCCATTTGACGAACGCGCCGGGGTTGATGCTTTCTCTCCAGGCAGAGACCGCGCTTCGCGAAAAGTTGATGCGACCGCTCCTCGAACGGGCGATCGGCGTCATCTATCGTCCCGATAGCGAGCTCGCGAGCCACTACTTCGAGGCAACCCTGCCCCTCCAGTTTGACGAATACATATGGATCGACCGGACAAGCGCCGTTAAGCCGCTCGCTAGTATAGAACTCGAGGGAATGCCCGAAACCTATCCGTTTGGCGTCTAGAAAGCTAACGAGCGCACGCTGCACGTTCAACCGAGCAGGTGATAAGTGATGAAGGCACAGGTCTATAAAGGCCCCGGTCAGAAAGTCGTTGGATCGGCCCATCCCTGAAGTTAAAGAACCGAATGACGCCATCGTCAGAATTTCCAAGACGACGATTTGCGGAACGGATCTTCACATCCTCAAGGGTGATGTTCCAACGTGCAGTCCCGGCCGCATACTTGGTCACGAGGGAACGGGAACTGTCGAGAAGATCGGCGCGGGTGTCACTGCATTTCGGCCCGGCGACCGCGTCCTCATCTCGTGCATCTCGGCCTGTGGCCGTTGCGAATATTGCCGTCGGGGCATGTATTCACACTGCACGACGGGTGGTTGGATTCTCGGCAACAAAATTGACGGAACGCAGACGCAGTATGTGCGAATTCCTCATGCGGACACGAGCCTCTATCGGATCCCGGAAGGAACTGACGAAGAAGCGCTCGTGATGCTCAGCGATATCCTGCCCACGGGATTTGAGTGCGGTGTCCTCAACGGCAAGGTTGCACCAGGCAGCACTGTCGCAATCGTCGGCGCGGGGCCGATCGGGCTGGCAGCCCTGCTAACGGCGCAGTTCTATTCGCCGGCCAAGATTATCATGATCGATCCCGACAACAATCGCCTCGAAGTGACCAAGCATTTTGGGGCAACGGCAATGGTCAACGCGACCGGCATCGAGGCGGCGGAAACCGTCATGAAAATGACCGGCGGCCGCGGCGTCGATACTGCGATCGAGGCTGTTGGTGTACCCGCTTCATTTCTGACATGCGAGGATATCGTTGCGCCGGGCGGAACGATCGCCAATATCGGTGTGCATGGCGTCAAAGTCGATCTGCACCTTGAGCGCCTCTGGAGTCAGAACATCAGCATTACGACACGGCTTGTCGACACTGTCACCACACCGATGCTGCTCAAAATAGTTCAAGCCCATAAAATAGATCCGGCCAAGCTGATCACGCACCGTTTCAAGTTCGACAATATCCTCGATGCCTACGACACTTTCAGCCACGCAGCGGAGACGCACGCGCTCAAGGTCGTGATCGAAGCGTAAAGCTGCGCTCGCGTCCAACTTGGTTCTGTCGGAATATCGATGTGCCTCGAAGCAACGCAGGGCGTCGTTGTCGTGCCAGACTACGCTAATTCTTTTGAATGGATTCCAGGTATTTCAGCAACTCGCCGACGGCTATGCGAGAATAATTTCCTCCGCCTTTGCCTCCTCCGCCTTTCTCGCTGAAGACCTTGCCCCATAGCGGCATGTCCTGTGGCCCATGGCCAGCGATGTCTCCGCCGTAACGAATAATCTCCACGATGCGAGCGGCAGGGAAGTTGCCATTGGCCCGCTTGCTGATCTCGGTAAGGTTGGCCGGCGTCACTGTGAGACACTTTGCTGTCGGCCCGTTGCCTAGGCGATTTTGCATGTCCAAAGAACAAGCTCCGTGACGACCTTGGCGAACACCTGATTGAGAGCCGCCACGGCGCTCGCCTCGTCGACGACGTTCGACGGGATACGAGCTTCGAACAGCCGGGCACCGAGGATATTGCCGTTGTCACCGATGATCTTTGCCGAAAAAGCGATTTCGGAAGTCGGAGTTTCTGACATAACAACTTGGAAGCTGCGCAAATCTATCAGCAGCTGATAATCGATTTTGAGCCCTTCGGGCTGGCGGCCAAGCGTCTTCAGATAGCCGGCATTCTCGAAACTTTGAACCACACGTGATTGCACGAGGCGGCTCAACGTATCCGGCCATTTTGCCTGGAACGCTGTCGCCCGGTCGCCGGATGGCGTTACGACGGCAACCTGATCGTTGAAGACGCTGCCGACGACGTCCGGTTCAGGAATGACGAGCTGACCTTGCGGAATTTTCGCCAGAGATGGAAACGCATTCGCGGCTTTGAGATCAAAAACATGAGTTGAGGCTTTCTGAGTTCCTCCGCCTGTCATTCGCTCGAGCCCGGAAAGTATTCCGTCAACGCGGTCCGAATTGCGGGCAAGCGCAGTGGAAAAAGTATTGATATTGGCAATCAGCGAACGCAATGGCTCAGCATTATCAGTTACGACCGCGTCGATGTGGCGAAGAACGCTTCGCGCCGAGTCCGTCATATTTTGACCAGCGTCCGGATCAGCGAAAAGAAGCGGCGGCTGATCGTCGATCGATTTCACGGGCGGCGCGTTCGCCACTCCGCCGTCTAATGACAGAACCGGTGAACCCGTGAGCCCCTGAAATGCAATAGCGACCTTCGTATCGGCACGAACGGGTGTATCGCGGTCAATGGACATGACCGCCGTCACCTGCCTTGGATTCTCAGGGTTCAATTGAAGCGCAACGACTTCTCCGACGCGGATGCCATTGAACTGAACACCTGAGCCCTTCAGAAGCCCCGACACCGAATTTTCAAATCGTACCCGGTACAGTTGTTGCTTCGTCAAGCCGCCGGCATGATTCAGCCAGTAGACGAACGCAAAAGCTGCCATGATAGCGATAAGCGTAAATGTCCCGATCAGCGTATAGCGCGCGCGGATTTCCATCCAAGGTCCCTCAAACAGGTAATCGTGCGAATCCATGTTCGAGCAGCCGACCTCGCTGCCCACGAAAATAGGCCTTAACCCAGGGGTGCTCGCTGGAAAGCATTGCGGGCATCGGACCATCCGCCACGATTTTTCCCTCTGCCAGGACGGCGATGTGATCGCAGACAGCGTGCAAGGTGTTTAAATCATGGGTGATCATGAAGACCGTCAGACCGAGCGTCCTTTGGAGCGTCCGGATCAAAGCATCAAACTCGCCGGCCGATATGGGATCGAGGCCGGAAGTCGGTTCGTCGAGAAAAACCAGCTCCGGATCGAGTGCAAGGGCGCGGGCCAGTGCCACACGCTTCGTCATGCCACCGGAGAGCTCCGAAGGAAACTTGTTCTCGTCCTTCCTGGATATCCCGACCATGGTGAGCTTCGTCGCCGCCAATTCTTCGAGCATGGATTCCGGGAGGCGAAGGAATTCCCGCATCGGAAATTGTACGTTCTGAAGGACCGTCAGCGAGGAGAACAACGCGCCATTTTGAAATAAAACGCCCCATCGACGTTGGAATTCGCGACGAGCCTCATCGTCGAGCGCATCCTGGCTTTGCCCAAGAACCTCGATGGTACCTGAGCGCTTCGGCAGCAGTCCGATGATCGTGCGGAGGAGAACGGATTTGCCGCTGCCCGATCCGCCTACGAGACCGAGGATCTCACCACGCCTGACGTCCAAGGAAATATGATCGAGCACAATCCGGTCGTGGAAGCCGACGACCAAATCACGGACACGGATCATCGGCTGGGCTGCGGCGTTTTGCATGGCTCACATACCGATCGATGCAAAAAAGATTGCGAAAAGTCCGTCGATAACGATGACGAGGAATATGGATGTCACCACGGAAGCCGTAGTCTGAAGCCCGAGAGATTCAGCGCTGCCTTTGACTTTCAAACCCTCTGTGCACGCGACAACGCCGATGACGAGTGCCATGAAGGGCGCCTTGATCATTCCCACCTTGAAATGCGTGATCGAGATAGCTTCCTTCAGCCGTGCCACGAAAATTTCCGGGCTCATCCCACCGTACAACCAAGCGACCAATTCGGCTCCGTAAAGCGCCGACATCGAACCGAGGAAGGTCAAAATCGGTAACGCGATTACCAAAGCAATCACACGAGGTAAAATCAGAACGTCGACGGGGTCGAAGCCCATGGTCCTCAGAGCATCGATTTCTTCGCGCATTTTCATCGACCCGAGCTCGGCCGTGTACGAGCTTCCCGAACGCCCCGCCACCATGATGGCCACGATGAGCACACCGATCTCACGGAGGACGAGAATGCCGACCATATCGACGACGTAGTCGTCCGCCCCGAATTTCCGGAAATGGAAAAATCCCTGCTGGGCGATGATCGCGCCGATCAGAAACGTGATCAGCAGGATGATCGGAATAGCCTGCCAAGCGACCCGATCTAGATGGTGTACCGTGGACGGAAGCCGGAATTCCGAAGGCCTACGCAGCGCTCGCAGCGCCGCGACCGAGACCGCTCCGAGCATATTGAGGAGCAGCAAAAAATTTTGCCAAGCGGCCGTCAACGCCTCGCCGACTGCCGCAACTCCTGAATATCCCAACCGTGCCTTTGGATGCACACGATCAGCGTCCTCGCTTGATTTTTGCACGGCATCGAACAAGACGGAGAACTGGCTTGGGAGGCCAACAATCGTTACTTCTCGTCCCCGCGACTTCAATTCGCGAACGAGACGCGCAAGCTGCCAGGCGCCGAAAGTGTCGAAGGCACGAACACCGCTCATGTCGATGGACGTCGCAATTGGCTGATGCGCATCAGCCAATAACGAGCAAACGATTTGATCAAGCGTCTTTGCACGCTCCGCGGTCCATTCGTTCGCAGCCGTGAGAGACGACGAATTCGCGTCACTAACGGATGTCAGCAGAGACGTGGAATCTGCGCTCAAGATACAGGTTCTTCCGGCAGACATTGCTCCTTGTCGTCAGGAGAATACACGACCAGTCCGGAGACCGGATCGACCCATGCGAGGTGGTTTCGCACCTCTTTGACACCCGGAACATTTTCGGCAGCCACCACGGCGGCCTCATCCTGTTGATAGGCGGTAAATGAACCCCAGAGATCTACGATGCCATCCTTCACCGTGGGAGTAATGAATTCGCTGGCCATCCACGGTAGCTTGCCCAGCTCCGCACGCACCTTCTCGCGGATGACGGCATCATCCTCACGAACGGAACTAGCGCCACGAGCCAGGCTTGCCAGCGCTTGCACGAGATTGGCCCGGCTGACAATTCCAATCACGGCGTCATCCCTCAAAACGGGCAGCCGCTTGATCTGATGCTTCTCCATGAGATGAACAATCTCATCGATATCCGTATGTTCACCGATCGTGACCAGATCTCGCGTCATTACGTCGGAGACCTTGCGGCCATGAGAACGGACGTATTCTCCCGCGAGTGTTGAGGGCGCCGCCAAAAACGAACGCCAGCCGGATCTCTTGGTTTCGGTCCCCGTTTCAGCGCGGCGCAGGCAATCACCCTCGGTGACCATGCCAACCAGCGCCCCGTTGGCGTCTATCACGGGCAAACCGCTAACGCGGAACTTCTGCATCGTCGCCGCCATGTCCGCGATTGAGGAGTCTGGTGTGACCGACACCACATTTTTGGTCATAATATCCAGCGCTTTCATGGTCCAACTCCTTGGAGTGAGTATGAACGGCAAACTATTGGAGCTTGTCTGAGGAGAACGGCGCGAATGGCCCGCGCGCCGCTTGCCACATGTTATCGGCGAAGGCAGTAAAGCCCTTGCCATAGTCATTGGCAGCCTGCTGCCAGAACTGCGCATAGACCTGGTAGACGTCGTTGATTGTCTTGCAGCTTGCGAGCTGCTGGGGAAAAGCGGCGTCCTTTGCCATGCGGTCGCCGACGAACCGGAGCCAGCCGTGCGCGATTTCCTCCGTCGCGTGCTGTGCGTCTGAATTCCAAGCTGCAAATCTTCCGGCCATTGGATTCCAAACTGTCAGTAAGGGAAAAATGCTCGTTTCAGATGCTGTATCTGGCGTGGCTCTGGATTCTGAATATTGTTGACGATCGGACATATCCGTAGCTCCTACTCTAAAATGGTCCCCTCCCTGTCATCACCTTCATTCGCCCGTCCTTTTCTGCTTTGACCGTCACCCCGGCAATCTCAACGCTGATAGACGTAGGTTCCTGGCGCACTTGCGAGGGGTTCAAGTCCATCGCCAGATGCGCCCATTGGTGGTGGCGCAGATTTTTTGGATGACCGCTCGGCGAGCCAACCCGTCCACGCCGGCCACCAGGAGCCGTCGAATTTGGGCGCGTTCGCATGCCACTCGTCGGCGCTTTCGAAGCTATCTGTTTCAAGCTTGGTCGCCATCCGATAGCTGCGTCCCGATGATCCCGGAGGCGATATGACGCCCGCATTATGCCCTCCGCTGGTCAGCACAAACGTAACATCCGTGTCGCTCAGGATGTTGAACTTGTAGACCGATCGCCATGGCGCGACGTGGTCGGTCTCGGTTCCGAGTGCGAATATCGGCATACGCAGATCGGTGAGCGCAATCGCTCGCCCATCGACTGTGTAGCGTCCTTCCGCGAGATCATTGTTCAGAAAAAGGGAGCGCAGATAATCCGAATGCATACGGTAAGGCATACGCGTGGCATCTGCGTTCCAAGCCAATAAATCGAAGATGGGCTGGCGTTCGCCCAGGAGGTAACGATTGATGACATGCGACCAGATGAGATCGTTCGAGCGGAGGAGCTGGAAAGCTCCTGCCATCTGAGTGCTATCGAGGAAGCCCTGCTGCTGCATCATGTCTTCGAGGAAAGAAATCTGACTTTCGTCGATGAACAACGTCAGTTCACCTGCTTCCCTGAAGTCCGCTTGAGCCGCAAGAAACGTTACCGATTTGAGACGATCGTCATTGTCGAGTGCCATGGCCGCCGCCGCCGTCGCCAGCAGTGTCCCGCCGAGGCAGTAGCCGGCTGCATGAATTTTCTGTCCTCCCGCAACTTTGCTGACCGCGTCGATCGCGGCCATCACGCCAAGACGGCGATAATCTTCAAAGCTCGTATCGCGATCCTCTTCCCCTGGGTTGCGCCAGGAAACCATGAACACGGTGAAACCCTGGGCCGTGAGATACTTGACCAGCGAGTTCTCGGGCCGGAGATCCAGAATGTAGAATTTCATGATCCAGGCGGGAATGATGAGTATCGGCTCGGGGTACACATCCGGCGTCGTCGGCGCGCATTGGATCAGCTCGATCAGGTCATTGCGAAAGATGACTTTTCCGGGCGTCACCGCGATCGTTTCACCGACCCTGAAATTTTCTACGCCTTCCGGCCCCTCTCCGTCACGAAGCCGCTTCAGATCTTCGAGAAAATTCCATAGTCCGCGAACGAGATTGAAGCCCGCCTCTGCTTCGGTACGGACGAGGACATCCGGATTCGTCAGCGGAAAATTCGTGGGGGCGAAGACATCGAGCGTCTGTCTCATAATGAAGTCGAGACGCTCGGCGTTCTGCCTTTCCACTCCGCGCACTCCCGTGACTGCGGAATGCCACCACTCCTCCCAAAGCAAAAACGATTGGCCATAGAGGTTGAAGGGAAAATCCTTCCAGCGTTCGGAGCGAAAGCGCTTGTCATTCGACCGTGGCAGAATGCATGGAGCTGCATCAGCACCCGTCAATGCCGCAGCTTTTGCGAAGTCCGCCAGCCGGGTCCATTGATGGACGGCTTCACCAAAAAGCTCGAGTTGACGGCCTGGAGACGTTGCCAAGTGAATGGCCCAATCGAAGTAAGCATTGGCGCACGCGGCGGGAGACACACCGGCGGTCGTCCGCGCAAGCAGATAGTGCAAATAGCGGTCGAGGTTATTATAAAATGCATTCTGTTCGTGCGCGCGCAAGGATTCGGCGGCGCCGCTGTCAGACTTTATCGTGCGCCCGCTTGTGGAAACAATACCCAGCTCAGGCCCGCCGTCCTCCACCTTGGTCAACACGGCAACTTCTCCAAGACTGATGCTCAGAATACTCAATAGGAACAATCTGCGCCAAGGGAATTGAGCCACGTCAAAGAAGGCTAAACGACCGGCGTTAGGGGTTGATCCAAATCAACTGCCGCTCGACCGTGCCGTCTAAACCGTCGGCAGGGACGAACGCGCTACGAGCGAAGGAACGTGATGACCATACGAAATCTCACTCATCTGATGGCGCCAAAATCCGTCGCATTGATTGGCGCCAGTTCGAAGCCAGGCTCTGTGGGGCTCACGGTGATGCGCAATCTCTCGGCAGCGGGCTTTGCAGGCGACATCACCCTGGTTAATCCCAATCACTCAGAGGTCGATGGGCGCCACTGCTACGGCTCGGTGAACGATCTCGGTGAGCCGCCTGACTTGGCGGTCGTCGCTGCACCGCCTGCCGCGGTACCTGGAATAATCGCCGACCTCGGCCGCAAAGGAACACGCGCTGCTGTCGTATTGACGGCGGGTCTCGGCCCAAGATCGAAAGAGATGCTCGAAGCTGCTCGTCCCAATTGTCTGCGCATCCTCGGCCCGAACTGCATCGGCCTTATGGCTCCACAGATCGGCCTCAATGCGAGCTTTGCGCATCGGGCTCCGCTGGCTGGCGATTTGGCTTTCGTATCGCAATCTGGCGCGCTGATAACCGCGATCATTGACTGGGCGGCTGCTCGTGAGATCGGCTTCTCACATGTGGTGTCCCTGGGAGAAATGGCAGACATCGACCTGGGCGACATGCTCGACTATCTCGCGACCGAGCGGTCTAGCCGCGCTATTCTGCTCTATGTCGAGGCCGTTACGCACGCCCCAAAGTTTCTGTCTGCCGCACGCCGCGCAGCAAGATTGAAGCCCGTTGTTGTCGTCAAGAGCGGCCGCCACTCCGGCGGAGCCCGTGCCGCTCTTTCGCACACTGGCGCGTTGGCTGGCTCTGATGCTGCCTATGATGCTGCGTTTCGCCGTTCGGGTTTGCTACGTGTCAAAACGCTCGACGAACTTTTCGCGGCCGCAGAAATTCTCGCCCACGCACCAAAGCTCGACGGCGAACGATTGGCAATCCTGACGAACGGCGGCGGTGCCGGCGTCCTCGCTGCCGACGAATTGCAGGATGCCGAGGGCGTCCTGGCGAAGCTCGATATCAAGACGACAGCAGCGCTCAACAAAGTGCTTCCGCCAACCTGGTCGCACGGCAATCCTGTCGACATCATCGGCGACGCCACTCCGAAGCGGTACACAGATGCGCTTCACGAACTTCTCCAAGATCCGCAGTCCGACGCCGTTCTTGTTTTGCACTGTCCGACCGCGATCACGCCGGCGCGTGACGCAGCGACTGCCGTGATCGACGAAATCAATCTGAATCGCCGCGACAGCAGCCCGCCAAAGCCTGTCATCACGTGCTGGCTCGGAGAGCCGGTCGCAAGGGAACCGCGCGAGCTATTCACGGCAAACAATATCCCGACATTCGCGACGACGTCCGAAGCAGTTACCGGTTTCATGCAGCTGGTCGATTATGCGCGAGCCCAAACTGAATTGATGCAGACGCCGACCGTTGCCGCCGAAGAGCGGAGCTACCAGCCGGAAGACGCGGCTGAGGAAATTCAACGCATCCTCGGGGCCGGACGCACGGTGGCGTCAGCGCTCGAAACAAAAACGATCCTGGCAGCCTATGGTATCCCGACCAACAAGGCGACGCTGGCAAAGACTCCCGCCGAGGTTCGAACCATCGCCTCTGACGTGCTGAAGCAGGCTCAGGCTTGCGTGATCAAGATTGCGTCGCCCGATATCTCGCACAAATCCGATGTCGGGGGCGTGCACCTCGGACTGGAGAGCGCTGTATCCGCAGAACAGGCGGCAGTGGAGATGCTGGCGCACATCAAGACTAAGCTGCCGGACGCGCGCATCGATGGATTTACCATTGAACCCATGATCAGCAGGCCAAATGCGCTCGAAATCATCGTCGGGATGAACGTCGATGAAACATTCGGCCCCATGATGTTGTTCGGCGCCGGTGGCGTCGCTGTTGAAGTCATCAACGATAGTGCCCTCGCGTTGCCGCCGCTCGATAACCTTCTCGCCCGCCAGATGATAGCTGAGACCCGCATCTCTCGCTTGCTTGCCGGATATCGCGACCGGCCTGCATCCGATATCAACGCCGTCGCCGATGTATTGGTGCGCGTGAGCGACCTCATTATCCGTCACCTCGAAATCCGCGAATTGGATATCAATCCATTATTGGTCGACGAGAACGGCGTGATAGCGATCGACGCGCGGCTAAAGCTCGCCGATGAGCGGATTAGCCCAAGACACGAACTCGCTATCCGGCCCTATCCCTCAGGGTTGCAAAAAACGATCACCATCGATGGCATTGGCGAGATTACGCTGCGGGCGGTCCGCCCAGACGACGAACCGCGCTACGGGCCATTCTTCGCCCGCATATCACCGGACGACATACGACTTCGCTTCTTTACGGGCCGGAGTGCGTTTCCGCATTCGTTTTTAGCGACGCTGACACAGATCGACTACGCAAGAGAAATGGCATTTGTTGCGATAAAGAAGGACTCCGGCGACCTGCTCGGTGTGTCACGCCTCATTCTGGAACCTGATCGGACCCGAGGTGAGTTCGGCGTGCTCGTCAGATCCGACCTGCATAGCCACGGTCTTGGCCGGCATCTCATGAACGCGCTGATGAGTTACGCGCGTTCCGAAGGAGTGACGGAGTTGTTTGGACTTGTGCACATTGAGAACCGGCAGATGCTCACGATGGCGGACGAACTTGGCTTCAAGTTGCACACGATCCCGGACGATCCATCTGTTCGAGAAGTCGTCTGGCATCCTCAAGGCGTCACCGCTCGTGCGAACCTGTCTTAGGTGGTCGAGAAATCGATATTCATTTCTCTGTTTCGGCTAATTCGGTTTTGGCAGACTGTGCAGTCTTAAAATTTCGGAGCAGCGTCACCAGTAGTGGTAAGACGACCGCCGATATCATCGCTTCGCCCATCGTATATGCAGAGGCATCGAGTCTGCCGGCCATCGGCGAAACGTCTTGTTCCAGTTCCTGTATTGCCGATTTTCGCATGGTGAGCGCGAAAGAAAGTTCGCGGCCAGGTTTGAGCAATACCGCAACTGAAAAAATCAAAAGTGCCACGAACACGTTGAAGGCGCCCAGAACAGCCACGGCTCCAACGGGACCAAAGGACGGCTCAAAAAGCCAAAACGAAGCGAGCTCCAACAATCCGAGGCCGCAAATTGCCATAAACGCGGAAAGCGCGCAGAGCGCCGACTTTTTCAAGATATAATGCGCATAACTGTTTACAACGACGGCATCGGCAGCTGACAATCTATCGATATCTTGAGTGAGACGTCGCAGGTTCACGGTCAAAGACCTTCGATGATGGCGCTCCCTTCTCTTTAAAAGATGGGCCACCGGTGCACTAGAGCCTTGATCAATGTTTATTGGCTCGACCCCCGATATCCTTAAGGTTTCTTCTGCCGTTGCGGCGAAACAGCCACGTGCTTCAGCGCTTCGGCGCTCGCAAGATAGAGCAGAGTTATGCCGGTGATCGCGGCAAGAATTGAAGCCGGCAGAGGCACGAAGCCGACGATGCCGCCCTGAGGCGTTAACGCCACCATGAGCGCAACGGCCAACGCCCCAAGTGACGTGGTGACGAGGACTGGATGAGGCCGGCTCACCCAAAACGGCTGTGCCGTGCGGATGATGAAGATGACAAGGATCTGCGTCGCGATCGACTCGACGAACCACGCCGTCCGAAATTCGCTGACGTTCGCATCGAAACCTATCCGAAGCAGCGCAAAAGTCGCGGCATCGAACAGAGATGACAGAAGGCCCATGATCAGCGTGAAGCGGAGCACGGCATTCATATCCCAGGTCTTCGGCCGAGCGAGATCCTCCGGATCGGCGGAATCGAAGGGGATACCGATTTCGGAAAAGTCATAGATGAGGTTGTTGAGAAGAATTTGTATCGACGCCAGTGGCAGGAAAGGCAGGAACAGCGAAGCGAATGCCATCGAAAGCATGTTGCCGAAGTTCGAACTCGTCCCCATCCGCACGTATTTCATGATGTTTGCGTATGTACGCCGGCCCTCAGCTACGCCGTCCGCAAGCACGCCAAGATCGGGCGCAAGCAGAATGATGTCGGCAGCTTCGCGCGCCACTTCGGTTCCGCCATCGACGGACAGACCGACGTCGGCTGCATGAATGGCGGGCGCATCGTTTATGCCGTCGCCGAGGAAACCAACCGTATGGCCGGCGGAGCGCAGGGCCTGGACGATACGGTTCTTCTGATCCGGCGATACCCGAACGAAAAGATCGACTTCCTGGGCCCTGGAGATAAGAGCAGCTTGGCTCAAGGCCGCTATTTCCTCTCCCGCGATCATTCCCCGAGCCGGAAGCCTCAGCGTTTCGACGAGATGCTGGACAACGGGCGCAGCATCACCCGAGACGACCTTCACGCGTACGCCTGCCTCTGCGAGACGGGCAACGGTCTTCGTTGCCGAAAACTTGGGCGGATCGAGGAAAGCCGCACAGCCCACGAATATAAGATCGGCTTCGTCAGTGAGTTCAATATGATGGCGACCCGCCGCTATCGGCTGCCGCGCCACGCCGAGCAGGCGGACACCCTCCCGGCCCTTGGCCTCGATGAGGCCGATGAGTTTCATCCTCAGCGCGGCATCGAGCGGAACGACAGTACCTTCTGCAGTCTCCGCCTGACTGCACAGGGAGAGGAGAGATTCCGGGGCGCCTTTTGTGATCATCTCCTGTTCGTTGCCGCGCGCGATCAAGATCGAGCATCGGCGCCGGTTGAAGTCGAACGGCAGATCGTCGACGTGGCGCCAGTCTTGGAATGAAGCGCACGTGTCGCGCATGAGAGCATCGTCCAAGGCGCTGCGCATGCCGCTCGCGAAGTGACTGTTCAAGCATGCCAGCTCGGTAACACGATTGCTTTTTGCGCCGTCGATGCCAAAGCTGCCGGTGTGTGCGATCTTCGCCTCCGTCAGCGTGCCGGTCTTATCAGTGCAGAGGATATCCATCGCGCCGAGATCGTGAATAGCTGACAGCCGCTTGACGACGACCTTACGATCGGCCATCCGCATCGCCCCGCGCGAGAGCGTAACGGTGATCACCATAGGAAGAAGTTCAGGCGTCAAACCAACGGCCAGCGCCACAGCGAATAAAAAGCTTTCAAGAGTGAGGCCATGATTGACCAGCTGGGTGAGCAGCACAAAGAGGACAAGAAACCCCGTCAGCCGCAAAATCAGCATGCCGAGTGCATGGACGCCCTGCTCGAAGGCCGTCGGCGCCGCGATCTCTTGAATCGAAGCCGCAATGGCCCCGAAGCGCGTAGCCCCGCCCGTCGCCACCACGAGCAAGACGGCTTCGCCGCCGACGAGGCTGGTTCCTCCAAACAGCGCGTTGAAGGCGTCCGCGGGGGAGAGGCCGTCGCATGGTCCGAGCCGCTTCTCGACGGGATAAGGTTCCCCTGTCAGAACTGCCTCGTTGGCGAGTGCTGCCCGGCTCGCGATAATGATACCATCCGCAGGCACAAGATCGCCGACACGAAGTTCGACTACGTCGCCAGGGACGATATCCGTGACCGGCAGCTCAACCGTCTGTCCGTCGCGGCGGACGGAGGCCCGGACGGCAACCGAGCGTTTCAGCGCATCGACGGCGAATTCCGCCTTCTGCTCTTGGACCATGTCCAGAGTGACGGAAAACAAGACGATGACGACGATGATGACGAAGCTTTGCCAGTCGCCTATCGCACCCGAAATCGCCCCTGCGATGAGGAGAATGGCGACCAGTGGCTCGGTGAGCCTCCTCACGAGTTTGAGGACGAGGCTCCGTCGTACGCTGGCCACCGCGATGTTTGCGCCGTAGCGCGCGAACCGGTCTTCGGCTTCTACTGAAGTTAGGCCTTCAGGTCGCGCTCTGAGCGCGAGGAAGACGTCTTCGTTGAGAGATGTCCAGAATCTCGGCCGATCGCCCTCTTGATCGTCCCGACGTAACCGCTCGTGCCTCACGCCCGTTGCTCCGTCCAGCGCTCTTTGCCCGTGCACAATAGCTGCTAGCGGCTCGGCTCAATTGATTTATGGCAATCATCCGCACGCCGGCCAATAAGAACATGCCCAGGCGAGCCGATCATGAAGTCTGACAGGTCCATTCCGGCCGGAATTATATTCGAAATGTCTTCCGACCCCAATGTCTCAGACACCTCAGATGACGGAGGTTGCTGAGCCATTTCAATGAAGCTGTCTCGCAGGAATTGACGTCGGCACCGAGACACCCGCGGCTCACTCATGACGAGACGGTCAAACGGTCGTCGACCCATTGAACTCCGGGGACCGACCACGCCGCATTCTCGACGACGTCGTGATCTTCCCAACTGTCGACAATGCCTTCGAGGCTCACGTGATTACCGTCCGAGACGTTGACGCGAATGGCGTTCGCCTCTACCTGCGCGTTTCGAGCCAATGCGGCCTCGATCTTCTTCTTGACGTCTACTGGCTGAACCGACGCCTTGACAGATATGGAGTTGGTGACACCGATGACGCCCTGCAATTTCCTGATGGCGTCGTCCACGGCTTTCTTCTGGTAATGCCAGTCTACGGTGCCGCTGAGGTTTACCCATCCTTTTTCAACGGTCACTTTGACGTCTTCGTGCGGGATCATGGCGTGCCATTTCAAAACACTGAGAACGCGCTTCGCAATTTCCTCGTCAGACGTCGTGTCCTCTCCGGGATAGCGCACCTCGATTTCCTGTGCGACAGCTCGTACGCCTCTAACTCGCCGTACAGCCCAAAGCGCGGCAACCTTCTCGGCATAGCTTCGAACGTGCCCCGTCAAGGTTATGATACCGTCGTCGGCAGCGACCCCAATATTTGTTGCGTCGATGCTGGGTTCGAATTCAAGCTCGTCGATGACGTACTGGCGAAGCTGGGCATCATTCATTGAAGTATCCTCCGCTCAACAATAGAAAAAACCGCTACATAGAGCAGCAAGTCAAAACTCGCCTTGCGTTGGATCAAACCTCACGTAGACATTTTATTTTAAGCTATCGATTTATGTTCTTAGGCCAAGCCGCGCGGCGACGTTAGCCGAGCCTTGCGACAGAACTCGACTCGAAACGGCAATAACAATGACGACTGGGCACGATCAAAGCGACGTCATTGATTTCCTCTCAAGCCTATCGGACCTTACCGAACGACACGACACGCACATCTCCATAATTATCCTGAGCGGTGGACGGGCTTTTAAACTTAAACGTTCCGTATGCTTCCCCTATTTGGATTTCTCTACAGCGAGCCAGCGTCTCTCTGCGTGCTTACGAGAACTGGAGCTTAATCGGCGAACCGCACCGTCCCTTTATGTTGCCGTGCGACGCATCACACGCGACGAGAGCGGCAGCCTGACATTCGACGGGACCGGCGAATTGGTCGATTCGGTTGTTGAAATGGTGCGCTTCGATCAGCGGGATCTCTTCAGCCAAATCGCTGAGCGGAACGAACTCGGCCCTGAACTCCTCACCAAGACGGCACTCGCTATCGCAGACTTCCATCGATATGCAGCAATCGATCATCGGCGATCTGGCCGCGAGATCATGACGGCTGTCCTGAATGGGAATTCCGAATCGATCAGGGCTGCGGGAATATTCAGCGCAGAGCAGGCGCACGTCCTTGAAATGAATTTCAAGGCGACCCTCGACCGGTTGGGGTGGTTACTCGATGAGCGGGAGAGATCGGGCAAAGTGCGCCGTTGCCATGGAGATCTGCACCTCCGAAACGTCTGCCTGCTTGATGGCAATCCCACGCTTTTCGACTGCCTGGAATTCGATGAGGATCTGGCCACCATCGACGTGCTTTATGATCTTGCCTTTCTGCTCATGGATTTATGGGGCCGGGGACTTCGCCCCGAAGCAAACTGGGTGTTCAATCGCTATTTCGATACTGCTGATGAAGATGACGGAGTCGCTCTCTTGCCTTTCTTCATGGCTGTTCGTGCTTCTGTTCGCGCGCATGTCTCTGCCGTCCAAGTCACGGATAGAAACGCAGCTGCGCTCAAGGAAGCCCGCGCCTATTTTGACCTTGCAGGCGATCTGTTGACTGTCAGTCCACCGCAGCTCGTTGCGGTCGGTGGCCTTAGCGGTTCCGGGAAGTCATCCGTAGCCGCCGCGGCCGCCCATCGATTGGGAAATCCACCAGGGGCCCGTGTGCTTTCCAGCGATCGAATTCGCAAGCGCTTATACGGCGTGCCGGCAGAAACGCGTTTACCGCCTGAGGCCTATCAACCGAGCGTGTCAAAGCGCGTTTATGCGGAACAAGCGAGAATAGCGGCAACGTATCTGAAAAGCGGGCACGCCGTTATCGCCGATGCCGTCTTTGATCGCGCTGCAGACCGGCAACGGATTGAAGCGGTGGTGCCTCAGACCATTCCCTTCAATGGCTTCTGGCTGGATGCGCCGCTCGAGCTGCTTATTGATCGCGTGAGTCATCGGGTTGGAGATCCCTCCGATGCAACGCCAAGCGTCTTACGACAACAGGTAAACAGTGCGACGCAGACGGAATGGCAATCGCTCAGCGCCGGTGAAACAGTGGCGAGTACGGCGGCCATGCTGATCCAGCGCGTGCGAGCCGCGCCGGATATGGCGGAGCGTTAAGCTCGATCCTCTGCTTCATCGACAAATCAAGACCGACGTCGCGCTCTGCGTCACGACGCGATGAGCTTGGCTGCCAAGCACGAGGCGCATCAAACCCCTGTGGCCATGCGATGCCATTACGATCAAGTCGCAGCCATTCGCGCTTGCAGTTTGGACAATGCCCTCGGCGGGATACTGGTCTTTGACATGGACGGTCTGGCAGGCAACTTGTATTTTCATCCCAGCGGTGGCTGCATCGTCCAAGATTTTTCTCGCGTTCGCCGCCGCTGCCTGCTCGTATTCTTGGACCGGATAGACAACCGCGACTTCGGGGGGAACATTCATTCCCCAGGGTTCAGTCACGGTTACGATTGTCACTTTTGCACCGACAGCTTCAGCCAAGGCGAACCCCTGTGCGATAGCTTTTTGTGCGAGATCGGAACCGTCAGTCGCAATAAGTATATGTTTGAACATGTTACTTCTCGTAGCCGAAAAAGATCACCGATTGACCACCGCACATCGTATCCATGACATCGGCGGCCGCCAATACATGCCTCGTCACCTGCTCTGCCAGATGAAGGTCCGTTCTCTCAAAACGGTTTGGTGCGCTTGGCTCCAACTAAGTGAAGAGCGCGACGCCCCACCTTCTTAAAGGACTGACGCGATGAGACCAGCGACAGCGAGCAAGCCGACGACGCTCCAGCTCGGCAGTTTCCATACAGTCAGCAGCAAGAAACCCGCCGTTGCTATGGCGAAATCGCGAGGCGCCAGCACCGCGCTGGTCCACACGGGATTATAGAGCGCGGCGGCAAGAATGCCGACGACGGCAGCGTTGGCACCCTTCATGGCAGCTCGCGCGCCCGGCCTGGATCGCAGCTCATCCCAATAGGGAAGCGTTCCGTAGACCAGCATTAAGCCAGGAAGGAAAATAGCGAAGAGCGCGAGAAATGCCCCGGCTGTTCCATTAGGCCATTGGACGGCGACCGCGCCGATGTAAGCCGCAAAAGTGAAGAGCGGCCCAGGCACAGCCTGCGCCAGGCCATAACCGGCAAGAAAATCCTGATTGTGGACCAGCCCCGGCGCAACGACGGCGTTCTGTAGGAGCGGCAGTACCACGTGGCCGCCGCCGAACACCAAGGCGCCCGAGCGGAAGAACGCATCAAAGAACCTTACCGTATGGTCGCCGGTTGCGGCCGCGATCACCGGAGGTAAGAGGAGAAAGCCGGTGAAGAGCGCAAGACTGATCGCGCCGTCACGACGCGACACGGGAAAGCGCAGCGCGCCGCGAACCGTCTTACTGTCATCTCTGCAGAGCAGAAGCCCACCGATTGCGCCGAGCGCAATGGCGGCGATCTGCGCCCAGGAATTGCTGGCAAGAATGACGAGGAAAAGCGCGCATAGTGCAATGGCCGCGCGAGGCCTATCGGGCGTCAGGTTCTGGGCCATGCCCCACACTGCCTGCGCCACCACGGCAACCGCGACGAGTTTCAATCCGTGAATGAAGCCTTCAGCGGCAGGCCCGGTGAAGGCGTTTGCGCCAAGTGCAAACGCCAGGAGAATGAGGGCCGAGGGCAACGTGAAGGCGGCCCAAGCAGCCAATCCTCCCAACAAGCCGTTGCCACGCAACAACCCGAGCGAAAAGCCAACCTGGCTCGATGCCGGCCCCGGCAGAAACTGGCACAGCGCAACAAGCTGAACGTAAGTTTCCTCGTCGATCCAGCGCCGACGTAGAACCAGTTCATTATGGAAGTACCCGAGGTGGGCAATGGGTCCGCCGAACGATGTCAGGCCAAGCCTCAGGAAGACGCGGAAGACTTCAAGCGGAGAACCAGTCGCTTCGGCTTTTTCGACATCGCTCACTGCAGACACCCGCCCCGCTCTCGCATCATCGGATAGCGCTATCGCATAGCGATACCGAAGATCAGCGGCAAGGCCACTGCCGCAGCGTATATGCCCAAGTCACGAGGCCCAAGGTGCTGATCCGAGAGTTTCGTGTCGCGGCACTGTCACATCCATCCTCGCCGTAGGCACTGAAAGCGGCCTGCTTTGATCCAAAACTGGAAACGGCGGCGAAGGGGCAGTCGGCTCCAGCCGCTGAGGCCGCGCAAACAAACTTCTGGATCGCGCACCTCGATGACGCGGGGGCGATCGATTGCGGCCTTGATCCGTGTTTTGCCGGTGAAGTCGAAGTTCTCTACGCGGGCTCGCCAAGATTCGCCAGGCGCTTCCAATTCGAGAACATGCCCTTGATCGTCTTCGCCAAGCTAAGAAGGACGATCAGCAACGATGCTCGAAGGGCCGCAGAGCGAAAGCGCCCGCAACAGGCGACACCATGTCTTTCAGTTGCAAATCTGTATCAATCGTCCGCATGCGACATAATGCAAATTCGCGCCCGCCCAATTCGCGGGAGCGGAGCCGTAGAAAGCTTGTGCCGCTTGACCCAAATCAAATAATTCGATGCCTGACTATCTACGTTCGAGGTGGTGAACGGTCGATCGACGGCAATATTTCGCAAAATTCCATTTAACGGACGCCGGTCTGATCGTTCACTTAAATTCCTCCAACAGTCGAACCCATCACGGTCTCAGGTCGAAGGCATCGGCGACGCCGCCTCTAAATGCACGGCGGCGCAAGTTTCATCGAGACGCTGGGCTTCGCGCGCTTAATGCCAACCGGCTGTGAAGCCGCCCACCATTTGGCACCGTGATGGGTATCGCAAGTTTCCGTTACATCAAAACTGAAGTTGCATACCCAGAATAAATCTGTCGACGTTTCTGTCGCCAAAGTCGTCGATATTCTCATGCGAAAAGAGGGCGGACAGAAGCGCGTCGTGGCCATCGATGATGAAGTTGCTGCCGACCGAATATTCAGCTTGGTCCGGCCCGAAATCGTGATCGAACTCCTGGTAACGGAAGACCGGCTCAAACCTGCCAATGCAAACTTTATAATCGATCAGGTAGCTCGTCAGGATGAACCACGCATTGCCGGAAGCAAGCCCGTTTCCGCCATCCGCGGCGCGCGTATCGATGCCGTAGGTATCGTAGATGTAGTACGCACCTTCGATCGTAAAATTATCATGCGCGGTAAACGCGTGATGCTGCATCAGCACGTCCACATTGAAGCCGGTGAAATCACCTGACCGCACGCCGTTGGTCGCGGCTCCACTCTGGAACTGCCCAACCACACCGACCGACAGAATTTTCTTTTTGCCGTAATAGTCGCTCGAGTAGGTGTAATAGCCGTCCTCTGCATCCCAGAAATCGTACTGCACACGGCCGGCAACAAGCGGCCCGTTAGCTTCGCGACTGAAACACGAGTTGTTATCTGCGGTACAACCCTGGTATCCGCCGATCATATATTTGAACTTGCCGATATCGCCCCAAACCGCACCGCCATTATCGCGGCCGTCGAAGATAGCGGGATAGGCGCTGACGAACGGAAATTCCCAAGTTCCGAGATTGAACGGCCCGTCGAGGTTTGCGCGATCGCTCGGAGGCAGCATTCGCCCGCCGTAGAGGTTGAACTCGTCGTGAAACTCGAAGCGAGCCATCGCGTCGAGAGTTTGCATGCCGGTGGGATCGCCGTTCGGAGCTTGATCTATGTCGGTATTATAAGTGAAACCGACTTTTTTGGTGAGCTGGCCCTGTATGTAAAGTCGGGCGTTTGCGAGTTCCGCATCGTTAAGTCCTGATTTCTCGGGCTCCGTGATGAACTGCCCGCGCAGGCCCGCTCCGACACTGATCCAGGAGTCGTCATCCCAAAGATTGAACCTCAAGAACTCTTGCGCGAAAGCGGCAGTGCTGCCGAAAAGAGTGAAGGTGCAGGTGGCGGCAACCAATCCCCGCTGCAATGCTCTGAGCAAAATCATTCCCCCGGAATTTGGGATCAACGCGCGAATTGCAAAAAAGCATTCGTCTACGCCAAACAAGCGCCGCCCGACCAATTATCAGCATTGAGAACATCGGCCACAAAATACACTTATGAAAAATGTCATTTATTCAATCGAGGAGCACTGACGCAGCGAGCGCGAAGATGCGCGACTAAAATTAGAAACGAATCGCTTCACGAAAAAATCAGTTGGCGGTAATTATTTTGAAACCTTGGGGTGATTCTGCGATCGGTGGAATGCGCGCCGGTTCCGCTTGTAGACGAACAGTGACCTCCTGTGGATCGACGGCCACGTTCGCACGGTGCGGGACCACAAGCGTGAGAGCTCGATGGAGCACGTTTGGGGAAGCGGCCACCACCCTCATCCCGATTATTGCTCCCCACGGTGTCGGCCGCAGACCGAGTTGCATCGTCGAGCGCAGGATGAAGCCCAGCAGCACCCGTCACCACATACGCAACCGTTGGCACCAAGGATCGCCTGGACCGCCTCATCGGAACCCCTGAAGTATTGCCTCAGTCGGATCAGCCGTCCCGCAATTGACTTCCGGGCCCGCACAATTTACCTGACACGTCGATGCCCAGATGGCGGAATTGGTAGACGCACTGCTTTCAGGTAGCAGCGCTCACAAGGCGTGGAGGTTCGAGTCCTCTTCTGGGCACCAATCCATATATTTCAGATACTTACGTGTCTGAATGGACATTCTGGTTGCCCTTGGGTCGCTTGGCTCCCAGCCATGCACTGCCAACTTTGATCGACGCGTGACCAGGCGGCGAAGTGGGCCGCGGAACATCGGCGAGCCGCAACGGTCCATTTTTCTCGGCTCAATAACAGCCGAGCCCGAGGGCGGTCACCAGGAAGGGCCCGCTACGAACTCGCCTGATGTCAGGCTCTGGCTGAGCAGCACCGTCGAAGCGACGAGGCCGGTTACGATCGATCCATAAAATGTCAGCGCGACAACGAGGGCGACGTCGAGAGAGAAAAGATCGGAACGGCCACTATCTACCGTGAGCACTATCGTCAACGAGCCGGGCATAGAATATCATTTCGGCCGTAACTGAAAACCCAAGATCGGCAAGCATGTCGGACACTGATAACCTTCTGCAGATCGCAAACCAGAAGGATCAGCTGGCATTCCAACAGCTGTTCCAAAAATACGCGCCGCGCGTCAAATCCTTCATGATGCGGCACGGCGCGGACGCGAATACTGCGGAAGAACTCGCCCAGGAAACCCTTCTAGCGGTCTGGCGCAAGGCGAGCCTCTACTCCAGCGAACGCGGAAGTGTCCCGACGTGGATTTTTACGATCGCACGCAATCTAAGGATCGATCGCCTGCGTAAGGAGGAAATGTGGGTTGAGCTTCCCGACGGCTACGATCAGGAGGCGAGCATGGATGCACCGCCGGATGAGGTCGTCTCTGATGAAGAGCGACGGCTCAACATGCGCCGGGCGTTGGAGGGTTTGCCGCGTGACCAGTATCAAGTTGTCTTTCTGTCATTCATCGATGGTCTGTCCCACCGTGAAATCGCTGAGCGGCTGGGGTTACCGGTCGGCACCGTAAAATCGCGGATCCGGTTGGCATATCTGAAACTTCGCGCGACGGTCGGGGCACAAGACGAATGAGCATCGAACGTCATCCAGCACTTGAAAACCTCGTGAGCTGCTCCGCGGGAAGCATGCCGGAGGCTTTGGCCGCCGTTATGGCGAGCCATATCTCGCTTTGTAAACGTTGCCGCCGCGAATTGGCGATCATGGAAACCATAGGCGCATCGCTGTTGGATGAGGTTCCTTCGGCCTCACTCACTCCGGGAATTGCCATATTGAGAGACTTCAAAGAACCCAAAGCGCTCGCCTCAGGCGAGGGCGATGTGCCGGCGGCTCTCCGAAAGCATGTCGGCCCTTGGTTCAAGGACGTCCCATGGAAATGGGCTGGCTTTGGCGTTTGGCAGCACCGGATTCCGCTGTCGGGACGAGCCCAAGCGTCGCTGCGGCTCATCAGGGTTTCGCCGGGATTGAAACTTCCAGAACACGGCCACAGCGGCTCCGAGATGACCCTCGTCTTGCAGGGATCCTTCACGGACAATACAGGCATATACGGCGTCGGCGACGTTGCCGATATGAATGAAGGTGATGAGCACGCTCCGATTGCCGGCGCCGGAGACGATTGCATCTGCTTGATCGCCTCCGAGGGGCCGATGCGCTTCAACAGCATCATCGGCAGAGTTATTCAGAGGTTGACCGGCTTCGAATGAACCGCCGCTGCGGATGTTCTGTGATCCGCAGCCCAATGCCCAACGTAATTTTGACTGGAGCGCCTATAACAAGCTGAACGGTCACGATGACAACGCACAAGCGTCAGATCGCAATGTACCTTTTGCGGACACCCGCTTCCGGGATGGGGTATCTTCTCGTTCTATTCCTCGGCCTGACCAATGCTTTC
The DNA here is from genome assembly GCF_902712875.1 of Hyphomicrobium sp. ghe19. Taxonomy (NCBI): domain Bacteria; kingdom Pseudomonadati; phylum Pseudomonadota; class Alphaproteobacteria; order Hyphomicrobiales; family Hyphomicrobiaceae; genus Hyphomicrobium; species Hyphomicrobium sp. ghe19. The sequence continues at coordinate 318,770 of NZ_LR743509.1, read as the reverse complement.
GCGGGCGCGTCATCCTCGCTCTCGCCGCAAGAGGCCGGAGCCCGATATGGCGAAGCGCTCGGCGCGATAGAGGTTTGCGACGGAACCGCCCTCACCGATAAAGCCAAGAATTTAAAGGCGTCCTTCGCAGGCGCCGAACTCGATCGCTTCACCGCCCAAGCCGCGAAAATCTACAGCGCCTGGGTTACCGTCAAAAATTGCGTCCATCAAAACGATCCCAACCCCTGCAGAATAATCATTCAGAAGAGCTGTCTGGAGGCGACATCCGAAATCGGCCCGCAAGGCTCGGCGCTCCCCGGTTTGCTTGACGTCCAAAATCGCTGAAGTCGCCCCCCGGGCGCCACGCTCGCGGCTCGGATCATCCAGGCTTCGTCGTACCAAGGAAGCCGATCAAGGAAATTACGCATAACCCCACGCAAACCCCGCAACTCTCGGGCTTATGCGAAGTTCCTCCCATGTCGAAATCCTGGAGGTAGCAAACGATGCAACAACTTAGCACCGAAATGCGGGCCTGCGCCGATCTTTGCCAGACCTGCGCCACCACCTGCTTCAGCGAGGCGATGAACCATTGCCTCGAGTCGGGGGGCAAGCATACCGTACCCGAGCATTTCCAGTTGATGATCGCCTGCGCTGAAATTTGCAAAGCGGCGGCCGCGGTATTGCTGACGGGAATTCCCCAGCACGTCTTCGTCTGCCACGCCTGCGCACAAATCTGCCGCGCATGCGCTCAAAGCTGCCAGAGAATCGGAGACATGCAGGATTGCGTGGATGATTGCAGCGTTTGCGCAGAGGGCTGCGAGGCCTTGAGCGCAACCATGCAGAAAGCAGCATAGGGACGAATGACCCGGTCCAAGGAGCAAAAATGACCGGGGTCAGCCCAAGTCGCGGAACCCAAAGCCCTCTGGTCACGTTTACAGGCGGGTTTTGCGAGGGTGACTGATGAAATCGCTTGTGGCCGCGCTTTCGGTATTATTCATCTCATTCATGGCGTTGAGCGCTTACTCACTCAACGCCGACTATGAAACGCCGGCTGCCATGAATGCTGACGCTGCCATGACGCCAGATTCAGGCACGTCGGGCGTCGGCTATTCCCCGTGATCCTTGGTCGTTATTCCAATCCGGAACAAATCGACTTCGCCCCACGTCTGTTTCTCGAGCGAGTGGAGGAAACGATGGGTGAGCATACGCGCAGTCCGGCGGCCCAAGGCGGTCACACCTATTTGGAGTATTGCTGCCGAGAGGCGCTGGATGCCTACACGCTCGAAGATGCACTCATGTGGCAGCAGGAAATCTCGCGAGAACTGACGCGGCGGATCGCTTTCGTCGCCGAAGCAGATTGGCCGACGGATATCAAAGCCAGAACACTGTTCGACCTCATGCATCGGCGCGCCACGCATAATGCCCGCGCCCGCCATGCAGAGACCGCGCTGCGGAAAAATGAGAATCTCACCTGGCGACGCTAGGAGCACCTGGAGCGGCACACTGCACGCTTAGAGTGCCATCAAGCCGCGGGCTTGAAAGCAATCCTTGCGTAACCCACTTCATCGCCCGCACGAAGCTTCCGAACGCCCAATATCGTTGCAGCCTCGTCGAACTTCTGAAGAAAGTTGGCGACGGGAAGAGGCTGCACATCCTTCTTGCGGCACCAGAGAGAATATTCTGCCCAAAGCGTACTTGGCGCCAGCCAATTATTCGGATCCGGCCTCAATCGCTCAAGGGCGAAGATGCCGATCCGCCATGAAATATCATCGGAATTGGCGCACCGCTGCAAATAGCGAAATGCCTGCAAGATCCGTACTCCCCCCTACTTCCCGAGGAACATCCCTTCAGCCAAAAACGCGGTACGAAAAGGGCGGCACGTGTTGCCGGTCCACCTTTGTCGTGGACGATGTGTTGATAACGAGGACCGCCTAACGGACTGGATGTGGAGAACCTCTCCGCACGGCTCTATCCGTGCGCCGCCTTCTTTTTGAAGAACTGAACTTGCCGCTCGCGTTTCTCAGCACCTGCCTTGTTCTTATAGGTCCCGAGATTCTTGCCCTTCTTCGACACCAACCGATAACCGGACTTCACCTTGCGAATGGTCATGACCGAGCTCCCTTTGCCAGCTGATTGGTCAACCGGCGGAAAGCGCATTCGTTGCGATTGCAGTCACCGGGCGCTTTCCCGCTGAACGATCTCACGCCCGACCGCCTTCGCATTCGACAGTGTGCGGACCATACGGAGCCGTGATACGATCGAAATGCGAAAGCTAGTCGGGAAAGGATATTCCAATGGCCGATGATAAGACAAAGAAAGGCAAGCAGGATCGTACGCGCATAGCGATGCGCGAGCCCTATGAAGTCCAATATTGGAAAAAGAAATTCGGCGTGACCGGACAAGGGCTCGCAGGCGCGATCCGGGCCGTAGGATCTAATAACGTCGAGAAAGTTGGAGCGTATCTGAAGGCGAAACGGAAATAGCTCTCGCGAATAATCGCAAAATAAGAGCCCCGGAAAAATCCGAGGCTCTCCACACTCGGGGTTTCCTCCGGTGTGATACGGCTTCCGACCCCTTTCAGGGCTTCGCCGCTTTCATAGTCCTCGCGGGCGTGAGGACTTTGCGTGCTTCGCTTTTCTCATCGTACACATGGATTACGCATCGGTGGCGCGCGCGTTCCTTAACTCTCGGCAATGTAGCCGTGCGCTACAGCGGGTGCATCCCAAAAAAAATGAAAAAGCCCCGGCTAAAAAGCCGCCGGGGCTCCGCTGAATTGCTTCAGCTCGTCGGCACCGTCTGCAAGCGTCACGGGCCACGTGTCTATCGATACGGCAGAACGAGCGGATCGGTTTCATCAGAACTATTCGAACTGGCTCTCAGCTCCGCTTATCTGCGGCCCACATGAAAAGCCCCGAGGCGAAAGCGGCAATTGCGGATTCAATCGTCAGGATGACGACTTGCGAAGATTCAAGTCTTCGCCGCTCCCGTCGTGATCTTCAAGACGTGAAGCTCATCGGTCCTGAAAATATAGAGACGCTCCTTCGGCGTCCGCATTGCTTTGATCCAGCTATCTGGATCGACACCCATGCTGACCAGATATTCCACGCAGCGCGCGGAAATCTGTTGAGCGGCCGAAATACCGTCGCCCCAAGTCTCCGTCCCTTTGGCCACTGCTGAAACCTGATGAACGCCTATCAGCGCGTGCTTGCCGGCCGTGCGGCGAACGCCACCTGCAAACAGCAGCGGACACGAAGACGCGCAATATCCATTGTCGGCCACCATCGTATCGAGCCCGCGCTTCCGGACGGAACGGCCCATGGTGATGGCGTCCGGCACCGACCCTCCCGGCGAAAGCAGCCAGATCGTCTTCGCGCCTTTTCCATCGTGATCGAGAAACTTCTCGAAATCGTCCGAACTCCCCGTTTCAATTCTCCCGACCGCCGAGACGTCGCCGTTAGCACCCACATGAAACGACATGCGGCCTGCCACCATATCGGGCGTCGGCTTGTCGGGAACACCCGGCATTTTCGGGCTCCCTGATCCAGGGATGACGGGGAGCGCCTTCGGAAAGTAGGGCCGCTCCTGGTCCGTCCGGGTAGGGAGTTGAATGACGACCCGCGTCACCTGCTCCGCCCCCTCGTCAAGCGTGAGATCCAGCTGATCGCGAAGATCCAATGCGAGCATGCCGATGCTCATCGCCACCAGGAAGAGAAAGATCGATCGTATGAGCGCGCCCTCTAAGGCACCCTCGTCCCGCCACAAGATGCCTTTTTTAGCCATGACATTCAGCGGTTGAATCCCGCGGCCGGATTGATGGAGGCAACATTTGCGGGTGGCTTCTCGAGACCCCCAGCGGGTGTTTCGCCCGGCGCAGATTTTTCGAGAACCACGTGAGGCGGCGATGATAACGGCCGGGCCTCGAGCCCTTGCATGTTGTTATAAATCTTGAGAGCCCGCATGACCTCCCCGGCGGACATTCCATCTTCGTCACACGCCTCGCCCTCATCCCTTCGGATCGCCTCGAAGACGATCGAATGGATGAAAATCAATACCGCCGGCATCAGATCGAGCGAGATGGCGCCTGCCCAGCTCGGCAGAAAATCGGTTCCATACTGAATCACGGCTTCCGCCGTCGATAAAGGAACGAACCGCACAGGCTTCACCTCAGGCCGCGATAGAATATCGTCAGCGGCCATTGCCAACGCTCGCGATTGCGATTTGATCGACTGCTCCACCTTGCCAACGACTTGGTTCTGGCGGTCTGCCAAATCGGCAGTCCGGCCGTCAGCTGCAGGCGCGATAAAGGACTTCGATAGGTCCTCCGCAGTTCGCTTCACCGCGGGTGCAATCGAAGTCTGCTGCAGATCGGCGATGATCCCGGTCAAGACCACGGTCTCTGCTGCAAACTCGTTCGTCCGCTCGTCGATTGGTCCTGCCCCGGAAGTCAGCTGGCGCATCCTTTCGAGCGTCTTGCTTCCCGATTCAAACAGCGTCTTTATCCGGTCGCGCGACGCGTCGACTTCGGCGGCAAGCGCATTGAGCTGCGCCGACATCTGTGCAGTCAGCTGAACCACGGTCCCGCTTCCCGACGTTCCGGTAAGCGCGCCGGATTGCCGTTCCTGATCCGAAAGAAGCGAAAACCGCCGCGAAGCCAGCTGAATGTCCGGCAAGAGGCCTTGCGCCGCGAGGGCATTGCCGTGCGCCCGGTCCAAGCTCTGCTGAAATTGGTCCGTAGAATTCGCCATGTGCTGCTGGAGCGCTGCAGACCCCGCGAGCGCCGCCGCATTGAGCCAAGCCGACATCGCGAGGATCATCAAGCTGCCGATGAACATGGCGACATACATGAGCCGCCGCGATGACGCCTGCCGAACGTGCGGCAAAAATCGCATCAAATATGTCCAAAATGCAAATATGGCGACGGAGACCGCCGCCGAGTACACGATCGCGGCGAGAAACACTTCGATTGGAGAGCCTTCGAGAAGGCTTCGAACGCCAATGTACGTATAAACTCCGCTGGCAAGCGCGAGCGTCGCGAGCGTGAACTTCGTCATCACTTCGAGGCGGGTGATGCCGCCTCGCAGCACCTGAGACATCGAACTATCCTTGGACGGAAACGCCAAAACCTTAAATAATGCAATGTATGCGGACCGCTTTTAAAGCGGGCTCAATCTTCGACCGAAAAATAAGAGCAAATCCGATCACTTGCGCTGCCTGGATCGAAGGCTTGCCGATCGGCGTTATGGGACAGGCAATATTATATTGCTCGATAGGCGGATTAGACCGCCAGCAGTTTACAGCAAGGATATGAGTTCGTGCCGGAGCCGGTTGTCATCACCATTCCTCATCGCCTTGGAAAGGAAGAAGCCATACGTCGCTTGAAAAGCGGGTTGGCATCGGCCCATCTCCCCTTCGTGACGATTGACCGAGAAATTTGGAACGGCGATCTCTTGGAGTTCAGCTTGACCGGAATGGGCCACAAGGCGAGTGGCTCCGCTCTCGTGATGAATGATTCCGTGCGCCTCGAACTCGTTCTGCCGTGGCTTCTACAGCGGTTCGCAGAGTTGGCGCTCAAAGGACTGGCGTCCCGCACCAAGCTTCTGTTGGAAAAAAAATAAGCGGGTTGCGGCCGCCATCGCTAGTTTACACCGTTCGTCAACAGACAATTATTGCCTTTATTCCGCGTGCTGTTGAAAACTCCGGCCTCGCCCTTGCTTCGAATCATGCCTCACGCAACGGTCAAAATCTCTCGCCCTCATTGGCAAATCTGGGAGAGACCCCGCACCCCGACAGCAACCCTCGCTCGTCGGGGTGTTCTCCTTTTTAGCGAGGTCGAACGGCTCCGTTCGAACTCGTCTGTGGCGGTCGCGATGCCCTAAAAGCGACCGCCACTTTCAAACTTAGAACTCGATCCAGATACCGTTGCGCCAATATCCACGTCCCTCGTGTTCGCGCCAGCGATACCTCTTGGCGTCGGCATCGGCCCATCTCCAATCATCCGAGTAAACGCGCACACCGAATTCCGGACGATACGCATGACGCTCGCGGACATGCCAGCAATCTCCCTCGCCGTTGCAAACAATTTCAGCCGAAGCTGTTGTGGCCGAAGCGGCAACCATGCTGGCGGCGGCAAGCACGCACTTGGTGATCATCTTCATACGGGTCTCCTCGATTTTATGGAATCAGCGGTAATGATCCACGTGTCATGGACGCGAACTTTCAACGGCATGACATCCATGAAGTTCCGAAGAGCCGTTGCCTGAACAGCCGTTCATCAGCTGGCTGTCGTTTTGATGAAGATGGATCACTTGCGGCGCGCGAAATATCACAAACCGTATGCCATTCGCCGCAATCGGAAGCCGATGCAAATGGCCCACGCGCTTGCTGTCGTAGACAGCCTATCTCGCCGCTTGACGATTTCCAGAAGTAGAACGCGAGAAGTTCTACGATGATTGATCTAAGCTTACGGCCCGAGTTCCTCGCCGAACCGCATCGAATTTTCATAGACGATATCCGTGCGAGCCGCTTCGCTATCTGCGATAGCCCCGACGCGTCCCGGCTTGTGATCGAGTAACTCCTGGCACAGCGCAAGAGAGTCGGAAATTTTCGTCACGACACGGTCCGCGCCCACAGCTTCCCGCCATTCCACAGCCTTAGCCCCGTTGCTAGCGAGCGACCAAAAACCCGCGATCATGATCGCATCCGGCATCACGCTGCGGACACGACGCATCAGAATGCCCATGAACGCCGGTGCTTTCTTGGAGCCCAAATAGCCGAAGACGACGACCTTGGCCGGACCGCGCCTGGCATCGAGTGCACGCAACCGGATCGACGCATTGTAGGGAAGCGTTGCTGCGTGGATGCCCTGCGCTTCAAGCACTTGCTCCAGCATCAAAAGTGGCCCCTCGTCGAGTTCGCTGCGAACTGGAAGACAAAGCACAACATCGCTTTTGACGGCATCCTCCCCGGGCTTCCCGCTTGGCGCATCGCTTGCCCCGACGCCCTCTCCGGTCGCATGTTCCGACAAACCATCGACAACGTCGTCGATTGCGTCTTTGACTTCCGTAATCTCGTCAGCGCCGAGCCGACCAGCTGTCGCATCTTCGTAAGCCATCGACAGCGCCTTCAACGCGACATCGTCGTAATAGCGGATCAAAGGCATTTCTTTCATGCTCTGCTCCGCAACTTCGATTGCCTCGACGCCATCCCCCGCCAAAACACGTTGATATAATCGCTCGTGAGGTTCGAGAGCCGGTTCATCTCCAAACAGGATTTCGAGAAAGCGCAGCGCCTCGACGTGTCTGCCTAAAACCATGAGACAGACGGTAAGCGGAGTAGCCAAAATCAATCCGACAGGCCCCCACAACAACGTCCAGAAGAGCGTCGCGACGACCACGGCAACGGGAGAAAGACCCGTGTTGCGTCCGTAGAGCATCGGCTCGATGACTTCGCCAGCCAGGACTTCTGACACGAGGAACAGCGCTGCCGTCCACATCACGAGCGACCAGCCGGGATCGATTGCGGCCGCAAGAATAATTGGAAATACGCTCGCAATGACCGAGCCGATGAACGGAACAAACCGCATCAGCCCTGCGAGAACGCCCCATAGGACGGGATTTGGCAGACCCATCGCCCAAAGGCACAAACCGATGAACACGCCAAAACTCGCGTTCAGCAAACCCTGAATGATGAAAAACCTGCTGAGGCGGTCGCCTGCATCATCGAGCGCGACCGTCGTGCGCTGGAGATCACCCTTTCCCGCCAGCCTTAGAAAGCGGTCTCTCAGATCTTCCCGCTGCGCGAGAATGAAGAAGAGAAACAGAACGATCAATCCGGTAGTCGCGAGCGGCGAAATCAGCGGGCGGATCAAGGAGACCGTCTTATCCAGAACCGGCTCCGGCGGCTGATGTATTTCGACAGGAATCGGCTTGACGGCAGCAGTGTCACCTGGAGCTGCGGGGGCAGCAGAGCGCTTGCCGCTATCGGATCGCGAAAGCTCCGCCTGCAGATCATCGAGCGTGCTTCTTGCGCGCTCTAGCACACTGGATTCGACCGACGCGGAACGAACGGACGAAACCTTTTTGAGCAGGTTGTATTCATAAGATGGAATTCGCTCGAGCAAATCCGAGATCTGTCCGCCGACAACGACACCAACACCACCAATGGCGGCAATCGAGATGACGACGACAGCAATCACCGCGGGCACTTTCGGAATGCCGGCCTGCTTCAACAGACGAATTGCTGGTGTTAATACGAAACTCAGAAGGCCCGCTAGCGCGAGCGGCATTAATACGCTGCTGCCGTAATAGAGAATGAGTATGGCGCCGGCGAAGATCACCATGTAGCAAGCGGCATTCATGGCCGTCAGCCGGCTAGTCGCAGCGCCCGAAGCAAAAGCGGCTTTAGACTTTTTTAGCCGGCGTATCGAGGTCGATCCGTTGTTGTTGATGTCGACAGCGCGCATTGTGACCTCCAGCAAAGAAAAGGCCGGTCGTTTGACCGGCCTATATGCTTTTGACTAGAGTTTGCGATTGATCTCATCAGCGACTTTGTTGGCGCCATCCTTGACGGCAGCTTTCGCCTTTCCGACTTCGACCTGCGCTTCGCCTTTCAGCTCCTGAATGGCGCCTTCTACCGTCATCTTGTCCGAACCAACGGCTTTGCCGATGTTCTTCTTGATATTCCCGGCCGCCTCGTTCGCGTAGCCGGAAACCTTGTCAGCGGTGCTGCCCATAGAGGTAATTCCTTTTGTGGATGCGGCTCTAAACGCGCGGCGCAACCACTAAGTTCCTGAGCAGGACCGCATGCTGACGTATCTCAAAATCGCAGGCGCTTGAACTTCAAACTCTTCACTTCACCGCGCGCGCATCCTGCGCATCCGCAGGTGAAAATGCTTCGCCCATGTGCCCATAATGACTAACGATAATCGCGATACCGGCGATCAGAACGATATGAAAGATGATCTTTTGGATCGGCTGCATGTCTCGCGTTCGCTCCTCTCACATTCGGTGAAAACTTTGCCTACACCCAGCCTTTCCTGGGCCGAAACAAAAAAACCGGAACAGCATCAGGTCCGCACTCGCGACGATGCCGTTCCGGGATTTCGATTACATAAAACGCGCCGTGAAACTAGTAGGCCCTTCGTTGCACGGCGTCGATAAACCGGCTCAAATGCTTCTTTGCCGCGCCTTCGATCTGGGCAGGGGAATAGCCTTCGTCCTGAAGTCTCTTGCGAAGTTTTTCTACAGTGTCGGTTGCGCCGGATCGAGCCCTGCCAAAAGCCCGCTCGAGCGAGCCGTACGATGACATATTGGATTTTCTATATCGCCAGATCACGGCGCCGACCGCGAAGCCGATAGCACCTGCGGCCAACAGCGCGACAGTCGGGTCGCTGAGAAGCGATCCGTTTTCATCATGCTCCGGAGCTTCCATCGTATCGTCGTCGGACCTGTTCATATCTGCGGATCCCATTGAGTTCTCCTTATCAAACTTGCGGCGGGGATTGCGGAGCGCTCCCCACGCTCTCGGAGCGGCTGAAGACATAGAGGCCAGCCGCGGCCGCCAGAATGAGCGGCCAATTCTTCGATGCCGTTCGTAGCATCGCCGGAAGCACGATCGGTGCGGCAGCCGAAACGATGCTCATCACCTTGTCGTCTTCTAGAAAAGAAGGGCCGGTGCTTTGAGGTTCCTCAGAAGCCGGCTCTTCACGAACTTCAGATGTCGGGCCACTGGGCCGCTTCCGAAACTTCACCACCAGAGCAACGACGAATCCGAGAAGAACAAATCCTCCCGCGACGATCAGGTTGCCGATCTCGGGACCGTAGGTACGATTTGCGTACGATGAAAAACTAGCTGCGGCAAAACCAAGCGCAACGATAAACGGAATTCCGATCAACACTCGGTTCCCGAGTTCGCCAAGTGTATTTTCTACACTCGCTTCGGCCCTCTTGAATAAGCTTGCGAACACCGGATAACTCCGAAATTAAGATTTCCAGATAGCACCAAGAATGAAGCCAGCGGCCACGGCCATTCCGAGCGTCGTCATCGGCTGCTCGGCGACCGACTTGTCGACGGCGTTCGAAAAGTTCTTGGCAACTTTCTGCAAATTATTACTGAGTTCGGATGTCTGGGCGGCGAGTCTTTGCCCGGTGTCCTGAGCGCTCGAAACCGCCCGATCCAGCGAATCGACGGCTCTCAGTCCAGCATCCACGGCTCTATCGGCCAGATCGTGCGAGGCAGATCTGACCTCATCCGTCGTATCAATTCTTCCCATAGAAACTCTCCCGATAACGTGTTCAAGCGTGCCATGAACGCGGTGCCTCGGGCGATAGTTCCGGTTTTCAGGCGTACGAGCAGGAGCGCGGGCACGCGAATGACCGTGCCGATATCGCCAAGGCCAATCCGGATGCCCCTTCGCCGGCATATAGAACTGTATGCATCGCGCCGCAAAGTGACCGCCAAGCAACTAAAGTTTGGGCCGCTTCGCTGTGATCGTTAGGGCAATCAGGCATGCACACTAAGGAATTCGCGCGATCTCTTCGTGCGTTCGCCGAACTCGCGGAGTTCGAGAAGTCGCAGGAATTATATCGCTTCGCGGGCTGTTTTGATGAGGGTCATAAGGAAACGATCCTCACGCGCCTGAAGCGGATGAGCCCCTCTACCGCCTATCCTCCGCGGCTCAAGGAGAGCTTGGAAGCCATCGAGCAGGGCTTCCGGGCTCTCGGCGCCACCAAGCAGGCCAACGGGCTTCGCGCCGTCCTCCCGCTGTTCGCCGGCCGCTCCGGAGCGACCATCGACGTCTTCATCGCCGAGATCTCTGCGTCGCCGCGGATAGCGAACCTTAGCGTGAAGAGGTTCAAGACGGCCGATATCGATCTGGTAAAGACGGTTGCGGGCCAACTCGCACAGCCTACCCTCGAAGCCGAGGCGTTCGAAGGGATCTTGGCGACGCTGAGTTCGTCCAAGGCCATCGGAACCCCGACGCTGGTTTTGATCGCCAACTGCTATCTCGGCAATCAACGGACCTATCGAGACCGGAAATCCGCGCTCGAAGCTATCGAAAGACATTTCCGTGGAAGGCCGTTGCGCCCAGTCCGCCAGTGCGAAGTGTTGGAATGAAGGGCCAGGCCCCATTCAGAGCGGAGCCTGCCATACGAAAGGATCATGAATGAACCGAGAGCACCTCGCCCCCGGCGCGGCGACATATTCGAAGGTCGCCCAAGTCACGATCTTCTTCTGGATTATGAAGGTGCTAGCAACGACGCTCGGAGAGACCGCCGGCGATTTCATCTCCATGACCCTCGGCCTCGGATACTACGTCGGCCTGACTATTACGTTCTCCATACTGACCATCGTGCTGTGGGCCCAGATCGGCGGCAAAACATATCACCCCGTCCTATTCTGGGGTGCGATCATCGCAACGACGACTGCCGGCACGGAAATCTCGGACTTTATGGATCGCTCGATGGGCCTAGGCTATTTCGCGGGCTCGATAATACTCGTGACCGGATTGGCTCTAAGCCTTGCGGTCTGGTATTACCGGGTTGGCAACCTAAAAGTATATCCGATCACGACGCCAAGCGCAGAGTCGATGTTCTGGTTGGCCGTATTGTTGTCGAACAGCCTTGGAACGGCTTTCGGCGATTACCTCGTAGACAACGTTGGACTTAGCTTTATCCAGGGCGCACTGGTAACCGCGGGTATCATTCTCGCGGTAGCCGCATTGCATTACTTCACGCGATTGAACGACGTCCTTCTGTTTTGGATCGCCTTCGTCTTCACACGCCCCTTCGGCGCGACTTTTGGAGATTTCCTAACGAAGCCACTCGACGCCGGGGGTCTGAGCATGTCGCGTGGCTACGCCTCGCTCGTGACATTGGTGCTCTTGCTCACGGTGCTTTACGTGTCGTTGCGCTGGTCGCCAGAGCGAAGGATTTCGCCCGCTCCGGCGGATCGGAAAGAACCCTCACGCTAGCGGAGCGTAAGTTGGAAACCATACGAATTTGAGAGAAATTCGCCCAGATCCGGGCTTAAAGCTCTTCGAGAGTGCAACCCGAAAGCTTCGAGGGGGCAAGTTATTGGTTTCAAATGAAATTACAGCGCCCTACGCGGCAGCTGCACCGGTCGACCTCCAACGCCGAACGGCGAAAACGCTTATCCTGGGCGCGTTGGCGGTAGGCATGGCCAGCGCACTTCTCTTCCAGATTTATCCGAAGCTCGATCTCGCCGTGTCGGAACGGCTTTTCACTGATCACCAATTCATCGGACGCGACTCTGGCGCGTTTAATGCGGCACGGTTCCTGTTCAACGTCCTGTTCTACAGCAGTTGCGCCGTCGGGCTGTTAGGCTGCGTGATCACGCTTACGACGGGACGAAAGTGGCTGAACCTCTCTTCGAATAAATGGCTTTTCCTCGCCGTCTGCGTTCTCGTCGGGCCGCTGACTGTCGCGAACCTCGGGTTCAAGGACCATTGGGGGCGGGCCCGGCCACAGACAGTTGTCGAATTCGGAGGAGACAAATCGTTTACGCCTCCTTTGGTCAAATCGACGGCGTGTCCAAGAAATTGTTCGTTCTTTTCCGGCGAAGCCTCTTCGATCTACGTCTTGGGCTTCGCCGCAGCCTTCCTGTTCCCCACGGCGGCCGGCGCATGGCTCGTGTCGGGCATCGTGCTCGGAAGCTTGTGCGGCTTCGTGCGAATGACGGAAGGCGGCCACTTCTTGTCCGACGTGATTTTTGCAGGGGTGTTCATGGCCGTCACGGTCGCCCTCATCCAGATGCTTTTTTCGGCAATTTCTCGAAAAAGCGAACCGGTATGATCGGCTGTCATCAGCCGGCTAACTCACGCGCGGCGCCTGATCGAACGTGATTTCAGCGACGAGGCCCGGCTTGTTATCCCCAAGCGTCACCTTGGCGCTGTGAAGTTCCGCGATAGCAGCAACCAAGCTGAGGCCGAGCCCGCTCCCGCGCGTGGTCCGGCTTTTTTCCAACCGGTAAAGCCGCCTGAATACTTTTTCGCGTTCTTCTACTGGAATTCCTGGCCCCGTATCGCGCACCCGAACAATCGGCTGTCGCGTGTCTCCGGCCAGCTCCACCTCGATATCCGATGCGGGCGGACAGTGCAGGATCGCATTCTCGATGAGATTGACGAAGAGCTGATTGAGAAGCCGGCGGTCGCCACGGACCGTCAAGGGACCGCCGGTGCCGCTGAGCGCCCGCAAACGATGCTGACGCTCTTCCGCAACCGCTTCCAGGGCATCGATGATATTTGCCAAGAGGCCGTTCAACTCGACATCGACGAACTTCATCTTCCGGGCGCCGGCCTCGATCTCGGAAATGCGCAGCAGCGCATCAAAGGTATCCGCGATGCTGTCGATTTCGCCGAGCGACTCATCGACGGCGGCTTTGTAGGTTTCGATGGTGGCAGGCCCCGACCGGACGACTTCGAGCTTCTGGCGCATGCGGCTGATGGGCGTGCGCAGATCATGGGCGATGTCGACCGACACCTGCTTCAAGTTGCCGATGAGCTTCTGCAATCGGTCCAGCGTCACGTTGATAAGAGCCGCAACGTGATCGATGTCGTCCGACGCTGCATTCCTTGGGATGCGCCGGTTGAACTCTCCGGAGGCAACGGCATCGAGCACCTGCTCCATCTCCTCGACACGTCGCTGCGCCTTGAGACCAAGGAGGTACCCGCCACAGAGCGCACAAATGACCGATAGGCCGATGCCCCACAGCAATCCCGTGAGAAGCAATATTTGGGCGTCTTTGATATCGCCGTTGCCGTCTCCGACGAATAGATAGCCGCCTTTTACGGGCGTCCATATTCCGATAACGGCATCGCTTGCTCGCGGCGACGGCCATTGCCCGATGAGTTTCAAATCCTGCCACGGGATCGTTCGCCATCCATCGAATCGCTCCAATGATTTGACGTTGCCCGCGACGTATTTCCCGCTCTCGTCCGTCAGCAGATAAATGTCTTCGTCCGACTGAGCGACCAGCGCATGCCGTCCGACCGTCTCCGCAAGCTCGCGAAACCCGTCGCTCTCACTCCCTTGAACATCGACGAGAGTTTCCCGCACTTCATCGACGTGGGCCTTCAAATGCAGGCTGAGCTGCTCACTGATGACGAGAAACAAAATCGCAAAAATGACGACGTTGGTCAGCGTGATGATGGCAGCGACGACGCCCGCCAGACGAAACGCCGTTCGTTGCGTTAACCTATGCCGGCTGATCAATGATGTAACCCAAGCCTCTCACCGTGCGGATCAGAGGCGCATCCCCCGGCCGGTCGATTTTCAACCGCAGGCGGCTGACGTTTGTTTGAACGATGGAGGTCTTGGTGTCCGTCTCCAACCCCCACATTTGTTCCAGAATCATGGATCTCGTAACGACGCGTCCGCTATTTTTGATCAGAAGCTCGAGCATTCTGAATTCGCGCGGCTGCAGATGAATGACCTCACCGCCGCGCCGCACTTCGTGTTTGACGAGATTGACCTCGAGATCATCGATCCTGAAGAGAAAGTCCTGCTTCGGACTTGGCGGCCGCCGCCCGAGCGCCGTCACGCGCGCGAGAAGCTCACCCAGGGCGAACGGCTTGACGAGGTAATCATCGGCGCCGCATTCAAAGCCTTCGATGCGATCTTCTATGCCGCCGATGGCAGTAAGTAATAAAATGGCGGAAGTGACCTCGGCACGGCGCAGGCTCTGGACGACATTGAGGCCATCGAGACCCGGAAGCATCCGGTCGATGACCAGCACGTCGAACGATCCGACAGCCGCTTGCTTCAGGCCATTGATGCCGTCGGAAGCGATCTCGACTTGATGACCGTTGGACGAAAGGCTGTCGCTGACAAGCCTCGCCGTTTCGGCATCGTCTTCAATAATCAAAATCCGCATTGCAACTTCATGTTTGCGAGCGGGCTAAAGCCGCCGGCCCACGTCCGATGATTGAGCGTCGAACTCTCCGCGGAGAGTGACGGAATTGCGGCCAAACGGCTACCGATATGTAAGGCTGCTCCGCCCCCCGGGGCACCGGCCCAGTCGCCCCAAAAATCAACCTTACGACCCAAGATTGCGCGCCAATATTACGAGACTGAGACGCCGCAGCCAAAATCCGAACGCCCCCGAGACCGACTTTCGGCGCCAAATGGGGGCAAGGTTTTGGCAGTCGGAAAATCTCAGTCTTATCCATTGCGGGTCGCCGCAAGCTCAGGTCTCGTCCTCGTGTCTGCGGGCTCGAGTTGCTACAGCTCGCCCGTTTGCGTCCGCTGCGACGGACCGGCAGCGGCCGTGCTTTGCGTGGTCGACGATTCCGCAAAAGTCGAAGCGCTCCCATTCGGCCACGTCCTCGTCGAACGGGCATGCGTGAAGCTGCTCAAATCAGAAGGTCTCCGGCACTGCAAGGTGGCGAGCGACGAGGCATGCAAGGATGCGACCCCGAAGCATGTCAGCCTGAAGGATGCCAAGCACGCCCTGCTGGGAGAAGCCCGAAGCGAACCGCCGAAGCCGGTCGCAATTCCCGATGCCGCCGGCACGAATCCTCCCGCCTTCAAGGAGGCGCAGACGTCGAGCAACCCTGCTGTGAACGCGTGGATGCACATAAAATCGATCTTCGGCTGGAATTAGGAGAATCCGGGAATTAACGAGATGCAACTTCTCTTCTCGCCATAAGACCCCGGCCGCGGCGAGAAAACTGTCGAAGCGAACGCCTCTTCCCGATAAGCAGACGGGATGACCACAGATGGCGATTTCGAAATCTTCCTTTCGGCCACTCCAGGCTTTGAACCCGCGCTCGGCAAAGAGGCCGAGGCCGCGGGATTTAAAGAGCCGAAGATCACGACAGGCGGCGTCACGATCAAAGGCGGCTGGCCCGAGGTGTGGCGCGCAAATCTCGAACTCCGGGGCGCAGGCCGCGTGCTCGCCCGCATCGACGAATTCCGCGCCATGCATCTCGCCCAGCTCGACAAGCGCGCCCGCCGCATCGTCTGGGGCGAAGTCCTCCGCCCCGATGTGCCCTTCCGCGTCCAGGCTTCCTGCAGCAAGAGTTCGCGCATCTATCATTCGGGCGCGGCAGCGCAGCGGATTGAAAAAGCGATCCGCGAGGAACTCGGGGCCAAGCACTCCCCCGACGCCGAAGTCGTCATCAAGGTCCGCATCGATGACGATCTTTGCACCATCGCTGTCGACACTTCGGGCGAGCCGCTGCACAAGCGCGGCCACAAGGAAGCCGTCGCCAAGGCGCCGATGCGCGAGACGATGGCATCCCTCTTCCTGAGACAATGCGGATTCGTCGGGACCGAGCCCGTGTTGGATCCGATGTGCGGTTCGGGAACATTTATCATCGAGGCGGCAGAAATCGCAGCTGGCTATAAGCCCGGCCGCTCGCGCCACTTCGCCTTCGAACAATTGGCAACTTTCGATAAAGCGGCTTGGGAGCGGCTACGCGGCACGGGAGACGCGGCGAAGCCCGAGCTTCGCTTTTTCGGAAGCGACATCGATGCGGGCGCGATCCGTATGAGCCGCGCCAACGCGGAACGCGCGGGCGTGACGGAGATCACCGAGTTCCAACAACTCGCAGCAAGCGAAATCACGCCGCCGCCAGGTCCGCCCGGCCTCGTCATCGTCAACCCGCCCTATGGCGACCGGCTCGGCGACAGGAACGAACTTCAATCCCTCTACCGCTCTCTCGGCAAAACTTTACTCAAACGATTCTCCGGCTGGAGAGTTGGCATGGTGACGAGCGAAGCCTTTCTCGCCAACGCGACCGGCCTGCCGTTCGCTCAGCCCGCGGGACCGGTGTTGCATGGCGGATTGCGCGTTACCCTCTTTTTGACTGGCCCGCTGAAATAATGCCGATCGAGCAACGCGATCGCCTCGCGGCCGAAATGGGAGCATGAGATATGACGGAATACACGCCGCCCAAGATCTGGGTCTGGAACAAGCCGAGCGGCGGTCAATTCGCCAGCATAAATCGCCCTATTTCAGGTTCGACGCACGACAAGGATTTGCCGGTCGGCCGCCATCCGCTTCAGCTCTATTCGCTAGCCACGCCCAACGGCGTGAAGGTCACGATCATGCTCGAAGAGCTGCTGGCGCTCGGGCACAGCGGCGCGGAGTACGATGCTTGGCTGATCAATATCAACGATGGCGATCAGTTCGGCAGTGGCTTCGTAGCAGTGAACCCCAACTCTAAAATTCCGGCCATGATGGATCGCAGCGGACCGGAACCGGTGCGCATCTTCGAGTCTGGCGCGATCCTGTTGTATCTCGCCGAGAAGTTCGGCGCCTTCCTGCCTACCGAGGTTCCCGCACGTGCCGAATGCCTCTCCTGGCTGTTCTGGCAGATGGGAAGCGCACCATATCTCGGTGGCGGTTTCGGCCACTTCTACAGCTACGCGCCGACGAAGATCGAATACGCCATCGATCGTTTTGCGATGGAGGTGAAGCGCCAGCTCGACGTACTCGACCACCGCTTGGCCAATAACGCATATGTTGCGGGCAACGAGTATACGATCGCCGATATGGCAATCTGGCCTTGGTACGGCGCGCTGGTACAGGGCACACTTTACGGAGCGGCCGAGTTCCTCTCGGTCAACGAATATAAGAACGTCCGTCGCTGGGCTGACGCCGTCCGCCAACGGCCCGCGGTGCAACGTGGGCGAATGGTAAACCGCATCTCGGGCGATCCCGCCAGCCAATTGCATGAACGCCACGACGCGGCCGATTTCGAGACGAAGACACAGGACAAGTTGCTCGCTGGCAGTTAGTCACGACGAGCCGCGCTCAGTCAGCCACGCATTGAGATCCTGCATTTCGCGATCGCCGATCTCGTGGTGCATGCGCTCGTAGGAATGAAATGCATTGGGAACGCCGAGCCGACCGAGCGCTTCATGAGCGCGCCTTGCGCTGGCGAACGGAACGCGCTCGTCAGCCGTTCCATGGCCGATGAAAAACGACTCGTGCGTCCAATCCGCTTTTGGTGAAAGCTTGCGCTCGTCGAAGGCGTAGAGGGAGCCGCTGAGCACAGCCGCGCCGCGAAACCTGCCGGGCGCGCGCAGGACTGCATGGTAGACCATCACCGCACCCTGACTGAATCCCGCTAGAAAAACCCTCTGAGGGTCGGCGTGGAACCGGTTGACTGCAGTTTCAACAAGCTTGGCGATGACATCGCGACTGAGCCTGATGTCGGCCTCGGTCGAAGCTCCCTTGCGATACCATCGGTAGCCGCTCGCCCGATCTCCAAATGGCGCGCGCGGCGATACGACGACAAAGCCTTCCGGCAATTGCGGCCAGAGACCGATCATATCGGTCTCATCGGCGCCGCTTCCGTGAAGCAAGACGATCAGCGGCGGATGGGCAGATGGCTTCGCCGGCTCGTGAAAGAGATAGGTCAGCTCGTTATCCGCGGCTCGCACGTACGTGGCAGCGACAGGCCAAAATGTCATAAGCAAAAACAGGCAACACCATTTGGCCGCCCGGCCAGACTTAGACCCATTACACTTAGACTCGCTATGATGCCTCATCGCTCCCCGCGTCGACCACACTGGGTATAAATCACATGCGCCACTTTCCCGCCCGCCGGCTTGTCTGCCTCACCGAAGAGACGGTCGAAACACTGTATTTGCTCGGAGAAGAGCACCGGATCGTCGGCGTCTCCGGATACGCGGTTCGCCCGCCGCAAGTTCGGCGCGAGAAGCCGCGCGTGTCGGCCTTTACCTCGGCGGATATTCCAAAAATCGAAGCCCTGAAGCCTGATCTTGTTCTCGCGTTCTCGGATATTCAAGCGTCGATCGCGGCGGATCTCACGCGCGCTGGCCTCGCCGTTCATGTTTTCAACCAACGTGACCTGGCCGGCATCTTCGCAATGATACGGACGCTTGGGGCGCTGATCGGCTGCAACGAAAAAGCCGATGCACTGGCCCGCTCGTTCCAAGAACGCCTCGACACTGTCCGGCGCGAAACGCAAACGCTAGCCCGCCGTCCGCGCGTCTATTTCGAGGAATGGGACGAGCCGATGATAACCGGCCTGTGCTGGGTTTCCGAGTTGATCGAGATTGCGGGCGGCGATGATATTTTTCCCGAGAAGCGCAGCGAACCCGCCGCCAAAGATCGCATCGTGTCCGCCGCGGACGTGGCACATCGATCGCCCGAGATCATTCTCGCCTCCTGGTGCGGCAAAAAGGTGAGACCGGAGAAAATTCGCGCACGGGACGGCTGGCAAGACATACCGGCGGTTGTCGAAAACAAAATCTACGAGATCAAGTCGCCGCTCATTTTGCAACCGGGTCCCGCTGCTCTGACCGATGGCCTCGACGCCATCCGCGCCGCGATCAGCGCTTGATCGCTCCGTCTTTGGCCGACGCAAACAACTGCGCGATCTTCGCTAAGGCGATTTTTAGCACGACCTGGGAACACCGGTAGCCGCAGGGAGTATTCTGCTAGGCTATCGAGTGGGGGCACGATGCCAGAGGTTGTTGGCTGTGCCATGTCAAATCGGTTTTACGCGTCGCTGTTTTATATCGTTCTGATCGTGGCCAGCTCCTGGACCGTCGTGACAGTCGGAGAAGCTCTTGCCCGTGAAGCACTGACAAAGTTGGCGCGGGCTCCCTCATCGGAGCAACGGCCGACGCGGGTAAATGTTGTATTGGCTTCGCAGAAGGCGATTGTCTCCCGGTCACAAGCCAGGGACGTGATCGTGCCGAAAGCGCCTTCGATTGCGTTCGGCGAGCTGGCGAAAGGTCTCGACGAGGCCGAACAGAACAACAAGCAGTTTAAAACGATGGGTGTCGTCGTACGGCCGCGGGTGGCGGGCTGGGTCAAACGGATTCCTAGACGCGCAATACCGGAAGACCAGCCGAGACGGGCTGCATCGGAAGATTCCTCGGGCCGTATCATCGTCCGGTCGCTGCGCGCAGAAATGTAGTCGCAAAGACGCTGAAAATGAGTGGTGGGCACCCGGCGGGGGGAAGAGGGGGTGGCCGAGTGCCCACGCTCAAGACCTCAATCCGGGGGGAGGATATGAGGTACACGTACGATACCAGAAATCCGACAGCGAGAAGTTAACGGCCGCGCTCTTTTGCGAATGATATCTGCTTGAGTCTCACGGCATCTAAGAGATGAACCGAGTGTTTCGCGACAACCCACGAGACTTGTTCCACCTTTCAATGGTCCACGCCGCCGCGGCTTGTGCTGCGCGATAGACTACTGATCGGCTCACCGGGTCCATCCGCCGGAAAACGCTCGTTCTTATGTCGCGCTGCGTTATCACTTCTCTGCCGCGATGAGAGCGCCTGCTCCCAAGCGCGCGCCAGCGCATAAAGAATTACGATCCCGAAGGCGTACACGCTCGCAATGAAAAAGATGACGGGAGTTGCGTCGCCAGACACGGATGCCTCCATTTCGCTTTCCCGCTACTTGGGATCTCGGCATATCCAGACAAGGTGCCCAAAGTCGATGGCTGACGTGCAATTGTCGTCTCAATACGACCGAGCGCTACACCTTTTCCCGGAATTCGCCGTCCATTGAACCTATCTGCCGAATTGATCGGCAGATACGGCGCATTTTGTCTAAATTGTCGTCAAGGCTTCTTATTGCCCTGATGTAAAATCCGAATGCATTCACCGATTCGGGTTCCAAAAGGACGGCCGGCGTGACTCTCGTCATCGTCTTCATCGGCGCCATTTGTTATTACTATTTCGGTGCCATCGGCGCTGTTCTCGGCGCTTTGGTCATCACCTCCTCGCTTTCCAAATCCAGAGCCAATGTCCTTCTCCCATTGCTCGTGATTATCGGCTTGTCATGGGCAGCCGGCGAAGTCGTCGCGAGCCACACCGGAGCCGTTGCAGGCGTCACATTGGCAACCGCTTTGGCGCTGTGGCTCGACGGCGGTAAAAAAATCCGCCCGCAGCAGGCTATCGACAAGCGTTGACGAGCCGCCTGCTTTATTACTGACTTCATTATCGCCGTTTTGATCGGCGCCCCTGCCGGTTGCGCCGGCCAGATTTAATTCCACATGACGAATCTTCAATCCGCACGCTTCCTGATGCATTCACTCCCGCGAGGTATTTATGGAATACGTCAAACTCGGTCACACTGGTCTCGAAGTGTCCCGCATCTGCCTGGGCTGCATGAGCTACGGGCAATCCGACGCAGGCGTCATGAAATGGACCTGGACCTTGAGTGAGGAGGACAGCCGCCCCTACATCAAATCGGCGTTGGAACACGGCATAAATTTCTTCGATACCGCGAACGTCTATTCCCACGGCGAGAGCGAGCGCGTGCTCGGGCGCGCCCTTCGCGATTTCGCCAAGCGTGAGGATGTCGTTATCGCCACCAAAGTCTATTCCCCCATGCGGTCTGGACCGAACGGCAAGGGCCTCTCGCGCAAGGCGATCTTTTCCGAGATCGACGACAGCCTGACGCGCCTCGGCACCGACTACGTCGACCTCTACATCATCCACCGCTACGATTATGAAACGCCGCTGGAGGAAACGCTCGAAGCACTGGACGAAGTCGTACGCTCCGGCAAGGCGCTCTATCTTGGCGCGTCCTCGATGCACTCCTGGCAGTTCATGAAAGCCATCGGTCTGCAGCGCGCTAACGGGTGGGCGCAGTTCATATCGATGCAAAATTATTACAACCTGCTCTATCGCGAGGAAGAACGCGATATGCTGCCGCTCTGCCTTTCCGAGGGTATCGGCGTCACGCCCTGGTCGCCGTTGGCACGCGGACGCCTCGCTCGACCCTGGCAAGATGAACCACAGACAGAGCGCGCGAAAGCCGATCCGTTCGCCCAACGGCTCTACGAAAAAACGCGGAAGATCGACAAGCCTGTCGTCGACCGCGTGATGGACGTCGCAAAAAAGCGCGGCATCTCAGCGGCTCAGGTCGCACTCGCCTGGATGCTGACGAAACCTGTGGTGACGTCTCCCATCATCGGCGCGACCAAGCCCCATCAGCTCGAGGACGCGATAAAAGCCGTATCAGTCAAGCTGACGCCCGAAGACATCAACTATCTCGAAGAACCGTATGAGCCTCACGGTCCTTCTGAAGCTTTCGTCTAAACCGTCATTCCGATTTGAACCGCTACTGGGCTCGCGCGTTTCCCTCCGAAGCGAGCGAGCCCTGCGGTTCCATGCAAAAGCCGGTTGCAAGCGAGAAGGTGGAAGGCGGGACTGTCGTCGAAACGACGATACCCTCACGCCTCGATCGCTTGCCGTTCGGGCGCTTTCACGTCCTCGTCATCGTGGCGCTCGGCATAACCTGGATTCTCGATGGGCTGGAGGTCACCCTCGTCAGCGCCATTGCCGGAGCCTTGAAGAACAGCCCCACGCTTCAGTTTACCAATACCGACGTCGGCATAACGAATAGCTCTTACCTCGCCGGCGCCGTGCTTGGCGGATTGTTTTTCGGCTGGCTGACAGACAGGCTTGGACGCAAGAAGCTCTTCTTCATCACGCTGACGACGTACATGCTCGCAACGATCGCGACCGCATTCTCGTGGAACCTCGTGAGCTTTTCGCTATTCCGCTTTCTGACTGGCGCCGGCATCGGCGGCGAGTACACAGCCGTAAATTCGACGATCCAGGAACTGGTGCCCGCGCGGTATCGAGGCTGGACCGATCTCAGCATCAACGGCAGTTTCTGGATCGGCGCGGCGCTCGGCGCCCTGGGCTCTGTCGTCCTGCTCGATACCGCGCTTCTACCGGCGGACATCGGCTGGCGATTGACCTTCCTGATCGGCGGTGGATTGAGCGTATTCATCTTCCTGTTGCGCTTATGGATCCCCGAGAGCCCGCGGTGGCTCATCACGCATGGCCATGCAAAAAAAGCTGACAAGATCGTGGACGGAATAGAAGCGAAATTCGAGAACGACAACCAGGTTCTCGACAATGATGCGCTCAAAACGACACGCCTCAAAACGCGCAGTCATACGCCGCTCATCGAAGTCGCGACGTCGATCCTGAAAACGCACCTCGATCGCGCGATCGTGGGATTTTCCCTGATGACCGCGCAAGCCTATTTTTACAACGCGATCTTCTTCACCTACGCGCTCGTTCTTTCGTCGTTCTACGGCGTCGCAACCGACAAAATTGGTTGGTATCTTCTCCCCTTTGCTGCCGGAAACTTCCTCGGACCGCTGCTGCTTGGACGGCTCTTCGATATTTGGGGACGCCGGCCGATGCTCATCATGACGTATAGCGTCGCCGGCGTGCTGCTCGCCCTCACCGGATATTTGTTTGCGGCCAATCTCGTTTCGGATTCGATGCTCACGTTCGCCTGGGTGATCGTATTCTTCTTCGGTTCGGCAGCATCGAGTGCAGCCTACCTCACGGTCAGCGAATCGTTCCCACTCGAAGTCCGCGCGCTCGCCATTTCGCTTTTCTATGCCGTCGGAACCGGCATCGGCGGCGTCATCGGCCCCGCTTTCCTCGGCCACCTTATCGATACCGGATCACGCAATAGCGTGTTCGTCGGCTACCTCATCGGCGCGGGATTGATGTTGTTGGCGGCAGGCGTCGCCGCGTTCAAAGCAGTCGCCGCTGAAGGCAAGCCGCTCGAACAAGTTGCGCGCCCTCTGTCTCTCGCCGACGAGTAGCCTTCACACCTCGGCGAGAATCTTGGCCTGCAAAGCGGCAAGATGTGGATCGGCGCGATGGCGCGGCCTCTCCGCAGCAACGTCGACGTCAAATGTGAGACGGCCATCCCTGATGACGATGACGCGATCCGCTAACGCCACGGCTTCGGCAACATCGTGGGTGATGAGAAGCGTCGTAAATTTGCGCTGAAGCCAGAGCCTTTCCAAGAGCCCGTGCATTTCCACCCGCGTCATCGCATCGAGCGCTCCGAAGGGTTCATCGAGAAGCAGCACACTCGGACGGCCGACAAGCACACGCGCCAATGCCACGCGCTGGCGCTGTCCTCCCGAGAGCACGGCCGGCCATTCGTTGAGGCGATCTGCAAGCCCGACGTCGCGAAGCGCCTCGATGGCCGCTTCCCGCCAGCAAGGTACACGCGCGATCCCGACGTTGCTCAACACGCTGTGCCAAGGCAGCAGGCGCGCGTCTTGAAACAAAAGCCGCACCGAACTCTGCAAGCCGTTGACGGGTTCGCCATCGATGACGACGCGTCCCTCTTCCGGCTGATCGAGACCGACGATCAGACGCATGAGCGTCGATTTACCGACGCCCGAACGCCCGACGATCGCGACGAACTGCCCTGCGGGAACATCGAGACTGAGCCCGTCGAGAACTTTTCGCGGCCCGAACGAACGCTTTAGCCCCTCGAGCTTCAGCGGCTTGCCGAGCGGCGTCGGCTGCGTTTCGCGCGCGACGGACACGGCGTCGTCAGCGCTGACGAGATCGCGGCGTGGGTCAATTCTCTTCAACATTGCTGCAATTACCTGATGCGATTTGGTTCTAAGCTGAGGCGGAGCCGGACCCGTGATAGGCGGGATGCCACGCGAGAACACGGTGCTCGATCAGCTTCGTCGCGAAATCGGCAGCCTTGCCGAGAAGCGCGTAGACGAGGATGCCGAGCACGACGACATCGGTCTGCAGGAATTCCCGCGCGTTCATCGTCATGTATCCGATGCCCGATGATGCGGAGATCGTTTCCGCAACGATGAGCGTCAGCCACATGATGCCGAGCGCGTAGCGCAGCCCGACGAGAACCGAAGGCATTGCGCCCGGCAAAACCACGCGCCAGAAAATCGCGAAAGGACCGAGCCCGTTGACCTTCGCCATCTCGACGAGCCCGCGGTCGACGGTGCGTATCCCATGAAACGTGTTGAGGTAGATCGGGAACAGGGTCCCGACAGCAACCAGGAATATTTTCGCCGTCTCATCGATGCCGAACCATAGGATCACCATCGGAATAATGGCGAGATGCGGCACGTTCCGCAGCATCTGTAATCCGGAATCGAACAGCTTTTCAGCAGGCCGCGATACGCCGTTGAGAACCCCGAGAATAAATCCAAGGCTGCCGCCGACCGCGAGCCCCACGATGGCGCGATTGAAGCTGACCATCACATGATGCGCGAGCGCGCCGCTCTTCGCGTTCTCCCAGAACGCAACCGCCACTTGGCTCGGCGCAGGAAGTACGCGCTGCTCGATCAGGCCTGCTCGCGTAAAGACCTCCCATAAAACGAGCACCGACAACGGCAACAGCCACGGCGTCAGACGATCGACGATACTCTCAGTCCGCGAAATACGGCTCATGACTGACCTCGCTGCCGCTCTT
The DNA here is from genome assembly GCF_902712875.1 of Hyphomicrobium sp. ghe19. Classification (NCBI taxonomy): domain Bacteria; kingdom Pseudomonadati; phylum Pseudomonadota; class Alphaproteobacteria; order Hyphomicrobiales; family Hyphomicrobiaceae; genus Hyphomicrobium; species Hyphomicrobium sp. ghe19. The sequence goes on along the minus strand of NZ_LR743509.1, from coordinate 293,555 downwards.
CGGGAAGAATGGAATTCGCAATCGTCTCGCCGATCGGCCCACCGGCGTTTTCCCGTCGCCGCTGGCCGCGAGCGCCATCGGCTAATGGCAAAAGAGGGAAAACGAGTTCGGCGAAACGATACGACTCTTCGAGATGCGGATAGCCCGAGAAAATGAAGGTATCGATTCCGACCCGCATATACTCCTTGATGCGTTCGGCCACGGTCTCTGCATCGCCGACGAGCGCAGTTCCCGCGCCGCCCCTCACAAGGCCCACTCCTGCCCAAAGATTGGGACTGACCTCCAGCTTGTCGCGGCTGCCGCTGTGCAGCGCCAGCATGCGCTTTTGCCCGACGGAATCCATTCTCTCGAATGTCTTTTGCGCAGCCGTGACCGTCTTCTCGTCGAGGTGCTTCAAGAGATCGCTTGCGGCGCGCCAGGCCTCTTCGTTCGTTTCTCGCACGATGACGTGCAGACGAATGCCGAAGGAAAGTTTGCGCCCCCGCGCAGCTGCTGCAGCCTGCGCCACCTGAACTTTCTTGGCGACCTCTCCGGGCGGCTCGCCCCACGTCAAATACTTGTCGACGGTCTCGGCCGCCACCGCGATCCCCGCGTCCGACGAACCGCCGAAATAGAGAGGCGGGTGCGGAGCTTGAATAGGTTGAAAGAGCAGACGGCCATCCTCGACCTTGATATGCCGGCCCTCGTAATCGACGCGCTCGCCCGCAAGAAGCGCCTTGTAGACGTCGAGAAATTCCTTGGTCACTTCGTAGCGTTCGTCATGCGACAGAAACACGCCGTCGCCTTTGTTCTCGACCGGATCACCACCAGTCACGACGTTGATGAGCAGCCGCCCATCTGAAATGCGATCGAGCGTCGCTGTCATTCGGGCCGCGACCGCCGGCGAAAGAAGTCCCGGCCTTACAGCGACGAGAAAGCGAAGCCGCGTCGTCTGCGGCAACAGTGCCGACGCAATCACCCAGGAGTCTTCACAGCTTCGTCCCGTGGGCAGAAGCACGCCGAAATACCCGAGCCGGTCGGAAGCTTCCGCGATCTGCTTCAAATAACTGAGATCGACACGGCGGCCGCCGACAGACGACCCCAGATAATGTCCATCGCCATGCGTCGGCAGAAACCAAAGGACATTCGCTCGTTCTGCGGCTTCAATCGTCACAGTCAATTTCCCCGCCGTTATGGGTTGGATGTGAAGCGTCGCGCGATGGCAGATTTTCTCTGCCACCGCCGGATCGACAACACGTTCCGTTTTATTGGACGAGCGTGAGCAGCATCACAAACAACAAAAACCGATTTGCTTTTCGGATTTTTATATTGGCGTCCGCGGCGCGGGCGTCGCGATAGTTCCACGGAAGCCACATCGCGGCCGCAGCAAGATCGCGGCGACGAAAAATCGGGGGTAAATTCCTATGAACCGACGCCACTTCTCAAACCGCCTTGCCGTCCTTGCACTCACGCTCACTGCCGCAATAAGCGGCACTGCGAGCGCAGATGCGCCGAAAACGGTGCGCATCGGATTTCAAAAGTCGTCGACGCTCATCAATGTACTCAAAGCCAACGGCGAGTTGGAAAAGGCGTTGTCGGAAGTTGGAGTCTCCGTGACGTGGTCCGAATTTCCGAGCGGCCTGCCGTTGCTCGAGGCGCTGAACGTCGGCGCCATCGACGTATCGGGAGACGTCGCCGATACCGTTCCGATTTTCGCGCAGGCCGCGGGCGCTAAACTGACCTACCTCGCCAGCGAAGCGCCTTCACCCTCGGCGCAAGCATTGATCGTCAAGTCGACATCCCCGATCAAATCCGTCGCCGAACTCAAGGGTAAGAAAATCGCCGTCGCCAAAGCATCGGGTAGCCATTACCTGCTCATCGCCGCGCTTGCGCACGCAGGCTTGAAATTCAATGACATCGAACCCGCTTACTTGACACCCGCCGATGGCCGCGCCGCCTTCGAGAAGGGCGCCGTCGATGCCTGGGCGACATGGGACCCGTTCGTGGCCGCCGTCCAAAAGCAATCCGACGTCCGTGTACTGGCTGATGGCAAGGGCATCGCTGACTATCAGCGCTATTACCTTGCATCTTCCGCTTTCGCCGCCCAACGGCCCGACGTCCTCAATCTCGTGTTCGCGAAACTCAAAGAGACCGGCGAGTGGGTAAAGAAAAATCCGGAAGCCGCCGCTCAACTTCTGGCCCCGGTCTGGGGCCTCGACTCGGAAATCGTCAGCGTCGCAAATGCACGCCGCAGCTATGACGTTCAGCCCGTTGGCTCCGAGAACTTGGCCGACGAGCAGAAGATCGCCGACGCATTCTTTGCCGAGGGCGTTCTTCCGAAACAGATCAAAGCCAGCGACGCCGAGATCTGGGCTCCGGCCAAAAAGGCGGCAGCGAATTAATTCGCCTCCGCCCGACTGGCTCGGTCACGCTTATAAAATCAATGTGCCGCAGAGGCGCCACCGCTGGGTGTCGCCTTTCGCGCAAAGAGGAGCGCGACCGCAGCGACCGCTAGCATGATCGCGATCACCGCGAACGTATCGCTGAATCCCATGACGAGGGCCTGGCGCTTGACGGTCTTGCCAAGCGCGACAATCGCCTGGTGCCGCGCTGCAGCGGCATCCGAAACACCATGCGCCATGAAATAGTTCGTCATCTCTTCGATCCGCTGACGAACCTCGTCACGATAGACATTTACGGATTGACCGATGATGTTCGAGTGAAACTGCTCGCGCTTCGTGATGATGGTTTCGAGCGCGGCAGTCCCGACGGCACCGGCCAAATTCCGGAGCATATTGAAGAGACCCGAAGCGTTGGCTGCATCCTTCGGCGCAATACCCGAGGTCGCGATTGCGGTCAGCGGCGTCAGGATGAGAGCCTGTCCGACGGCACGCACGATGTTGGGCACGAAGAACTGGTCGCCGGAATAATCGAGCGACATATTGACGTTCATGAAACAGCTCAGCGCAAAAAGCGCGATGCCCGCGACGCCGATGTAGCGAATGTCGAAAATCTTCATCAGCCGCGGCACGAAGGGGATGATGAGAAGCTGCGGCAAACCGGTCCACGCGAGCACGTTCCCGATCTGCTCGGCGTTATAACCCTGCACCTGCCCGAGATACTGCGGCAGAACATAAACCGTGCCGAACAGCGCGAAGCCGACGAGCATGTTCGCAACGGTGCCGATGCCGAAATTTCTGTCTTTCAGCAGCCTGAGATCGACGAGCGGCTTTTCAACCTTGAGCTCGATCCACACGAAGGCGACCAGAAACAACACCGCGATAACCGCAAGCTTCACGATGAATGGCGAACCGAACCAATCATCCTTGTTTCCCTCTTCGAGCAGCGTCTGAAGCGCAGAAAGACCGATCGCCATCGTGAAGATGCCAGCCCAATCGCCCTCCTTGAGAAGACCAAGCTGCAGCTTGTCTTTCTCGAGCGTGAACCACAGCGCGACGATCATGATCGCACTTGGAACGACGTTGATGAAAAAGATTTTCTGCCAGCCGTAGTTCTCGGTCAGATACCCGCCAATCGTCGGACCGATGGCCGGAGCAAACGTGACGGCAATTGCGAACAGCGCTAGCCCAACTGGTTGCTGAGACTTCGGCAGCTTCGTCACGACCATCGTGAACGCCATCGGGATTAGCACGCCGCCCGCAAAGCCCTGCAATCCACGCATCGCGATCATCGTGCCGAGGTCATGCGCGAACGCGCACGCCATCGAGAAGACGGCGAAAAAGAATGTGCTGACGATCATGTAGCGGCGAAACCCGAAGACGCGGCTGAAATAGCCCGTCAGCGGGATGACCACGATTTCACCGATCAGATATGACGTCGAGATCCACGCGCCGTTGTCGGCGCCCGTTCCGATCCCGCCCTCGATATCAAGAAGAGACGCGTTGGTGATCTGGATGTTCAGGATCGACATGAAGGCGCCGATCATGCCGGCAACGACGGCGATCCAAGTCGTCAAGCTTGCTTTGTCGACTGAGCCGGCGCCGGCCGCGGTGGGAAAATCCGCGGCCGGTATTGCTGTTTGATCCGCGCTTGCCATCGCTGCTTGCTCCAACTCAAGGCGCTAGGCCCTTGCCATCACTTGGCTGCGAGAGAAGTGCCGGATTTGCTCTGCTGCTTGGTTTCGATGGTCGGGTAGACCGACATCCCCGGACGAAGTTCTCCGGCGAGCGGGTTTCCGGGATCGAGCGTGATCTTCACCGGAATGCGTTGGACGATCTTCGTGAAGTTGCCCGTCGCATTGTCCGGCGGCAAAAGCGCGAACTGCTGACCGCTCGCAGGTGCAAGGCTGTCAACGTGCGCCGGTATCTCCACGCCCGGGAACATATCGACTTCGACGTTCACCGCCTGGCCGGGACGAACATCCGCGAGCTGCGTTTCCTTGAAGTTGGCGACGATGTACGCGGAAGCAGTCGGCACGACAGCCATCAACTGCGTTCCTGCCTGAACGTACTGACCGACGCGCAACGTGCGGTTTCCAACCGCGCCGTCGACGGGCGAGAGAATGTTCGTGTAGGAAAGGTTCAACTCGGCCTGTCGCTGCACGGCTTCGTCACGCGCCTGCGTTGCCTGCGCCTGCGCAAGTTCTGCTTTCAGAATATCGGTCTGTTTGATTGCATTCGCGAGCGAAGCGCTATCGCGCGCGACCGATGCACGAGCAGCAGCAATACGAGACGTAGCCTGCTGCGCATTCTGGACGCTGCCGTAGCCCGTGGTGGCGAGGTGCGTGAAACGCTGATTGTCCTGCTCGGCGAACGTTTCGTTCGCGCGATCGACGTCGATCGTCGCCTTCGCGCTTTCGATGATCGACTGCTGCGCATCGAGCGACGCCTGCTTGTTCGCGACGGCCGCCTTGGCGCCGAGAACGTCGGCCTTCGCCTGATCGAGAGCGACCTTGAAGTCGCGATCGTCGATCCGCGCCAGCACCTGTCCGGCCTTCACAGTCTCGTTGTCGCCAACGAGGACATCCGACAGGTAGCCGGAAACCTTCGGTGCAATGGTCGTGTTGTCGGCCTGAACGTAAGCGTCGTCCGTCGATACCTGGAAACGCCAAACCGACCAGTACTCCGAGCCGAGGTATGCGGCAGCTCCAAGGACCAGGAGGCTCGCACCAGCCAGAAGCGGCCAGCGGGACCTTTTGGGAGGCGCAGACGTGACAGGTCGCTGCGGCTCTGCCGCCTCGGCGCCGGGAGCCGGTGCCTTCAGCTCTGCCGACAGGTGCTGCCCGGACGACGGGACAAACGAGACTGTCTCGGCCCCGGTAAGCGGTCTGTCCGCGATCATGGCATTGGAATGATGGCCCATTGGGGCTGCTCCTCAATACGCTGCAGTCAGGCCGGGGTCGCGGCCATTAGGAAACTTGATATTTTCCAAAATAGGCACTATAAAATGGAAGTCAACAGGAATTTGGAAAATAGTCATGGGACAAAATGCAGTGGCCCCGAAACGCAGCCGGGGCCGCCCTCAAATCCGGCCCGACGAGGAGACGATCCACCTCCTGATCGAAGCCGCGGCTGCTGAGTTTCACGACAAAGGCTATGCAGCAACGACGATGGGGAACGTGGCCCAGCGCGCCGGAATTTCGACCAAGACCATGTACCGGCTCATCCCGGCCAAGGCGGATCTTTTCCAGAAGGTCATCGCCGACCGGACCGGGCGCTTCATGCTCAAAGTCGACCCCTCGGAACTCGACCGCTACGAGCTCATCGACGCCGTCGAGCATTTCCTCATCGCTTTCGGCACCCTGGCACTCGACAGCGAAACGATCGCCATGCTCCGGCTGGTCATCAGCGAGAGAGATCGCTGCCCCGAGCTTGCCGCGACCTTTAATGACGTCGCCGTGGCGCAGACCACGAAAGCCATGACGCAGTGGCTCGAACGTCAGCGCGACCGCGGATTGCTAAAATTTGATGATACTGTCGCGACGGTCAGCGCATTGCGCGGAATGATGGTGATGGATTTGCAGCGCACCGCAATGATCGGTCTGAGCCCGCCTCCCTCGCCCGAAGAGATCAAGAGTCGAGCCCGCATCTGCGCCAAGCTCTTCCTCGACGGTTGTCGCGCCTAAGTGGTCGCGCCCGATAGGCAAAAGATCAGACGCACACGGAACTTCGGCACAACCTGGAAGTAACAAGCTTTCGTCCGGCTTTGAGATCGCCTCCCTCCCTGCGGCGAGTTGGTTCGAACGGATTGCGCAGCCCCGCGGTAGCGCTTCTTCGACGAAGACCAGGAGAAAGTCATGACCGATGGCCCGCGAGGAGAGCAACGACCCGCTGGCTCCGGCGCCATACTGAGCATCCTCGCCGTCGCATGCGCAGGATTTCTGGCATGGCAGTTGATTGGAAGCGATGGTCGCTGGACGCGCCCCGCCCACAGTGAAACCACGAATGACGCACTCCAAACGACGGAGGACGCCTTCATTGCAGGTGACGTCACGCCGCTCTCAGCCAAGGTCTCGGGCCTCATCAAGTCGGTTCCGGTCAAGGACTTCCAACCGGTGAAAAAGGGCGATCTCGTCGCCGAAATCGATCCGTCGGACTATGACGCAGCACTCGCGCAAGCCCAGGCGAACGTCGTCTCGGCGAAGGCGAACCTCGCCAATCTTGCAAATCAAAAGGCAGCCCAGCGAAGCCTCGTACGTCAGGCGCAAGCGGGAATAGACGCAGCGCAAGCAGATCTCGAGCGTTTCAATCTCGAAGAGAAGCGACAGCGCGAGCTGTTGAAATCCAGCGACATCGGGACGACCCAGCGCGTCGAGCAGGCGGTGAACAGCGCGAAACGTAGCTCCGCTCAAATGGTGTTGAGCAGTGCCCAGCTCGATCAGCAGAAGACAATCCTCGCAAGCCTCGACACTGTGCAGGTACAGCTCGAAGCGCAGGTGCGCGCGGCCGAGGCTGTGGCGACCGGTGCCCAGAACAACCTGAACAGCACGCGCATTTTATCGCCGGCCGACGGCATCGTCGGTCAGCGCCAGGTTCGGCCGGGTCAATTCGTGAGTGTCGGATCGCCCGTGATCACCGTCGTTTCCCTGCCGGACATCTGGGTCATTGCCAATCTCAAGGAAACGCAAATGACGAACGTCCGCAGTGGCCAGCCCGCGCGCATCACTGTGGATGCATTTCCGGATTTGAAAGTGACGGGTCACGTCGAGAGTTGGGCGCCGGGAACCGGCAAGATCTTCGCACCACAAGCTCCGGATACCGCGACGGGGAATCTCACGAAGGTCGTCCAGCGCGTGCCCGTAAAGATCGCTCTCGATCAAAATCCGGCATTCGGCACGCTGGTCCGGCCAGGCATGTCGGTCAAAGCCACGATCGATACGGAAGGCGCGCCAAACGCCACGGCAGCAACATTCGACCCGCCCGCGACCTCCACCAGATGAGCGAAGTGAATGGGCTTCATGCCCGGAAAAACGCGCCTCCTTGCTATCGGCGGCGGCCGAATGCTACAGACCTATTTCGCTTTGAGTCCTAGAGCGTAACAACATCAATCATTTAGCCTCCGGCAAGATGACTTAGGCGAGGCTCGTGGCATCGCGACGAGCTATCTCGGCTGCGGCGGCGACCGACGGACGTATGAACATGACCGCGCCCAAGACGAAGCTCCACAAAGGTGATTTGCCCGCCGGCCTCACGTTTCCGAACGGCGTCGCGATCGACACCGAAACGCTCGGGCTGAACCCCCATCGCGATCGCCTGTGCCTCGTGCAGCTTTCGAGCGGTGACGGCACGGCTCATCTCGTGAAATTCGACGGCAAGGACTATAGCGCCCCGCGCCTCAAAGCCCTTCTGACCGATCCAAAAGTTCTGAAGATTTTTCATTTCGCGCGCTTCGATATCGCCGTGCTCGAGCAATACCTCGGAGTTGCAACGGCACCCATCTACTGCACCAAGATCGCCTCGAAGCTTTCCCGCACCTACACCGACCGGCACGGATTGAAGGATCTCGTCGGCGAACTTCTCGGAATAGAACTTTCGAAGCAGCAGCAAAGCAGCGACTGGGGCGCGTCAGAACTTTCCGATAGCCAAAAGGCATACGCGGCGAACGACGTGCTGCATCTTCACGCGGTCAAGACGAAGCTCGATATGATGCTCGCGAGAGAAGGGCGGGAAGGCTTCGCCAGCGAAGCTTTCAAGTTCCTTCCGACCCGCGCCCGCCTCGACCTCGCCGGATTCGAGGAAGACGACATTTTCGCACACTGAACCCGGTCGCGGCTGGGCTCGGAGCATAAGGTCCCAAAGTCTCCCCAATTACCGGCGAGATTAGCGGGCCTTAGGGGGAATTAAATGGCCAGCGCGGCTGTCACCACGGATAACTCTGCTACAGCCGGTGGGCATTCCCGCTCGTCAGGCCACAGCATCGTCATTGCCGGCGATCGCACGCAAAGCAGACAGGCAGCTCATCGCCATTCAAGACGCGTGCGAGTGCTGAAGATTGCGCTTCCGGCCGCGGCAGTCGTAACGGCCGTAATCGCCACGGCGAACATCCTTGGCAACGCCGGCATAAGTCCGTCGATCCCGCCGCTCGAAATTCCGCAAATCGTTGCCGACAATCTCAAGATGCACAACCCGCACTATCAGGGCTTCAACGCCGATGGTGGCAAATACTGGGTGAAGGCGGAAACGGCGCAGCAAGATCTCAAGACGCTGACCGCCATTCATCTGCAAGGCATCACCGGCGAACTGCTGGATGCCAAAAAGCAGAAGACTTATCTCGTCGCGAGCCGCGGACTGTTCGACAACAACTCGAACGTGCTCGAGCTTTATGATTCGATCGACGTGAAAGGCGATGGCGGCCTGAACGCCAAGCTGACGCGGGCGACCGTCAAGACGAAAGAAAACATCATCACGTCCGATCAGCCGTCGACCATAATAATGGGCGCCGGGACGATCACATCCAATCAGCTGACCATCCGCCAGAAGGCAAAAGAATATACCTTCGTCGACAACGTGCGCACGCACATGAAGCCGAAGGAAGCTCCCGCCGGCTCAGACGATCAAAGCGCGCAACAGTCGCTTCCCTTCGGCAAGCCCGGCGAACCCGTCGACGTCACGTCGAACCGGCTCGACATCGACGACGTCAAGAAAACGGCTTTCTACACCGGCAAAGTCGTCGCGACCCAAGCCGGAGCGACGATGACCGCGCCGGAAATGACCGTCACGTACGAAGGTGCGGTCGCGCCGGAAGGCGGCAACTCGGCTCAAGCCGCGCCGGATGGGGACGCCGATCGCGGAACGAAGGTGAAGCAAATCCTCGCCACGGATACCGTGGTGCTGAAACAGCCGAACGGCGAAACGGCAACCAGTCACACGGCGCTCTTCGATACGATCTCGAACACCGCCGTTCTCGAAGGCGACGTCGTGCTGACCCAGGGCGACGACAAGAAAGCCGTCGGTGATCGCGTCGATTACGATCAGAAGGCGCAGACCATGGTTCTGACCGGCCCCGTCGTCGTGACGCAGGGAGCGAACGTGTTGCGAGGCCGCCGGCTGACTTACCATCGCACGACGAGCAAGATGCAACTGTCGTCGCCGGCTGATGTCTCGTCCGGCATCAGCGCAGGACGCATTACCGCGCATTTCGTCAGGGCATCGGCGAAGGGGTCCCCACAACAGACGGATGACGATCAGGACCAGAGCGGCGACGGAATTTCATTCGGCGCCGCGTTCAAGACCGATTCAAACTCGCCTTACGATGTCGTATCCGACAAGCTCGACGTCGATGACGTAGCCAAGACGGCATTGTTCACCGGCAACGTTTCCGCCGTGCAGGGAAACATATCGATGCGGTCACAGGAGCTGACGGCTTTCTACACCGGTAACGCCGGCATCGGTGCGACCGGCGACAATGCTGCCGGCGGTGCCGCCGCTTCTTTGACGCACCTGACCGCCAAGAAGAAGGTCGTGGTTACCGCAAAAGATGGGCAGACAGCGACTGGCGACTGGGCTGAAGTCGACGTTAAGAAAAATATCACGACGCTCGGCGGTGCGGTTGTGCTGACCCAAGGCAAGAATATCGTGAACGGGACGAGGCTGGTGATCGACATGAACACCGGCGAGGCGACCATCAAAACCGAGCCGACGGCAACGAGCGGAGCGCTGATGACGAGCCGCGACGGCGACAGCAAGGGCGAGGTCTTCAAGGCCGAACGTCCCAGCGCCGTCTTCTATCCGGGCCAATTGAAGAAATCGAAAATCCAGGCGGACAGCTGGCAGGTCCGTACGTCACCTTGACGTTGCGGCCGGCTTGGACACATTTCAAACCGCGGCGACAATGCACGAAGGGCTGCGAGGTATCGGGTGTTTAAGGCTTTACCAATTCGCCTGCGATCGAAGAAAGTTTCGACCGCGAACGGCGCGAGCGAACACACGAACGGCGTCAGCGCTAATCGCGCGGCTGTAGCCTCCGACGACCCGCACGCAATCGGCGCGGACGGTTGGCTGACCGCCTTCGATGTGAAGAAATCTTACCGCAAGCGGATGGTCGTCAAAGGCGTGAACCTGGCGGTCGGACGCGGCGAATCCGTCGGCCTGCTCGGTCCGAACGGCGCAGGCAAAACCACCGTCTTCTACATGATCACCGGCCTCGTCGCTGCCGACGAGGGCCGCATCACGATCGACGGCGAGGACGTGACCAAACTACCGATGTATCAGCGGGCCCGCCTTGGCGTCGGTTATCTTCCGCAGGAAGCATCGATCTTTCGCGGATTGACGGTCGAGCAGAACATCATGGCCGTCCTCGAGCTGATCGAGCCTAACCGGCAGGCGCGCAAAGAGCAGCTCGACAGCCTGCTAGAGGAATTTTCCATCACTCGGCTGAGAAAGTCGGCGGCGATGGCGCTCTCGGGCGGTGAACGGCGGCGCTGTGAAATTGCCCGCGCCCTCGCCTCTCGGCCGTCGTTCATGTTGCTGGACGAACCGTTCGCCGGTATCGACCCGATCGCCGTCGGCGACATCCAGCAACTGGTGCGCCACTTGACCGAACGCGGTATTGGTGTGTTGATCACCGACCATAACGTTCGTGAAACTTTAAGCCTAATTGATCGCGCTTATATTATTTACGATGGTCAAGTTCTGACACAGGGCAAGCCTTCTGAAATCATATCGAATGAAGACGTGCGGCGGGTCTACCTTGGCGATATGTTCGTTAACGCGCGATGAGTATAAGTGGCTCCGATTTTATCGAAACGGAGCAACGGATTAGCGCATGGCGCTTTCAGCAAAATTAGAGCTGAGACAAGGCCAGCAGCTGGTAATGACGCCGCAGCTGCAGCAGGCGATCCGTCTACTTCAGCTGTCCAATCTCGAACTGACCGAATTCGTCGACTCTGAGCTCGAACGCAATCCCCTGCTCGAGCGTGACGACCCCGCCAACGCCAAGCCGGCCGACGATGCTGTGCTTGAACGCGCAGAAGAACGCGCCGCCGACGACCGCTGGCTCGATCTTAGAGAGCCCGTTAGCGACCATACCGGCGGCCTTGATGTCGATTTCGGCAACGTCTTCCAGGAGCCGGGAACAGGCGAACCGGGCTCGTCTGCGGCGCCCCAGACGGGCATGAGCTGGGCCAACGTCTCCCAACGCATGCATAACGGCGGCGACGGCGATAACGACCTTGAGGATTACGTCGCCAATCAGGTTTCGCTCAGGGATCACTTGAGCGCTCAATTGCCGTTGACCGTTAACGATCCCGTCGAGCGGTTGATCGGCCAATACCTGATCGATCTCGTCGACGAAGCGGGCTACATCCCGGCAGACCTCGAGGCGCTCTCGCAGCGCCTTGGCGCACCGCTAGAATTAGTCGAAAGCGTACTAGGCAAACTGCAGACGTTCGATCCGCCCGGTATCTTCGCCCGGTCACTCGCCGAGTGCCTCGCGCTCCAGCTCAAAGAGCAAAATCGCTACGATCCATTGATGGCGCAGCTCCTGGCCAACCTCGATCTGCTTGCCAGCCGTAATATCCCAGCCCTGAAAAGGGCGATCGGCATCGATATGGACGAACTCGCCGATATGATCCGCGAGATCAAACGGCTCAACCCGAAACCCGGCCTCAAATTCGGTTCTGTCCAGCTTCAGCCGGTCGTGCCGGACGTCATCGTGCGCGCGGCCGCCGACGGCGGCTGGCACGTCGAACTGAATAGCGACACTCTGCCGCGCGTTCTGGTCAATCGCTCGTATTACACGCGCATCGCAAAAACGACGACCAACGAGCGCGACAAGGGCTATATCTTCGATTGTCTGCAGACGGCCAATTGGCTCGTGAAGAGCTTGGATCAGCGCGCGCGCACGATCCTCAAGGTCGCCGAGCAAATCGTGCGCCAGCAAGACAGCTTCTTCATGTACGGCGTCCAGTATCTGCGGCCGCTCAACCTGAAGGTCATCGCCGACGCCATCTCCATGCACGAGTCGACCGTCTCGCGCGTGACGTCGAACAAGTACATCGCGACGCCGAGGGGCATCTTCGAGCTAAAGTACTTCTTCACATCAGCCATCGCCTCGGCTGCCGACGGCGAAGCTCACTCGTCTGAATCGGTCCGTCACAGGATCAAGCAGCTGATCGACGCCGAAAGCGCCGACGATGTGCTCTCAGACGATCAGCTCGTCGACCGCTTGCGGGGCGAGGGCATCGAGATCGCGCGGCGGACGGTCGCAAAATATCGCGAGGCCATGCGCATTCCCTCGTCCGTGCAGCGCCGTCGCGACAAGAAACTCGTTGAACGTCTGGGCGACTTCGCGTGAAACGCGCGGCCTAACCCACTGAACATTCGAAATATTTCCGTAACATTCGAGTTCAAAGCGTGATTTGACAGGGCCCAGCGGGGAGCCTAACTCTTATTCATCAAGAGCCTGGGTTGGTGTCGGTCACACGCTCCCGAGGTCAAAGAAAGGCAGGTCGGAACCTCGGAGCAATACGCTCGGTAACGGCAAACTCAGCCTCGGTAAGTGCAGAACAGGCATTTTCATGACCCTCCAAATCACCGGTAAAAATCTCGAAATCGGCGACGCCTTCCAGACCTACGCTGGCGACAAAATTCGCGGTGTTCTCCAGAAATTTCTGGCGCGCGAAGTAGACGGCCACATCCGTTTGGAACGCGAGCGTGAAGTCTTCAAAACGTCTTGCACGGTCCATTTCTCGAGCGGTCTTCTGCTCGAAGCGCACGGCGAAGGCGGCGACGCCTATAGTGCCGTCGATGCCGCAGCCCACCGCCTGGAGACGCGCGTCCGGCGGTATAAGAGCCGCATTAAGCACCATACATCCCCCGCTGCTGCAGCGCGCCGCAGGGTCGACATCGAGGCGCGGGATTATGTAGTCAGCCTGAGCGATGAGGATGAGCCGGAGCAGGACGGCGCGAATCCGCTTATCATCGCCGAAGGCCAGCGGAACATCGGCCATATGACGGTGAGCGAAGCTGTATTGAAGCTCGACCTGTCGGAAGCGTCCTTCATGATTTTCAGGAACGCTGCCCACGGGGGATTAAACGTCGTTTATCGGCGTACTGACGGGCACATTGGGTGGATCGACGCCGATCTGCCTTTGGCGACGAAGGCGAACGGTGCCTTGCCGCCGGATCATGTAGATTGAGGGCGGTTTATTTATTTTAATCAATGCAGTGTGTATGCCGTACATATTGGCCCGGTAGGCCACATTGACGGCCATATCATTGTGGATGGAGCCTGAATGAATATCGAAGACATGCTGGCCACTGACGCGATTGTTCCGCGTCTCGAGGCTGAAGATAAGAAGCAGGCGCTTCACATCCTCGCACAAAAGGCGGAAGCGCTGACCGGCGCCTCCGCGGCCGACATCTATGCGGCTCTCCTCCAAAGGGAGAGACTGAGTTCAACGAGCCTCGGCCGTGGGATTGCGATCCCGCACGTCAAACTGCCGACCGTGAAAAAGATCACGTGCCTCTTTGCGCGTCTCGAGCGTCCGATTGCATTCGAAAGCCACGACGGTGAGCCCGTCGATCTTCTGTTCTTCCTGTTGGCCCCCGAGCACGCAGGCGCCGACCATCTAAAGGCACTCGCGCGCATTTCCCGGCTCGTCCGCGATCCGGCGACCCTTGAAGGCCTGCGGAGCGCCAAGGACGTCGAAGGACTCCGGACCGTCCTCACGAAGCCCCTGACGTCACACGCCGCCTAACGCACGCGCTCGGCGGCCGGAACGCGAGTCGCCGAACGCAATTTAAAAGCGTCAGTGCAGGACTGCGATCACGCCCAGTCCGATGCCGCCGACCAGCAACCGCCACCACCCGAAGAACGATAGCCCGCGCCGCGATATGAAATCGAGCATGTAGCGAACTACGATCACGCCGGTGACGAACGCTGCGATAAATCCGAGCACGATGTGGCTCACGTCGTCAGGCGTTAAAATCGACCAGTTCTTGTAAAGATCGTAGGCGAACGCACCGGTCATCGTCGGCATCGCCAGAAAAAACGAGAATTCCGCAGCCGTACGCTTGTCGGCGCCGAGCAGCACCGCCGAGACGATCGTCGAACCGGACCGCGATACTCCCGGGATCATGGCAAGACATTGCGCAAAGCCGATGATCAGGGCCGTCGCCGGCGGAATGTCCATCACATTGGTGAACCGCGGCTTGTACTTGATCCGGTCGACGGCAAGCAGAATGATCCCGCCGACAACCAGCGCCGTGCACATGATCAACGGCGATTCAAAAAGAACTTCCTTGATGATCCGATGCGCCATGACGCCGATGAAGACAGCCGGCAGGAAGGCGACAAGCACCGCAAAAACGAAACGTCGCGTTGTCGCGTTGGTCGGAAAATCGAGCGCGATGTGCCAGAGTTTGCCGGCATATACGGTGAGAAGAGCGAGAATTGCGCCGAGCTGGATCAGCACCTCAAAGGTGCGCCCTGCCGAGGTGACCCCCATGAGCTGCTCGGTAAGAAGAAGGTGCGCCGTCGAGGAAACGGGTAGATATTCCGTCAAGCCTTCGATCAGTCCGAGCAGTACGACTTGCCACGTTTCCATCAGTGCTCCTTCGCGCGCTCGAAAGCGGCCGAGCGTTAACAGAAATTGTGGCCATGCCAAAGAGGTCGTTTAGCCGAGTTGCCATCGAATCGACGACAGCGGGTGTATAGTGCCGCCGTCATCAGCACAGGAATCCTATGCCCCCGCGACTTACGCAGTACCGCCTATGCCCGCGATCTCGGTCCATTCGATTGGCGCTTGCCGAATACGCCGTCGAAGTTCAGCTTCTCGATGAAAATCCCTGGGAATGGCGCCAAAGCTTTCTTGCAAAGAACCCCGCAGGCGAGATGCCGGTCCTCGAGTTCGAGAACGGCCTGACGCTGTGCGGCGCGTATTCGATCTCTGAATTCGTCGCTGAAGAAGTACTGCCGAGCGCGACGACGATTGCGCCAGGTCCCCCTCCGCTCATTCCGGGCAACCGGGAGGACCGCGCGGAGATCCGCCGCCTCATCGACTGGTATCACGGCAAGTTCGATCGCGAGGTGACGAGAGAACTTCTCATCGAGAAGGTCTACAGCTCGATGCGCCCCTCAGGCCCCGTTGCACCTGATCCGGGAGTCCTGCGTGCCGTTCGCGCTAACCTTAAATATCATCTCTCCTACACGGGCTATCTTGCCGACACCCGGCGCTGGATCGGCGGCGACGAGCTGAGCTTTGCCGATTTTGCTGCCGCAGCTCAAATTTCGACCGTAGACTACCTGGGCGAGATACCGTGGAACGACTATCCGACAGTCAAAGTCTGGTATCAGCGAATGAAATCCCGGCCGTCATTCCGAGCCCTGCTCGGCGACCGCGTTCCGGGAACGGCGCCGCCTCTTGCCTATTCCGACCTCGATTTCTAAATCGCTCATATGTCCGAAGCCCAAAATTCCAGTTCCGCTCTCGGCGGGATGATCCGCGCTGAAGCAGCGAAGCTTGGGCTCGACGCTGTCGGCATTGCGCGCTTGGCCGACGACACGGAGCTGACCGCTCGGCTCGCGCACTTCCTGAGCGAGAAGCGCCACGGCGACATGGACTGGATGGAAACCCATGCCGATCGGCGCGCGGGTCCGCTTCGATTGTGGCCCGACGCCAAGAGCGCCATCATCTTCGGACAATCGTACGCGCCGCCCGCTGATCCACTCGACGCCCTTCACGATCGATCGAATGCCGCGATTTCGGTCTATGCCAAAGGCCGCGATTACCACGATGTTCTGAAGAAAAAGATCAAGTCGCTCGCGCGTGCGTTTTCCGAGCAATCTGGCGCCGAAGTCAAAGTCTTCGTCGATACCGCGCCGCTGATGGAAAAGCCGCTCGCCGCGAAAGCCGGTCTCGGCTGGCAAGGCAAGCACACGATCCTGGTTTCCCGCCAGCACGGCAACTGGCTCTTTCTCGGCGCCGTACTGACGACGGCCGAACTCGAACCCGACGAGGGCACCGAGGACCATTGCGGTTCGTGCCGGCGATGTCTCGACGTCTGTCCGACGAACGCCTTTCCCGCGCCCTACCAGCTCGATGCACGGCGCTGCATCGCCTACCTGACGATCGAGCACAAAGGCCATATCGCACCCGAATTTCGCGGCCCGATCGGCAATCGCGTGTTCGGTTGCGATGACTGCGCCGCCGTCTGTCCATGGAATAAGTTCGCGAGCGCCGCGACCGAGATCCGCTACGCCGCGCGTCCCGAAACGGACAATCCTCCCCTTGCCGAATTGCTCGCACTCGATGATGCAGCATTCCGCTCGCGCTTTGCGGGCACACCGATCAAACGGACGGGGCGCGACCGCGTCATCCGCAATACGCTGATCGCTTCCGGCAATTCGGGCGATCGATCGCTACTTGCCCTTATCGAACCCCTGCTGGAAGATAACTCGGCACTCGTCCGCGCCATGGCGATCTGGGCATCTCGCCGGCTCGCGAGTGACGCCGAGATCGATGCTCTGCGAAAGCGCTACGAGGCTCGCGAGCACGACACCGAAGTCGCCGCCGAATGGACTTTGCCAATTGAGGAACTCCGCTAGCATGAGCCGGCTCTTCTGTTTCGGACTGGGATACTGCGCCACCGAACTCGGACGGCGGCTAATAGAGGAAGGCTGGACGGTCGCCGGCACGACCGCACACGCCGAAAAAGTTGAGCGCCTCGTCGAGCAGGGCTTCGAGCCCTTCCTTTTCGACGGGAGGGAAGCTCTGCACGACGTCGCCGATGCACTGCAAAGCGCGACGCATGTGCTCCTATCTATTCCCCCCGATGCTGACGGCGATCCGGCCTTGCGATGCTACGGCGATGCGATTGCAGCCAGCCCTTCCGTTCGCTGGATCGGATACTTCTCGACTGTCGGGGTCTACGGCGACGCAGCGGGCGGCTGGGTGGACGAAACGACGGAGACGCGCCCCGGAACCATCCGTGGACAGCGTCGCCTCAAAGCTGAGAACGGTTGGATCGAACTCGCGCGCAAATCCGGCAAAGCGCTCGTCATCTATCGCCTGCCTGGAATTTATGGCCCTGGTCGCAGCGCCATCGATCAACTGAAAGCAGGCACTGCACGGCGCATATTCAAGCCAGGTCAGCTCACCAATCGCGTCCACGTCGAGGATATCGCGACCGCGGTCGAAGCGAGCATCGATCTTCAGCCCGGCGTGCACATCTTCAACGTGACGGACGACCTTCCAGCACCGCCCCAGGACGTCATCGCCTATGGCGCCGAACTGTTAGGCTTGCCCTGCCCGCCCGCAATCGATCCCGACGATGCCGATCTGTCGTCCACGGCGCGCAGTTTCTATATCGAAAACAAGAAGGTCTCGAACGCCCGCATGAAGGCGGAGCTCGGCGTCAAACTTGCCTATCCCACCTACGTCGAAGGACTGAAATCCATCGCGGGACTTTAGCCAACGGCTTTTTAGCGTTCCGTCACACGTTTTCCGCCATTCCGCCAGAATAGAGGATAAAGACGTCAGCGGTTGCGCACCCGTCGGGGGCGCCGATGCGAGCGGGACCACGAGCTTTCCCATGGCGATCAAAGTGCTCTTTGTGGCGACATTGGCGGTGATGACCTCCGCGCTTGGCGTTCACGCCGACTCCGTCGATCCGGCACAGGCGATTGCACAGAAATTCTCCGGTGCAAGCGACGAACCAGCCGCGAAGCCAGCACCAAAACCAGCGTCGAAGCCATCCGTGAAGCTGGCGCCGGCAGCGGCTAAGCCCGACGCCGATTATGAAGCGGACATGCTGAGCCGGGCGGGCGCCGAAGAGGCCAATCGCTTGAAGCAGGAAGCCCGCACCCGGCAGGTTGCCGCTGAGCCCGCTGCGACCGCTCCCGTTGCCCCAATCGCCGCGCTCCCTGTCGCCGCTGCCCCAGTCACCGCGGCCCCCATTCCCGCGCCGCCGCCGGCTGTTACCCCGGCCCCCGAAAAACAACCTGCACCTGTGCCCGTTGCTGCGGCTGTCCCGACGAAACCGGAAAGCGAGCGGATGATTGTCGCCGAGGCTCCGAAGCCCGGCTCAGTGCCGGCCACTGTGCTGATTGTGCTCGACACGAATGATGCGGCCCTCGGCTTCAAACCCGACCCGATTATTTGCATCGACGATCGCTGCTGGCTTTCAAACGGCATCGAAGCTCCTGCCGTCAGCATGCCGCGCACTCAGGCGGTCGCATTGTCGACGACGGAGGAATCGACGGCGGATTCCTGTGCCGGGAAATCAGCGTGCGTCTATCGCGCCGTTTCAATCGATCCTGACGCGCGCATCGAAGTGATCGAGGTCGGCGAAAGCCGCGGCGCTTCCGCTGGAGCCTATACGGTTCCGGCCGACACGAGCTGCCGGAGCGAAGGCGGGGCCCTTCTCTGCGACAACGGCCTTGCGACGCAGAACTTTCGCATTTGGGTCGTTCCGGAAGCCATCGCCGCGTCCGCCGGACCGTCAAGCATCGAAGACGCAATCGAGAATGGGCTTCCCGATCCCGGCGCTTCAACGAGCGTCGATAAATAGCGCTAAAGCAGCTTGTTGATTTCGCCGAAAAGCAGATCGAGATCTTGCGGCCGCGACAGCCGGTGCTCCGCGTCGGCAACCTCAATCAACTTGACCCTGTCGCCCGTCAGGAACGTCGCAAGTTCGCGCGTATGAGACGCCGGCACATCGACATCCAATAGACCTTGCAGAATCACGACCGGCCGTCCCGGATCGAACGGCTGACGCGCGAAAAGATGTTCGCGGCCTTCCTCGATGAGACGGCGCGTGATCGTATAGGGCTCCGCATAGGCGGACGGTTGCTTGAAAAAGCCGCGCTCCGTGATTTCGCGGCGAACCTCATCGGAAAACCGCTTCCACATCAGTTCTTCCGTCATGTCCCAGGCGGGCGCGATGAGAACGAGCGCTTTGATCCGCGCCGCCTCGTCCGGACGCTCTCGCAGAAGTTTTCGCAAGAGCAGCAGCGCGATATGCCCGCCCATGCTCGAACCGATGACGATCTGAGGACCGCTCGTGACCGCTGAGAAGACCGCCTCGGCTTCTTCGAGCCACCGCCCGATCGTTCCATCCTCAATACGCCCCGCGGAAATTCCGTGACCGGAATAATCAAATCGCGTCGACCCGAGATTATGCTCAGCCGCCCATTGAGCCATTGCCGTGGCTTTCGTCGCAGCCATGTCCGACATGAATCCCGAGAGCCAGAAAAGACCGGGCCCGGCGGATTTTGCTCGATTCTGCGCGATAAAGGGGATTTCCCGCGCCTCCGCGCCTCTCCCGACAGGAAGCATTTGCGGTTCCGCTGCTGGAATCTTATAGGGACTGTCCATCGTTGGCCTCAACGACTCCGATTGATGAGCTGAAATGAAAAACACTTTGACGGTGCTGCAAGTCATTCCTCGCATGCGCGCAGGCGGCGCCGAACTCGGTTGCTTGCAGATAGCAACCGCGCTTGTCAAAAACGGACATCGCGCTCTCGTTGCGTCCCAAGGCGGCCCGATGGTCGATCAGATCGTTGCCGCCGGCGGTGAGCATATTCCCATGCCGCTCGCCACCAAGAACCCGGTCGTTCTCTTGAAGAACGCGCGGCAGCTCGCTGACATCATCCGCCGCGAAAACGTCTCGATCATTCATGCGCGAAGCCGCGCACCCGCTTGGAGCGCCCTTTATGCTGCGCGGCGCACCAGTACGCCTTTCGTGACAACCTACCATTCCGAATATTCCGAAAAAACCCGGCTGAAGAATTTCTACAATAGCGTCATGGCGCGCAGCGATACCGTGATCGCCGTGTCGGACTACATGGCGCACCTCATCCGCACCCGCTACCATACGCCCGAGAAGCGCATTGCCGTCATTCATCGTGCCTTCGATGGGACAGTGTTTGATCCCGCGCTGCTGACGCCCGAAAGATTGGCCGCGGTGCGAAAGTTGCTGGATGCGGACGGCAGCAAGCCAGTCTTGATCCTCGCCGGCCGCATCACGCCGCGCAAAGCCCAGCATCATCTGGTCTCTGCTTTGGGAATTCTGAAACAGCGCGGCGCCCCAGACGTCGTCTGTGTCTTGGCGGGCGAGGTCGAAAAACCGGCCTTCAAAGCGGAACTCGAGGCGCAGGCCCAAAAGCTCGGCGTCGCGCATCAATTGCGCTTCCCCGGGCACGTGCGCGACATCGCGGCTGCTTACGGGATCAGCGATATCGCCCTCAATATTTCCGAGCAGGAAGGCCTTCCGCGCGTCGCCATCGAATCTCAAGCGATGGGCGTGCCGATCATCGTCTCGGATACCGGCCCCGGCCGCGAAGTGGCGCTGACGGAACCCGACGTCTCACCCGATAAAGCGTCCGGTTTGCGCGTCCCATACGCTGATCCGGTGGCCGTCGCCGATGCGATCGAAACCATGCTGAAGTGGCCGGCCGAGAAACGTAAGGCACATGGCGAACGGGGAGCGGCCAACGTTCGAAGCCGCTTCACGTTGGCCCAGCTTACATCGAAAACGCTGGCCGTTTACCAGCGCTTGATCGATGCAAAATGACGCCGTCGCGAATCCCCCCGTGACAGTGCGCGAGGGAAATTATTCGTGGAAAAGTCCGGAGCGTGTGCTCTCTATTGAACGCCTTCGTCCTGCAACGAACATTTTGCGCAATGCCCGGTTGAACGGGCCCGACATAATCCCCACCGCTATTACCGATACTGACACTAATTGTCGGAAGATCCGCTGTGCACGCTGTTGCGTCCGCAAAACTTCCGATATCAAAGATCGGACTGGGTGGGTCGGACCACGGGGACGTGGCCTTAGGTGTCAAAAGCGAGGCGATGCAAACAATAATCTGTATTAAATGGGGTACGCGATACGGCATCGATTACCTCAACCGCTTAGCATCGATGATCCGCCGCAATACGCAGCGGGAAACTCGCCTCATCTGTTTCACTGACGATGCAAAAGGGGTCGATCCCTGGGTGCAAATTGCGCCTCTTCCCGCGATCAACTTGCCCGCGCGCGAATTTACGACGCCGTGGCGGAAGCTATCGCTCTGGCAATACCCGCTTCACGATCTCGAAGGCGACGTACTGTTTTTTGATCTCGACGTGGTCATCACTGGATCGATAGACGGCTTCTTCGACTTCGAGCCAGGGCGTTTTTGCGTTGCCCAGAACTGGACCCAACCCAACGAGCGCGTCGGCAATACGTCGATCTATCGGTTCCCTGTCGGCAAGATGTCTCACATCTTCGACACGTTCAACGCCGACCCCGAAGCCATTTTGCGCCGCTACCGGATTGAACAACAATATATTTCCGCCGAGAGCGAAGACGTCGTCTTCTTCCCCCCGGAATGGTGCCTGAGCTTCAAACACTCGCTGCTGCCGAGTTGGCCCCTGAATTTCTTCATCCCGCCTCGGCTCCCGCCGGAAGCAAAGGTCGTAGCGTTCCACGGCAAGCCCGATCCGGATGAGGCGCGCGACGGAATTTGGCCCGTCAATGCGGCGTGGAAGAAATCCTATAAGTACGTCCTGCCGACGCCCTGGATAGCGAAGCATTGGCGCTGAGGGCCATTTGCCCCGCCAAAAAGCGCTGCGAGGAGGGGAAAGTGTTCGGAAAATGGGCGAAGGCACGCCTTTTGGCAATTTTGCTCACGCGTCACGCTTGACTTGAGAGCCCGTTCTTTCCCATGTTCGCCGCTGACTGGGCCGGGAATCCGTCTTCGGTCAATAATTGGAACCACATAAGGAGTTGAACCATCCGTAAACCAATGCGACCCGAGCCTCAGAGCCGGGAAAACTCAGGGCCCCGCATCAACGACCAAATTCGGGCCCGAGAAGTCCGTCTCATCGATGAGACAGGCCAGAACGTCGGCGTCATTGCAAAATTCGATGCACTTGCCCGCGCCGAAGAGGCCGGACTAGACCTCGTGGAAATTTCGCCCGACGCGGAACCGCCGGTCTGCAAAATCCTCGACTTCGGCAAGTTCAAATTCCAAGAACAGAAGAAGGCCGCCGAGGCCCGTAAAAATCAGAAAATCGTTGAGTTGAAAGAGATCAAGATGCGTCCGGGCATCGATGATCACGACTACGACGTCAAGATGCGGGCGATTAAGCGGTTCTTCGAAGAAGGCGACAAGGTCAAGATAACGCTGCGCTTCCGCGGCCGTGAAATGGCGCACTCTCAGCTTGGCATGGCCGTCCTGCAGCGCGTGAAAGCCGACACCGAATCCATCTCCAAGGTCGAGAGCGAACCACGCTTCGAAGGCCGGCAGATGGTCATGGTGCTCGCTCCCAAATGACGTCGATGAAGTGACTGCGGCGGGGTTTCCGCCCCGCCCTTGTCTACCTCTGCCCGCGCCGGCCCTCGCCCGTTTACGGCGCAGGCTCTGAGACTTGCTCTCGCACACGGACGGTTCTAGCTTTGCCCGACTGACGGAAGTCTTCGGGGGAGCGGCCGCATGAGCGATGACCGGCCTTTTGATTTCTCGATACTCGACCGCATCGGCGCGCCGTACCGGCATTTCGAGGCCGGCGAAAAAATCTTCCTCGAAGAAGATCCCGGTGACACCATGTACATGGTGCGCTCAGGCCGGGTCGACATCATCACCTATGGGATAGTGCTGGAAAACGTCCAAACCGGCGGCATTTTCGGCGAGATGGCGCTGATCGATGATGGACCGCGAAGCGCGGCCGCAATGGCCGCCGAACCGACAGAAGTTGTCGCCATCGATAAGCCCGCGTTTCTCGCCGTCGTGCGCGACGATCCAGAATTCGCGCTCCGCGTTATGAGCCTTCTCGCAACCCGTCTCAGGCGCGCGAACAAGCAAATTTGAGATGCGCGGCATCGTCCTTTGACGCCGCGCACGCAGTCAAATGAACGTCAGCATCCGTGACGCCACATGCAGCGGCGGAAACGCGGGCCGCCCCAACCCCAGCGGTTTGCGCAGATATTGCGCCAGCGCCAGCAGTACCGGCCAACACCAACCGGCGTAGCAAGTGATTGGCTTGCTTCTATTCCCTTTAGCGGTGCGAGCTGGGCGGCCTGTGAAGAAGTGCCCGCCGCAGACAAACCGATCGCAACGACGGATGCTGCCAATAGTGGTGCAATACGCATGTTCATCTCCGCTTATCTCAACGAACAGCACGCGAGCAAGCGTGCGAGCAACCGTCGTTGCCTACGGCTGAATGAACTCCGAATAAGGACAGGCTGCATAGGGAGAATTGTATTCTTTGTGTAAACCGCATTAACGCAGGAGGAGCCTCGTTTACACACCGGGAAACAATTGGATTGAGGGTTCCAAGACCCTGTAATTACGCCGCGATCTGCAACTTCGGCTTCGAGGCGCTCTTCGAATATTTCCGATGCGCCTCTTCGAGAAGCTGCAGCAGAATATCCTGGCGATTGTAGAGATTTGGAAACGCCTGACGCAGGTCGTCGAGCTGTTTCAGGGCCGCGCTATTCATTCCAACATGAACGATGTGATACATGACGCTGATCCGTGAGCTGACGATGATGCAATAGACATCACCACGTCGAATCGCTCGCGCGCTGTTCCCCACGAAACGCTGCGTGGCCTGAGCTTCCGCGACTGACGAGCGAGGTCAATCGAGGTCGACCAAACCGAGTGCGGCTAGTGAAATGAACGCCACGATCATCAGAATGCCGACTAGCAGGACCAGCGCCGGATAGAACGCCGCGAATACGACACCGGCACGCCAGCCGGTGGCGGAACGCAGGCTGATGGCAGCGGTGGGAAGCGCCGCAAGAAAGAAAATCGCCGCGATGAACGGATCGAGTCTCATGAGCAGCCTCTTGAGGATAGTCGCACTTCAGGGGCGAGCTTAACTTGCCACAACCCAATGCTCGCGCCAGTCAACGGCGGCGAAGGAGACGCAATCAGCGGTAAGCACGAATTTGCTGATGAATTCCGGCATCGCCGCGCGAGAAGAGTGCGTCGAGGTCCATTTGGCGCATGACCGGGCGCATTCAAATCAGCCTAAAAAAACTGCGGACGACGAGTAGCCGCCCGCACGAAAAATCATTGCTGTTTCCCAAGTTGCAGCTGTTCGCTTGTCAGTCCGCTTTAGGTATCGCATCGTTCGCCAGTCGGTCGCCAGAAGGTCTTTCGAATGAACCCTAAGCTTCGTCATGCCTTGCTCTATCTCGGCGTTAACCTGGGTTCGACCATCGTCGATTACACGATCTTCCTCTCACTCACATACGTCTTCGGACTGCCTATTCTGCAGAGCGTCATCGCATATACAGTCGGAATGGTCGTGAACTACGCGCTGACGAGGACCTTCGTCTTCAATCACGACATGTCGCACAAATCCAATCATCGCGTCTTCATGGAATTCGCAGGCACATCGTTCCTCGGTCTTCTGCTGACGGCGGGCGTGATCTGGCTGACGGTGCACGAAATGAATCTCCCGCCCATCGACGGGAAAACGATATCCGTGCTGATCTGCTTCGTATCGCTCTACTACGTGCGCAGCCGCATCGTGTTCAGCAAGAACACGAATGCTCCCGCCGGCGACGACACCGAATTGCAATCGGTATCGTCGAGCTGATCCCGTTTACGAGATCGCGTTAGATATTGACGTGCTGAATGATGTAGCTGCCGCCCGCTGCGATCAGGCCGGCGATCAGCACGTAGGGCAGGATGGAGACGAGCACCATCAGCAGTTCGACAAACGCTTTGAAGATTTGTTCCGCCGCCGCCCAAAGCTGGAAGAAGCCGCGATAAAGCACGTAGATGATGGCGATGACGACGACCGCCAGAATAGCGATTTTCCAAACCGGCAGAGCCTGCCAGTTCGATTGAAAAATTTCGAACATCTGGCCGAACGACCACTGCCAGACGAGTTCGACGAACTTGAAAATGGCCGTTATGCCCTGTTGGAGCAAATTGACGATCTGATCGATGATTTGCTTCACGGCCCGTCTCCCTGGCGCATCGGCGCACTTAACAACGTGTTAACCCTGTAATTAGTTCTAATGTAACCAATGAGAATTTCGCGGGTCTCCGGCGAAATCCTTCCGCGCGTTGCATTTTTCGCAACGCTACCGAAAATGTTGCGAATTCCCGAGGCCTCCCCTATAACCCCGCTCAGAGCCGCCCGGCGAGGCATGCCGTGGCGGTTCTTATGCTTTTGAAAAACAAGCGGAAACCGCAAAAAGCACCCTTCGCAGGACCAGCCGTTTCGCAACGGTTGAGAGCGCTGGAGCAGCAATGCACCGGCACTTCGGCTCGGAAACGAGCCAGGGCATTTGAGCGCCTCCAAGCTCGCCTCCGCACTTCGGACTTTTGGTCCGGGGCCGCAAGGCGGCTCGGCGCCGAGCGCCGCCCCCGCGGAGGGCCAGGATGTAAAGCGCGTGAGCGCGAGCATCCGGCGGGCCCGTGAGCGAGAACTAAGGACAAGCAAAATGCCTAAGATGAAGACCAAGAGCGGCGCCAAAAAGCGCTTCAAGATGACCGGCACGGGCAAGGTTGTTGCAGCCCAGGCCGGTAAGCGTCACGGCATGATCAAACGCACGGCGAAATTCATTCAGAAGGCGCGCGGCACAGGCGTGCTGAACGATTCTGACGCGAAGATCGTCAAGAAATACATGCCCTACAACCGCTGAGATCTCGCAGGTGGTTGCAGCCGGCTCCCGGTGGGGAGCAGCAAGCACCCAGCAAAGACTCGTTCTTCTTGAAGCACTAATTCCAGGAGTTTTCTCCCATGGCTCGCGTCAAACGTGGCGTTACCGCCCACGCCAAGCACAAGAAAGTAATCAAGGCCGCGAAGGGCTATTACGGCCGTCGCAAAAATACGATCCGCGTCGCCAAGCAGGCTGTCGAAAAAGCGCAGCAGTACGCTTATCGCGATCGCAAGCGTCGCAAGCGCAATTTCCGCGCACTCTGGATCCAGCGCATCAACGCCGCTGTCCGCGAGCACGGCCTGACCTACGGCCGCTTCATCAACGGCCTGACGAACCTCGGCATCGAGGTCGATCGCAAGGTTCTGTCGGATATCGCGATCAACGATCCGGCGGGCTTCAAGGCCCTCGTCGACAAGGCTGCGGCAGCTGCCAGCTCGCCCGTCGCCAAGGCCGACCAGGACAAGGTCAAGAAGGCGGCTTAATTGCCCACTTGGCTGCTCGGACGCAGCCAACTGGCCCAACAAGTGTCATCCCGGCCGAAGTGGCCGCGCCTCGGGTGCGGTCACAAAGAGCCGGGATCCATCGCTTGAACGGAGACTGCCCCACAGGCGCGGTGTCCGGATCGTCGCGCGGAGTTGATCGTGCGCACCAAGCCTGCCAAACAAAGGCCGCGCGTCATTCCGGACGACAACAAGCGCCCGCGCCCGGACGAGGTCTTGCATGAGCACTTCTGACGTTCTCTCCAATCTCGAAAACGATCTCTTGGCCGAGATTGCCGGAGCCACTGATCTGGCGTCTCTCGATGCCGTCCGCGTCTCGGCCCTCGGCAAGAAGGGCCGCGTATCGGAGCTGATGAGCAAGCTCGGGTCGTTGCCGCCCGAAGAGCGCAAGAGCTTCGGCCAGACGGTCAATACGCTGAAGTCGAAAGTCGCAGACGCGCTCGATGCCCGCAAAGCGGTGCTTGAAACGGCAGCGCTCGACGAACGCCTCAAGACCGAGCGCGCTGACGTCACGTTGCCGGTTCGCCTTGGTCCCGTTGCGGAAGGCCGCATTCATCCCGTGAGCCAGGTCCTCGACGAAGTCATAGAGATCTTCGCCGATATGGGCTTCTCGGTCGCCGAAGGTCCGGACATCGAGACCGACGAGATGAACTTCGACAAGCTCAACATCCCGGCCGAGCACCCCGCGCGACAGGACCACGACACGTTCTATTTTTCCCCGAAGGCCGACGGCTCGCGGCTGTTGCTTCGCACGCACACGAGCCCCGTGCAGATCCGCACGATGGTGTCGCAAAAGCCCCCGATCCGCATCATCGCGCCGGGCCGCGTCTACCGCATGGATAGCGATCAGACACACACACCGATGTTCCATCAGGTGGAAGGCCTCGTCATCGACGAGTCGACCCACATGGGCCACCTGAAGTGGGTGCTACAGGAATTCTGCAAAGCCTTCTTCGAGGTCGACGAAGTGAAGATGCGCTTCCGCGCGTCGCACTTCCCGTTCACCGAGCCCTCGATGGAAGTCGACATCGGCGCCGAAGCGATCGGCAAGCCCGGCCAATGGCTCGAAATTCTCGGCTGCGGAATGGTGCACCCGAACGTGCTTCGTAACTGCGGTCTCGATCCCGAGAAGTATCAAGGCTTCGCGTTCGGCGTCGGCCTCGACCGGCTGACGATGCTGAAATACGGCATCCCCGATCTGCGCTCGTTCTTCTCCGGCGATTTGAAGTGGCTCAGCCACTACGGCTTTTCGATGCTCGACGTGCCGACCCTCGGCGGCGGGCTAAGCAATTAGTGCGTACAGAGCTTGACGTACACATCGCATATAAAGCATAACCCTCGAACTCAACTTCGTGAATCGACGCTATGAAACGCGCACGCGCATATTTGTTTGCAGATCGGCGTCCAGAAATGGGCAGTCTGCAACCGCGCTTGGCCTACGTCGATCGGATCGGAGTTGATGGAGTTACACTAAGGTAACATCCAATAACTTCTCGGACCTCGATGTGGGCCTCCCAGCAAACGCTGCGGAGGTTTTTTTGTTTTCAAAATCGTAAATGGTGAACGCGATGGAACGTTCAGATCCCTACAAGGCGCGTGCTCGCGAACTCGCAATGGCTGCCGGATACGCCGATCCTGATGTGAGAGTCGAAAGGCCCGGCATGAAGGCATGGCCTGCCTGGTGCCAGTTCCGTCAGGCCGCCCGCGATGAGCACATGGCGCACGAGGCTGGCGCAGCAGGCGCCGAGATTGCGGCAATCAAGCCGCAAGACGCAGCCTATCGCGACAGCCCGCTGACTGTCATTGGTGAGCACGATGCGGCGACGGTCGCGCAAATGCGCAACTGCATGGGCGTTGGCAACGCCGTCGCTGGCGTTATTTGTGCTGACGGGCACCTCGGCTATGCGCAACCCGTCGGTGGCGTGATTGCTTACGAAAAGCAGATCAGCATCTCCGGTGTCGGCTTCGACATTGGATGCGGAAACATGGCCGTGCGCCTTGATACCCGCTTCGAAGAAATCGAAAGCCGAATTGGAAGCATCACAAAGGATATCGCGCGCATCGTTTCGTTCGGGATTGGACGTTCGAACAACGAGCGGGTTGAGCATGAGCTGTTTGATGATTCCAATGCTTGGAAGGCCTCCGATATGGAGGCTTATCGGCAGAAGGCGGTCAATCAGATTGGCACGGTCGGATCGGGCAACCACTATGTCGACTTGATGCGCGATGAAGCCGGTTACGTTTGGATCGGCGTGCATTTTGGTAGCCGCGGCCTCGGCCATACGAGCGCAACGCGTTACCTCAAAGCTGCGGGCGGGAAGGACGGCATGAACGTACCGCCTGCGGTGGTCGATGAAGATAGCGAACTCGGTCAGCGTTACATCGCTGCGATGGAACTTGCAGGTCGCTATTCGTACGCTGGCCGTGAATGGGTGGTGGAACGCGTGCGACAGATCATCGGTGGTATGGTGACAGACATGGTCCACAATCATCACAACTACGCCTGGCGCGAGACGCACGACGGGCGCGATCTGTGGGTTGTCCGCAAGGGCGCAACGCCGGCGTTTCCCGGGCAACGCGGCTTCGTGGGCGGCTCGATGGGTGATGACGCGGTAATCCTCGAAGGTGTTGACAGTCCTGAAGCAAAGGCGTCGCTCTATTCGACGGTGCATGGCGCTGGCCGTCTGTTTGGACGCAAGGAAGCCAAGCGGCGGTTCTCGCGCGTCGAAATGGACGCCTGGCTGCAGCGGCGCGGCGTAACGCTCGTCGGTGCCGACCTCGACGAAAGCCCGATGGCCTACCGGCGGCTGGATGAGGTTCTGGCGTACCACGCGACATCAACGCGCGTGTTGCACAGGCTGACGCCTTTTGCCGTAGTTATGGCCGGAGAGGGCGAGTTTGACCCTTTCAAGGACTGAGCGGCATCGCGGGTGGTAGCGGACCAGGATTGAACCCGCTATCACCTTGTCGCGAATTCTACCCACCCCTACCTCCCCTTCCCTGCTGGGGAGGGGAATTCTGCGCACGAGACCTAAGAAATGAAATTCACGTTCTCTTGGCTGAAGGATCACCTCGACACGGAGAAATCCGTCGACGAGATCGCGACGACGCTGTCCGCGATCGGTCTCGAGGTCGAAGGCATCGAAGACCCGGCGAAGTCGCTCGGCGCCTTCAAGATCGCGCGCATCGTCGAAGCAAAAAAACATCCGAACGCCGACAAGTTGCAGGTCGTCCAAGTCGAGGTCGCCAAAGGCGAGCCGCTGATGGAAGTCGTCTGCGGCGCACCGAACGCGCGTCCCGGCATGGTCTCCGTCTTTGCGCCGCTCGGAACCTACATTCCAGGCTCGAAAATCACGCTCGAGAAAAAGCCGGTTCGCGGCGTCGTCTCGAACGGCATGATGTGCTCCGCCGCCGAACTCGAACTCTCCGAGGAAAGCGACGGCATTCTCGATCTGCCGGCGGAATGGGCCGCTAACGTCGGCGACCGCTATATCGATGTCGTCGGCCTCAACGATCCTGTCATCGAAGTCAAACTGACGCCGAACCGCCCTGACTGCACCGGCGTTCGCGGCATCGCGCGCGATCTCGCGGCAGCAGGCATGGGCAAGCTGAAGCCCGAGCCGAAGCTCGCGCCGCTCAACGAAGCCTTCGATTGCAAGATCCCGGTCAAGCTTGAGTTCACGCCCGAAACGGCTGACGCGTGCCCGGTGTTCGCCGCGCGAACGATTCGCAACGTCGCGAATGGTGCGTCGCCCGATTGGATGCAGAACAGGCTGAAAGCTGCGGGCCTGCGCCCGATCAACGCCCTCGTTGACGTCACGAATTACATCTCGCTCGATCGCGGCCGCCCTCTGCACGTGTACGACGCACACAAGATCAAGGGCGCGCTGCATGCTCGTCTCGGCAAGAATGGCGAAAAGTTTCTCGCGCTCGACGGTAAGGAGTACACCGTCGACGACACGATGTGCGTGATCGCCGACGATTCGGGCCCACTCGGCCTTGGCGGCGTCATGGGCGGCGAAAGCACCGGTTGCACGCCAGAGACCAAAGCTGTTCTCATCGAGAGCGCCTGGTTCGATCCCGTCCGCACCGCCGCGACTGGCCGCAAGACCGGTCTCGTAAGCGATGCTCGGTATCGTTTCGAGCGCGGCGTCGATCCGGCTTCCGTTCGTCCTGGTCTCGATCTCGCCACCGACATGATCCTGAAGTTCTGCGGAGGCGAAGCCTCGAAGGCCAAGATCGCGGGCAAAGAGCCAATCGAAAGCCGCGTCATTTCCTTCGATTTCGCGCGCATCGAAAAGCTCTCGGGCGTGAAACTCTCGAACGACGAGATCTCGGACACACTGAAAGCGCTAGGCTTCACGATAGAAGGCAAGCCGAACGCCGCAAAGATCACCGTTCCGACGTGGCGTCCTGACGTCCATGGCGCTGCCGACCTCGTAGAAGAAGTCGTCCGCATCGCCGGACTCGATCGCATCCCGGCGACGCCCCTGCCGCGCGCCGACGGAATTGCCCGCGCCGTCCTTACCGAAAAGCAGAAGCGCGCCCGTCGCGGCCGCCGCTTGCTGGCAGCCCGCGGCTTCGTCGAAGCCGTGACGTGGAGCTTCATTCCGAAAGAGCAAGCCGTCCATTTCGGCGGCGGCGCGCCAGCTCTCGATCTTGGAAACCCCATCTCCGTCGAGATGTCGTCAATGCGTCCGGGATTGCTCCCTGGCCTGCTGACGGCGGTGACGCGCAACCGCAATCGCGGCATTGCGGATGTCGCGCTTTTCGAGCTCGGCCAAGCTTACCGCGGCGAGCGGCCGGAAGATCAATACGCGAGCGCTGCCGGTGTACGCGCCGGAACGGCCCGCTTGACGGGCGCGGGGCGGCACTGGGACGGCAACGCCAACCCGGTCGGCGTCTTCGACGTTAAAGCCGATGTCTTTGCGGCACTTTCCGCGCTTGGGCTCGACCCTTCGAAAGCGCAGATCACGCGCGATGCCCCGGCTTGGTATCACCCCGGCCGTTCAGGGGCGCTCAAGCTCGGCCCGAAGACCGTGCTCGCCTATTTCGGCGAAATTCACCCCGCGACGCTCAAGGCGCTGGATGTTGAAGCCCCCGTTTCCGCTTTCGAGATCTTCCTCGACGCCCTGCCGCCCGAGAAGAAGAAGTCGCGAGCCAAACCGCCGCTTGCGGCATCCGATCTATTGCCCGTGACGCGCGACCTGGCTTTCATCGTGCCGAAAGACGTCGCCGCCGGAGATGTGGTAAAAGCCGCGGCGAACGCCGACAAGACTCTGATCCGCTCCGTCAGCGTGTTCGACGTTTTCGAAGGCGGCAGTCTCGCGGCCGAAGGCAAGAAATCCATCGCCATAGAAATAACGATCCAGCCTGCGACGGAAACGCTGACCGATCAGGCGATCGAAACGATAACCAAAAAAATAGTAACGGATGTTAAGAAGGCGACCGGCGGCGAATTGCGTTCCTAAAAATGCCGCCGTCATGACTTCGCGCATGAGGCCAATATGAATTTGCAGGCTCCCGCTACATCGCCAGACAAAGGCGTCACCGAAAAACAGCCCTATCGTATCGTCATCGTCGGAGGTGGCGCGGGCGGACTGGAACTCGCGACACAGCTCGGCAGAAAGCTCGGCCGGTCCGGCAAGGCAGAAATTACGCTCGTCGACCGTGCGCGGACGCACATCTGGAAGCCGCTCCTGCACGAGATCGCGGCGGGCAGCATGGATACCGGACGCCACGAACTGTCCTATCAGGCCCAGGGCCACTGGCACGGATTTCGTTATCGCTACGGCGAAATGATCGGGCTCGACCGCGCCAACAAGCGCGTGCACCTCGGCGCGACCTACGACGAGGACGGCCGCGAGATCACGCCGGACCGTTGGTTCCCCTACGACACGCTCGTCATCGCCATCGGCAGCGTATCGCATGATTTCGGAACGCCGGGTGTGTTGGAACATGCCATCATGCTCGACACGCCAGAGCAGGCGGAGCGCTTCAACAGGCGCCTGTTGAACGCTTGCGTTCGCGCCTACGCGCAGCCGGGCCCCGTGCGGGACGGCCAGCTTCACGTCGCGATCATCGGAGCCGGCGCAACCGGCTCGGAGCTTTCGGCGGAGCTGCACCATGCAGCTCGCGGCCTGATCGAATTCGGGCTCGACAAGCTCGATCCGGAGAAAGACTTCAAGATCACGCTGATCGAAGCCGCGCCCCGCATCTTGCCCGCTCTTCCCGAGCGTCTATCACAAGCAACCGCTGATATTCTGCGCGGCATGGGCGTCGATATCCGCGTCGGCAGTCCCGTCACGAAAGTCACCGCGGAAGGCGTAACGCTCGCCAACGGCGAGTTCATTCCGTCGGAACTCGTCGTTTGGGCCGCCGGCGTCAAAGGCCCGGATGTCTTATCGAAGCTCGATGGTCTCGAAGTCAGCCGCATGAATACGCTCGTCGTCAAACCGACGTTGCAGACGACGCGCGACGACAACATCTTCGTCATCGGCGATGCCGCCTATTTGCTGCCCGACGGTGAAACGGCGCCGATCCCTCCGCGCGCTCAGGCGGCCCACCAGGAAGCGAGCCATCTCGTCAAACAGATCCAGCGCCGCATGAATGGCGCGAAGGAACTGGCGCCGTTCAAATATCGCGACTTCGGCTCGCTGGTTTCGCTCGGCAAATATTCGACCGTCGGCAACCTGATGGGCTTCATCGAAGGCAAGTCGCTGCGCATCGAAGGCTGGTTCGCCAAGATGATGTATCGGTCGCTCTATAAGATGCACGAAGTCGCGCTGCACGGATATATCAAGGTCGCGCTCGACACGCTCTCGCGTACGCTCACCCGCCGCACTGAGCCGCAGGTCAAGCTGCACTAGGTTCGCAAAGCGGCACGAGTTGCAGTGACGGAATACAATTACGCCGGCGGCTCAACGAGCCGCCGGCGTAATTCATTTACAGCGAACAAAATCTAGCTGCGGCCGCGTAGCGCCGTCAGCAGCTCCGCCGTCGGATAGCTGTCGGCAGGCAAACCGAACTTCATCTGCATTTCCTTGACGGCCTTGCGGGTACCCGCGCCAAGCTTGCCGTCGATCTCGCCCACATCCAAACCGCGACGCTTCAAAAGGCCTTGCAGCTCTTTCAGCTGCTCGTAGCTCAGCGAAACCACGTTGCCGCTCTCGCGTTTGAGGTTCGGTGCGCCCGCCATGCGGGCAGCGAGATGCGCCGCCGTCATCGCGTAGGTCAGCGACTGGTTCCAATCCGTGTAAACGTGGAAGTTCTGGTAGGCGAGAAACGCCGGGCCGTTACGGCCCATCGGCAGCAGGAGCGAAGCCTTGAAATCGTCGGCCGGAAGCTGCTTGCTGCCGACGGCTTGAACGCCCCACGCCGCCCATTGCGAGCGCGGCAGCTGGATCGCGAGATCGGCCTTATCCCACGGCAGTTCCTTTGTAAGGCGCACTTCCTCGATCCACGGCTCGCCGCGCCGCCAGCCCATTTCCGAGAGGAATTTCGCCGTCGATCCGATGACGTCGGCATTGCTACGAATGAGATCGACGCGCCCGTCGCCGTCGTAATCGATACCGAGGTTGAGATAGTGGCGCGGCAGGAACTGCGTCTGGCCGAGTTCACCCGCCCATGAGCCGATCATCTGATCGGGAGTAAGGTCGCCACGCTGGACGATCTTCATCGCCGCTTTCAGCTCTTCGCGAAACATATCGCCGCGACGGCAATCCCACGCCAAAGTTACGAGTGAATGCAGAACGGGCAACTTACCCATCCCAGCGCCGAAGTCGCTTTCGAGCGCCCAGAACCCGGTGATAACCGCGCCTGGAACGCCGAACTCCTTCTCGGCGCGGTCGAAGATGTCGGCATAACGCTGCAGGTACGTGCGGCCCATCTGCTCGCGGCTTTTGGTGGCGAGCTTGAAGTAGAATTCGATGAACGTCTGCGAGAAGAAGCCCTGCTTCCGGTCGCGGCTGATCGTCCCCTGATCAGGCGTCATGCCGCCGATCGTTTCCTCGATGATCTCCGGACGAATGCCGTCAGCGATCGCCTCTCGCTTGAAATCTGCGAGCCATGTGTTGAACGGCACCGTGTTCTGGCAATTGCGCTTGTTCGGTGGTGTGGGCGGCGCGCTTTCCGCATTGGCAGTCGCGGAGAGACCCGCCAGCATGAGGGATGCCACCGTGAAAACGAGAAAACCTGCGCGCATGAGATGCCTTCGGCCGTTGATGGGCGCCGGCACTTTTGCCAGCAGCGAGCAAAGCGTCAAGAGACTATGGCTTCAGTGAGGCCTGCCCGCCATCCTGTCTACGCGCTGCCGATCAGGATGCCCACCATAAACACGATCAGGCCGCCCACGACGACCTCCGAAGCCGCTCTCCAGAACTTCGTCTCGCTGAACCGGGAGCGTATTCCGGCAATGATCCAAAGCTCGATGAACACCACGCTGACAGCGATTGTCGTCGCAGTCCAAAAATCGGGAATGAGATAAGGAAGCGTATGTCCGATGCCACCGAGTGCGGTCATCAGTCCTGTGACCGAGCCGCGCAGCCACGGATGGCCGCGCCCCGAGATCTCCCCGTCATCGGAAAGCGCTTCCGCAAAAGCCATCGATATGCCGGCACCGACCGAAGCAGCAATGCCGACGAGAAATGTCTGCCAAGTGTTATGCGTCGCGAAGGCCGCTGCAAAGATCGGCGCGAGCGTCGAGATCGAGCCGTCGATCAGACCCGTCAGTCCAGGCTGCACGTACTGGAGCACGAAGGAACGGCGCGCGGCCTGAGCTTCATGCGTTTTCGCTTTATCGGTCAGCTCGACGGCGGCAACGTCGTGCGCGATTTCGATGTGCTCGTTTTCCGCCGCAATCAGATCGCCGAGAAGCTTGCGGATTTCGGCGTCTGACGCACGCGCCAATGCAGACTGGTAGAAACTCCGCGTCTCCGCTTCGATCTGCTCGGCCTGCCGCCGCACCTTCTCGATGCCGAGCGGCCGGACCATCCAGATGGGATCGTGGCGGACGAAACCGGACACGTCCTGGCGACGGATAAGCGGAATATGGTCGCCGAACTTGCGTCGGAAGAGATCGATCAGCCAGCGGCGGTGCTCGTTTTCCTCTTCTCCGAGTTCGGAGAAGATCTTGGCCGATGCCGGATAGTCGGCGCTGAGGCCCGCCGCATAATCGGAATAGATGCGGCCGTGCTCTTCCTCGAGTGAGATCGCGAGCGCTAGGATTTCGCGCTGATCAAGATCGCCGAACTTTCGCATGAACTATAAGCATCCTAGAATTAGAATAATTCTAACCTAGTGCCAAATGAACTACAGGGCAAGCGTCACGCTGTCCGCGCACCGCTTCCTGTTGATATTCGCTCTCGGAAGCTCAGGCCGCGCTCCAATCTCCGGAGCTCAGCTCACGCGGGGTTTACGGCAGTCGCAGCGGTCCCGGCAGCACTCTCTTTGGCGGCGGCCCGCTGGTACGCGTTGCCGCTGCGTTGCTGATACTTATTCTTCAGCGCATCCCACTCGATCGAAAGCGAGCCGCCACTCAACCCGTGCTGGCGGTCCCAGTTCGACAACAGATCGATGCACGCGTGATCGATGTAATCGAGATCTTCGATATGCACGTGAACGTTCGCACCGGGCTTGAGCGCCTCGAGAGCGGACGCCAGCATCGGCAATCGAACGAGTGTCGCCGAACCTTTGAGGTGCAGATCGACCCGATTGTCCGGCCCATCCTGTTTCGTGATTTCGAGATGCGAGAACGCGTAAACCAGCTTCAGGAGCGACAGTCCAAGCCCGACGAGCACGCCATCCAGCAGGTTCGTCAGCACGATCGTGACGACTGTGATCGCGTAGATCGCGACTTCAGCCCATCCATAGGTTCGCAACGTCGGCAGGATCTTCGGATAGGCGAGCTTGTAACCCGTGTAGACGAGAACGGCTGCGAGCGCGGAAAGCGGAATGAGCTTCAAAACCGCTGGAAAGAACGCAACAAGAAGAAGAAGCCAAACGCCATGCAGAATGGCCGACCACCGCGTTTGCGCTCCCGCCGCAACGTTCGCGCCCGATCGAATGATGACACCCGTCATCGGCAACACGCCGAGAACGCCACAGATCGAGTTGCCGACACCCTGCGCAAAAAGCTCCTTGTCGTATTTTGTGCGAGGCCCGGTGTGCATTTGATCGACAGCCGTCGCGCAGAGAAGCGTCTCGGCGCTGGCGATGAAGGCGATCGAAATCGCTCCGATCAGTATACCGGGCTCGGTGATGCGAAAGAGCTTGTCAGCCGTCGGATACATCTGGAGCGACCACTCCCAGATGTTGCTCGGAACATCGACGAACTTGATGGCTTCCAAACCGAGGAGCTTGGCTGCCACCACCGCAACGATAACGCCGACGAGCGGCGCCGGCACCAGCTTCAGTGATTTGGGCGAGTAGGCGCTCCACCCGGCAATCGTGACGATCGTCAGAAGGCCGACGAGCCCGGCCGTTTGACGTGCATCGCCGCCGCGCATCGCGTCGAGAACAACCCCCGGAATTCCGATCAGGTTCTGCACCCCGCTGCCGAGCGGCTTGCCGTCGAACATGACGTGAAACTGGGAAGCGAAGATCAGCACACCGATGCCGGCGAGCATCCCGTGAATGACGGCCGGCGAGACGGCGCGAAACCATTGGCCGAGCTTCATATAGCCCGCCACCATTTGAATGAGCCCGGCGAAAAGTACGATTGTCCCAAGCATGGCGGCGCCATGCTCTTGGACGAGCATATAGACGAGAACGGTGAGACCCGCGGCCGGTCCGCTGACCTGCAGCGGCTGACCGGAGATTGTCGCAACGATGATGCCGCCGACGATTCCTGTGATGATGCCCGTCGTGGGTGGCAGGCCCGACGCAATCGAGATGCCCATGCACAACGGCAGGGCCACCAGAAATACGACGATCGACGCGAGAAAATCGCGTCCGAATGTGCTTGTAGCAGCCGGAGCTGCAGCCGGGCTCGACATCGTCATAGAGCGTCCCCCGTACTTGCGCGGAGCAATGTTCCGCGCGGCAATTGTTTTTTGTTTTTGTGCGGAAACACTTCGCTCCGCGTGCGACATTTAACGCGGCGGACGATAGCCACAGCGAGACGCCGCCGCAACGGTGGCGACACCACTAAAAGTTGCGGCATTGCGATATAGATCAGAGGTAGGATCAAAAAGAAGAAGGCGTCGGCCCTACACGGATCAACGCCTCAAAACTTTTACAATTTGCGAATTGCGGTCGAGTTCAGCGCGTTAGCGCGAGTTGCCTTTACCGCCCGTGGGCTTGCCGCCCATCGCCTGCTGCTGGGTATCCACCCAGGTGGACATCGCCTGCTGCCAACCCTTCTGCCACATCTCAGCGGCCTGCATCCAAAATTGGATCGGATTGACGGCCCCGCCGCCAAAATCGGGAAAACCGCCGCCGTTCGTCGCCGAGAACCCTGGGAAGCCGGATCCGGCTCCAAAGCCAGGTACGTTCGGGAAGTTCGGAAACGTCGGGAAGCTCGGCGCCTGCCCGGCATTGCCGAGCGCCTTCACCTGCTTCTCCCAGACGTCCATCACCTGATCGACGGCCTGCAGCTGCAGCTTGGAAGCGCTTTGCATCTGTTTACGGCTCAATTCGACGAAATCCGTCGGCCAGCCGAGAGCTTTGGCTGCTTCCGCCATCTTGTCGAAGACGGCATTGCTGTTTTTCTCGCCGAGTTCGGCAAGCTCCGCCCGCCAGTTGGCCATGGCGTCGAACGCCTGACTAACGGCCTTTTTTGCGTCGTCCCCAAGCTTGGTAAAAGCAGGGTTCGCCTCGAACGGTGAATTCGCCATATCGGTTCTCCAGGGCGCCGGGGGAGCATAAAGTGCGCTTCGGGATTTCTCGCACACCGGCATCCGTCCCGCCACTTATATCGACGATGCGGCGATCGCGCAGCCCAGATAATCCCCTCAGTGGCTTAACGCCCCTTTTGCCGGTCAGTTCCGGGTGCTATGAGCCCCGCCCATGACAGCCATTTCACACATCCGAAATTTCTCGATCATCGCCCACATCGATCACGGCAAATCGACGCTTTCCGACCGGCTGATCCAGCTGTGCGGCAACGTCTCGAATCGTGAAATGAAGGAGCAGATCCTCGACTCGATGGACATCGAGCGCGAGCGTGGCATCACGATCAAGGCCCAGACCGTCCGCCTCGACTACCGGGCGAAGAACGGCGAGCTTTATCAGCTCAACCTCATGGACACGCCCGGCCACGTCGACTTCGCCTACGAAGTCTCGCGGTCGCTCGCCGCCTGCGAAGGCGCAATCCTCGTCGTCGACGCGAGCCAGGGGGTCGAAGCCCAGACTCTTGCGAACGTTTATCAAGCGCTCGACAATAGCCTCGAAATCCTCCCCGTTCTGAACAAGATCGACCTGCCGGCCGCCGACGAGGATCGCGTCAAGCAGCAGATCGAGGACGTGATCGGCATCGATGCATCGGGCGCGATCGGGGTCTCCGCCAAGAGCGGGCTCAACGTCGCAGCCGTGCTCGAAGCGATCGTCGAGCGGCTGCCGCCCCCGAAAGGCGACCCGAAGAAGCCGTTGAAGGCAATGCTCATCGACAGCTGGTACGACGCCTACCTCGGCGTCATCGTTCTCGCCCGCGTTATCGACGGCACCCTGAAGAAGGGCCAGCGCGTCAAGCTGATGGCGACGGACGGCAGCTATCAGGTGGAACGCGTCGGCATCTTCCGGCCGAAACAGGAAATGCTCGAGCAGCTCGGCCCCGGAGAGGTCGGCTTCTTCACTGCCGCCATCAAAGAGGTTGCCGATACCCGCGTCGGCGACACGATCACGGACGAAAAAAATCCGACCGCTGAAGCCCTGCCCGGTTTCAAACCGGCGCAACCGGTCGTCTTCTGCGGCCTCTTCCCCGTCGACGCCGCCGACTTCGAGGACCTGCGCGAGGCGATGGGCCGGCTTCGCCTGAACGACGCAAGCTTCTCGTTCGAAACGGAAAGCTCGGCGGCGTTGGGCTTCGGCTTCCGCTGCGGCTTCCTTGGGCTATTGCATCTTGAGATCATCACGGAGCGTCTTGAGCGCGAGTTCAACCTCGATCTCATCACGACCGCGCCGAGCGTCATCTATCACCTGCATATGAATGACGGCTCGATCATCGAGATGCACAATCCGGCCGACATGCCGGAGATCCCCAAAATCGATCACATCGAGGAACCGTGGATCGAAGCCACCATCCTCGTGCCCGACGATTATCTCGGCGCCGTCTTGAAGCTGTGTCAGGACCGCCGCGGCCGTCAGAAACAGCTCACCTACGCCGGCACGCGCGCTATGGTCGTTTACGAGCTGCCGCTCAATGAAGTGGTGTTCGATTTCTACGACCGCCTGAAGAGCGTCTCGCGCGGCTACGCGTCGTTCGACTATCACATCAAGAATTACGAGGAAGGCGACCTCGTCAAACTGTCCATTCTCGTCAACAGCGAACCGGTCGACGCGCTCTCGATCATCGTGCACCGAGCGCGCGCCGAGAGCCGCGGCCGCTCGATGTGCGAAAAGCTGAAGGAACTCATTCCTCCCCATCTCTTCCAAATTCCGATTCAGGCAGCGATTGGCGCCAAGGTCATTGCGCGCGAGACGATCAAAGCTCTGCGGAAAGACGTGCTGGCCAAGTGCTACGGCGGCGACATCTCACGAAAGAGAAAGCTGCTCGACAAGCAGAAGGCCGGCAAGAAGAAGATGCGCGAATTCGGCAAGGTCGAAATTCCTCAAGAGGCGTTCATCAACGCCCTCAAGATGGACGACAACTGACGGGCGCGAGGCGCCTACTGGAAGCCGCCGCCTAAGCTCTTCATGACTTCGTCGGAAGAGGTGCGGCGTGGCTGTCTCTGGGCCCCGGTCGAACGCCCAGTCGAGGGCCGTACCGCGGGCTCGGGCTTCGGAACGGGTAAACCCGTTACCGGATCGATCACGACAGCGCCCGTCGCAGCGTTCGGCTCTCCGCCGCTCCCACCTTCGGGCGTAATGGGCTCGATCGATATATTCGGCGTCAGAACAGTATTGCCAGTGCCCGCATCCACAGGCTTCGCCGCATCTTGCGTTTCTGCCGGCTGATCGGAAGGACCGCTTGGCTGTGCACTAGCGCCGGGCCCCGTAGCTGCTGGCTGTTGCGGCGGAGCGGGCGTCGCCGACGGCACGTCCGGCTGCTCTGGCTGGGTAGAAGAGTTCGCGGTCCCGGTCGATTCTGGGATGACCGGCGGCAGTCGTTCCATTTGATTTTTCTTCGCGGCTTCGAGCGCCGCCGCGCGATCGGCTGCGAGCTTCTTCCGACGCTCCTTTTCGAGACGGACACGCTCTTCATCGACGCGACGCGATTGCTCGAGTTCTTCGACGTTGCGTTCCATCTGCCTGACGACAAGCTCGCGCTGAAGACTGGCAACGTCGGTCTTGACTGTTACGCCCGCGAGATTGTCGAGTTGCCCATCGTACAGCACGACGACGGCAGGCAACGTTCCCTTTGGCTGCGGCGGCGTCCAATTCGCGAGCGGAATTGCGGGCGGCGGCAACGGTCTGACGACAGACGTAAGTTGGAACGCGGCGTTCATGCCGAGCGTGGCGAGATCGGCTGTGACGTTACCCTCCGCCTGGCCGTCGGCACCGTCGAGAACGAACTTCTCGAGTTTGATCGAGCCATCGGAGATCGACATCGCGAGTTCGCGGTTGCCGAGCGTCATCTTCGAACTATTGAGCGCACCAGCAAAACCCGCCGATATCGCACGCTGCTCGTTTTGCAATTTTCCGCCGAGCACATCGTCGACGAGCTGGGCGACCGTCGATGTCGAGGGGCCGGGAACTTCGACGTCCGCAAGCTTGGCTGTACCCCCGCCCGTCATGACCGCGACGAGACCCGCCGGACTTTGCGCCCGTGCTTCCGCATGAAGGTCGATCGTCGCCGTGCCTTTGCCGGCGGCGCTGATGGTCGCCAGCTTCGCCTGATCGAGCTTCAGCGTCGAAGTGAAAGCGACGCCGTTCGACACCTTCTCGAGACCGGCGCTGCCGCTCAACTGTCCGCCAGCAGCCACTGCATTGAGATCGCTCAACACAAGCTTCCCCGGAGCGAGCGCGAGCGTCATCCGGCCGTCGTGCGCCGCGAGACCACCGCTCAGTTCAAGAGACTTGAAGGCAACATTCAGCGTCCCGCTCGTGTTGCCCAGCGCCGCGAAATTGAACAACCCCTCGGGCCATATCGGTTGCGCATCGGCGGCAGCATCGTCAGCCGCGTCAGCTGCGGTCGAAGCAGGCGGCGCAGGCCGAGCGTCCGTCACCGCTGAAAGCAGGCTTTGGAACGCAACGCGATCTGCCTCGAGCTTTCCGTCGATCCGCATCGCGTCCGCATCGGGCTTCACGGTCACATTACCCGCAAGCGTCGACGTGCCGAGAGAGAAGCCATGCGTCGCAATCGTCCAATCGCGTCCATTGCGGCCGATCTCGAGCGAACCGCGCGCCGCCACGTTTTCGGCGCCGCTCGGCAGAGAAACCCCGGCGGCTGCCAGCGCATCGGCGAATTGCGCCGCCTTGAAATCCAGCGTTCCGCCGAGCGCCAAATTCGCATTGTCGGGCCACTGCGAATGCCCATTGAAGCTCACATTGAAATCGGAAGACGAAACATCGGCGCGCACGTTCGCGTCCGAGCCGATGACACCTGCAGTGACGATCGACGCGCGAGCGGGTTGTGCCGCTTGTCCATCGCCCACCGGCGCGCGTCCGAGTGTCTTCAGGAGCGACGATAAAGATGGCGCATCGAGCGCGGTGTGCATGCGGCTTGGCCGCGAGCGCCAGCCTGCGAGACCGCCATCGAATTCCGCTGTCCCGTTGAGATGGGCCCCGTTCAGCGTTCCATCGAATGTCACGTCCGTCGCCCCGGGCGCCCTGAGGC
This sequence comes from Hyphomicrobium sp. ghe19, assembly GCF_902712875.1. Classification (NCBI taxonomy): domain Bacteria; kingdom Pseudomonadati; phylum Pseudomonadota; class Alphaproteobacteria; order Hyphomicrobiales; family Hyphomicrobiaceae; genus Hyphomicrobium; species Hyphomicrobium sp. ghe19. The sequence goes on along the minus strand of NZ_LR743509.1, from coordinate 251,073 downwards.
CAAGCCGGATCAGCCCGGCGATTTTGCCGTCCTTCAGGCCTTTGAAGCGCTCATCGCCGAGCACCGCTACAAGACCGGCTTTGCTGACAAGGTCATGCATCGCCTCGGGCGTCGCGCCAGTGAGATCGAATGCAAACGTGCCGGCTGGTCCGCTATCGCGCGTCTCGACACGTCCCTCGAGTTCGATCGAAAGTCCGCTTTGCGTCGTAAGTTTCGCGACCGGCAGCTTGATGTCTCGGTTTTCGATCGTGAACGAGACGTCGACATCCCGATACGTCGTGTCGCCATCCGTCAGCCGGCTCGCGATCAGGCGAAGCCGCACGTCGCCCGGCAACACCGCGCGGGGATCTTCGGCACCCTCTAATTTCTGAAGTCCCAGCGACCGCCGGAATTCACTGCCGAGGGCCGCGGCAATTTTCGGGAAAACTTCGCGCGTGTCGAGATCGGCGGCCTGCAACGTCAGATCCGTTTGCTGCCGGTCTCCGCGCAGGATCTTGAGCTCGCCTGCAAGCGCCCGTCCCGATAACTCACCCGAGGCGTCCGTCAGCGCGAAATGCGTATCGTCGACTTCGAGCTTGCCCGCGGCCGAGTAAGAGCCATCGGCATTGAAATCGATCGGAACGCCGGATTTCTCCGCCCACGCTTTCAATCGCCCGAAACTGCTTCCGCCGATAAACGCATTTCCGGCGAAGCTGAACTTACCCGCATTGTTCTTGAGATCGCCCGCAAGATCGAGCCGCGATCCGCCGGGCAAGCTTACCTTGAATGTTTTGAGATGCGTAACATTGCCTTGCCGAACCGCGTCTATCGACAGGCCGCCCGCGTTCTCGCCGCCGACCTTCACCTGCTCGAGATTGATCTTCGCCGTTGCGGTGCTGTCACCCGAAACGGATTGCATCAATCCGCCGGTGAGTTGCTTGAGCTTCTCGAAGGACGCGCTGCCCTGCCCGGCGCCCGCAAGCCTATCGATGTCGAGCCATTTCGATTGCAGCGAAATATCGAGCCGGGGCGTTGCCGTCCAAGTCGCAACCGCCGATCCCGTGATCGTTTGCGGAGCGCCCGTGGCGTCGAGCGAAAGTGCGAGCTTCTCGAATTTTGCGCCAAGGGGATCGGCTGTCACGTCCGATGCGAGATCGAGCAGCGGCGGAGCTTTTCCCGGCGGCGTGGTCGTTTCGCTGCCGGGAATTGCGATCTTTCCCGTCCACCGGCCTTTGAATGTCGGCTTGTTGCTCAAATCAGAAACCCGCCCGTCCAGCATGTAGACGGTCGGCGAGTTGTCGCCTCGCGCCGAAACCTTGAGCGCGAACGCCCCGTCTGCGGCCGGAATATCGGTCGCGAATTTCACATCATGGGCAGACCCGGCCCAGGACACCGAGCCCTTGAAACGAAACGGACCCTTGAGGCCATCGGCAGACAGCTCGCCATCGATGCCGTTGAGGAGGGCGACGCGCTCCGCCGCCGCATTGTAGATGGCAACGGCACCCTCGGTCAGCCGCACCGACCTGAGCGCGACGTCACGCGGCACGAACGGCATATCGCCGGACTTTAGCTCGATATTGGTCCAGTTCCCGCCACCGGTGTCGTCGACGGCGAGCGTCAGAACCGGTTTGTCGAGCTCGATCTGGCTAGCTTCCAGAACACCGCGAAGAAGAGCCGGACCCGAAAGCCACATCGTAAAGCTCTCGGCACGGACGAATGGCTCACCCGTCTGACCGGTCAAGTTGGCGATACGAACCTTTTCGAAGCGAACATAAGGAACCGGCAGGAGCTTCAGGTTGACCGACCCGCCGACGCGAACGTCACGGCCGAGCACTTTTGACGCTTCTTCCTCAAAGACGCCGCGGTAACCGTTCCAGTCCACGAAATTCGGGACGGCGAAAAGCGCCGCAAGAACAACGACGAGGAGGCCGCTAAAATATAATAGCCCGTTGTTCATGAACGTCTCTTTGAGCCGCGCCCGAAACGCAACGCACACAGGCGGACATCGAAATAACGTCCTGCCTTGTACACCTGTATTGCACGGCGGAAGTTCACTCTGAACCCGAAATTTGGCTCAATTCCAACAAGCGCGCATCAGTGTTTCGACAAATCGAATTCGCGTTCTTAGATCATAAGCTTACATGTCTTGTAAATGCGTTAGAAATTCCGGCGGATATACTGAGTGGCTCACGAGAAGCACGGAGCGATAAGCTGTCGTTTTGGGCAGTCGACACAACTCGCACGATGGCTCCATCGAGAACGCGAAGACCTCAAACCTGATCCGGAATGTCGGCCCCCGTTGAATCCGGCAGGCACAAATTCCCGAAGCACACCTTTCCGATACTCAGAAACAGCAATTCCGAAATTCGAATTCGCGATCGCCGGAAAGACGAGATCTGATTGGAGCGGGAACGGACAAAAGCATCCGCACGCCTTCGCGGCAAAGGCCTCGCGATGCCGGAACCCCGCCCGCTTTGTTTGCCAAGAAACGGTCGGTTTTCCAAACACTTGAATAGTTGTGGATCGATGTCGCAACTCTGTTGGCGAGGCCGCGGCGCCGCGCCGCGCCGGTTGTACGATCAGCCCCGGTGGTTTACCTGAGTTCGATGACCTCAATTCAGAAGCCGAACGCCGCCGGCAGCGGAGATTTGCCGCACGACGATGATCCGCCCTTCGATCTCCCGGAGGCGCCCAAAGTTCTGCGCCACGACGACAGGAACAGCCCGTCGATTTCGGCGCGTGCTGTCGCGGCGGCGCGTGGCCAGCCGACGTATCTCGATGGCCTAAATCCCGAGCAACGCGACGCCGTCGAAACGACGGAAGGACCGCTGCTGGTGCTCGCTGGCGCCGGCACCGGAAAAACGCGGGTACTGACGACGCGCATCGCCCATATCCTGGCGACCGGCCGCGCCTACCCGTCGCAAATTCTGGCGGTGACGTTCACGAACAAAGCCGCCCGCGAAATGCGCGAGCGGATCGGCACGCTGATCGGTGGCACGCTCGAAGGCATGCAGTGGCTCGGCACGTTCCATTCCATCGGTGTCAAAATCCTGCGCCGTCATGTCGAACTCGTCGGCCTGAAGACCGGCTTCACGATTCTCGACGACGATGATCAAGTGCGGCTGCTGAAGCAGGTCCTCGAAGCCAACGGCGTCGACAAAGACCGCTGGCCCGCTCGCCAGCTCGCAAACCAGATCGACGGCTGGAAAAATCGCGGCCTCACCCCGGATAAAGTTCCCGAAGGAGAGGCCTACAATTTCGCCGCCGGCAAGGGCGCGCTCCTGTACGCGGCCTATCAGGCGCGGCTGAAGGACCTGAACGCCTGTGATTTCGGCGATCTGCTGCTCGAATGCATCCGGCTCTTCCGCGATCACCCCGACGTGCTCGCCGATTATCATCGCCGCTTCCGCTACATCCTCGTCGACGAATACCAGGACACCAACGTCGCCCAATATCTGTGGCTGCGGTTCCTGGCCAAGGGATCGCCCAACATCTGCTGCGTCGGCGACGACGATCAGTCGATTTACGGCTGGCGCGGCGCCGAGGTCGACAACATACTGCGGTTCGAAAAGGATTTCCCCGGCGCCAAGGTCATCCGCCTCGAGCGCAACTATCGCTCGACGGCAAACATCCTTGCGGCCGCTTCCGGGCTCATCGCCAAGAACGACGGCAGGCTCGGAAAGACCCTGTTCACAGACGGCGCAGCCGGATCAAAAGTCACCGTCGCGAATTTCTGGGACGACGAAGCCGAAGCCCGTGCCATAGGCGAAGCGATCGAGAGATTGCAGCGAAAGAACGAAAAGTTGAACGATATGGCCGTTCTGGTGCGGGCATCCTCCCAGATGCGCGCCATCGAAGACCGCTTCATCACGCTCGGCCTTCCCTACCGCGTCATCGGCGGCCCGCGCTTTTACGAGCGCCAGGAAATCAAGGATGCTATTGCCTACCTTGATGTCGTCGCCAATCCCGCGAACGATCTCAAGTTCGAGCGCATCGTCAACGTGCCGAAACGCGCCCTCGGCGACACGACGGTGAAGCGCGTCCACGAGCTCGCGCGTGCCCGCGTCATTCCTCTCTATCAGGCAGCACGAGAGATCGTCGAAACAGATGAGCTGACGCCTCGCGCGCGAAAATCGCTGTTCGATCTGACGCAGTCATTCGAACGCTGGCGCGCCAACCTGGAGCACATGCGCCATACCGATCTCGCCGAACAAATCCTCGACGAGTCCGGTTACACAGCGATGTGGCAGGCGGATAAGAGTCCGCAATCGCAGACGCGTCTCGAAAACCTCAAGGAACTCGTGCGCTTCATGCACGACTTCGACTCCCTGCAAGGCTTCCTTGAGCACGTCTCCCTCGTCATGGACGCCGACAAAGGCAACGACGGCGACCGCGTTTCCCTGATGACGCTCCATGGTGCGAAAGGATTGGAATTCGGCATCGTCTTCCTGCCAGGCTGGGAAGAGGGCCTGTTCCCCCATCAGCGCTCGATGGACGAAAGCGGCAAAGCCGGCCTCGAGGAAGAGCGGCGGCTCGCCTACGTCGGCATCACACGCGCGAAACGGCTTGCGAAGATTTCGTTCGCTCAGAACCGCCGCACGCACGGCCTTTATCAGTCGGCGCTGCCTTCCCGCTTCGTCGACGAACTTCCCGTGGCGACTGTTGAGGTTGTCGAAAGCGAGACGCCGTTCGGCGGCAGGCCGGATCCATTCGGTTATGGTGGCGGCTTCGGCCAAAGCCGTTTTGATCGCCCGGGCTCATCCGAGCCCTTCAAATCGACTTACAACACGCCGGGTTGGCAGCGCGCCCAGCAGTCCTGGAACAGCGGCAGCAAGCAGGACAAGAAAAAGAGATCGCGAGGACCGCTGACACTCGAAGGCGAACTGGTTGCAGCCTCGAGCGCCAACGCACCTTCATTCAAGACGGGCTCCCGCGTTCGCCACGAAAAATTCGGCGACGGAACCGTAACCAACGTCGACGGTAACAAGCTCACCATCGAGTTCGACGACGGCGAGATAAAGCGCGTTGTCGCAAGTTTCGTCGACCTGATATGACAGGTTTGCGAAGCCTAATGCTCGAGCGGTGTCTAATTCTCGCCGCGAAATTTCTTGGTATTGCCGCAATTCTACAACATGTTATCCCCAGCTCGTTGAGCGTGGGGGTTCATCAGCTAGAGCAGTCGTTTACGTCGCTGGCATGCCGGCGATGATCAGGCGTGTCTTGCGTTCAAGTCCCTGATCTACAATAAAATTTGCGGGGACATGAAACCGAAACAGGGGACGTTTGTTTGGGAGGGTAGAGTCCTTGAAAGGAGCTATCCAATGAGCACTTACCGCTTTCCATTAAGGGGTAAGATAGGCGTCGTGCGCGGACAGGACGGGGAAGTTCCGTCGCGGCGGATTGGTGTGCAGCGTGATTTGAGCCGGGCGAATCGCAGGAACTACCTGCTGGCTGACACACCACCGCTGACCGAGGAGGAAATTCGAAACCTTCCGGTCGCCCATCGCTACTCATCTTGAAATTGAGAGAAAAACGCATTCGGACTCGCAACGGCATCGCTCTCCAGCGGTGCCGTTGTTATTTTCGGACGCCGGCTCAAGCTGCCGCCGCCGTTCTGACTTTCAATAAATCCCACGCAGCATTGATCTGCTTGATCCGCTGTTCTCGATAGCGGCGATCGGCCTCGTCACGCGCATGGTCCGGGTGCCAGGACATCCGCAACGCATCCACGATCTTCTTCACCGCCGCATCCGGAGCATCGGGATTGAGCCCGAGAATTCTGTAGGCCTCGAAAGTCGTCGATGGTGCATCGGGCTCATGCGATGCGGCACGCTCGTCCGGCGACGCGGGCGCGGCGCCTTGCGCAATACGCGTGATACGGTCGAGATCGCGCATGATCGCGCGAACCGACGATCGCAGCTTCTCGGGCCCGATTTGCCCGACGCGGCGCCTCAATTCAGCGGTGCGGTCGTATAAGCTGTCGATCTCCGAAGCGAGCACATCCCGCAACAAAAGATCCCCGGGAAGCCCCGCAACGAGCGCCTCCGCTTCGTGTAATCGAACATGCACTTGAGCGAGCGGATCGGCATATTCGCCGTCCTCGCCGTCGCGGGCCGATGAGGCCTCGTAGCTTTCATAGCTTTTGCGGACCGCAGCCGCTCCCCAAACGAAAGGTGCAGCCACAAACGCCCAAACGCGGGCCGGCAGCGATCCATCGCCTTGAGCAAAATGCAGAAACTCGAACGACGCTAGTTGCCGCCGGCGGACAAAAATCAGGCAGGCTCCCATCAGGGAGGCGAGCAGTGTAGAGACTACGCCCGCAACTTTTAGCGCATTCCCCGAGCCGGGCGATGCGGCGGGTACAGACTCCGGATCAACGACGGTGACCCATTGCGTCGGCGCCGCCTCCCGTTCAGCGCCCCGCTCTGAGCGAAGAGCGGCTGGCTCGATGACCGCATCTGCCGCAAGAGTTTGCGACGCGACCTGCGGTAGCATCGTGGCGTGCCCAAACCCTGGGAATACGAAACGGCCCCTCAGCTTGCTCACAGGAGCGTACCCGGGCGGGAGTCGGTCGGGCAGATGCACGCCCAAAGACCGGGCTGACGCCGCGACCCTCGACCAGGCCACACGCTGCCCGCCGCAATTGATCGAAAATTTGTAGATCATCATCGTCTCGCACGTCCATGCGGCTGAACCTGAGCACGACGGGAAAGCGAGATCCTCGCGAGGACCGATGATGCGATAGGCATTCTCTTCCGAGGGCGAGAGGCGAGGAACGCCTCCTTCCATCGTGCAACTATAAGGTAGAACGAGTTCGTCGGCGGCGACGACGCCACCGCTCCCAAGGACCATGCAAACCGCAAGGCCCGAGGCCAAAAAACGCAAAGCCCCCATAACGTCCGCCCCTGAAACGAAATCCCCTCTAATTCCAGTTGTGCATGATCCTAGCCAAACATCGGTTCTACTATGGCGAAAAAGAAAGTTATGAACCGAAAAATTGAGGGTCCAAGGGAACTTAGTGATGTATCATCAACTAACGGAGGGGCGGCTATTGAGCACCGCTCCCCGGGAAATGCTCGTCATCTTTCCGCGATGAAGAGTTGCGACGCTCGACATCAACTTCAGCGACTCGCTATGAACTTCATTGCGTAAGAAGCTGGATAGAAAACAAAAGTTCGGGGAGTTAGTGCATGTCATCGGCAGACTTTGCAGAGGACCGGTTACGCCGGAGGCAAGGCCTGTTTCAGCGGCTCGCTGACTTGGCTGACCTCGAGGCTAAGCCCGCCGAACTCCACGACGACGTCGAAAGGCGGCCGGTCAATATCCTGGAGCCCGACGACACGCGTAAGCGCGAACGCTTCATTCCGGTAACGCGTTTTGCGCTGCTTGACCGTCTGACGAAGCCTTGGCTCTGGCCGGCAGGACAAGATGCCGATGCCCGGCGCTTTTTCCGCTACCTCGATTACTGGCGCCAGCAGCAATACTTTGCGCTGCTGCTCGATCTCGAGCAGACCTACGAGGCATTCTCGCCCGATAGCGACCTGCTGATGACGCGCAGCTTTTCCGACGACGACCGCGCAGTATTGCAGCATCGCGTTTTCGAGGGCGTCGAAAGTCTGCTGCAGCGGGCGAACTATGAGCGCATCGATCCAAACAATATCGACATCATTCTGACTCGCGACAGCCACTACGGCCTCGATCTGTTCGTCGACATGAAAGCTTTCGAGAGGATCGCGATCTATTATCGCGGCGCGACGAACCGGAAATATGAAAAGCGGCGCGTTCGCAAGTTCTTGCGCAAGGAAGAATTCAACGTTCCGGTCTTCCAACGGCTTTGCTTGATGTTCAAGTTGAAGCCGGTCGAAGTGTGCATCGAAGAAGCGATGCGAGACATGAAGCTCTCCCGCGAGGCGGCCGAGAAATATGTCGCCCGCAGCCGCGCCCATTTCCCGAAGAGCATGAATGAGAAGAATATCTACTTGAAGCTCTTCAAGAACATTCCGCGCACCGACGTCGAAATGATCTTCCCCAACACCGAAGTCCGCTTTCGGCCGATGGACAAGCTCCGCCTCGGCGTGACGGCCAGCGGCGGCCTCGGCATGGGCGCAGCCGGCGCGGCCGGCAAGGTCGCCCTATTGATGAGCAATCCGATCGCGGCGATAGGCGCGCTTGCCGGCATTGGCGGCGTCGCCTTTCGGCAAGCCATGGGCTTCCTCAACCAGAAGCAGCGTTACATGGTCATCATGGCGCAGAACCTCTACTTCCACACCATGGCCGACAACCGTGGTGTCATCCTGAAAATCGCGGCCCGCGGCGCCGAGGAGGATGTGAAGGAAGAGATGTTGCTCTATAGCGTTCTCGCCAAGGAGAAGTCGACGCGTGCCGATCTGCCGTCCATCGACCTTGCAATCGAGCACTACCTGACCCGAACCTTCGGCGTGAAAATCGATTTCGAGATCGACGACGCGCTTGATCGCTTGATCCGCGATGGCATCGTCGTCGAAAAGCCGGACGGCAGCTTCGTCACATTGCCCCCGGCTGAAGCGGCGAAGCATATCGACGACAAGTGGGACTTGTTCCTAGACCACCTACCCGATCCCGTCAGCACGGAAGGCTACGAGTTCGAGGGCCGCCCCTCGAACTGAAACATCCAATGGCATTCAAAAAATTCGCGGCGCAGTTTGGCGACCGATCCCTGGCCTATGAGACCGGCAACGCGCTTCAAGACCTGATAGAGCCGCCGCCCGACGCATTGACCGTCTTTGAAGACGGCCTCGACCGGTGGCGTCTCGAAGCCTACTTCGACGTCGAAGCCGGCGACCGCGACCTCGCGGCCGAACTCGGACCGCTCGTCCAGGGGACATTGCCGCCGTTCACCGTCGAGACCGTCCCCGACCTCAACTGGGTCGCGATTTCGCAAGCCGCGCTGCCGCCGGTCCACGCCGGGCGCTTCACGATTCACGGCAGTCACGACAAGGGGCGCATAGCCGGCGGCCCGAACGCGATCCTGATCGACGCCGGTGAAGCCTTCGGCACCGCGCATCACGCGACGACGCTCGGATGCCTTCTCGCAATTGACCGGTTGACGCGTTCACGGACGTTTCAATGGGTCTTCGATCTCGGCTGCGGCTCGGGGGTACTGGCAATCGCCGCATCGAAAGCCTTGCCGCACGCCGAAATCATCGCCGCCGACATGGACCCGCAATCGGTAAAAGTCGCGACCGAGAACGTTCGGCTCAACGGCGCCGCGAACCGCATCGCCCTCGTCGTTGGAAACGGCTTAGCGCATCCCAAAGTCCGGACCCGAGCGCCGTTCGACCTCTTCATCGCCAATATCCTCGCGGGCCCCCTGATCCGTCTCGCGCCCTCGATCTCCCGCTCCGTCGTACCCGGCGGGACGTTGGTGCTGTCGGGCATTCTCATTCCCCAGGCCCCCGAGGTCATCGCCACCTATCGTGCTCACGGCTTCTCGCTCGCCCGCCACGACCGCCTGACGGGTTGGTCCACGCTGACGCTCGAGCGGCGTTGAAATCGTCATTGCCCGCTCGAAATCTGCCGCTTAGAAACTGACCCATGCTGCAGACATTTCAATCCCAATCCGAACCCGAGCGCGTCGCCGAACGCGTGAAGGCGCTTCGCTCGTGGATGGCACAAGCGAAGATCGACGCCGTTCTCATTCCGCGCGCCGACAAGCATCAGGGCGAATATGTGCCAGCATCCGCCGAGCGCCTGAAGTGGCTGACGGGATTTTCAGGCTCGGCCGGCATCGCCGTCGTCACGAAGCGATCCGCCGTCCTCATGATCGACGGCCGCTACACGGTGCAAGCGGGCGCCGAAACCGACACCAAGGTTTTCGAAGTTTCTCTGCTCCCGAGAAATAAGCTTTCGGAATGGCTCATTGGGCATTTGGGAAAGTCCCAGGTCATCGGCTTCGACCCATGGAACCATACGGCCGGCGAAATTGAACGGCTGCAAAAGGCGCTCGCCCCGAAGGGCGTGAAGCTCAAAGCGCTCGCGAAAAATCCGATCGATGTGATCTGGGGCAAAGCGCGCCCGGCGCCGCCGCAAAACCCCGTGATCGCGCAACCGATCGCCTTTGCCGGCAGGACCCCCGCCGATAAGATCGCCGAGCTGCAGGCGCGCCTCAAGGATGAAGGTCAAAGCGCCGTCATTCTTACGCTGCCGGATTCGATCTGCTGGCTGTTCAACATTCGCGGCAGCGATGTTGCGCATAATCCGGTCGTGCTTGCCTTCGCAATCGTACCGGCGAGCGGCAAAGCCGAACTGTTCATTGACCCCGACCGCTTCGATCCCGAAGCCCGCGCCGCCGTTGCGCCTGTTGCCAAGCTTCTTTCCCCGGCGATGCTCCCCGCACGCCTGAAAGAACTCAAGGCGAAAGGCAAGCGCGTGCGTCTCGATACCGAGACGGCAGCCTATTGGTTCGAAGCGCAGCTCGGATCGAAGCTGATCTCTCGCGGACAAGACCCTTGCATCGTTCCGAAAGCGATCAAGACCGACGCGGAAGTCATCGGCGCGCGTGCCGCGCACGTCCGCGATGGCCACGCCGTCGTTCGCTTCCTCGCGTGGCTTGATGATTGGGCCGCGGATGGAACGCTGGACGAGATCACGGCTGTCCAAAAGCTCGAAGAATTTCGCCGCGACACGAACATGCTGCGCGACGTGAGTTTTCCGACAATATCGGGCTCCGGCCCCAACGGCGCCATCGTCCACTATCGCGTCACCGAAGACACCAATCGCCGGATGCGGCCGGGCGAACTCTTCCTGATCGACAGCGGCGGACAGTATCCCGACGGCACGACCGACATCACGCGCACAGTCGCGATCGGCGAGCCGAGCGAAGACATGAAGCGCCATTTCACGGCCGTTCTGAAGGGTCATATCGCTGTCGCGACCGCGATGTTCCCCAAAGGCACGCGCGGCATCGATCTCGATCCCTTCGCCCGCCGCGCGCTATGGCAGATCGGCGCCGATTTCGATCACGGGACAGGACACGGTATCGGCAGTTATCTTTCCGTGCACGAGGGACCGCAGTCCATATCGCGCGCGGGAATGGCGCCGCTTCACGCCGGGATGCTGATCTCGAACGAGCCCGGCTATTACAAAGTGGGCGAATACGGCATTCGCATCGAGAATGTCGTGCTGGTCACGCTGCCCGAACCCGTCGAGGACGGCGATCGCGAGATGATGGCTTTCGAAACGCTGACCCTCGCGCCCATCGATCGCCGGCTGATCGATTCCAAAATGCTGGATACGAGCGAGCGCGATTGGCTCAACGACTATCATAAGCATGTCTTCGACACGCTTGCGCCGGGCCTCGATCCCTCCGCGCGCAATTGGCTGAAGCAGGCGACGCAGCCGGTGTAGTTCGCGAGCTTCGCCTGTATCATCCGTGACAGCTGAACAAGCCGCTTTCCGATAGATCTCTCCCTCGCATGAGCATGAGGGAGAGTACCGATGTTTTCGATCAACGAACTGAGCGCCGCACCGCATTTTCCAGAGCCGCTGAAAACGCTAGTCGACCTGACGCGGCCCGAAAATATCGTCACCCTTCTTGCACAGGCCATCGACGGCAACGAAGCCGTCGAGGTGACGATCCGCAACGGCGAAATTTTCATTTCGCTCACGTCAACCTGATCGGAATTCGCGCGATCAACGCAGATCAGCTTTGCCCGACGAGCGCGATCCACTCGTCCTCATCGAGCACCGTCACGCCCAGCGCCCGCGCGTTATCAAGCTTCGAACCGGCCTCGGCACCTGCGACGACATAATCCGTCTTTTTCGAAACCGATCCTGAAACCTTCGCACCAAGCCGTTCGGCCTGCGCCTTGGCTTCATTCCGCGTCAGCTTCGTCAATGTTCCGGTGAAGACGACCGTCTTGCCGGTCACGGGCGAAGCTTTCGTTTGAATCCGCTCGTATGGCTTGACCGTCACCTCGTTCAAGAGCGCATCGACCTGCTCCTGATTGTGCTGCTCGCCGAAAAAATCGACGAGCGCGTCGACGACCGTCTCGCCGATGCCTTCGATATTGTCGATGTCCTCGTAAGCGTCGCTGCCTTTACCGCCTTCGATCGCAGCATCGACGGCCGCCCGCAATGCTTCGAACGTACCGTAGGCCTTGGCGAGATCCTTCGCCGTCGTCTCTCCGATATGCCGAATGCCGAGAGCAAAAAGGAAACGATCGAACGCCACTTGCCGGCGCGCTTCAATCGCCGAAAAAAGCTTACGGACCGATGTCTCCTTGAACCCTCTGACTTTCGTCAGCGGCTCGTCGGAATCCCGGTCGCGCGTCTCGAGCGTGAAAATGTCGGCCGGCGACTTGATGCGGCCGGTATCGAAGAAGAACTCGATCTTTTCTGCTCCGAGCCCGTCGATGTCGAACGCGTTCCGCGAGACGAAATGTTTGAGACGTTCCTTCGCCTGCGCCGGACAGATGAGCCCTCCGGTGCAACGGCGGACAACGTCGGCCTTCCCGGTTTCTTCCACCGACTCGCGCACGGCGTGGCTGCCGCAAACCGGACAGACCGTCGGAAATTCGTACGGCTTCAAATGTGAATGACGCTTGCCCGTCACGACCTCGACGACCTGCGGAATGACATCGCCCGCGCGCTGAACGACGACCGTATCGCCTTCGCGAATGTCCTTCCGCGCAATCTCGTCCTCGTTGTGCAGCGTCGCGTTCGACACGACGACGCCACCGACCGTCACCGGTCGAAGCTTGGCAACCGGCGTCAAGGCTCCGGTCCGTCCGACCTGAATATCGATCTTTTCGAGCACCGTCGTCGCGCGCTCCGCGGCGAACTTATGCGCAATAGCCCAGCGCGGCGACCGCGACACGAACCCGAGCCGCTCCTGATAGTCGAGCCGGTTGACCTTGTAGACGACGCCGTCGATGTCGTAGCCAAGCCCCGCACGGTCCCGCTCGATATCGCGGTAGAATGCGAGTAGATCCTCGATCTTCGTCGCAGCGTGCATCAACGGATTGACTGGCAACCCCCACCGCTTGAAGGCCGCGACGACGCCGGCTTGCGTATCGGCGGGAAGTCCCGATGCAGCGCCCCAGGTGTAAGCAAAAAACCGCAGCGGCCGTTTCGCCGTGATCGACACATCGAGTTGCCGAAGCGACCCCGCAGCCGCATTTCGCGGATTGGCAAAAATCTTGTCGCCGCTCGCAGCCTGCGCCGCATTGAGCTTCTCGAAATCCTTGTGCGCGAGATAGATCTCGCCGCGGATCTCGATAACCTCGGGGATGTCGAGGCCCTTGAGCATGTGTGGGATTTCGCGAATCGTTTTGATGTTCGCCGTGACGTTCTCGCCCTCCGTGCCATCGCCTCGCGTCGCCGCCTGGACGAGAACACCCGCCTCGTAGCGGATGGAGATCGACAGCCCGTCAATCTTGGGCTCGGCCGTAACCTCCAAGACGTCGGCGTCGCCAAGCTTCAGGAAGCGCCGCACCCGCTCGACGAAATCGACGACATCCTGATCCTCGAACGCGTTGCCGAGCGACAGCATCGGCACCTCGTGGCGGATCTTACCGAATGCCGCGACCGGCGCCGCGCCGACCGTCTTCGTCGGACTGTCGGGACGGCCTAGCTCGGGGTGCGCCTTCTCAAGTTCGTCCAAACGGCGCCGAAGCGCATCATACTCGGCATCGGAAATTTCGGGCGCGTCTTGCCGGTAATAGAGTTCATCGTGGTGCGAGATCTCGGCCGCCAACCGGGCCATCTCCGCCTCGGGAGCTTCCGTCTTTGAAGCCGCGGATGCGCTGCCCTTCGACTTCTTTTTTGAACCTGCTGGAGACATGACGATCTCGGATCACGGGAAGCAAAGCAAAAAGCGCGGCAGGATCTCCGGCCGCGCTTCAAATCTAGCACGAGGCTATTTTCAGACGGAAACCGGCAAATCAGCCGCTCCCGAAGCTCATTTTAGGTACGCTGAGCTTGGGCACGGAGTTCCATGCCTTGGAGAGCCACGATCCGCCATCCTCGCGCGGAGCCAAACCGTCGGATTGGAGCAGCGCGTAGGAATCCTTGTACCACTTGCTGTCCGGATAGTTGTGGCCAAGCACAGCCGCCGCGTTCTGTGCTTCCTTGGTGATGCCCAGCGCCATATAGCTCTCGACCAATCGCGCCAGCGCCTCTTCGACATGCGCCGTCGTCTGGTAATCGCTCACCACCGTCTTGAAACGGTTTATCGCGCCCACGTAGTTGTGCTTGTCGAGATAGTACCGGCCGACTTCCATCTCGTTCGCAGCAAGGTTGTCCTGGCAGATGCGAATCTTGTTGTCGGCATCGCGCGCATACTCGCTTTCGGGATACCGGCTCTTCAATATTTTGAACTGTTCGAGCGCCTTTCGAGCCGGCGTCTGATCGCGGTTGGCGGTCTTCAAATCATCGAAGTAGGCAGAGGCGATGATGTGGTGCGCCAACGGCGCTTCCTTCGTGCCCGGATGCATGGTCACGTAACGCTCGGCCGAGGCAATCGCCTCAGGCGTCTTGCCCGCACGATAGTAGGCATAAGCGGCCATGACGATGGAGCGGCGAGCCTCTTGCGAGTACGGATGCTCGCGATCGACGGATTCGAATTTCTGTGCGGCGTCGTCGAAATTGCCCTTGGCCATCATCGCGTCGGCGTCAGCAAACATTTTGCTGGGCGGATCGGGATTGAGAGCCGAGGTATCGAGCTTGTTGCCTGAGCAGCCGGCGACGGCTAGAGCAGCCACGATCGACGCAGCCCTCAGAACTCTTGTGATTTCTCGCGTCGTTCTCATCATGCGCCGCGTTGCTTCCCACACTGGCTGACGTTGTTGTCAACGCCGGCCAAACTCTGACGACGACTGCATGCGGATAGCACCCCGAAGCTCGCCCCGAAAGATGAATCGTCAGCATATCCCCGCCAACGGCTCTTCTCGCGAGGCTAAAACCAGAATGTGGTGCATTCCGGGCTGCCGCGGAAGAGAATGGCGCCCAGGCCGGGCGCCAATTTAAGCATGGAATAAGCGCCGCTGGCTTATTCCGCTGCCACGACAGTCTGCGGAAGCAGATGGACCGGCGACCGGGTAGCACGAGCACGAGGCGCCAGCGCGATTTCCCAATTGGAAGCGTCAGCGAACAGGGCCTGAAGAACCATCGAATTCAGGCGATGGCCGCCTCTGTAAGAACGATAAGCGCCGAGCAGCGGCATGCCGGCAAGCGCGAGATCACCAACGGCGTCGAGCATCTTGTGGCGGACGAACTCCTGCGGATAGCGGAGCCCTTCCTTGTTCATGATCTTGTCTTCGCCGATTGCCACCGTGTTCGTCAGATCGGCGCCGAGCGCCAGACCGGCCTTCCACAGCTTCTCGACGTCGCTCATGAACCCGAAGGTGCGGGCGCGGGAAATCTCGTGGCGGAACACGCCAGGGCTCATTTCGTACTGGAGCCGCTGATTGCCGATGATGGGGGACGAGAAGTCGATCTCGACGTCCATGCGGAAGCCGGCATGTGGTTCGAGCGTGCCCCAGCAGCCGTTTTCCTCGACGCGAACCGGCTTCAGAACCTTGATGTATTTGCGCGGCTCGGAAAGCTCGCGAATGCCGACCCGATCAATGGCGTCGACGAATACCGCCGAGCTGCCGTCCATGATCGGAACTTCTTTGCTGTCGATCTCGATGTAGAGGTTGTCGATTGAAAGGCCGCGAAGAGCGGCGAGAAGATGTTCGACTGTTCCGACCGTTGTTCCGGCGCCGTCGCCGATGACGGTACAGAGTGTAAGATTTTTGACGTTAGCTACGTGCGCCGCGATTTCCGAAATGACTTTTCCTCGTTTCGTAACGAGAAAGCGGAGCCCAGTATCAGCCTCTGCTGGATGCAGTGTGAGTGATACCGGAGCTCCGCTGTGCACCCCCGTGCCTGTCAACTGGATCTCGCGGGCAAGCGTGGTTTGCCGCGCACCGATGAATCGATTCGACATACAGCGCCGTCCCTCATTCTTTTGGCGGGCCGCTGCTCCCCAGCATTATGCGGCCTACCAACCCCCTGACCCCGTTTGGACGATCCCCTTAAAGTTCAGAGCGAGCCAGCCTTATTTCGGGCCGTGTCAGCTCTGATCAAAGGCGCATCACAAGTGGTCGATGTCCAAAAGCTAACTGCTTCGCCAAACACCGACAAATCACGCTTTCTTACACTGTGTTACGGTTTGGCAACCATGCTTGACGCCGACGCGGTCTTGATGCAGCCCCATTTTCTCCGCGTTTTCCGCCTCAAAAATCGCCTGCTCTCGCCACGCTTTTTTCACGATTTAAAATCGAAAGCATTCCGCATTCGAAACAATTTTCAGGCTCGCGCGCTATTTTCTTCCTCTGCCCGCGAAACGTTCAAGAAGGCCCGGTTTTCTTGACTCTTCTGCATCTCTCGCACCCGATCGGGAACCCGATCCATGGTGGGCGTTCCATTCTTTCTGCGCCTGCGGAGGAAATTCTTCGATGGCTGGCAGACGACGCGATCCGCGATGAATTTCGGCAGGTGGCTGCGGCTCGAATCGGGAGTCGTAATGTTGGGCCGGAGACCCCGCAGGGAGCGGCGGCGTACGTAACAATGCGTTGCCTGAGAGGGGAGGAAAATTCTCCAGCCCGTCCTCGATCATAACGTTTCCGGGGGCAATCCAACTGTCACGATTCTGTCGTGCGGGTTCGCTGTGGACAGATCGGGAAATATTCTGCCCCTCCTGACCATTAGAAGGTTGCAGAGCCTCTGCCAGACGCCGCTGCAAATCGCCTGGCGGCGGCGGAACCGGCTGAGCTTGGCTATGCTGATGCGGCGCGGGCCGTTGTTGCTGAACCTGATGCTGTGGAGCCTGATACTGCGGCGCCTGATACTGCGGCGCGAGGGGCGCTGCAGCCGGCTGCGTAGCCGGCGAACCTGCAATCGCGCGGATTCCGCCCTGCTGGCCGACGATCGATTCGGCCGCCCGGTTCATGCCGGAGGCAACGATCGATACCCGTAAGCGGTCGCCGAGTTGCTCTTCGAAGGTCGCGCCGACGATGATGTTCGCATCGGGATCGACTTCCTGCCGAATTCGGCTCGCCGCCTCGTCGACCTCGTAGAGCGTCATCTCGCGGCCGCCTGAAATCGACAGCAGCAGACCCTTCGCGCCGCGAAGCGTCACGTCATCGAGCAGCGGATTGGCGATCGCCTCCTCCGCAGCGAGAACCGCGCGCCGTTCGCCGGTCGCTTCGCCGGTGCCCATCATGGCCGTGCCCATGCCGCTCATGACGGTTCTGACGTCGGCGAAATCGAGATTGATGAGGCCTTCCTTCAGCACCAGCTCGACGATGCACGCGACGCCCGAATAAAGCACCTGATCGGCAAGCACGAAGGCTTCAGCGAATGTCGTGCGCTCGTTGGCGATGCGGAACAGGTTCTGGTTCGGAATGACGATGAGCGTATCGACGAGATGGCGAAGGCTCTGCACGCCCGCCTCCGCGATGCGCATGCGCCGCGCACCCTCGAACTGAAACGGCTTACAAACGACGCCGACCGTGAGCGCGCCGAGTTCGCGCGCGATTCGCGCGATGACGGCGGCAGCGCCGGTTCCCGTGCCGCCGCCCATACCGGCGGCGATGAACACCATATGCGCGCCGGCGATGTGCGTGCGAAGTTCTTCGAGCGCCTCTTCAGCCGCCGCTTCGCCGATCTCCGGCCGCGCGCCGGCGCCAAGGCCTTCCGTCAAATTGACGCCGAGCTGGATGCGGTGCTCGGCGCTCGATGCTTCGAGTGATTGCGCGTCCGTGTTCGCGACCACGAATTGTACGCCTTGCAATCCGGCTGCGATCATATTGTTGACGGCATTGCACCCCGCGCCGCCGACGCCGATCACGGTGATCCGCGGCTTGGCGTCGACCAGTTTCGGCAATTGCAGCTTGATGCTCATAGCTTCCCCGACTTTGATAGTTCGCCGCTTCGCACGATTTCGATGAGCCCCCGCGCCCAGTTCGTCGACGATTGCAGCCCTCTATGCGACACGTTCAAAACCCGCCCTTGAGCCATGTACCGACACGGCCGAGATACCCTTGCGTCACCGTCTTCCGGCCCCGAGCCACGCTATGTTCGCCGTCGCCGCGCGCCGCAATCATCGCCAGCCCCGACAGCGTAGCAAGCTGCGGTCCCGCGAGGCTTGCGTTGAGACCGGGAAGATCCGATGGCCGTCCAACACGTACAGTCCTGCCGAACTCGTGGGCGACGAGTTCCGGCAATCCCAGAAGTTGGCTGGCTCCGCCCGTCAGAACAACCTTGTCTCCCGCGTAGCGGCTCGCCGCGTTGGATACCAAACGCTCGCGCACAAGCCCCATGATCTGTTGCACGCGCGGCCGGATGATATCCGCGAGCCGCGCTCTGCTCGTTTCGTAGCTCGCATCGTCTTCTTCTCCGGCGATGGGATAGGAAAACGACTCGTGCTCGTCGGACTGGGCATTGAGAAGTGTGCCATAAAGCGTTTTGATTCGCTCGGCTTCCGCAAGTGGCGTCTGCAACGCCTTTGCGATGTCGTAGGTGATGTGCTGGCTTCCGACCGGAATGACGTCTGTTCCGGTGAAGGCGCCGTCGGCGAAAAGCGCAATGGACGTCGTTCCCGCCCCGAAATCGATGCATGTAACACCGAACTGCCGCTCCTCGGCGGTCGTTGCGGCAAGGGCGCTCGCATAAGGAGCGGCAACCAGACCGTCACAGCTCGCATAGCATCTGTCGATCAGAACGAGCAGGTTGCGCAACGGCGCTTCGTCGGCCGTGACGGCGTGCAGCCCCGCTGATAGCCGGCGCGCCGATAAGCCCAGCGGGTCGCGCACGCCGCCTGCGCCGTCGACCTCATAGCCGAGACGATTGAGATGTATCAGCGTCCGTCCGTTACGTTCGGCGTAACTTTCCCCCGCAGCCATGAGCCGGGCCAGATCGTCTTGCGTCACGCTTCCGGTTTCGACGTCCGTCCGAGCCGTGCAATGGACCGATGAAAGCCGCCCGGCCGCGACCGACAGCGTAAAGCCGCCGACCGAAATCCCGGCCGCGCGTTCCGCTTGACCGATGACACCGCGAACGACCGATTCCGCCTCGTCGAGATCCGTCAAAACCCCGGCTTTGATGCCCTTCGAACGCTGCAGGCCAAGCCCCGCCAGCCGCAGCGAAGGGCTCGCAGCACCAGCGATGTATTCAGCCACGACGACCGCCGCAACAGTCTTGCTGGTGCCGATGTCGAGAAGCCCGAAGGTCCGGTAATTGCGCCGATCCGCCACAAATATCTCCGTTAGGGCCGTTCTGAAGCGAGAGAGATAGTCCGCGCGCCGGCGTTCGAAGCCGTCCGCGCGGAATTGCCGGTTAGAGGCCGGATCGCGATCCGGCCGGGTGTGCGAACATCGACAACCATCGGTGCTCCCTTGAGCGTAGCCGCAGCCTCTCGCGTGGCCGCGACTTCTTGGAAACCTTCGATCTCACGATCGGCGCCAAGTTCCAGCGCCGTTCCATTCTTGAGTACGATCCGCCAGCGCCGCTCGGCGATGCGTTCGCCATAGGCGTACTGGCGTTCGATCTGCGGGTATTGCCGCAATGCCGAGAGCATCAGAATGGCCTCGGTGTCGGCACCTTCGCCGACGACGCGCGGCAAGTTCCAACTGTTCGCGCGAGGGACAGGCCCAAGCGTGCGGCCCGTCGCATCGACGAGAACGTTCGTTTCTCCCCGTTGCCACATGAACGCGGGCGTCCGCTCGCGAATGACGACGTCGAGAGTCCCCGGATAGACGCGCGTAATTTGCGCCGTATCGACCCAGGAAATACGCTCGATGCGTTTCAGCGCAGCATCGGAATTGAAGGCCGCGAATGTCTTCACATTCGGCAAATCGAGCGCGTCGAACACGTCGGAATCCAACGTGTAACGCTGGCCGGAAACGTTCACCTGATCGATTCCAAATCCGGCGGCAATCATCACGTCGTTGGTTTTCGCGGCAAAGTCGATCGCCGCGAGTTTGCCGAACGACAAGGCGAACGCGCTCGCGCAGACGGCAATGAGCGCAGCGGCGGCGATCGGCACCGGCTTCATCCAGCGCGGGTTGCGTCGCGCACCGCGAAAGCGGCGGCGTTCTCCGCGTGGAATTTGCAGATCCAAAGGCGAGCGCTTGACTGCCGTGCTTGTCGCGCTTCGACCGCGCGTCGCGAGGCCCCGTGCCCCACCGGTCCTGCTGGTTTGTTCGGTCCAGCGAGCAGCATCCGGTTCAGGCGTTGGCGCATCGTGTGCAGCCCGCCACCAGAACCGTTGCTTGCTCTCTACCTGTTGCAACTCGCGTCCTCGACCATCCATCGGACGAGGTCACCGAACGACCAGCCGGCATACCCCGCCAGCTCAGGCACGAGGGAGGTTCCCGTCATGCCCGGCTGAGTGTTCACTTCGAGGCAGATCAGCTCGTTCGTTCCACCGGCAGTATCGTCGTACCGGAAGTCGGCCCGCGATACGCCGCGACAGCCCAAAGCTTGATGCGCCCTTAACGTTAAGGAGCGGACTAACTGGTAAATATCTGGTAAAAGTTGTGCAGGCAGCTCGTGCTTGGAGCCCCCTGGACCGTACTTCGACTCGTAGTCGTAGAAAGCGAGCCCTCTGAGCGGCAGGATCTCGATCACGTCGGTCACGAAATCGCCGATGACGGCGCAGGTTAGCTCGCGGCCCGCAATGTAGCGCTCGACCATCACGACTTCCTCGAGCGGTCCCCCCGCGGCGATGGAATTCGGCGGCCGGTCGGCACCGGACTGGACGATGACGACGCCGACGCTCGACCCTTCCTTCAACGGCTTCACGACGTAGGGCGTGGCCATCACATGGCCCTCCAGCGCCTCGCCGCGCGTCACCAGCACGGCTTCCGCAACCGGAACGTCTGCGAGCTTCATGATGTCCTTGGCCCGCTCCTTGTGCATGGCAAGGGCAGAGGCGAGCACGCCGGAATGCGTGTACGGAATACCCAGCAGTTCGAGGACGCCCTGGACGCAGCCGTCCTCGCCGAATTTGCCATGCAACGCGTTGAAGCACACGTCGGGCTTCAGCTCCTGAAGCCTGGTGGCGAGGTCGCGCTCGACGTCGATTTCCGTGACGGTATAGCCTTCGCGTAACAGCGCCTCGGCAACCGCCGCGCCGGAACTCAAGCTCACCTCGCGCTCGGCAGAAAGGCCGCCCATCAAGACGGCGACGTGATTGTGCGTACGGCTTGGCACCGGGCCGAGTTCATTCATGGCTGGCTCGCTTGCATCAAAAGAAACATCGGTGGGCAGTTTGATCAGTTTTGGTTCGCGTGAATAGCCGCGCGTTCGGCCGCCAGCGCTTCGCCGGTTGGACGGCCCGGCTTTGGCACGCCGACCCGAATGATTTCCCAATCGAGAGTGATGCCGGACGCTGCGAGCACACGCGCGCGCACCGTTTCGCCCAGCGTCTCGACGTCTTCGCCGGTGGCTTGGCTGTCGTTGATCAGAAAGTTGCAATGCATCTCGGAGACTTTTGCTCCGCCGACGCGCATGCCTCGGCAGCCCGCTTGGTCGACAAGCTTCCAGGCGCTTTGTCCGTGCGGATTCTTGAACGTCGAGCCGCCCGTCCGCTCTTTGATCGGCTGGTTTTTCTCACGATAGTCGGCGACTTCGTCCATCTCTTTCAGGATTTCGGCCGGATCGCCCGGCGCGCCTTCGAACGTCGCCTCGGTGAAAATCCAATCCTTGGGAATGCCGCAGTGGCGATAGGTGAAGCCCATGTCGGCAAGCGAAAGCACGTGGATATTGCCTTGCGGGTCGACAGCCCGCGCACTGACGAGGCAGTCCTTCGTTTCCCGCCCATGCGCGCCCGCGTTCATACGCAGCGCGCCGCCGATCGAGCCTGGAATTCCACGGTAGAACGCGAGCCCGCGAATTCCGGCTTCGGCCGCCGCGCGAGAAACTTTGACATCTGGAAGGGCAGTGCCCGCGCGCAATCGTTGACCGTCGACCTTGATCTCACCGAAACCACGGCCAAGGCGGATAACGACGCCCGGAACGCCGCCGTCGCGAACGAGCAGGTTCGATCCGAGCCCGACGACTTGAACGGCAACGTCGCTTAGCCGGTGCTTCAGGAAATACGCGAGATCCGCTTCATCGGCCGGCGTGAACAGCACCTGCGCCGGTCCGCCGACGCGAAACCACGTGACGTCGGCAAGCGACGCGTTCGCGCTCAATCGTCCGCGCAGATCGGGCATCGCGGCAATGAGTTCGCCGGTGATATCGGGAAACATCAGCCGTCGCTCCCGGTCCGCTGAGAGGCCTCCGCCAGCCATCCCGGAAGCGCGTTCGCCCATTCGGTCGAATTCCCCGCGCCGAGACAGACGACGATGTCTCCGGGCCGCGCCAAGCGTTTGATCGCGGGCACGAGAAGGCTCGGATCGTCGACGGCTTCCGCCGGACGCCCGCCAAGTGTTCTGATGCGCTCCGCCAGTGTACGATTATCAAAGCCGGCAATCGGGCTTTCGCCCGCCGTGTAAAGCGGCGCGACGACGACGCTGTCGGCATCCTTGAAGCACCGTGCGAAGTCGTCGAAGAGGTCGCGCACGCGCGTATATCGATGCGGCTCGACGACGGCGATCACGCGACCTTTGCTGCCGCCCCGCGCCGCCGAGAGGACGGCCGAGATTTCTGCCGGATGGTGGCCGTAGTCGTCGTAAATCCCGACGCCGTTCCATTCGCCAGCGAACTGAAAGCGCCGTTTGACGCCGGAAAATCCCGCCATCGCCGCTCTGATTTTAGCGTCCGGCAAACCGGCATCCGTCGCAACCGCGATCGCGGCAAGCGCATTGAGCGCGTTGTGCGAACCGGGGATCGGCACCGACCAGCCTTCGAGGCGTCTCGCGCCGCCCTTGACGTGGGCGGCCAAGCTCGCGTCGAAAGTCGTGGTGTTGCCGGAAATGCTGACGGACTCGAGAACGAGGTCGGCGTCCTTGCTTTGCCCGTATGTCAGCAACCGGCGGCCGTCCGCCCTGAGGTTCAGCCGCTCGATCATGTCCCTGACGACCGGATGATCAATGCAGGCAACCGCCAACCCGAAGAACGGAATATTCCGCAGAAAAGCTTCATATTCGCGGTGCATCGCCTCGATCGAGCCGAAGTAATCGAGATGCTCCGGATCGATATTCGTGACGACGCCGATTTCCGTCGGCAGCCGGGTGAACGTGCCGTCGCTTTCATCCGCCTCGACGATCATCCACTTGCCCTGGCCGAGCCGGGCGTTGGACCCCCACGAGTTGATGATGCCGCCGGTGATGACGGTCGGCTCTTCGCCCGCTTCCGTGAAGATATGCGAGAGGAGCGACGTGGTCGTCGTTTTGCCGTGGGTGCCGGTGACCGAGATCGTCGAATAGAGCCGCATCAGCTCCGCCAACATCTCGGCGCGGCGGATGATGGTCAGGCCTTTCTGACGCGCGGCGGCGAGTTCCGGGTTGAGCGGCTTCACCGCCGTCGAAATGACGACGTAGCGCGCGCCTATGAGGTTAACCGGATCGTGGCCGACGAAAACCCGGATGCCCTTGGCCCGGAGCCTTTTGACGTTAGCGCTTTCCTTCTGATCCGAGCCCTGGACCGTATAGCCCTTGGCGACCAGAATTTCGGCAATGGCGCTCATGCCGATGCCGCCGATTCCGATGATGTGGAAAGGCCCGATGTCGCGGGGCATCTGCATGGATGGAAATTACCTCGATGAGTCTATGTCGAACGCCGGATCATGATCTTCAGGTGCTCGAACGCTCACGCCCAGAACCAGATCCGCCACCAGAATACTTCCGTTCCGCTAAAGCGAGCGTAAAGTCGGCCAAATTCCGGACGGCGTCCGGGCGTCCCGCCGTTTTAGCCGCGTTCGCCGCGGTCGCAAGGGCGGCTGGCGCCTGCAAAAGCTTTTCCAGCTCGTCCGCGATGCGTTCCGGCGACAGATTTTTCTGCTCGAAGCACCAGGCACCCCCTGATTCGGCGAGCCGGCGGGCGTTGTTCAGCTGATCGTTGTCGAGCGCATGCGGCAATGGCACCAGGATGGAAGGCCGCCCGATAACGGTCAGTTCCGCGACCGTCGATGCGCCTGCCCTGCCGATGACGAGATGAGCCGCAGCCATCCGCGCCGGGAGGTCGGCGAAGAACGGCGCGATCTCCGCGCTGATGCTGGCCTCGACGAACGCCTCTTTCACACGATCCAGATCTTCTTCGCGCGCCTGCTGCACGACACGCAGCCGCTTCCGGATGTGGTCGGGAAGCGCAAAAAGTGCGAGCGGCACTGTATCGGAGAAGAAGCGCGCACCCTGGCTGCCGCCAAAAATCAAAATGCGAATGACGCCGTCGCTCGCCGGAGCCTCGTAGCGCCGCGCAGCCGCATCGATCACCGATTGGCGAACCGGATTTCCTGTTAGAACAGCTTTATCGGCGAGCGCGCCTTCGAGGAACTTGGTTCGCTCGAACGACGTCGCAATTGCCGTCACACGCTTGGCGAGCAGCTTGTTGGCGCGTCCGAGCACCGCGTTCTGCTCGTGGATCGCAGTTGGAATGCCCCGCAAACGCGCGGCGAGAAGCGGCGGAAATGTCGGATAACCGCCGAAGCCGATGATCGCCGAAGGCTTGACCAAACCGAGCACGGAAAATGCCGCCCGCGTTCCCCGTGCGAGCGCGCTCGCGGTCTTGGCGATGTCAGATGGCGAGCGTGACGCCAAAGTCGCCGAAGGAACCTGATAGACCTGACGCGCCGGAAAACCACTGCCATAGCGATCGCCGCGCATGTCGGTCATCAGGTCGACGGCGACGCCGCGACGCTTGAGTTCCTCGGCAAGAGCAAATGCGGGAAAGAGATGTCCCCCCGTTCCCCCTGCGGCAAGCATGATCGATTGCACGCCGGTCATTCAGATCTCGCTCATGATTTCGGTGTTTGTCCCGCGATTTGTACTTCGTCGATGGCCGGAATCCATCGCGGCTTTTTGAGGCGCTGCGGATCGGGTCGGCGGCGCGACAGCGCCAGCAGCATCCCAGCCGTTATCGAAAGCGCCAGCATGGACGATCCGCCCGCCGAGATGAATGGCAGCGTCATGCCTTTCGGTGGCAAAAGGCCGATATTCACACCCATATTGATCAGCGACTGCAGCGCGAAGACAAGCGCTAAGCCCTGAATGGCCAGCCGGTCGGCCGCGTTCGGCTCTCCCGCCGCGCGTCGCATGGCCCTGATGGTTATGAACGCGAAGACACCAAGCAGCGCGACGCAGGCGATGGCCCCGTACTCTTCGCCGATCACCGCGAAGATGTAATCGGTGTGGGCATCCGGGAGGATGGACTTGATCGTGCCTTCCCCCGGCCCACGGCCAAACAGCCCGCCCTCGGCGAAAGACTGTATCGCGCGCCCCGCTTGCGAACTCTCGAGCGGCGCTGAGCCGAAATATTTCAGGAACCGCGATTGCACATGCGGAAAATATTCGTAGGCGAGCCACATGCCGCCGCTTCCCACGAGAACGAGAATCCCGGCCCCTACCGCGGGCAACCCAGCCAGCAGATAAAGAAGTCCGGCCGTCGAGCTGATCAAAACCGTCTGTCCGACATCAGGCTGGGCAACGAGAAGGCCCGCGAAAAAAGCCCACAATGCCAGCCCGAACGGCAATGCCGGCATATCGCTGCGAGACGACGCCTCACCGAATAGCCACGCGATGATGACGATGAAAGCCGGCTTCGCGAATTCGGACGGCTGCAGCGAATAGCTGCCGAAGTTCAGCCACCGCTGCGCGCCATTGATTTCAGCGCCGGAAAAACGCACCGCGATCATGCCCGCAACAGCGGCGAGAAACAGTCCCGCTGCGAGACGTCTCACGCCGGCCGGCGAAAAAAACGAAATAACGATCATCAGAACCGTGCCGAGCGCCGCAAAGAATAAATGGCGCTCAACGAAGTAATACGCCGGCAAGCCCTTCTTCACCGCCACCGCGGGCGACGCTGCCGCCGACAACACGACCCCGATGACGACGAGAGAGACGAGCGCGATCAGCAGACTTCGATCGATCGTGAACGACCATTCGGCGAGCAAACTGCGGTCTGCACGCGAGAGCTTCATGGGGCCGCCCGCATCACAATCCCGGGAAGCGACGCGACAAGTCCCCGAAAACTTTCGCCGCGCACTTCGAAGTTTCGAAACTGATCGTAGCTTGCGCACGCGGGCGACAGCAGTACGACCGGTTCGGCGCCGTCGCTCAACTGAGCCTCGTGCGAAGCCGCCCACACGGCTTCGTCGAGCGTGCCGCTCCGCACGAAAGGAACCTTGCCTTGCAGCGTCGCAGCGAATTCATCCGCCGCCTCGCCAATCAGATAAGCCTTCGTAATTCGCTCGAGGTAGGGAACGAGACTTTCGATCCCGCCGGCCTTCGGCTTGCCGCCGAGTATCCAATAGACATCGCGCGGAAATGAAAGCAGCGCTTTCTCGGTCGAATCCGCGTTCGTCGCCTTGCTGTCGTTGACGAAGAGAACCTTGCCGATGCGGCCGATTTCTTCCATGCGGTGCGACAGCCCGGGAAACGACGACAGCGCACCCTGCCAATCGAGGTCCGTCGAATGGCCGAGCGCATTCAGGCACTCACGCACGGCGGCAACAGCCGCGAGAGCGTTCTGTCCATTGTGCCGTCCGCGCAGCGTCGGAATCCCGTCGAGCGAACCGAGTTTGACGGCCAAGCCTTCGCGGTTGGCACACACGATCGTATTGTCGAGCAGGCTGTATCCGGGCGCGAGCGATTTCTCGGCACTGAAGGCGATAGCCGGTCCCGCAGGCACCCGCCGTCGCAGCATCGCCAGTCCAAAGTCGTCGTCGATGCCGACGGCCGCGATATCGGCCCCGGCAACGATGCGTTCTTTGATGGCGGCGTAATCGTCGATCGTCCCATGCCGATCGAGATGATCCGCCGTCACGTTCAGCATCACACCGATCGTCGGCGCGAGCGTCGGCGTCAGGTCGATCTGAAACGACGACATCTCGATGACGTGAAACCGGCGAGGCTCCGGCGCATCGAGCGTGAGGATCGGACGGCCGATGTTGCCGCCCATCTGCGCGTCGAGCCCGGCATGCCGAAGGATGTGCGTGATCAGCGCCGTCGTCGTCGACTTGCCGTTGGTTCCTGTGATCGCGATGAAGGGCGCACCCGGCGCGTGCAAGGCGCGCTCTCGCGCGAAAATCTCGATATCGCCGATGATCTCGACGGCGTTCTCCCGGGCCCTTTTGACTGTCCAGTGCGGCAGCGGATGCGTCAGCGGCACCCCGGGCGCCAGCACGAGCGCAGCGTAGCCCGCCCAGTCCGCGACGCTGAGATCGGTCAATGGGATATCGCGGGCAATCGCGGCCTCGCGCGCAGCCACGCCGTCGTCCCAGGCGGCAACAATCGCGCCGCCGTCGCGCAGCGCTTCGGCGGCAGCCAAGCCGGAAGCGCCGAGGCCGAAAACGGCAACCGATTTACCTTTGAAAGACGTCGCGCGAATCATGGGCGAGACTCTACCGTATGTCGCGTCGTTTGGCGTCTAGCGCAGCTTCAGCGTCGAAAGACCGACAAGCGCAAGAATGACGGAAATGATCCAGAACCGGATGACGACCGTCGATTCCTTCCACCCCTTTTGTTCGTAATGGTGATGCAGCGGCGCCATCTTGAATACACGCTTTCCCGTCCATTTGAATGACAGCACCTGAATGACGACCGAGAGCGTCTCCAGCACGAACAACCCGCCGACGACCGCCAGAACGATCTCATGCTTGATCGCAACCGCGATGGCGCCGAGCGTGCCGCCGAGGGCCAGCGAGCCGGTGTCGCCCATGAATATCATCGCGGGCGGTGCATTGAACCACAGGAACCCGAGCCCGGCCCCGATGAGCGCCCCGCATATGACTGAGAGCTCGCCCGTACCCGGCACGTGATGAATTTGCAGATAGCCCGCGAACTTCGCGTTACCGGAAAGGTAGGCGATGACGCCGAACGTCGCCGCCGCGATCATCACGGGGACGATCGCCAAACCGTCGAGACCGTCCGTCAGGTTGACGGCGTTGCCGGCGCCCGCAATGACGAGCACGGCCATCAGCACGAAGAACGGCCCGAGATTGATTACGAAGTCTTTGAAGAACGGGAATGTCAGATCGGTGCTGAGCCCTTTCGGGCTGAGCATCATCAGTGCGAACCCGGCGATCGCCGCGACGAGCAGCTCGAGCAGGAACCGGATACGGCCGGAAAATCCCGCCGTCGTCCGCTTCGTCACCTTCAGGAAATCGTCGTAGAAACCGATGGCGCCATACGACAGCGCGACGAGAAGCACGACCCAGATATAGCCGTTTGACAGTTGAGCCCAAAGCAGCGTCGACACCGTGACGCCCGCGAGGATCATCAGACCGCCCATCGTCGGCGTGCCCCGCTTCAGAAGGTGCGTCTGCGGTCCGTCGGTGCGAATGGGCTGGCCCTTGCCCTGCTTGAGGCGGAGAAGATCGATGATCGCCGGTCCGAACATCAGCACGAACAGAAGAGCGGTGAAGATCGCGCCGCCGGTCCGGAAGGTTATATAGCGGAATACGTTCAGCGCGCTGATCTGGTCGCTGAAATTGACGAGCGCATAGAGCATGCGGTGAAAACTTTCCCCTTGTGATCCGCGCCGGCTAGCCGGCGGGCCCGTCTTTTCCAAATTGCATCTTGAGCGCCGCGACCACTGGGCCAAGGCGCGTCCCGTTGGATGCCTTGACCATCACGACATCTCCCGGACGAAGAGTCTCGGCAAGCACGGTCCCGATTGACTGAGACGTCAAAGCGTATCCGCCTTTCTTGGCCGCCGGTAGGGCATCGTATAGGCCTTTCATATGCGGCCCGCACGCAAAGACCAGATCGACATCCGCCTCGTCAACTGCGCCTTTCAGGCCTCTATGAAGCGCGGCCGCCTCGCTGCCAAGCTCCAGCATGTCGCCCAGGACGGCAATACGCCGCGAATATTTCGCCCGCGGCACCCCGGCAAGCGTCGCCAGGGCAGCCTTCATCGAGGCCGGATTGGCGTTGTAGCTCTCATCGATCAGTAGCGCCTCTCCGGCGCCGATATAAAGCGTACTGCGCGCACCTCGCCCGCCCGGAGGCGCGAGATCTGCGAGCGCTTCTAAGGCCTTCCGCACATCGACGCCGATGGAATGAAGTGCCGCGGCAACGGCCAGCGCATTTTCCGCAATGTGCCGCCCCGGCATGGCGAGATGGACGGGGAAGCTGCTGCCGCCCAGGGCGACCGTCATGTCGCTGCCGGTATCGGTCGCGACGAAATTCGATCCCTGGACGTCGGCGCCGGCATCGAACCCGAACGTGATCGGCCGCACGCCGAGCCGCTCCGCAGTCGCCTTCAACCGGCTCGCATACGGATTATCGAACTTGATGATCGCCGCGCCGCCGGGCGCCAGACCTTCGAAGATTTCGCCCTTGGCATCGGCGATAGCCTCGACGGAGGGAAAGTGTTCGAGATGCACCGCCTCGACCGTCGTGATGATTGCGGCATCGGGCCTGACCATCTTCGTCAGCGGCCGGATCTCGTCCGCGTGGTTCATCCCGATCTCGAACACGCCGAATTTCGTCTCGCGCGGCATCCGCGCCAGCGTCAGCGGCACGCCCCAATGATTGTTGTAGGATTTTTCGGATGCGTGCGTTGCACCGAGCCGCGATAGGCAAGCTCGCAACATTTCCTTGGTGCCGGTTTTGCCTGCACTTCCCGTCACGCCGACGATGCGGGCGTCAGACCCTAATCGCGCCCGCGCCGCAACGCCCAGCGCTTCAAGCCCGTGCAGCGTATCGGCGACGCGGAACAGCGCGCCGTCTCCCGGCTGACGCGAATAGGCTTCGCTGACGAGCGCCGCCGCGGCTCCTGCCTTGAAAGCTGCGGAGACGAACTCATGCCCGTCCCGCTGATCCTTGAGCGCAACGAAAAGATCGCCGGGACGCAGCGTGCGCGTATCGATCGAGACGTCCGTGATCGGAGCGCCCGAGCCGCCTTCGGCGTCGACACCCAGCGCAGCACTCAATTCGGAAGAGGACCAGAGAGGTTGCATCAATTCGTCAACTCGCGAGTGCCCGCCGAATTTCATCGTGATCGGAAAACGGCACGATGCGATCGCCGATGATCTGGCCGGTTTCGTGGCCCTTTCCGGCCACAAGAACGACATCCCCCGGCATCATCATTTTCACCGCCGTGGAAATGGCCTCCGCACGGTCACCAATTTCTTGCGCCCCAATCGCGCCGGCAAGAATTTCTTTCCGGATCTGGGCCGGTTGTTCGCTGCGCGGATTGTCGTCCGTCACAATAGTGATGTCTGCCCGATCGATGGAAATCCGCCCCATGATCGGCCGTTTACCCTTGTCCCGGTCGCCGCCGCAGCCGAATACGGAGATGAGCCGACCCGTCGCGAACGGCCGGCAACCGTCGAGTGCCGCCGCTAACGCTTCGGGCTTATGCGCGTAATCGACGATCGCAAGGCCGCCATTTCGCTCGCCGATGATCTCGAGACGGCCCGGCACGCCCTTGAGCCCGGCGAGCGCATTCAAGACTGCGCCCGTCTGTTCGCCGACAGCAATCGCGAGCCCCGCCGCGACGAGCGCATTCTCCACTTGATAAGCGCCGACGAGCGGCAGATCGACGGAATACTCTTTTCCATCGGCAACGACGCCGATGACTTGCCGGAAACCCTCGCGCTTGACGGACGTACACTTCAGCGTGTCGCCCTGAGCACCGACCGTCAGCACGCGATGGCCGCGCGCATTGGCGGCCGCCATAACTTCCATCGCACACGCGCCGTCGGCATTGATGACCGCAGGCTTGCCCGGCGGCAGGAGCTCCGTGAAAAGCCGTAGCTTCGCGTCGAGATAAGCTTCGACTGTCGGATGATAATCCATGTGGTCGCGGCCGAGGTTCGTGAACGCCGCCGCCGAAAGCTCCACGCCATCGAGGCGATGCTGATCGAGCCCGTGCGACGACGCTTCGAACGCGATATGCGTAACGCCTTCGTCGGCCAGCGCCGCAAGTGTGGCGTGCAGCGTCACCGGATCGGGCGTCGTCAGCGACCCGTAGACCGCGCCGCCCGGCTTCACGATTCCGATTGTTCCGATCGACGCCGCGCTATGGCCGAGCGCCGTAAAAATTTGCCGCGTGAAATCCGCGACCGACGTCTTGCCGCTCGTGCCCGTCACGGCCACCGCACATGCGGGCTGCCCGCCGGAAAGCTTTGCGGCGATTTTTGCGAGTGCGGCGCGCGGATTGTCGACTTCGATCAACGCAACGCCGGGCGGAACCGTCACGCCTTTGTTTTTACCGATGACGATTGCGGCCGCGCCCCGCGCAATGGCGTCGGCAACGAACGATGCGCCATCGACCTTGGTGCCGGGAAGACCGGCAAAAATTGCGCCCGGCCCGACAGCGGCACTTGCCGCGGTGATGCCCGTTACCTGAATATCGGCCGCGCCCGCTGGCAACTCGATATCGGCCGGAAGCACATCGCTAAGCCGCATGACCCCGCTTTTCGCCCCTCTGTTCGCCTGCCAACATTCGGCCCGACGCTTGATACGAAGCCCCATCGAGGCCGTCAAATGCGGCTGAAATACCTTTATTGACGAACGACATTGAGCTGCGGCGCAACGCCGAGCTGAGCTGCGACACGAGCGATCAGCTCTCCTGTCACAGGTGCGGCGTTCGTTCCGCCCGTCCGGTTTCCTTTCGTGTCCGCAATCCCCTTGGGCTCGAACAACATGACGAACGTCAGATATTGCGGATCGTCGGTCGGAAACGCACTGAGGAACGACGATATGACGGCATTGGACGTATAACCGCCCTTGCTCGCAATATCGGCTGTCCCCGTCTTGCCGCCGACCCTGTAGCCCGGCACGTCGGCTTTGCTGCCGGTGCCGTCCTTATTGATGACGTTGGCGCGCATGAGCTCAGCCATTTGGTGCGAAGTCGCGGCGGAGATCACGGGTTTGCCGTCGGCTGTACCCGCGTCGAATTTCCTCAGAAACGTCGGGTGAACCGTTTTGCCCCCGTTGAAGATCGTAGCGGCTGCGGCCGCGAACTGCAGCGGCGCGACTGCGATGCCGTGCCCGAACGAGGCCGTGATGGTCGACACCCGGTTCCAGCGCTGAGGCACTTGCGGACTTGCGACCGCGCCTGCCTCCGTCTGCAACGGATCCAGGAGGCCGGCTTTCTGCAGGAATGCCCGGAACTTCTCCGGCCCCGCCTGCAACGCCAGCATTCCGGCGCCGACATTCGACGAGTGGGTGAAAACTTCAGTTACCGTCAGCGGGCGACGAGAAGGGTGCATGTCCGTCACCGTGAAACGTCCGGCTTCGAGCGGCTTCGTCACGTCGAGAACGGTGTCGGGTTTCGCGAGCCCCTCGTCGAGGGCCATGGCGAGCGTCAAAGTTTTGAACACCGAGCCAAGCTCGTAGGTGCCGCCCATCATGCGATCGACGCGCTTGTCGTTGAGTGTTTGGGCGGGCCAAGTGGGATCGACGCGCGGCAGCGAACTGCTCGCGAGAATTTCGCCCGTCTTGATATTGAGAATGACACCGGCAGCGCCCTCCGGATGGTAGCGCCGCATGGCATCGTCAAGCTCGTCCTCGAGCGCGTGCTGAACCCCGATATCGAGCGAGAGGCGCACCGGCGGCCGGTTGGAAAGCACCGCCGAATGGACTGGATCGACGCCGACCTTGTCGTCGATATATTTTTCGATACCCGCAACACCCCGGTTATCGACGTCGACGTAACCAAGCGCGTGGCCGGCCATCTTGCCGCCGGGATACGCACGCTTCAGCTCATAGCGAAACGAGACACCGGGAAGTCCAAGATCGTGCACCCTCTGCGCGATGCCCGGCGACACGCCTCGGCGCACCCAGACGAAACGGCGCGATTTATCCGAAAGCGCGCGCAGCAATTCGGTCGCGTTGAGATCGGGAAGCACCGTCGAAAGCTTTTCGACGACCTCGTCGCGATCCAAGACGACACCCGGATCGGCAAAGATCGAGGGCGCTTCGAGGTCCGTCGCGAGCAACCGTCCGTTGCGATCGACGATATCGGGACGGCTGAAGCTCGTCGCCGCTACCGGTTCGGAAATCGCGAGCGCGATATCCGTATGCCGCCCGACCGCCAAAACAAGAAGCTGCCCGACGACGACGATGAAGGCCGAAAACAAAATTCCATAGACGGCCGCCTCCGCGCGACGCCGTGGAACGCCGGAAGCGGCGTCACCTCGGCCGAGGGACGACGCCCGCGCGCCCCCACCACTGACCATGTGCGCCGCCGCACTTCTGATCAGAACATCGTCGCGATCAACGGCCATCGGCGCTGCCCCGGCGCTCGTTAAGTTCCCGCTCGTTGAGTTCCGATACTTCACGTCCATGCGCGAACTGCTCGGGCCTCGGGGGCCCAAGACCAAGCCGGCGAGCCAAATCATCGATCCTGTCGGGGCGCGCGAGTGTACCGCGTTCGGCCTTCAGCACGGCGATGTCGCTGCGTGCGCGATCGGCTAGGCGCTCTTTCGCCTGCAGTTCGGCTTCGAGGCGGCGCGTATCGTAATTCAATGCGTAAAGCAGCAGCGCGCTTGCGACTGCGAAAAAGAAGGCGGCAACATTCAAGAGACGCATTTTGATACAATTCCCGTTCAGCTTGTCTCCAAGCTCAGCATTAGCGGTGTTGAGGGACCCCCATCGCGTCTAAATCCAACGGCCAAATTGCAGCGTCCGTGCGGGTTGCCGCCCGCAAACGTGCTGACCGCGAACGAGGGTTCACTTCCAATTCACCTTTAGAAGGTGTTAACGGGCGGGAGTTAACAATTCGGAAACTCGGCTCGCGGGATTTTATCGATTCCGGCGGCAAGTGCCGGGAACCGCCCGCCGTCTTCCCGCTCCGGTCGACAAGAAATTTTTTGACGATCCTGTCTTCCAGGCTGTGAAAACTGACGACGACGAGCCGTCCGCCAGGCTTCAATATCCGCTCGGCCGCCGATAGCGCGTTGGCAAGTTCGCCAAGCTCGTCGTTGACGAAAATCCTCAAGCCTTGAAACGTCCGCGTCGCCGGGTGCCGCCCGTCGACCTTCCGTCCGTGAAACACATGCAGGACGATATCAGCGAGTTCCCGCGTCCGCGTGAGCTTCGTCTCGTCCCGCTTCTTGACGATGGCGCGCGCGATCGCGCGCGAACGGCGCTCTTCACCGAACGTGTAGATGACGTTGGCGATCTCTTCTTCTTCCGCCGTGTTGAGAAAATCCGCGGCGCTCATTCCGGACGACGACATCCGCATGTCGAGCGGCCCGTCGGATTGAAATGAAAACCCGCGCTCGGCGTCATCGAGTTGCATCGACGAAACGCCGATATCGAGAACGACGCCATCGACCTGCGCGCCGGACAGGTGCTCGCGGACGGCGTCTTCCATCTGGCTGAACGGAGATTCCACGACCTTGAGGCGTCCGCCCGCTTCTTCCACCAAACCGGTAGCATTTGCGATGGCCGTCGGATCGCGATCGAGAGCAAGCACACGGCAGTTTGCGGCGCCCAGGATGGCGCGCGTATAGCCGCCCGCGCCAAATGTCCCGTCGACGTAGATCTCGCCATCATTCGGCGCGAGCGTCTCGAGAACTTCGGAGACGAGCACGGGAATATGGCGCGGAGGCTTTTCAGCTGGCCCCTGCGAGGCTCCCTCTGCCCCGCCACCGCGCGTCATTCCCGTGCCCCCTCGTCGCCGCCGTCACCAGACGGGCGGCTCCCCGCTGCAAAAAGTTTTCGCGTTACCTGGACTTTGCTTCGTGCTTCGGCCCGGCGCTCTTCGAAGCGCTTGGGCTCCCACATCTGGAACTTTTCACCAAGGCCGACAAACGAGACGGCGGCGTCCAAGTAGGCGTGGGCGCGAAGGTTTTCAGGAAGGACGATGCGGCCGTCGCCATCGATCGAGAGAACCTGGACGTCGCCGTAGAGTGCGACAGACAGTTCATCGCGCTCATTCGAATAGTCCGGCAGGCCCGCGAGAAGCCCGTCGATTTTCTTTGCAAGTCTTTCGCCGCCTGCATCGAGCGCTTGAGCATCGAGCGAGGGGTAGCAGTAGAGACCGCCAGCGATTCCGCCGGCGTAACCGTCGCGCTCGAGAACGGCGCGAAACGAGGCTGGAATGGAGACCCTGCCTTTGGCGTCGATCTTGTTTGTGAATGTCGAGACAAAGCGGTCCATCCCTCAGCTACGAATTTCGTCCTCCACTCAGGTACCTGGTTACGCTTGAGTCCGTTTGGTCCGTCCCGGCGGCCGGCTCCCCGCAGGGGAGTCGCCGGGCCGAATTAGAAACTCTTCACTTCCGTTTCAGGCGGCCGGCGCGCGGAACGCGTGTCGCCTGAAACAAATAGAAGAGAGAAAGGGGCCGTGGCGGTCGCTCGTTTTGGGCCCTCTACCAAATCGGCGCCCAGCCACGGTGTCCTGCCCGGTGCGGACGGGCCTTCATGGGATCGCATGGGATTTGATGGTCGTCAACGGATTATTAAGGATATTGGGTGGTGCGAAGCGGAATTGCATCAACCATCCACAATAAAGCGCCTCCAGACATAAAGCAGAGATTGAGATAAATCGCATAATACAATGAAAATTATAGAATTTTTTGAATAGAGACAGCGGTAACGCAGACCTGATTTGAAGCCTTCGGATAACGGC
This sequence comes from Hyphomicrobium sp. ghe19, assembly GCF_902712875.1. Taxonomy (NCBI): domain Bacteria; kingdom Pseudomonadati; phylum Pseudomonadota; class Alphaproteobacteria; order Hyphomicrobiales; family Hyphomicrobiaceae; genus Hyphomicrobium; species Hyphomicrobium sp. ghe19. The sequence goes on along the minus strand of NZ_LR743509.1, from coordinate 215,377 downwards.
GCATCCTGAGCTCGGCAGGCGACGGGGGCGCCCACATCCGGTGCCATGGATGATTGATTGATCCCTCAATCGGTCACTTGGCGCCCCAAACTCAGCAGGTGCCGCTATGGCGAATTCCATTCCTCGATCTGGAGCCGCACATTCCCATTCCTACCCGGGCCTGAAACTGCGATGGCCAGCGTCCGTACTCTGGCGCGACACCGACCCGGCGATCCGAAAGATAACGACAACCGACGTTTGGGACTCTCTCCTCGAAGGCTTCGAGGACTTCCGCGCGATGCCGACGCATGTCTTCTTTGCGTTCTTCATCTATCCGATCGTGGGCATCATCCTCGGCCGCGTCCTCTTCGGATACGGGTTGCTGTCGCTCATCTACCCGATGGCAGCAGGCTTCGCCCTGCTCGGCCCGTTCGTCGCGATTGGACTTTACGAACTGAGCCGAAGGCGTGAGGAAGGACTTGAGCCCAATGCGACCCAGGCGCTGGAGGTCGTACACCGTCCCGGAATGGGCGGGATCTTGATCCTGGGCTTCATTTTGGCGGTGCTCTTCGTCGCTTGGCTCTACGCGGCGAACCTGATGTACACGCAGATAATGGGCAGTGAGCCGGCATCCGTTTCCGACTTCTTCCATGAGGTGACAGGCACAGCGAAAGGCACCGACCTTATCGTCTACGGCAACCTCGTCGGCTTTATGTTTGCGCTCGTCGCGCTTGTGATCAGCGTCGTGTCGTTCCCGATGCTCGTCGATCGCAACGTAAGCGTCGGAACCGCCGTTCGAACGTCGGTTCGTGCATCCGTCGAAAATCCAGGGCCGGTCGCATTATGGGGATTGATCGTGGCTGTTGGATTATTGCTCGGCGCAATACCGCTGCTCGTCGGATTGGCGATCACTCTGCCGATTCTCGGCCACGCGACATGGCATCTCTACCGGAGGCTCGTCGTCGCCCCGGAGCGCATCCCGATCAATGACGCCGATGAAGAAATACCAGCCGGCCTGTAAGCCGGGTTCTGTCTGGAGGTTGCCCTCCGCGACGGCCATTCATCTGGGACGCCTGTCGCCAGGCGCCTCGTGCAATCAACCCGGGTGGGTAGCGTGAAGAACGCGCCTTGCGTCTGCGGTTTCCCGCTCCGCGCGCCCACCCCTATTTGATCTTGCTCCCGGTGGGGTTTGCCCTGCCGCTGCTGTTACCAGAAGCGCGGTGCGCTCTTACCGCACCTTTTCACCCTTACCGCCGGACTTGGCCCGAAGGCGGTCCGGCTTGGCGGTATGTTTTCTGTGGCACTTTCCCTGGGGTCGCCCCCGGCGGCCGTTAGCCGCCACCGTGTTCCTCATGGAGCCCGGACTTTCCTCTGCCGGAAGTGTTTGCTCGCGAGCCTTTAGAGCCCGCTTCGCCACAACGAAGTCCGACAGCGACCGTCCAGCCGGCTGGTAGCGGAGATAAGCGACCTGCGAGCCAAAACGTCAAGGGGCCTGACCGTTTCGAGCGGCCAACTCGCCCCACAAGCCCGCCCCGGCGGCCGGCTTCCCGCAGGGGAGTCGCCGGGGCCAATCGAAAAACTTCGCCGGGGCCAATGAAAAACTAAACCCCCATCGCCGCGCGCATGTTGTGCGAGCGGTCGTGGACGGCACGTTCGAGGCGATTGCCCGCCGCTTTCGCCGTCAGGATTTGCTGGACGCGTTCGGCGATCTGCACCGCCGCCTCGGCGGGTGGCAGGCCGCCCGAATAGATGTTCGAGATCACCGTGTATTCGTAGCGAACATCCGGGTTGCCGCTGAACTGCGCCGCGGCCTTCTTCGAGTCATCGTCCAGCCGGTAGGCGATGTAGGCCGACATGCTGCGCGACGCCAAGGCATCGCCGCCCGGCCGCTCGCCGATCAGATTGATGACGAGCTTCGGCTGCAACGCATCGCCCAGCGCTTCGGCGAGCTTCACCCGGCCATAGGGCGCGAGGATTGGCTTGCCCGCCGTGATCTTCTGTTGGCTAAGCCCTTCGAGCAGCCTCGGAAGAAGATCCGGAATGTTGTGATGCACCGCCTCCGCCGAGAGACCATCCGAAACGATGATCTGCACGTCGGCTCTTTCTGGCTTCAATTCCGCAATCATTTCGTCTGCTGGTTTCGCGCCGCGGTCCGGATGACTGAGATGCGCTTCCTTGCTCCCAGCCGACGTCGCGACACGCCGGAAATCGATTGTCCCCATTCGCTCCGGCGTGACCTCGGCATAAATCGCTTCCCGCGCAGCCGCGAGGTTCGCCTTGATGGCGCGCGATACCTGTTCCGTCGGCCGCGGCCCCGCACTTTCGAAGCCGTAAGCGGCGGGAAGATTTTTGCGCAGCCGCTCGAACTCTTCCTCCGAGCAGAAGATCTTCGGGTTGCCCCAGTTCGGGCCGCGCTCGACGTCCCCATCTTCGTCGCGCGCAAAAATTCCACGTCCGATCGCCCACTCGAGAAATTCCGGAGCAGGCGAAAGCCCGTGAACTTCGCGCATCGTCTGATCGTCGTGCCCGCACGTATCGAAATACGCGAGCATCCGGTCGATCGAGAGATAGACGTCCATGAAATAGTTGGCGCCCGCCGCCGTCAGCAGCTCGGCGGCAATCTGCTGGCCTTCCATCGTGATCTCGGAATGCAGCGTATAGCAGGGCGCCATCCCCATCGGCAGGCCGAGCAGCTTGCCCATGAAATGATCCTGCAGGTTCGACACGATCATTTCGAAATTCGAGCGATGCGTTTCGGGTCCGATGAACCCGGTAACGTTGTTGACCATGAACGGATCGTAGCGCCGGGCGAGCCCATAGCAGAGCGCTTCCGTCGTCGTCATATCGATGCCGTTGTGCTTGCTGTAGGTCAGCTCGCTGCCCTGACCGGTTTCGAAATACATGAACTGCGCCGCTTCGCCGGCTAGGGGTCCATGCTTCGCCATAGTCACATAAGCCTGATCGAGCACGTCGGCTGTCACGTCGAACTCTTCGATCAGCGTCCGGTCTGTGCCGGCGAGCGATTGAAACATGATCTCGACCGGCGCCCCGCTTTCGAGACAGGCGAGCTGCGTCTTGACGTGCGACAGCACACAGATCTGCGTCGGCGCGCCGGTCTCCCGGCGCAGCTTGTCCAGATGCTTGAGCGTCTTGGTGATGTTCTCGACCGTATCGATCGCAGGATTGAGCCCGAGTAGCGCGTCGCCCGACCCCATCGACAGCCCGGTATAGATCAACGCCGACATCGCATCGAGATCGTCTGTCGGATGGTTGGGTTGCAGCCGCGACGACAACGTGCCGGGAGCGCCGACGAGCGTACGCGCCTTGCCGGAACGCTTCAGCTTCTTCGCGGCATAGACAAGCTCGTGCACGTCCATGAGCTTGGCGACCGCAGCCGCCATTACACCGGTCAGCGCTCCGCCGATGCGCTTGGCTTCCGAACTCTTCGCCCTGAGAAGCAGATTCTTGATTTCGCCGAGCGTCTTCGACGCGATCTCTGCGAACGTATCGCGATCAATGCCGTAATTGATCCGCATCACCGAATCGACTCGGCCCTGATCGTCCGTCAGCGGGCGGTCGTAAAGGTGTTGAAGCGTCAAACCCGAGAGGATCGACCGCGCAGCCTCGCGCTCGACATCATCCTTCGCGGCAAGCCCGCAATTGCGATCCCCCGCCTTGTCGAAATCGGCAGCGCCAAGCAGGGCTTTCAATCCGTGAAAACGGTATCGCCGGTCGAACAGGTCAATTTCGTAGAACTCGTCCGCACGAGGTTCCGGAACCTCGATTTGCCGCCACGGCTGAAGGTCGACCATGCGCACCGCCCTCGTTGCTCACGCGGCCGATGGATACTGCCCATGAAGCGCCAAGTTACGCGTCAATCAGGCTTGCGGCCGACGGAGATCAACATAAACGAAGTTCGTGGCGCGCAAGTCAAGTTCCTATTAATCAAACCAATTGGAACCAGACCGTCGCGTGCGGCCGGCTTCCCACCGGAAATCGCACGCGACTGCGAAAACGCTACCGGAGTTGAGCGGCCCGATGCGAAACTTCTGCCTGGGTCACCTCGCCCGCCTGGACGAGTGCATTGATGCAGCGAGGAGATAGCTTCTCTCCCGCAGCGCGCATGCACTGGCGAGTTTCAGGACTGTCTGACGCGAACTTGCTGCAGAGCGCATAGTAGTCGCGCGAGCAGGCGAGCTTCACGCGAAGACTGACTGCATTCGCCGCCGAAGCCCAAACGATGGGCAGTGCGGTCGCAATCGACAGTGCAATCAAAGCAACCGAACGCTGACTGAACACCTTGGCATGAATCTGCGCGGACATGACGGCCCCCCGGTCATCTAATGTGACGTTAATAGATTGAGAATAAATACTTTAACAACCGTTAAAAGCCGTATCCATTTGCCGGATTGGCGCATAAGTCAGTTTCGCGTCAGCCACGCGGGAATAGCCGGAGCGGCTTATCTGAGCGCACGATCGAGATTGATCGCCCGATCGAGACCTATGACTTCGGTGACCCCGATTGCGCCGATGAAGTTCGCACCGTCGAGATCAGCACCGGTGAAGTCCCCGCCGGAAATATCCGCGCCTGCAAAGTCCGCACGCGAGAGATCGGCGTCCTTGAAGTTGACGCCCTTGAGATCGGCACCTGTGAACTTTGCAAACCACAATACGGCGCGTTCCATATTGGCATCGCGCAACCGCGCGCCCGAGAAATCGCAGTACTTCAGAATATTCCGGTAGGTCGTCGCGAGTGTCCCTTCGCCCGGCCGTCCCTCGAGCGGATAAAAGTTCGCCCTCGACAAATCTGCCCCCCTGAAATCGGAGCCAGACAGTTCCGCCTGCACGTGCACTTCCGTCAAATTCGCACCTGCAAAGCGCGGCGCATCGAGCACGTTGTTGGAGAGATCCGCGTAGATCGTCGGGCGAAGGATCGTCGCCCCGGTCAGATTGGCGCCCGAAAGGTCGGCGCGCATCAGGACCGAACGGTCAAGCCGCGTGTGCGAAAGATCGGCACCTTTGAGATTGGCGCCCGTAAAGTCCGTGCCGTAAAGATCCGCGTTCGCGAGGTTGGCGCCTTTAAAATTCAGCTCGGAAAGATCGAGATAAACGAGATTCTTGCCGGAGAAGTCGGGCTTCGCGCCGGGTTTCGCCTGAAAGAGCGCGGTCGTAATTGAGCGGGCGTTCATCTCCGCGTTCTTCAGCACCGGACCGATGGATTGATCCGCAACCGCAAAACCGGCGCTGCACATGAAGATCGACAACGCCAGACCGGCCAACCTGCGGATCATGCTTGAACTTTCAAACGGGCCTTTTGCAGGTCGATCATGCATGAGTCCGGATCCCCCGGGGATATCATTTTCGTCGCGCTGCGAGGCGAAATCGTCGCGTTACCGCACGATTATGCTACGTTATCTCGTTCGCGTTGGATCAGGACGCCGGCTTCCGGCAGGGTGCAAAGAGATCGAGCGACGGATCGTAAACGCGGGTCGCCACGCCCATGATCCCAAGGCTCGAATGAAAAATATTGTCGTGCCCGACGCGGCTGGCGCTACGGCTGACCATGCAGCCTTGATCGAGTCCGCGAGCTTCCTTCATCTCCGGTGACAGCCAGACGACCATCGGCACGTGAATTTGTGCTTCAGGTGCGATCATGTACGGCATGCCGTGAAGGTACATGCCGTTCTCGCCGAGGCTCTCGCCATGATCGGACACATAGATCATGCCCGCATCGACACCGTGGTTCGCCGCCCCTTTCAGCGTTTCGATGAGACGCGTCAGAACATGGTCGGTATAGAGGATCGAGTTGTCGTAGGCGTTGACGATGTCCTGAAGTTCGCAGCGGCTGAACTGTGAGTCCTTGCACGCCGGCTTGAACGTCTCGAACTTTTCCGGATAGCGTTTCCAGTACGCCGGACCGTGGCTGCCCATCATGTGCAGAACGATCACCGTGTCGCGCTCTAGCTTCGCGATCCGCGCATCGAGGCCATCGACGAGAATATCGTCGAAGTTTTGGGTGCTCGCATAGAACGTCGGAGCTTTGTGACCGGTCAGCGTCTCCGTCGGAATGCGCACACACACGCCCTTGCATCCCGATTGATTTTCTCGCCAAACGACGTCGAGACCCGCGCGCTTGAAGATGTCGAGAAGATTTTCGCGTGCGTCCGCCTTGGCGTTCGTGAAGCCATCGCGGCCAAGCCCCGAGAAAATGCACGGCACCGACTGCGCCGTATCCGTGCCGCACGAGTAGGCCTGGCTGTAGTTGATGAGATCGCCGATCTTGGAAAGCCCGGGGTTTGTCGGCTCAGAATATCCATTGAGCGAAAAATGATCGGCGCGCGCGGTTTCGCCGACCACAATGACGAACAGCGACTTGCGAGAACCACCGGAAACGCTTTGGTGGGCATCCTCACCGTAGGAAGCGACGACCTTGGCCCGCTTGCGCTTCTCCTGTCGCCAATAGCTCTGCAGCGCCGAAACGATATTGACAGGTGTCAGCGTCATCTTGAGTTCGCGATGGTCGCGGCCGAGCGAGATGAAATTGCCCCATGCGGGCAGCAGCACGACGACGAGAACCAAAAGCGAAATAGCGGCCGCCTTGAGCTTGCCCGCCGTCTCCTCGCGATACGATCGTTTCGTCCATGGCACGAGCCAGAAGAGAACAGCGGGCGCCAGCCCGAGCAGAACGACATACGCAACGAGCTTGAGAGTGATGAGATCGTTCGCCTCGCGCGTGTCGGTCTCGAAAACATTGCGAACCATATGCACGTCGATGACGATGCCATATTCGCCGATGAAGTACGCGGCGGCGGCCATCACCGGCAGCAGGATCAGTAAGAGGATGCGCAGCAGTGGCTTAGCCGACAGCACCAGCAAAATGAGATACGCGACAAGCACTGTGGCCGTTACGACCGCCCCGGCGAACAGCCAATCGCCGAGATCGGACGGCGCGACCACACCGGCAAATTTGCGCCAGAAGGGCTGATTGAGAACCAGCGCCACGTAGATCGCAACGATAAGCGCCAGGAACTCCGGCCGCCGCGGCTTGAACAAGGTGGATCCTGTTTCGGTATTGCTTGAGCTTTCCGCACCCCTGCGGAATGCGCCCGAACTCAGCAGGCGCACGGTCTCGCATCAACATCAGCGGCTGGCGTCCGTCAAGCGGCGGTGCGCTTACCGGAGGCTCCAATCAGCCGCTCCAACGTGACTTCCGTTGACCGGTCGAGCCGGCCGTCGACACGGCGCGGCCGAAAATGCAACTGGAACGCCTTGAGGACTTTCTCGGTCGCCGTATCGAGCGTGCCCGTAGCCTTGACATCGTAACCGTAGGACGCAAGGAGCTCCTGCGTGCGCGCAATCCGCGAACCGGAGTCCCCGAGCCCGAGGCCGGGATCGTCCGCGCGAACGGGTGACGGACGAACCCAGAGTCCAAGCCCCTCTTTCGCCAGCAGCAGCCAGTCGAACTTTTCGCCGGGATCGATCTTTCGGCCCGGAGCCACATCCGAATGCGCAAGAACATTATCCGGCGCGATGCGATGGCGGCGCACGATATCTTTCGACAGCGCCACGACGGCCGCCATCTGGTCGGCCGGAAAATCCGGGTATCCGTGCTGATGACCGGGATTATGAATCTCGATGCCGATCGAATGCGAGTTGATGTCGGTCTCGCCGCGCCAGTACGAAACACCGGCGTGCCACGCGCGCTGCTCTTCCGGCACGAGTTGCGTGATGCGACCCGCTTCGTCGACGACGTAGTGGCACGACACGCCGCTTTCGGCACGACCGAGCCAGTCGATCGCCTTCGCCGCTGTGGACATTCCCGTGTAGTGCAGAATGAGCAACGACGGCTTCACGCCGCCGCGCCGTGCCTCGCGGTTCTCGGCCGGATGAATGTCGTGCGAAAGCGGGGTGTCGGACGGAAAGCTCACGTCGTCGGTTCCAGCGCTCTCTCGACGCGTTGTCCACGCTCTTCCAGAATTGCCTCGTATGCCGTGGTGATCGCCTGAAGACGGCGCTCTGCGCCCGCGAGGAATTCAGGTGGCACGCCCTTCGAGACGAGCGCGTCGGGATGATGACCTTTGACGAGCTCGCGATAGCGTGCCTTGATCTCCTTGTCGGAGGCCGTCGGCGAGATGTGCAGGACTTCGTACGGACCATCGGCATCGACGACGAAGCCGCGTCTGACGCAACGGAACTCGCCCGGCGTCAATCCGAAGATCTCGGCTACGTGCGCGAGATAGCGATCCTCTGCGGGATGCAGGACGCCATCCGCACTCGCAATATGAAAGAGGCATTCGAGCACGGATATCTTGAGGTCCGGCTCCCCTTCGAGAATGCGGGCGATCTGCGCGGCATACGTCTCGTAACCGGCGACGTCCTGGCTCGCCAGCTCGTAGAGCTTGCGAACATGCGCGCATTCGCTATCTGGAACCTGGAACTGCCGCTTGAAAGCTTCAGCCTCGATCGGCAATGAAACGCCGTCGGCTTTGCTCATCTTGGCGGCAAGGGCGACGACCGCAATCGTGAAAGCGACGCGCGACTGAGCCGGAGCATGACCGCCCTCGAGGCCGAACGCCCCTTTGACGTTCTCGAGGGCGGAGCGCAGTCCTCCGCCATACGCCGCAACGGCGTTCTTTAAAAATTGCCAGGGCATCGATGGTCCGTGGGTATGTTCGCCTCAAACGTGACGGCCCGCCGCGGCCGTCACTGCGAAGCATAAACGACGCGCGTCGCCAAGACCCCTAAAATAACGGCAACATAAGCGGAAAAAGGCGAATTCCCGGTATGCAACCGATGAACGGGGAACAGCAAAACGTTACGAAGCAGACGATTCGCCGTTTTTCCGGGCCTGCAGAAAAGCCTGAAAGGCCGAAGCATCTGCGGCGCGTCGCAACCCGTCGAGATACGACCGGAATTCCTCGGCCTCCTTCTCGAGTCGCGTAATCGTCGCCCGCCGATAGTCCTCAAACGCTGAATTTTCGGTATCGCGGCGCGGATTGGATTCGCGACCAGCTCCGCAGCGATGGCGCGCAAATCCGCAGCGAGCCTTTAGGAACATGACGACGGCCATAAGCACGAGCGCGACCGTCACAAAGTGCAAGAACGCCAATGGGTGAAAGAAATGGTGAAACATCAAGTCACTCCGTCCGGCTAACATTTCCCTATGACAAACGGGGCTGCTTGAAAGCAGCCCCGCTCGATTACGTAGCAATCAGGTCGTCGCGCCCTCGTTCGGAGCCGGACGATCGCGGCGCTCCGACATGAACTGATCGAACTGGGATTTGTCCTTCGCTTGCCGCAGACGTTCGAGGAACGCGCGGAATTCCTGCTCTTCCTCCTCGAGACGCTTCAAGGTCGCCTCGCGATAGTCGTCGAAGGCTTTGTTGCCGCTCGAAGCGGCGCCTCGGCCAAAATTCCGCATTTCATCTTCGACGCGTGACCGCGCCCTCTCAAAACGATCGGCAAACCGGCTTTCCCAGCGTCCACGACCGCGACCTTGGTGCCATCCGCAATTCATGCGTCCACTCCAGAGCATATAGGCCAGGATGGTGAGCCCAACCGGCCAGAAAACGATGAAACCCAAGACCATCGCGGCAATCCACGCGGGCCTGCCATAATCATCGAGCGTCTGAACCACTTGCGTCATCGCCACCCTCTCCTTGTTAGGATGTAAATGTATTTTACATTCACATAAGTGGGTCGGCAAGAGGGGAGTTCAAGAGCGTCCTGAAGGATTTTCGATTGAGGGGGACAAGAGCACCTGCCGACTCGACGAAAGGCAGTTCGATTGTGGGGTCCTAAGCGAAGCGAAACGAAACTACCGCCCGCCCCTCATCCGCTTCATGAGCTCGATCGCGATCTCATTCTTGAAGGCGAAGGGATCGACGGTCACGCTCAGGATCGTCTGGCAATGCGGGCAGGTGTAGGCGGCGCCCGCGAACGCGTTCCCCGCGTTGTTCGTAATATTGATCTGCTCTGCTCTGACGCTCCCGACCATGTTTTGACATTTGGGGCACTTGCCGGCCATCACCACCTCCGACGCTTCTTCCGGTATCGATTTCAAATCGAACGTTCGTGAGAGACGCGCTCGTGAGAACGCGTTCGCGCGATCTTAAAAGTTCGAACGCGGAGAATAAGCCGACCGTTGCAGCCCGCAGCCGAGCGTGACCACCCACTGCGAACAACGCACCGCGAGTCGAATTCCCTGCAGTATTTGTATGCGGAATGTTGCGGAGCGGACAACTCGTCGCCAGAGTTTTTCCCGCAGCCCCTGGATCGCGCTGCTAGCCGCTCTTCTTTGGCCGTGCGCCAAGCCCGTCCAAATAAATGAGCACTGCAGCGTCCAGCAGATCCTCGGGACTCATCGGAATTGGCCGGCGTGCTTCGTCACCGCGCGCGAAGAGCGACGCGATACCATGCGCTTGCGCCCAGATATGGAGCGCCATCATCATGGCCGGCGGCCGCTTGGCCTCGGGCATCCCTGCAACGAGCGCTGAACACGCGTCTTTCAGCACGTTGAACGCGCGTTCGCCCGCCACATGCAGATCGGGGAAAGCCTTGAACGACAGGCCGGATTCAAACATCGCGGAATACTGCGCAGGCTCGAGCCGTGCGAAATCGAGATAGGCGCGCCCCACGCGCTCGAAAGCTGTGAACGGATCGGGCGTGCCGCCGGCCCAGGCTTGTTTCAGCTTCGCCTCGAACGCATCGAACGCGCGCCGCGCCACGTCCGCCATCAACGCATCCCGGTCGCGATAATGCCGATAGGGCGCCGCCGGGCTGACGCCAGCCGCACGGGCTGCTTCCGCGAACGTGAACCCCGAAGGGCCCTTGAGCGCGATCAAATCGAGCGCAGCCTTCATCAAGGCTTCGCGCAAGTTGCCGTGATGATAGCCGCGCCGGCTTCCGGGAGGCGGTTCGTGATCCCAAGTCATGCGCGCTTCTAGCGGATTTGAATGCAGTCTGCACGCTCAGCCATCGGGCAAGCTGCCGATTACTTGCAGATATTCTTCAGCCCCGTAAGGCCATGGTGTGCAAGGTCGAGATGGAAATGGTCGCTGTGTAAGCTGTTGTAGTTCGGACCAAGCACCGTCATGAAATATTCGCAGGCCCCACCATGCACGGTGCGCAAGAACGCTTGCTCGCCTTCCGAGCCGCCCCATCCGCGCTGAACACTGATCGACCGGCCGTCTGCCAGAGTGAAGCCACCGATGTCGATGGCGTTCGCATAGGCGTGCTCCGAGATCGTCGCCCCATCGACACTGTTCATCGCCCTGCACGAATAGGACGCGAGCACCGTTAGGCCGACGAGTTCCTGGCGAAAATAACGCCGCGCCGCCGGTTCGACGACGTCTCGCACCCAGCTATCGATCTGCGGGATCATCGGGCAGCGAAGCGATGCCGGGGGTCTCAGTTCGACACGGCCGTTATCCGCGGCCGACATCTCGAACGGGCTTTCCGCGCCGCATACGCTTGGACCGCCCAGCGCCGATCTGGGACGAATGAATGCCGTTTGCCTGACCGCGCCGGACGCCAGACACGCCCTCTCTTCGGGCGAGCGCCACGGATCGTCCTTGACCACGAAATTCGGCCCGGTGGCGCAGCCCCATAGCAAGCCGAGCCCCGAGATCATCAGGACGGCGACAGGAGCAAATACGCTAAGACGAAAACGCGAGACCATGACGGGGGCAGTAGACGGCGTTAGGGTTAACGGCGCGTTAAGGCGTGGGTCGTCACGGATTATCGCTGCGTTTTCAGTCGGATTTGGGCCTCCGGCTTGTCGAACCGAAGGCGGAGTGCGGCGGACTCGGAAAAGTTATCCACATTCAATTGGAGGGCGACATATCCCTGAAATCCTCCCGTCATTGAGCCCGGCTATTTGGCAAAGTGCCCCCGGAGGTGCTGGGGCGGGCTCGAACTTGTACCGCGTGCGAGCCGGAATAACCGTCCTCGCGTTCTTCGATCGGGCTTGTACCGCGTACCGATCAGAGACGCAGAGACGGATCAGCAAGCTCTCGGCGGGGCTATCGATTGAGCCTCGGTGCGGGCGTGGGCCTGGCCGACCTTGATCCCGGCGTCGCGATTATCCCCCGTGTCCGCCCGGACATCAGGTCGCCCAGGTCGCGTCGCTTGCTTAAGTCGTACTGCTCTCGAAAAAAGCCAACGCCTCTGCTTTGAAACTTCGATCGCCGACCGCCCGGTTGTGATCCTTGCCGAGAATGGCAAAGGCACGCGCACCCGGAATGAGCTTCGCGAGATCTTCCGCCGACCCGCCGATCACATCGGTATCGCCGACGGCGACGAGCACGGGAGCCGCGATTTCGCCCGCCATCTCCGCCGAGATCGGCGCACGCGACGACCGGATGCACGCGGCGAGCGCTTTCAAATCGCTTTTCGTCTGCTCGGCAAATACACGAAACGTTCGAGCCGTTGGGTTCGTAACGTCGTCGATGCTCGGAGCTTCGAGCGCACGTGCGATCGGACCCGTCCCCGCCATGCCGCGCACCATGTTGATGCCGAGACCGCCGAAGACGACGCGTGCCACGCGGTCGGGATGCGACAACGACAGGAAGGCCGCAATCCGTGCGCCCATCGAGTAGCCGATCACATGCGCCCGCGCGACGCCCAGATAATCGAGCAGCCGGCGCGCGTCTTCCGCCATCAGCGGCGCCCCGTAGTCGACGAGTTCATAAAGCTTCTGGCTCTCGCCGTGCCCGCGATTGTCGAACGCGATGACGCGGTAACCGGCCTTGGTGAGAAACGTGACCCATCCCGTATTCACCCAGTTCGTCGCGACGTTGGATGCAAAGCCATGGATGAGCAGAACCGGGAGCTTCCCGTCGTCGCCGCCGCCCGTATCGAGGTAAGCGATATCGACGCCGTCGCTGTCAAAGTGGTCCATGCCGCCCGCCGCCGCTCAACTGCCGAAAGTTTTGGAGTTTTAAAGCTTTTATGTCCCCTACCATCATCGATGCCACGAGGATATGGTGCGGCCAAACATCTCCTGTCGCGGAAGGGTGAAGCATGGCCGGGGCCGTAATCCCACACTTGGCAAACGATGCTGGCGCAGAGCGAATCTTCGTTGGCGTCAAAGAGTTCAATTGCATGGGCGCACGAGCGCCGTTCGACCATCCGCATGTCTATCTCGACATGGGTCAGGACAATCAAATTCTCTGCCCCTATTGCTCGACGCTCTACATCTTCGATCCGCGCCTGAAGGCCGATGAAAGCGATCCGAAGGGCAGCCTCGTAGCTGACGCCGCTTAACGCCATGAAGGCCGGCCGCGGCATCGCCTCGGACGAAGGCTGATGACAGCGAACCCAGGAAGCGCCGTAGTCGCCGGCGCCGGCATCGGCGGACTTGCCGCAGCAATTGCGCTGGCCCGGACCGGCTTCGATGTCCGAGTTTGCGAGCGCCGTTCCGAATTCCCCGAAGAGGGCGCTGGTATCCAGATCGGACCGAACGGCGCGCGGATTCTTCGCGACCTCGGCGTCGCCGAGTTCCTGGAAAAAGCCGTCGCAAGTCCCGACGTTCTGAGCGTCCGCGACGGCGCAACCGGCCGCGAGCTGACCCGCCTCCCCCTCGGACGCTGGATCTCGGAACGCCACGGCGCGCCCTACTGGACAGCCCATCGCCGCGACTTGCATATCGCCCTCAGAGCGCGCGCCGAAGCCGAGCCGCGCATCACCGTGACACGCGGAACGGAGATCGTGTCCTTCGCAAGCGAACGCGACCGTGTTCGCGCGATCACCGCTAACGGTGAAACTCTGGACGCAGGGCTTCTCGTCGGCGCCGACGGTCTCTGGTCGGGGCTACGCGATGAGATCAACGGCAACAAAGCCGCTTTGATCCCGGTCGGCAAAACTGCCTTTCGCAGCGTCGCACCGGCCGAGCATTTGCCGTCAGGCCTCGTACCCAATGCCGTACATATTTGGCTGTCGCCCGGCGCGCACGCGGTTCACTACCCAGTCAACGGTGGCCGCGACATCGCACTCGTCGTCATTACCGATGACGCGTTACGCGCTGAAGGCTGGGATTCCCCCGCGGTTTCCGAAGCCGTCAAATTGAAGGTTCGCCTCTTTGCCGAACCCCTCCGCGCACTCGTCGACCAGGCGGCCAATTGGAGAAGCTGGTCGCTCTACCGTATGCCGCCGCTCGACCGTTGGACCTCCGGCCGCGCCGCACTGCTCGGCGATGCCGCGCATCCCGTATTGCCGTTCCTCGCCCAAGGCGCAGTCATGGCGCTCGAGGATGCAGTGACGTTGGCGAGCTTCGCCGCCGCTCGAAACGGCAGCATTGAAACAGCGCTCGGTGACTACGAACGGGTCCGCCGCACGCGCGTCGCAAAAGTAGCCGAGGCTTCCGAACGAAACGGCCGCATCTATCACATGCAAGGCGCGATGGCGCTCGCCCGCAACGCGACCATGAAGCTCGCTCCCCCCAATCGCGTCATGGCCGGCTTCGACTGGCTCTATGGCTGGAAACCGGAACGATGCTGATGCGATGGCCGTCTCTTCTGCCGAAACGCAACGACATCGTGACGCTCGGCGTGCAAGGCATTGTTGTCGATGACGCGTCGCGCGTGCTCCTCGTTCGCCACGGCTATCGCCCCGGTTGGCATCTCCCGGGTGGCGGCGTTGATCGCGGCGAGGAAATCGAGACGGCGATTGCACGCGAGGTGCTCGAAGAAACGGGCGTCATCATCTCGAAACCGCCAAGCCTCATCGGCATTTACTCACATTTCGACGACTATCCGGGCGATCACATCGTCCTTTTCAAGATCGACCACTGGCGACGCGAACGCATCCCGCCGCCGAATGCCGAAATCGCCGAACACGGCTTCTTTGCGCTCGACGCACTACCCGAACTCCTGTCGCCGGGGGCGTCGCGACGGCTGAAGGAAGTCTTCGGCGGCGGCGAGCAATCGTCCGCATGGTAGCCATCGCCGCGACGAGGGTATCGCTAATAAATTTTCGACGCTAAGAAGATCCGGCCCGCAAAATTGTGATCGGTCCACCGCAATTGATAAGCACACCCATGGAATTTTGGAGCGCGATCACCGCAAACTTCCTCATTGCGTTCCCCGCGCTGTTTTCGATTGTGAACCCACTGGGCGGAGCGCTGATCTATAGCCAGATCACGATCGGCCGGCCTGTGTCGGAGCGCACATGGCTCGCGTGGCGCGTCGCCTTCTACTCGGCGATCGTCATGCTCGTTTCGCTTCTGATCGGCGCCACACTGATGAGCTTTTTCGGCGTCAGCATCGATGCGTTGCGCGTCGCGGGCGGCACGGTCGTCGCTGTCAGCGGCTGGCGCATGTTGTATAATCCGCAGGAATCCGAAGACCGCAAGCAAGATCACGCGACGGCCGCTAAAGCTCATGCATGGGGCAGCGACGTTGCCTTCTTCCCGCTGACGATGCCGTTCACGACTGGTCCCGGAACGATCTCGGTCGCGATCGCTTTGAGCGCCACGCGGCCCACCTCACCTGTCGCCGAGCTGTTGCCCTTCTACGTCGGCGTCTGCGGTGCCGCGCTGGCGATCGCTTTGCTCGTTGGCATTTGTTACGCTTACGCGGAGCGCGTCGTCGATTTGCTCGGCCCGGCGCGCACGCGCATCCTCACCCGGCTCTCGGCGTTCCTGCTGCTCTGTATCGGCGTGCAGGTTCTGCTCACCGGCGTCCAGGGAGCCCTGGAGCAGGTCATCTCCCTGAAGCACTAAGCAGCAAGCACTAGCCGGCGCGCGCCTTGTCGGCGACGAGGTCGGCTGCTTCGCGCATGCTCGCACCCTTGAGCAGCAGTCCGAACCACGCGAACAGCTCGCGCGAAATCGGATTTTCGGCAACCCGCCATTCCGGGTGCCATTGCACCGCGAGAACGCGTTCGCCACCGGCCGGGCGAATGCCCTCGACAACGCCGTCGGCGCTCGTCGCTTCGACAGCGAGCTTATGCCCAAGATCGAGCACGCCCTGAAAATGCGCCGAGTTGACGACAATCGATGACGTCCCCATAGCGCGTTCCAGGATGCCGCCGGAAGCAAGATCGACGCGATGCTCCAGCTTGAACAATTCCTCGATCGGCAGCCCCGGCGGGGTATGGTGAATTTGCGTCCGCTGAGCTTCGCCAAGATCGCGCCTGAGCGTCGCGCCATAGGCAACCGCGATTTCCTGGAAACCGCGGCAGATCCCGAGCACTGGGCGATCCTGCTCGACCGATTCCGATATGAGCCGGAACGCCATCTCGTCCCGCCGGGGATCGAAAGGCCCATCCCCTTCGTCCGCGCTCCGGTACAGGTGAGGGGCGACGTTGGACGGACTTCCCGTCAGCAGCACGCCGTCCAGCCGGCTCAGAATGGATGCTGCGTTCGAGATGTCCGGCATCGAGGGCACGAGCACGAAGTCCGCGCCGATGAATGGCGCCGCGCGAAGGTAACGCTCGGCGACGCCCTGAACCGGGTCTTCCGGCATACGTGTGCAGCAAATGACGCCAACAAGGGGCCGACGGGACATGATCCGCTATCCTTCAACATCGCAAGAACATCTGCGGGATGCTTCGAGGTAGAAATCCCGGCAGGCATCGTTATCGACCGGCCCGATACCACCGCCAGGGCAATCGGGCAATGGCGCCCATGCATGGCTGCACAGCCGCCATATAAATGAGATTTATCTTCTCCATTTCCCAACCTAGGGCCGACCCAATATAGAGTGCGGCAACGAGAAGCCGATCCGGAGAGTCGAAAGTGGCCGCAGGTCCAAGTTTCGTGTGGGAAGATCCGCTGTTGCTGGATACCCAGCTGACCGAGGATGAAATGCTGATCCGCGACACCGCGAATGCGTTCGCACAGCACAAGCTTCAGCCTCACGTCATCGAAGCCTATGCCCAGGAAAAAACCGACCCCGGCATTTTTCGCGAACTGGGAGAACTCGGCCTCCTTGGCTGCACCCTCCCCGCCGAATACGGCGGCTCCGCATCGAGTTACGTCGCCTACGGCCTGATCGCCCGCGAGATCGAACGCGTCGACTCCGGTTATCGCTCGATGATGAGCGTGCAGTCGTCGCTGGTGATGTATCCGATCCATGCCTACGGCAGCGAGGAGCAGCGCCAGAAATATTTGCCCAAGCTCGCAAGCGGCGAATGGATCGGCTGCTTCGGCCTGACCGAGCCCGACGCGGGATCGGACCCCGGCGGCATGCGGACGAGAGCCGAGAAGATTTCAGGCGGCTACCGGCTCACCGGCTCCAAGATGTGGATCACCAATTCTCCGATCGCCGACGTCTTCGTCATCTGGGCCAAATCGGCTGAACACGGCGGCAGCATCCGCGGCTTCATTCTTGAAAAAGGCATGAAGGGCCTTTCGGCGCCGAAAATCTCGGGCAAGCTTTCCTTGCGCACATCCGTCACCGGCGAGATCGTCATGGACAGCGTCGACGTACCCGAAGACGCGATATTGCCGAATGTCTCCGGCCTCGCCGGACCGTTCGGATGCCTCAACCGCGCGCGCTACGGCATTGCTTGGGGCGTGATGGGAGCGGCGGAATTCTGTTTTCACGCCGCGCGGCAGTACACGCTCGACCGCAAGCAATTCGGCAAGCCTCTCGCCGCCACGCAGCTCGTACAGAAAAAGCTCGCCGACATGGAAACGGAGATCACGCTGGGCCTGCAGGCCGCGCTCCGCGTCGGCCGCCTCTTCGACGATGGACAAATGGCGCCCGAGATGATCTCGCTCATCAAGCGCAACAATTGCGGTAAGGCGCTCGACATCGCGCGCGCTGCCCGCGACATGCACGGCGGCAACGGCATATCGGAAGAGTTCCAGGTCATGCGCCACATGTTGAACCTCGAAACGGTCAACACCTACGAAGGCACGCATGACATTCACGCATTGATCATCGGCCGCGCCATCACCGGCCTCCAGGCATTCGCATGACGGCATCAGCAGGTATGAAGCCGCTCGCGGGATTGCGCGTCCTCGAGCTTGCGCGGGTCCTCGCGGGTCCCTGGGCCGGACAGACACTCGCCGATCTCGGCGCACATGTGATCAAGGTCGAGCGGCCCGAGGGCGGCGATGAAACGCGAACGTGGGGTCCGCCCTTCGTCGCCGAGAGCAAAGGCGGAGCATCAGCCGCCTATTTCCACGCAACGAACCGCGGCAAAAAATCGATCGCGCTCAGCTTTGATCAGCCAGCCGGCCTGAACGCGGTGCTGGCACTCGCGAAAGACGCTGACGTCATCATCGAGAATTTCAAAGTCGGCGGCTTGGCGAAGTACGGCCTAGACTACGCCGCAATAAAGAAAATCAATCCGCGCATCATTTATTGCTCGATCACCGGCTTCGGCCAAACCGGCCCATACGCATCTCGCGCAGGCTACGATTACATCGTGCAGGGCATGGGCGGCATCATGGACCTGACCGGCGCACCGGACGGCGAACCGCAAAAAATCGGCGTCGCGTTCGCAGATATTTTTGCTGGCGTCTACTCGACCATCGCCATTCTCGCCGCGCTCAATTCCCGAAACGCGACGGGCGAAGGCGCCTACATCGACATGGCGCTCCTCGATACGCAGGTCTCCGTGCTCGCCAACCAAGGGATGAACTATCTCGTTTCAGGAAAACCACCGCGCCGTCTCGGCAACGCGCATCCGAACATCGTCCCCTATCAGGTGTTCACCGCGGCGGACCGCCCGATAATCATCGCGGCCGGCAACGACGGACAATTTTCCCGTGTCTGCGAAGTTCTGGGACTGTCGGGGCTCGAAGCCGACGAACGCTTCAACACGAACGCGCGCCGCGTGGCCAACCGCGCGGCTCTCGTCCCTCTCATAGAAGCAGAAACGGCGAAGAGATCATCCGTCGATCTGCTCGGAGCCTTAGAGGCCGCTGGCGTGCCCGCGGGCCCCGTGAACCGGCTCGATCAGACATTTGCCGACCCGCAGGTCATCGCGCGCCAACTGCGCCAGGACTTGACCCGAGCCGACGGAACATCGGTCCCGGCGATCCGCAGTCCGATCGTCATGAATGGCGAACCCTGCGTTGCCACTGTTCCAAGCCCAGAGCTTGGCGAGCACACGTCGGACATCTTAGATTTGCTGGCCGAACGAAGCGATCCATGGACCGCCTTCCCGAAGGACGCCGGCTAAATCTCGCGAAGCTTCGGCAGCGCACTCGAATACGTTCGCGGATGTTTCGGACCGGTCAAATGCGCGTAGGCTCGGATCGGCATTGGTTTGCCGAAGAGATAGCCTTGAAGTTCGTGGCAGCGAAGAAGCCGAAGCATCGCAACCTGCTCATCCGATTCGACGCCTTCCGCCACGACGCGCAATCCCATGGCGCGACCGAGCCCGATGACGGAATTGACGATCGCGGCGGCGTCCGAATTGTTGATCATGTCGGAGACGAAACTGCGGTCGACTTTGATCCGGTCGAACGGAAATGCCCTGAGCGTGCTGAGCGACGAATATCCTGTCCCGAAATCGTCGATCGCGACGCTGACGCCGAGATCCTTGATCTCGCGCAACGTCATCTTAGCCGTCGCCAAGTCTTGGATGAAAAGGCTCTCGGTCACCTCGACCTCGAGCCGTTCCGGTGCGAGACCCGTCTCGGACAGCACGTCCTTCACGAGCTGTGCGAAATCGGCCTGGACGATCTGAGCCGCTGAAACGTTGACAGCAACTTTGAGCTGCGCCGTCCAACGCGCCGCTTCCTTGCAGGCTTCCCGCAGCACGAATGCGCCCATGGCAATAATGGCGCCGCTCGTTTCGGCGGCCGGAATGAAATCCGCGGGAGATATCGAACCGTGCTCCGGATGGTTCCATCGGAGCAGAGCTTCGAAGCCGCCGACTGCGACCGTTCGGGCATCGACCTGAGGCTGGAAGACGACCGACAGCTCGCCCTTGTCGACAGCAAGACCCACGTCGCGCTGCATGATGCGGCGCCGGTGCTGCTCGCGCTGCATCTCCGACTCAAAGAACGCGTACCCGCATCCACCTCTCTTGACGCAGCGCCGTGCCGTCTCGGCATGCGCGAGCAAAGCATCCTGATCTTTTCCGTCCGCCGGGAAATTCGAAACGCCAACCACCGCTTCGACGGCAATCCGCTCGCCGCTTTCCAGGTCGTAGCGGCCGCTCAAGCCCTCAACGAGCTGGCGGGCGAACTCTTTGCATGCGTCACCCTCGGCGTCGACCGTCGTGGCAACCAGAAACTCGTCGCCGCCCATACGGACGATCAGATCGGATTCGGATGCAACCAATCTGAGACGATCGGCAACTTTCCTGAGCACGATGTCGCCGACCGAATGCCCGTGAAGGTCGTTGATCGCTCTGAAATCGGCGAGATCGACATGGAAAATGCCGACCGACCGCCCCATTTCCGAGGCGCGCTGCAGCGTCAGCGCAAGCCGCTTCCGAAGCGTCGCGCGATTGCCGAGCCCGGTCAAAGGATCGAAGAACGCAAGCTCGTTGAGCCGCGATCGCGCATCCGTGCTCTCGATCGCCATGGCGCAGATGTTCACGCACTTGGAAACGATCAGACGTTCGAGGTCAGTCGCTCCGCGCGATTTACGATAATAAAATGCGAATGCCCCGAGCACCCGTCCGTCCGGCGCCTCGATAGGGCTCGACCAGCAGGCACGCAGCCCGTGGTGCAAAGCGTGGTTCTTAAAATCTTCCCAAAGCGGGTCGGTTTGAATGTCCTGAACTTCGACCGATTCCCTCCGGAAAATTGCCGTACCGCAGGAGGCGACATTGGGCCCGATGGCAACCCCGTTCACCCATCCGCTGGCTTCCGGGAGACTCGGACCCGCAATGAAACTGAGACGGCCGTCGTCGTCGACGCTGATAACGGAACAAATGACTTCGGGGGCGAGCGCTTCGACTTCATGGCAAAGCAGGGTCATCATGTTCAGGAGGCTTTCGCCGGAAGCAATTCCGACAAGCATCTCCCGTTGAAGAGTTTGCAGCCTCTCCTTGACGAAGTCAGCATTTGCAAGCGGGGGGCCGCTCAACATCATGGCTCGACAATTGCTCCGAAGCGTCGCACGAAATTGACCTATAGGGACACGAGCACACTGACCGGTATGTAAAGAAAAAGTTGCGGAGAGTTTAATCTGAAGTCCACCAATGTTCTTGTGAGTGGCATCAGAGATGAAATCAACAATTTGGCTAACGAGACTTTGTTTGCTGGTCCCGAATTGAAACGCCCGGGCGATCGATATCGCCACGCCTCAACATCATCGCAAACGAAACATTAACGCGGGTGGAGAGCTTCAGGGACCGTTGCTGATACCCCGCTCCCGAGTGAGCGGACGGGTTGAGAAAGCGGAGCCCTAGCGGTAGGACGCCGCAGTCCAAATATCGTCAAATTCAGGTCTCGCCGCCGGGGCATGATCCGCCCATAGCAAAGACCAGCCGGCCGAACTGTATGACCTCACCGGACGGCTTCTGGCGCGCCTAGTTGAAATATCCTCTTTCCTAGCAGATATAGGCGACGCATCACCGTTATTTCCCACCCACCTCTGGTCACACCGGAATAACATGCCCTTCATGCTTGACCGTCGACACGTCTTGGCTGGCGCTTTAACCAGTGCCGCGGTGGGATGGAGCAGTTCCGCAATGAGCGATGCACCGATAGGGGCCGCCACCCTCGGATCGCCGCAACCGTTTTCTTTCGATGACCTGAAGGCAAGAGCGAAAACTTTATCGCAAACCCCCTACGCCCCCGCGCCGCAGCCGGACGATCCGCTTCGGGGTATGACCTTCGATACGTTCGCCCAGGCTGTCTACAAGCCGGAAATGGAGCTTTGGCGGGACGTGCCGGGCGCCCAGACCGTGCGCCTCTTCCCTCAAGGGCGGTTCTACGCAGAGCCGGTAGGCATCTACGTGCTCGAGAATGGCTCGGCCCGCGAGGTGGTTTACAATCCCGACTACTTCAACATGCCGGCGGATCATCCGCTCAGAAAATTGAAGTCGGCGGGCTTTGCCGGTTTTCGGTTGATGAGCCGTGGCGGCGCGAGCGATTGGCTCGCCTATCTCGGCGCTTCCTATTTTCGCGCCTCCGACCCCTACGACCAGTATGGCGGATCGGCGCGAGGGCTAGCCATTAACACCGGCGAGCCCGAAGAATTCCCGCGCTTCACGAACTTCTGGCTGGAGCCGAACGGCAGCGGCATGACCATCTACGCCCTGCTTGAGAGCAAGAGCGTGACGGGCGCCTACCGAATGGACAGCCGGCGCATCGAAGGCGGCCAGGGCGGCGCGATCCAGGACATCGAGTGCGAACTTTATTTCCGCGCCCCCGTTCGTTTGCTCGGCATTGCGCCGCTGACCGGTATGTTCTGGTACGGCGAAAACTCCGGGCACTTCCGCGGCGACTGGCGCCCGGAGGTTCACGATTGCGACGGCCTGGCGATGTGGACCGGCCGCGGCGAACGCATCTGGCGGCCGCTTTCCAATCCGCCCCGCATCGTCACCAACAGCTTCATCGACGACAATCCCAAGGGTTACGGGCTGATACAGCGCGACCGCAACTTCGAGAACTATCAGGACGACAGCCTGTTCTATGACAGGCGGCCGAGCATGTGGGTCGAACCGTTGTCTGGCTGGGGCAAGGGCGCCATCAAACTGGTGCAGTTGCCGACACCGAATGAAACCGAAGATAACATTGTCGCCTTCTGGAATCCCGAGCAACCGATCGTGGCCGGATCGGTCATCAACGCGCGGTATCGGTTGTATTGGGGACTGGACTCACCGCCGACCGGCGACGTCGCCCGCATCGTCGCGACGCGCGTCGGCCTTGCCGGTCTCGGCGGCCGCGACCTCGACCTCCGCCATACCAAGCCGGGCGCGCGGAAATTCATGATCGACGTTGAAGGCAAGACCTTGGAGGACGAGGTTCGCTACGGCGGTCTGGAGACGATCGTCACGACATCCCGCGGCACGATCACCGGCGTCGAAGCGTTTCCCGTTGTCGGCACCAAGCGCTGGCGCATGATGTTCGACTTGGGTGACCTCGACGGCCAGCCCGCCGATCTCCGCGTTTTCCTTGGGAAGAAGGGAGAAGCGCTGAGCGAAACCTGGCTCTACCAGGCTTTCCCCTGACGCGGTCGTCTACCCGAAAACTGGAAAAACGCGACGTAAGCCCGGATCGCTAGAACCTGGCCGGATGATTGGCAGAGCTTTCGGGCTTGAAAGGCAACGGGCGGAACGATCGCCCCGCAGCGAGGTTCAGTGTCGTGGGGCCCGGAAGCAAGCGCTAAGCAAGAGCTTCCGCGTTTCTCGCCATAGATCTCGTCGTCTAGCGATCGGAGGCATCGGCTGCACATGGTCACCACGGACCAATTGCGAGCGCTCTTTCCCGAAGCTGCAAACCTCAAAGCCCATTCTCCGCCGCCTCCCATCGATCAGCGCGATATGCTCGTCGACGGCGCGCTCAAGCGCTGGACGGGCGAGACCATTCCCGTCCGCTCCGCGATCTGCGCCCGCAAACCGGATGGGACTCTCGAACAGATCCCGCTGGGAAGCTATCCGACAGCGGGAATTCCGGAGGCGATGGAAGCACTAGATGCAGCCGTCGAAGCCTACGACGACGGCCGGGGCGAATGGCCGACGATGGCAGTCTCCGAGCGTATCGCCTGCATGCTGGAATTCACGCAGCTGATGATTGAGAGCCGAGCCACCATTGTGGAACTCATCATGTGGGAGATCGGCAAGAGCCGCGTCGATTCCGAAAAGGAGTTCGACCGTACCATCGACTACATCAAGGCGACCATCGAGGCACTGAAGGAACTCGACAACGCCAACTCACGCTTTCTGGTGGTCGAAGGCACGATCGGCCAAATCCGCCGAACGCCGCTCGGCGTCGTGCTTTGCATGGGCCCCTATAACTATCCGGTGAATGAAACCTTCGCGACGCTCATCCCTGCTATGATCATGGGCAACACCGTCGTCTTCAAACCGCCGACATACGGCGTGCTTCTGTTCAACCCCCTGCTCCAGGCCTTCAAGAAGGCCTTTCCGCCAGGCGTGATCAACACCGTTTACGGCAAGGGCGAGGAGATCGTCCCCGCGCTGCTCGAATCCGGAAAGATCAACGTCCTCACATTGATCGGCTCGAGCAAGGTTGCGGACCACCTGAAGAAGATGCATCCGAAGGTGAACCGCCTTCGTGCTATCCTCGGCCTCGATGCGAAGAACGCCGCAATCGTGCTTCCTGACGCCGACATGAACCTCGCCGTGAAGGAATGCGTGACGGGTGCGCTCTCCTTCAACGGACAGCGTTGCACGGCCCTCAAGATGTTGATCGTCCATCGCGATATCGTCGATAGCTTCGTCAAACGCCTCGTCGCGGAAGTCGAGAAGCTGAAGATCGGAATGCCTTGGGAAAAGGGCGTGGTCATAACCCCGCTTCCCGACCTTTCCAAAGTTCGGCACATGACGCGACTCGTCGAAGACGCAAAATCGAAAGGCGCGCGCGTTCTCAACAAAGGCGGCGGAACAGTATGCGGAACGCTCTTTGCGCCAGCCGTCGTCTACCCCGTCAAGGAAGACATGCTTCTCTATCGCGAAGAGCAGTTCGGCCCCATCGTGCCCGTCATGTCTTTCGACGACGTGGAAACGGCGCTCGAATACGTCATCACGTCCGAGCACGGTCAGCAGGTGTCGATCTTCAGCGAAAATCCCGAAACCATCGGCAAGCTTGTGGATCCGCTCGTCAATCAGGTCTGCCGCGTGAACGTCAATTGCCAATGCCAGCGCGGACCTGATGTCTTCCCGTTCACGGGACGCAAGGATTCGGCTGAAGGAACGCTCTCTGTGACAGACGCATTGAGATCGTTCTCGATCCGCTCCATGGTTGCCGCGAAGCAGACGGACGATTCAAAGCGCATCTTGAACAAGATCGTCCGAGACCACGACAGCAACTTCATCAACACGGACTTTATCTTCTGATCGGCTCGAACGCGAACACGGCGGTAAATTTCGCCCTCTCGCCTTGTCCGTTCGTCCTTTGGCGGCGCATTAGAGCAGCACACCACATAATATCTCGCGAAGAAGATCTTTTCGGCGCACAATTGGCTTGACCAACGCCAAGAGAAATAGCACGGCGATGCGGGGAATCCCTTCACCGGAGACGCCATGCAGGTCCTTCTGCGAGGAGACTGGAGACAAAGGCTCCGCCTCATTTCAGGGCTGATCCTTTTTGCCTTCGCAACGACCCACTTCCTCAATCACGCCCTCGCGCTATTCGATCTGCAAGCGATGTACGAAGTCCAGCAATGGCGCTGGATCGTAACGCGCTCGTGGCCGGGCACGATCATCCTCGCAGCCGCGCTCGTCACGCACATCGTCCTCGCGCTCGACAAGCTTTCCGACCGCGCAACACTGCGCCTGCCGGCGTGGGAATTCATCCAGCTTGCCCTAGGTCTCGCCATACCGTTTCTGCTTCTGCCGCACATCGTCAACACACGCTTTGCACGCGACGTCTTCGGAGTGAACGATACATACCTCTACGAACTCGCACGGCTCTGGCCAGACAGTGCCGTGCTGCAAAGCACGCTTCTGCTGCTCGTCTGGATTCACGGCTGCATGGGAATTCATTTCTGGCTGCGCCTTTACGCGCCCTACCGGAAATTCCAGCCGCTTCTGTTGTTGATCGCGATCGTCATTCCAATTGCAGCGCTCGGTGGCTTCATGGTCGGCGGCCGCGCCGTCGCACAGATGATCGCCGATCCGAAAACGTTCGACGAGGTGAAGCAGCTTTCTCACTGGCCGAGCCCCGACAACGCCGACCGGCTGGCTGCCATGCGCCTGATCGTGCGCCTTGTCTTCGCGGCGATGCTGACGGCTGCTCTCGGTCTTCTCGTCTGGCCTTCCATTCAACGCCGCTACTGGCCGCACTTCATAATCAACTATGTCGGAGCTGGTTCCGCGAACTGCACATTCGGACCGACGCTGCTCGAAATCAGCCGAATGAACGGCATCCCCCACGCGTCCGTTTGCGGCGGCCGCGCCCGCTGTTCGACATGCCGGGTCAGGGTCGAGGAAGGCATCGACGCCATCCCTCCGGCGACGTTTCCCGAAGCCGTCACGCTCGCAAGTATCGGTGCGCCTCAGAATGTGCGCCTCGCCTGCCAAGTGAGACCGCGCGGCCCGATGACGGTCACAAGGTTGCTCAGACCGTCCACTGCAAGCCCCGCGGATGTCGACGAAGCGGAGCGCGGTTCCGAGGGCATTGAGAAGCCACTCGCCGCTTTCGTTCTCGACTTGCGCGACTTCACGCGGCTCTCACAAAAGAAAATGCCTCACGACATCGTCTTCATGCTGAACGAAGTCTTCGCCGCGGCCGGCAGCGCCATCGCAGTCCACGACGGCTGGATCGATAAGTTTATCGGCGACGGCTTGCTCGCAGTGTTCGGCGAAAAGCATGGGATAGAAATCGGCTGCCGTCAGGCGCTCAGGGCCGCGCGAGACATCGATCTCGCACTGGACCACATCAACGCCAAGATGGAAGCCGAATTCGGCCGACCCCTTCGCGTCGGCATCGGCATTGAAGCCGGTCCGCTATTGATGGGGCGCATTGGCTACGGCCCGAACGTCGATATGACCGTGATCGGCAGTGCCGTGAACGTAGCGAGCCGCCTCGAAGCCGTCGCCAAGGACAAGGGTGCCCAGGTCGTAATATCTCGCGAGGTCGCAAGGCTCGCCGGGTGGACACCGGCTCCCGATCTACTGTCAAAGGTGGACATTCGCGGCGTCAGCGAACCCCTCGAGATCGTCGCAATCCCGCGCGGACGCGATCTCCCGGCGAGCCTCCTCGCCTCGATGGAAGACTTGGACGAGCGCGTCACCGGCAGAGCGGCCTTTTGAGGCACTGAGGGGCCCCCCACGTTTGTCGCGGCATAAAATACTGAAAAATATTGCGATATTCCGTTTCCGCATAACGGTTATTCCTTGCCCGTGCGTTGCGGACACCCATCATTTCGCACATGCACAACGAGAGCCGGGATGGCAAACGTGGGTGAAGGCGCGATGGGCAAACCTGAATTTATTGGCAAGAAGTCGAAAGCAGCCGGTGGCTGGGGCGCGCTGAAAAGCTGCGGAAAGAAACTGCTCGCAAGCGGCGCACCGCTTTCCGGCGCCGTGACGATGCTGAAAGCCAATCAGCCGGATGGCTTTGACTGCCCGGGCTGCGCCTGGGGCGACCCGGAGCACGGTTCATCTTTCGAATTCTGCGAAAACGGCGTGAAAGCCGTCGCCTGGGAATCGACGGACAAACGCGTCAAGCCTGACTTCTTCAAGAAGCACACGGTCAGCGAGCTTCGCACCTGGACGGATTACGACCTCGAGCGCGAAGGCCGCTTGACCCACCCAATGCGCTACGACGCTGCAAGCGACCGTTACGTACAAGCTGGCTGGGACGAAGCCTTCGGTGAAATCGCCGGCGTCCTGAATAGCCTCGACAGCCCCGACCGCGCCGAATTCTACACCTCTGGCCGCGCGTCGAACGAAGCCGCCTTCATCTATCAGCTCTTCGTTCGCCTCTACGGCACGAACAATTTTCCCGACTGCTCGAACATGTGCCACGAGGCGAGCGGCGTCGCACTCGACCAAGCCGTCGGCATCGGCAAAGGCACGGTCCTACTCGAGGATTTCGAGAAGGCTGACGCGATCTTCGTCATCGGCCAGAACCCCGGCACGAACCACCCGCGCATGCTCGGCGATCTCCGCCGTGCGGCGCTCCGTGGTGCCCGCATCGCCGTCTTCAATCCCGTTCGTGAAAAAGGCCTCGAACGCTTCGCCGACCCCCAGGACAAGCTGGAAATGATCACCGGCGGCTCGACGCCGATCGCCAGCGAATACTTTCAAGTCCGCGTCGGCGGCGACATGGCTGCAGTGCGCGGCATGTCTAAGGCCATATTCGCTGCCGATGACGCAGCCCTCGCGGCCGGACGCCCGTCTGTCCTCGACCACAACTTCCTGAAGCAGCACACGTCGGGATTCGAATTCTATAGGGCAAGCGTCGACGCAACGACGTGGGACCAGATCGAAAATCAATCCGGCCTGTCGCGAGCGCAGCTCGAAGAACTCGCACAAATCTACATCGGATCGAACAAAACGATCTGCACTTGGGCGATGGGCGCCACGCAGCATCGCCACTCGGTGGCAACCATCCGCGAAATCGCGAACTTCATGTTCCTCCGCGGCAATATAGGCCGGCCCGGCACGGGGCTATGTCCGGTGCGGGGACACTCCAACGTTCAGGGCGATCGCACGGTCGGGATCAACGAGAAGCCGCCGCGCCAATTCCTCGATGCGCTCGAAAAGGAACTCGGCGTTCCGATGCCACGCCGCAACGGCCACAACGTCTTGGCGGCAATCGGCGCAATGCTCGATGGATCAGCGCAAGCTTTCATCGCGCTCGGCGGCAATTTCGCCCGCGCGACACCCGACAGCCCGTTGATCGCCAAAGCGTTGATGAACCAGAAGCTCACCGTCAATATTGCGACGAAGCTCAATCATTCGCATCTGCTTCCGGGTAAGGTCAGCTATATCCTTCCTTGCCTCGGGCGCACAGAAATCGATCGCAATGCCGACGGCGTCGCGCAAATCGTAACCGTCGAAGACTCGATGAGCATGGTGCACGGATCAGGCGGCATAAACCGGCCGGCTTCCCCGGAGCTTCGCTCCGAAATCGGCATCATCGCCGGCATCGCGGACGCGACAGTCGGATCGGCGACAGTTGATTGGAAGAGCCTTGCGCATCACTACGACCGCATCCGCGATTTGATCGCGCGCACCATTCCGGGCTTCCACGATTTCAACGAACGTGTCCGCCGCCCGCGCGGTTTCCGCCTGCCCAACGGCGCCGCCGAGCGCATCTGGCATACCCCGTCGCAGAAGGCGACCTTCTCCAACTCGGAGCTTCCCGACCAGACCGAGCACGAACTCGCTATGGCCGAACAAGGCACATTCGTGCTTCAGACGTTTCGCTCGCACGATCAATATAATACGACCGTCTATGGCCTCGATGATCGCTACCGCGGCGTCTACGGAGAACGCCGCGTCGTATTCGTCAATCCGATGGACCTCGCAGAAATCGGTGCCGAAGCCGGCGATCGCGTCGATATCATCGGCAGGCACGACGACGGCGTCGAGCGGATCGCCGAGAGCTTCCGCGTCGTTCCATATGAACTCCCGCGCGGCTCCGTCGCCGGTTATTATCCTGAGCTGAACGTTCTCGTCCCTCTGTCGATCGCCGGCGCCGAGAGCGATACGCCGACATCGAAATCAGTGCTGGTGTCGTTCCGCCTCTGCGAGCAAGCTAAGGCTGCATGAGCGCCGACCCTAAAGACGAAATCACGGAAGAAATAATTCTCGAGGCCGTCGCGGCCTTGAGAGCTGAAGAGGCAGCGCTATCGCCGCTGGGTGCCGCGATACTCGCCGCACTGCATTTCGGCGTTGCGAACGACACCAGGACTTTTTCCCGAAAATTCGGCATCGCCCACGCCCTTGCACTTCGCGAGATCACGGCGCTCTCAGGCGATCTCGATCTTTTGACCGTGATCGAACGAAATCCGCGCACGCAACGCACCGAAATCGCATTGAGCGAGCAAGGCCTGCACCTGTTGTCACGTGCGACAGGAACGCAATAAACGCCGCCATATCGCCGGCACTTTCTCACGGTAAACACAGCCATCCCTTCAACCTCGGCTGATCGGCATATGCTTTGAGCATTGCTTCTGTCCGATGCCGCCCCCGCTTCGATTCTATACGTGCATGTGCTAAACGTCGTGCGTGGGGGAGAACATTCGGAGGCACCGATGGACTCGTCTCACACCTACCAGCCCGAAGCCCTCGAGCGTATGACTTTGGTTCTCGAGCGCGCAGCAAAAGAACTTCGCCTCGATGGCTCTCGTCCCGGCGAAATAGAGCGGTTGGCCACCTGCATTCTCTCGATCGGAAATGCGTACAGCGACGTCAATCGTCTGCTCGAGAAAGCAGTGCGCCTGTATCTTCGCGGCGGGTCTCTCGGCGTCGAACCACGTCGGCGGATTGGTTCCGAAACGATCTTTGTCTGTTAGCTAATTGCGGGGTGAGAGACTCGGAATGACGTCGTTGTCGGCATCCGTTCCAGACAACACGCCTGTGCGCACCGACAGGCTCCGGTCGCTGTGGAAGCTGTAACCCATTGCGATGATCCCGGCGAGGACGCCAAGGGCGAGAAGCCACGGAAACCGGAAGCGCAGCGAGCCGGCACGGTTCGACTGCCCTTCAATCTTCTCGGGAGTAATGGCCATCGCGTCCTCCAGGGTTCGCCGCCTGGGAAAAACCCGTGCTCGGCCCCTCAGGTTCCAAAGCTCCCGGCCGCAGCTAGTGCGCGCCCCACGGCATGACGGGAACAGTCGAAATAGCGTTATAGGGTGAGCCTTCGATTAACCGGTCGCTGATTGCCACATAAACAAGCGTGTTACGCTTCCTGTCCACCGTTCGGAATACGTGAGTGTGCTTGAAGAAAAGCGACGTGCTCGCCGAATAAACTTCGTCTTCATCGGGAAGTTTGGAAATATCGGCGCTGATCGGTCCGACCTGCCGGCACGCAATGGAAAACATCGAAGGATCTTCAGCCAAGCCGAACGTCCCTTTGAGACCGCCCGTTCGCGCCTGACTGATATGGCACGCGACACCCGGCACCTTGGGATCATCGAAGCCGCTCACGCAGACTTTATCGTTGGCGCCGAAGATTCGAAATGTCGTGCTCACGCAGGCGATGTCGTCCGCGCTGGCGCTCCAGGCCGAAAGCATCAAAAAGACCGTAGCGGCCGGAAAATATTTCATCACTCTCTCCCTCGCGCCTGATTGCCGGCGCACGGAGAAAGTGGATATCACGGCCTCGCGGCGCAAGAAGGACTCCTGCGGGCTTCAGCCGTTGCGGTCAATCGCTCATCATACGATATGCGTGTCGCGGCTCGGCCATCTCGCGCTCAGATCCGAAACGAGTATGCGACTACCGCTGTCTGAGATATCGCGCGGGCACTTGGCCGGCATCGACCAGTGCCTCGATGCAGTCTCTCGAAAGCACCCTGCGATTGCTCTCGAAACATCTGCGCAGCTCAGAACTTCCCTGCTTGTACTTTCCACAGAGGCTGCTGTAGTCGGAGGAACACGCGTCCTTGACCTTCCGGGAATAGGCAAAGCCCTGCGTGCCGAACAACGTCAGCGCTGCTGTGGAAATTACAATTGTTTGAACTATTTTTATCGTCTTCATCGCTGCTGTTCGGACCTGAGCGGCCCACCCCTTATTGTAAACACGCGTCCGCCAATGCCACGACATTGAGTTACGCGGCCCGGATTTCAAGCAAATAGAGCACCTTGTTGCACATATGCCGCCGGCGACGTAACGGGCCTTTCCTGCAAGCAATCTCCGAACCTTGCAACCACTTTATTGATAACCATGTTCTAGAGGCCAAATAGCGGCCGGGTTGCGGTCGTCTGCGCAGTCATTATTGTCCGCGTGTGTATTTGGATCCGACCTGGGTTTATTAGATTGCGAAAACGTATTGTACCGGGAAGCAGCGGCGCAATTTTTCGAAGCCGGCGCCCTGAAAGAAGCTGCATTTTCGCGGCAGCCGTCTTTGGTTTTTCCGTTCTGTCGAGCGCTCATGCCTATGCAGTGAGCGACAGCGTCAGACAGGCCTGCAGAAACGATTACTATCAGCACTGCAGTCAGTACTCGGTCGGCACGGAAGAGCTTCGCCAGTGTATGCGGAAGGTCGGCGACGGCTTATCGACCCCTTGCCTCGTCGCGCTCGTGCAGGAAGGGGAAATCACCAAGGCAGATGTCGAACGGCACAATGCCGCCAAGGGCGGCAAAAGCTCAGCCAAGAACGTTGCCGACAACGCAAACTCCAAAGCCGCGGACGACCCCAAGGACGTAAGTAAGAAGAACGCACTGAAGAAGCAGAAGATCGCGAAGGCGAAAATCGCTACAGGTCCAGCCAACGCGAAGAAGGTTTCGACAAAGACAAAGGCCGCCCACAAAGCGACGCCAGTTAAGCCGGGTAAAAAAGCAGACAAGAGCGTTAAGAACACGAAGAAAACAGCAAGTCCCGGCGCTGGCGGCCGGCTCCGCGAAGCGGAGTCGCCAGCGCCCCCAAAAAATGCCGGCAAAAAGGCCTCGACCGCCAAGAACAAAAAGGCCGTGACGAAGCCTGTCGGCGCCAAGCCAAGCGCGACAAAGGCGAGCTCCAAAAAGACAGTAAAGACGGTGAAGAAGGCGAAGACGATCCCTGAAGAACAGGCTCCCTGAGGAACTTTGGCTGGGGGCAAGCGACGTAACGAGGCCCGAGCTCATTCTTACGGAGATCTCATGTCAGAGCATCATTTTCACGCCGTCGTCTGGATCGACCACCACGAGGCCCGAATCTTTTATTTCAGCATATCGGACGCAAACGAAATCGTAGTCCGCCCGAAAGATCCGACGCGCCATATCCACCACAAAGCGAATACCATCGGCAGCGGCCACGCGCCCGAAGATCCGGACTTTTTGCAACGCGTAACGGACGCGTTGGCGGACGCCGGAGCGATACTTGTCCTTGGTCCGGCCACCGAAAAGCTCGTTCTGTTAAACCATATCGACCGTCGCGCCCCCGCGCTTAAATCAAAAATACGAGGGGTGGAAACAGCCGATCATCCGACTGACGGTGAGATTCTGGCCCTCGCACGCAGGTTCTTCAAAGACGATCACATGGAACCGCCGCGCGTCCAGTAAACTAAAAAATAATCACCTGACGGGACGTTGCATTCAAGGGACCCGGCCGGATCGACACCCTTCCCCAAAGAGACACGGGAGCATTGACGACGATCGAACGCCCTCCTTGGCGACAGATCGATCTTATGGCGGTAGTCTCCTCACGGAGCACCTTTCTCGACGGATCAATCCGCAAGCGAAAGAGTATTCATGTCAAACAGAGATCCGATGACCTGGATGTTGGCCGAAGCCGTGGAAACGTTGACGCGCGCGGAACGCATGCACCGGCAGATATTTTCTCTGCAGCGATCCGGAGCCAGGAACGAGCCTGCTTGGGAACCTCCGATCGACGTGCTGGAGACGGAGAGGGAAATTCTGGTCTTTGTCGCTCTTCCGGGCGTTGATCCGGAAATGGTCGAAGCCTCGATCGAGGACGGCATTCTCATTGTATCGGGCCGCCGCGTTGT
The DNA here is from genome assembly GCF_902712875.1 of Hyphomicrobium sp. ghe19. Classification (NCBI taxonomy): domain Bacteria; kingdom Pseudomonadati; phylum Pseudomonadota; class Alphaproteobacteria; order Hyphomicrobiales; family Hyphomicrobiaceae; genus Hyphomicrobium; species Hyphomicrobium sp. ghe19. The sequence continues at coordinate 182,194 of NZ_LR743509.1, read as the reverse complement.
CCCGCCACAGCTTCGCAACGCCGTGATCCATCGCCTCGAACTTCCGCAAGGCCGCTTCGAGCGTCGCGTGCAATTGCCGGCCGGCCGGTACGGTGTCCGTCAATTCGTATCGAATGGCTGTTTGGTATTCTCGCTGACCAAAGCAGGCTGAGGTAATTTCAATGATACTCGGTGACTCGAACTCCTCCGGCACGAGCGACAATACCGCCCCCCGGACAGGAAACGGCACTCCAAATATCGCCCTGCCGTCAGACGCCCTGATCGTCCTGCCGGTCCGCAAAGTGGTCCTCTTTCCGGGCCTCATTCTTCCGCTCTCCATCGGCCGCGATAAGTCGATCGCCGCCGTCCAGCAAGCTGTGCGGGAAGAGCGCCAGATCGGACTGTTTCTGCAGCGCGATGCCGATAACAACGATCCGGGACCCGACGATATTTATCGCATCGGCACGCTTGCCAATATCGTTCGCTATCTCGCGACGCCGGATGGAAACCACCATCTCGTTGTCCAAGGCGTCCAGCGAATTCGCGTCGAGGAATTTCTTCCCGCCACACCGTTTTTGGTCGCGCGGGTCGTCCATATTCCGGAGCCGGACACGAAATCGACCGAAATCGAAGCACGCTTTCGCAATCTCAAAAGCCAGGCACTCGAGGCGGTGCAGCTCCTTCCGCAATCGCCTCCCGAATTGGTGACGGCCATTGAGAATACGGCGACACCCGCGGCCCTCGCCGACATGGCCGCCGGTTACATGGACATCACGCCCGAAGACAAACAGGCAATTCTCGAAACGGTTGATCTCTCGACGCGCATCGAGCGCGTCTCGACCTTGCTCGCCGAGCGCATCGAGGTGATGCGAATTGCCCAGGAGATTGGTCGTCAGACGAAAGCCGCGTTCGACGACCGTCAGCGCGAAGCCGTCCTGCGTGAGCAAATGGCGACCATCCAGCGTCAACTCGGCGAGGGCGATGGCAAATCGCAGGAAGTAGCCGAACTCAGCGAAGCCATTGCGAAAGCGCAGATGCCGGCCGACGTCGAGCAGCATGCGCGCAAGGAACTCGCGCGCTATCAAAGACTGCCCGAGGCTGCGGCCGAGACCGGCATGATCCGCACCTATCTCGACTGGCTGATCGAACTGCCTTGGACATTACCAGAAGAAAAACCGATCGATATCGCCGAAGCGCGCCGGATTCTAGATGAAGACCATTTCGGGCTCGACAAGATCAAGACGCGCATCATCGAATACCTCGCGGTTCGCAAGCTCGCGCCGCAAGGCAAAGCGCCGATCCTCTGCTTCGTCGGTCCCCCGGGCGTCGGCAAAACATCCCTAGGCCAGTCGATTGCGCGCGCAATGCAACGCCCGTTCGTGCGCGTCAGCCTCGGCGGCGTACACGACGAAGCGGAGATCCGCGGCCATCGCCGCACGTACGTCGGAGCGCTGCCGGGCATCATCATTCAGGGCATCAAGAGGGCCGGCGCCCGCAATTGCGTGATGATGCTCGACGAAATCGACAAGATGGGCCGCGGCATCCAAGGCGACCCATCGGCTGCGATGCTCGAAGTGCTCGATCCCGAACAGAACAGCACCTTCCGTGACAACTATCTCGGCGTCCCCTTCGATCTGAGCCGCGTCGTTTTCATCGCAACGGCGAACATGCTCGACACCATACCGGGACCGTTGCGCGACCGCATGGAGATCATCAGCCTTGCCGGCTACACCGAAAGCGAGAAGCTGCAGATCGCCCGCCGCTATCTCGTCAATCGTCAGCTCGAAGCGAACGGATTGAAGCCCGGCCAGGTCACGATCGACGACGCGGCTTTGGCCGCCATCATTCACGGCTATACGCGCGAAGCGGGCGTGCGCGGACTCGAACGTGAAGTCGGCAAGGTATTCAGAAACGCCGCCGTCAGGATCGCCGAAGACAGCAACGCCCACGTCGACATCACTTCGGCCAGCCTCCCGGATATACTCGGCGCACCGCACTTCGAAAATGAAGTCGCGATGCGAACCAGCGTACCCGGTGTCGCGACGGGCCTCGCATGGACGCCGGTCGGAGGCGATATCCTATTCATCGAGGCAAGCAGGTCGCCAGGGAAAGGCGGCTTGATCCTCACCGGCCAGCTCGGCGACGTGATGCGCGAGAGCGCTCAAGCCGCAATGACACTGGTGAAGAATCGCGCCGAATCCCTCGGTATCGATCCCGCCGTTTTTGAGAAGAGCGAGATCCATGTGCACGTCCCGGCCGGCGCGACGCCCAAGGACGGCCCAAGCGCCGGCGTCGCGATGTTCATGGCACTCGTCTCGCTCCTCACAAATCGCACGATCAGAAACGACACCGCGATGACGGGAGAAATCTCGCTGCGGGGACTCGTCTTGCCTGTCGGCGGCATCAAGGAAAAAGTCGTTGCCGCGGCGGCCGCCGGAATTACGCGCGTTATGCTACCGGCACGAAACCGGCGCGACTTCGACGATATTCCGCAAGACGCCCGCGATCGGCTGGAATTCATATGGCTCGAGCGCGTCGACGACGCCGTTGCTGGCGCATTGGATAAAGGCCCCGCCTCGACGAACACAATCGTCGCCTGATTCAAAACGGAAAAGGCACGGTGACGAGAGCCTCACGGCGCCGGTTTGGTAGCTGCGGCGTCTCGCGCCGACTTGCGCTTACCCATATACGCGAGATAGGCGATGACTGCATCGACGTCGCTATTTGAAATGGCCGCCTCGTCGAAGGCATCCATCTGCTGCTGCGGCCACGTACGGACAGCCTTTGGATTGCGAATGATGGCGCGAATCCCCTTGGGGGTAATGTATTCGGTGACGTTCATAGGTTGACCAAGATCGGGTCCCATCTCGCCATCCCCCGCACCCTCGATGCGATGGCACGACATGCAGGTCTTGGCGAACACGCTCTGCCCCCGCCGCTCAGGCGCGTCGTCTGCGACCGAGCGATCGACGGCCATTTGCGGCCAGCGCTTGAGAGGATCTTCGCCCCCTGACAGCGACACCAGCGAAAACGGCCATTGCGCATCGCCGACGCCGGAACGCTCGGGATTTTCCCAGACCAGATAGAAAGGACCGGCGCTGACCGTCTGCCCCGGAAGTTTTGGCCACGGCGCGGCCGGGTCTTCGACGGCGATCCAGGCCACAGAGCCGCCCGCGGAACTCTTCGTAAGCAGCGCCTTCGGAATTTGCGACGCGTATCCGTCGCTGGCCCGCGCCTCGATCGTATCGAAGTTGCCGTTCAGCGCTGGCCCGATCAGCGCGAGAAGCGGCACCGCGCGATACTTCATGTCACGATGATATGCGGCGTCCTTTGGGACGGCCAGAAAAGTTGTATCCGGCCTCGCCAGCAGTTCGGCTGCCGTGACACGTCGCGCCTCGCCGCCGAAAGTGAGCGTGAGAACGCGCTCGGCGGCGGCGCAGGTGCCGGCACCGAAAGTCCACAGGACCAGGAGCGCCAGAGTCCGGAACATTCCATTTTCCCCAAAATCATCCCGCCGCTAACTGACGATCTTCGTCGAGAGCGGCTCCACCTTCACCCCGGCGGGCCGCACGTCAAGCTGCGAATGATCGGAGCGATTATGACTGAACTTGCGCGGCACCCGAGGGCAACGGGGACTGCCCGGCACCCGATTTCTTGAGTGACGCGATCCTCTCCTCGACAAGAGCCTCGAGCTCAGGGAGCAGAACGACGCTCTCTTGCTCGTTGGGATCTGTACGCGCTATCACCGCAGACGCCGGCTTGTCGCTGATGTTGATCGGCAGATGCGGCATGCCGGCGGGAATATACACGAGGTCGCCAGCCCGGGTCGGGATGCAGTGTTCCAGCTGATGCCCGAAAAGCGTCAACACCTCACCATCCAGCATATAAATTGCAGTCTCGTGATTCTCGTGAAGATGCGCCTTGGCCCGTCCGCCCGCCGGGACGGTCAAGAGATGCATGCAGATGCCTTTTGAGCCGACGGTCTCGGAAGCAATTCCACAGAAGTACGTCAGACCCTGTTTCCCATCATAGGTATCCGCCGCACGAATAACTCGGCACGTGAGATCTGGCGAAGTAGCCATTCGAAATCACTCCTTTCCTCTGGTCGTTGTTCGTGACAAAACCGGCTCCAGGGTTTGCGGATCAATCGATTTCGCTGCAGCCATTCAAAAAAAGCTTGTTCGAGCTTAGCCAAGCGCCCTGTTTAGTTAAACGAGCTAGGCAACGAAAAATGACAGAGAAAAAGAAAGATGTCCTGCAGCCCGTCGATGACGCGGCACGGCGCCAGGCAAAAACGCTCGTACGCTCCGCCCGTTACGCTTCGCTGGCAACCATCGATCCGCTCGACGGCTCGCCCTCCGTCAGCCGCGTGAGCCTCGCGACCGCAATGGACGGTTCGCCGGTATTTCTCATCTCTCGGCTTTCGAGCCATTTTGCGAACCTTGAGGCAGATCCGAGATGCTCCCTACTTGTCGGCGAGCCCGGCAAGGGCGATCCGCTCGCCTACCCCCGCATGACGTTGATCGGAACCGCCGAAAATCTCGGCCAGGGTCCTGAACGCGCACCTGTCAAAAGCCGCTTTCTCAGGCGCAATCCGAAAGCCGCATTATATGCCGACTTCCCCGATTTTGCATTTTGGAAGTTTACAACCTCGCGCGCTTCGCTGAACGGTGGCTTTGGCCGAGCTTACGCATTGGCGTCGAGCGACCTCGCAGTGCCATCCGGCGCCCTGCAATCGCTGGGCGAATTTGAAGAAGGCGCGGTCGAACACATGAATGCTGACCACGCCGACGCCGTCGGGCGCTACGCCGTCAAATCTGGGGCAACCTCCGCCGAAGGCTGGCGTCTCGCAACCATCGATCCCGAAGGCCTTGATATGACGTTCGGTGACGACGTTGCCCGGCTCTGGTTCGACGATCCACTGAAATCGGCGCAGGAACTCCGGCCCGTCCTCGTCGCCCTCGCCAAGCAGAGCTAGATCGCCAGGGGCGCCATTTCGTTCAAGCCGTCTTCCCGGCGGCCGCCGGCTTGCGCAATTGGCTAGCGTGCCGGCTGAGAAAGCGCACGAAGCTGCGAACGATAGGCCGGTCGTCGTCGACCTTGCGGTAGGCGGCGAAATGGCTCGATAGAAACTGATAAGCCTGCGGCTTCAGCTCCCGCATGAGGCCCTGCTGTACCCAGCCCTCGGCGACATGGCGCGGCAGAAAGCCGATGAAGCGGCCTGACAGGATCATCATCACCTGAGCCTCCATCTGCACAACCTGCCCCGTCGCGCGCGGATGATCGGCGCGATAAAGATCGTCGAGGTGGCGATAGCCGCGGACGGAGAAGAGCGACTTTCCGATGGCTTCCCGCGTAACTGCTGCCGACGGCACGTCGAAAAGCGGATGCCCCTTGCCGCAGTAAAGTCCGTGCGGCTCCCGATGAATAGCCACGTAGGTGACGCCGGGCACCTTTTGCGACATCGGCCCGATGACGACATCGCGGCGGCCGTCGGCGATTGCCTGCTCGAGCAACTGGGGTGTACCGAGTTCGAGGTCGATGAAAACGTTTTCCGCGTTCTCCATGAAGCGGCCGATGACGTGCTGCAAACCGAGATATGGATTTGTGACGACACCGTCGACGATGCCCACGCGCAGGCGCCCGACGAGCTGCCCGTTGTGCTGGCCGACCCGCTCCTCGAACGAGCTGATGTCGGCAAATAGTTTCTGCGTTGCGAGATAGGTCGCTTCGCCAAACGGCGTCAGCTGGAAACCGCGCCGCCCCCTGATGCAGAGCGGCGCCCCGAGTTTGCGTTCCAGCGCTGCCAGATGCGTGCTGAGCGTCGGCTGAGACAGGTTGAGCGCAATTTGTGCATCGCCGAACCCGCCTGCCTCCACCAGCGTCGCGAACACCCGGAGCAGGCGAATATCGATATTGTCGAGCCGGCGCATTCGCTCTCCCTTTCAAACCGCGTTCGACCCTCACATTGACAGTTTTCGATGTATTCTTCCAATAATCAATATTGGTCTCGATGTGAATTTACCCGAGATTTCAGGGCGACGGTGGTCTGATCATTTAGGGGAATGCCGATGCACATGACGAGGAACGTCCGGCGAGTTGCCGGGGCCGGATTTGCGATGGCCTTGGGATTGAGCGTATCGCTGGCCGCGACTGCAGCGCGGGCCGACGAAACCATCCGCATTCTCTGCCCGACGTGGAGTGGCTTCGCTCCCGTTTTCGTGGCGCAGGACCTCGGATACTTCAAGAAACTCGGCATCGACGTCAGCATCAAGTTCGAAGATGAACGCGCGAACGTCATGGCGGCCATGGCACGCGGCGACATCGAAATGGATATGCGCACGGTCGGCGAGTATCAGGGGAAGCCGCGCGACGCCCAAACCGCCGGCATCATCATCGGCACGATCGACGAATCGCTCGGCGGCGACGGCGTCATCACCCCAGGGGAGATCACATCGGTCGAACAGTTGAAGGGCAAGACAGTTGCATCGGAGCCCAATATTCCGGGGCGCCTGCTGCTCCAGATGGCTTTGAAGAAGAAGGGCCTCTCCCTATCCGATCTCGTCGTCAAACAGATCGCCACAGCCGACACCGTCGCCATTCTGACCGATTCATCGATTGACGCGGTCGTGTCCTACCAGCCGTACCTGTCTCAGGCCGTCGATAAGGTCCCTGGCCGCAAGCCTCACATTCTCGTCTCGTCGGCTCAGTACCCGGGCATCATCGTCGATATCATCACAGCCCGGCAGGACGATCTCAAAGCCAATCCCGAGAAGTACAAGAAGTTCATGATCGGCATCTTTAAGGCGGTTGAATATTTCAACACGAACAAGGCCGACTTCATCAAGCTCGCGGCCCCGCACTTCAACTTGACGCCGGACGAGTTCGCGGCGTCGATCGAAGGCAGCCTGGTCTATACGGGACACAAGGAAACCTCCGGCTATTTCGGCAAGCCCGGCGCGCCCGGCACGCTGTTCGGAACCTTCGACGAAGTGATGCAGCTCAATCTCGAAAACGGCGCCGCCGAGAACAACCTCAAAGCCGCCGAGCAGATTGATAATTCGATTGTCGCCAGTATCACCGAAGCCGATCTGAAGTAGACTAAAATCGGTGCCGGGCGGGCAGCTCCGTGCAGTGGAGCAGCCCGGCACAATCAACAGTCAATAGAGCCGACTCCGGGATCACCGCGTGACCATCATCAAAGCGACAGTGTCTGCGGCGCCCCATGCGCCGGTCGAGAACGCGGCATCCACGCCGCGTCCTCCACGAAGAAAAGCTCCGCCCAATCAGTTCTTCGCGTTTCGCGGAACGCTTTCGAAACGCGCGCAGATCCTTACCGCCATCGGCGCGACCCTGTTCGTCTTGGGCGTATGGGAACTCTCGACCCGCCTCGGATTGATCAACGCAACCTTCCTCCCGCCGCCGAGCGTCACGCTCGAGACGCTGTGGAACATGATCCTTCACAAGAACCTGCTGATGCACGCAGGCATCTCCACGCTGCGCATATGGGTTGCATTTGCGCTGGCCGTCGTCATGGCAGTGCCCATCGGCATCGCGATGTCGAGCTTCCGCGGAGTGGGCGCAGCACTTGAGCCGATCGTGGACTTCATTCGCTACTTGCCGGTGCCCGCGCTCGTGCCTCTCAGCATCATTTGGTTTGGCGTCGGCGAGACGACGAAAATCTTTCTGCTCTGGCTCGGCACGTTCTTCCAGCTCGTGTTGCTCGTCGCCGACGATATGCGCCGCGTCCCTCAGGAATACGTCGAGATTTCCTATACCGTCGGCGCGCGACCGCGGCAGATGCTATCGGACGTCGCCTTCCGGGCGATGCTGCCGAGCCTGTTCGACAATCTGCGCATCACGCTCGGCTGGTGCTGGACCTACCTCATCATCGCCGAAATCGTTGCTGCCGATACCGGCCTCGGCTTCGTCATCTGGGCGGCACGCCGCTACATGAACACGTCGGAAGTGATGGCGGGCGTGGTGACGATCGGACTGATCGGCCTCATCACCGACCAGATTCTGCGCCTCGTTCACAAGCGCTTATTCCGCTATCTTTGAGAGGCACGCCGTGGCTCCCGCTCCCTATCTCGTTTTCGATGGCGTCGGCAAATATTTCGGCGATCTCGAAGTCGTAGCTCCGTCCTTCAACCTCACCATCAAGCGTAACGAATTCGTCGTCTTTCTGGGGCCATCCGGCTCCGGCAAGACCACGTTGATGCGAATGGTCGGCGGCCTCGAAACACCGAGCGTCGGCGAAATACGCCTCGACGGTCAGCCGATCGGCGCTCCCGATCGCGAGCGTGGCATGGTCTTCCAATCCTACTCTTCTTTTCCGTGGCTGACCGTTTCCGAAAACGTCGCCTACGGCATGAAATACCGGCACGACATGACGCCGGAGAGAAAGAAGAAGCGGCTCGATCACTATCTCGAGCTCGTCGGCTTGACGGACTTCGCCGACTTCTATCCGAACAAAGTCTCGGGCGGCATGCGGCAGCGCATTGCCATTGCTCGCACGCTCGCGGCTGGCTCCGAAGTTCTCCTGATGGACGAACCCTTCGGCGCGCTCGACGCCCAGCGGCGGGAAGGATTGCAGCTCGAATTGCGCCGCATCCATCGCCAGGACGCCAAGACCATTATTTTCGTGACCCACGACGTCGACGAGGCCGTGTTTCTCGCAGACCGGATCGTCGTCTTCTCGAAGCGGCCCGCACGAATGCTCGAAGACGTCGATATATCGGCAGAGTTGGGCCCGGATCGCACGATCGCGCTGCGCGACAGCGAGCAATTTTTCAAACTTCGAACGCGCATCTTGAGAATGGTGCGCGCGGCGACCGGGGAAGAAGAGAAAGTATAGGACCCTGAGGAAAGAGCGTGATCAACTTTCAAAATAAGTCCGTGCTCGTCACGGGCGCCAGCCGAGGCATCGGCTTTGCTGTCGCGGAAGCGTTCGCGGTTGCAGGCGCCGACGTCGCGATCCTTGCAAACGACGATCTCGTCCATGATGCGGCCGCCCGCCTGTCGGATGCGTGCGGACGCCCTGTCCGGGCTTTCTTCACCGACATCACCGACAAGACGGCCTTGCAAACCGCATTTGCATCGATCTCGACGCTCGACGTACTGGTGAACAACGCCGGGCTCGAGCTCATCACGCCGCTGACGGATCCAAGTGACGAAGTCGACGCGACCTTTGCTCGGATTATCGATATCAACGTGCGCGGCACCTGGAACGTTACGCGCGCCGCGTTGCCACTCCTGAAGCCCGGCGCACGCATCATTAATACGGCGTCGGTCTGGGCGAAGAGCGCCGTCGGAGAATTCGCCGCCTACATTGCGTCGAAGCACGCCGTCGTTGGCCTGACCCGCACGTTTGCGCGTGAGCTGGGACCGCGCGGCATGGCCGTCAATGCGGTGTGTCCTGGGTGGGTGCGAACCGTCGCCTCCGTACGCTCCGCCAAAACCATGGCTGAACGCAGTGAGCGGAGCGAGGCTGATATTTTCGCCGATGTCGTCGCCGCCCAGGCGCTGCCCGGCTTGATGGAACCGGCCGATGTCGCCGGCCTCTATCTTTTCCTCGCAAGCGACCTTTCAAACAACATCACCGGACAGGCAATTGGCGTCGACCGCGGGGAATTTCTCGGATGAGCATGCTCGCAAACAAAAAAGTTATCGTCTCCGGCGCAGCGAGCGGCATAGGTCTCGCCATTGCCAATCTCTTCGAAGTCCAAGGGGCTCGCGTTGCACGATTTGATCTAAATCCTATCTCCGCCGGCGCTGGCCCGTCATTCGCACTCGACATAACGAACGAAGCGCAAGTCGTTGAGGCGGTCAAGGCAGCAGACGAAGCCCTCGGCGGTATTGACCTCATGGTCAATACGGCAGCGATTTTTCTGATGTCACCCCTGCTCGACACACCCGTCGCCGACGCGCGCAAAGTTCTCGACGTCAATCTCATCGGCACGTTTCTCATGGTTCGCGAGTCGGTGCGCGCCATGCAGAAGCACGGCAATGGCGGCAGGATCATCCTGTTCAGCTCCGAGCTCGCTCAGCTTGGCCGCGAGCATCACGCCGCCTACTGCGCGTCTAAGGCGGGCATCAGCGCCATGGTGCGCTGCTGGGCGAAGGAATTCGGCCCGAACATTCTCGTCAACGCCGTTGCGCCCGGACCGACGGACACGCCGCTGCTCGATTTCGACAACATGCCGCCGGACTGGAAGGCGCTCGAAACGGCCAATCCGCTTCGCCGTATCGGGAAGCCGGAAGAGATCGCCGAAGCCACACTGTTTCTCGCAGCCCCCGGCTCGAGCTTCATGACGGGACAGGTAATCGGCGTCAACGGCGGCGCCTCGATGGTTTGAAAGAAGGAAAAACATGAGCGACCGACTTTTCATGAACGAGATGAGCTGGACCACTTACCAAAAGCGGATCGAAGGGGGCGCTCTCATTCTTTTGCCGGTGGGGGCAACCGAGCAACATGGGCCGCACTTGCCCATGGGGACGGACGTCATGCTGGCGACGGCAGTGGCCGTCGACGTCGCAAAGCAGCTTGATGCCATCGTCGCGCCCGCCGTGGCCTTCGGCTACAAGTCCCAGCCGAAAATGGGCGGCGGCAATCATTACTGCGGAACCACCAGCCTCGATGCCGATACGCTCGCGCACGTCCTACGCGACGTGATCAAGGAGTTTGCGCGTCACGGTGCGCGCCGTCTCGTCCTCATCAACGGCCACTACGAAAACATGATGTTTACGATCGAAGGTATCGACCTTGCGATGCGTGAACTTTCATACATGGGCATTCGCGATTTCGAAGTGCTGCGGCTCGAGTATTGGGATTTCACGCGCACGGAAACAATCGAGAAGATTTTCCCCGAGGGGTTCCCGGGGTTCGCCCTCGAACATGCGGCCGTTATGGAGACGTCGCTGATGCTCTATCATCATCCCGAACTCGTCGACATGGCGGCGTTGCCCACGGACAAGCCGGCGGACTTTCCCGCATACGATGTCTATCCGACGCGAACCGGCTGGGTCCCGTGCTCTGGCGTGCTGTCGCCGGCCACCGGCTGTGCGGCTGAAAAAGGAAAGTTGCTCGCCGCCGATTACGCAATCGGCGTCACGGACGCAATCCGCAAAGAATTTCCGAATGTGAAAGCAAAGACGCAGGTGATGGCATGAGCGAACTTCAACAGCTTCCCGCGCGGCAGGGTCGCGCCGTTGCTCTGAAAGCGGGACAATCGATCCGGATAGTGAACACCCATGGTCATCAGGTTGTCGATACTTGGGCCTTCAACGCGCAAGACCTCAGCGAATTTCTCTCCATGGAACATATGCGTGCAGCGATCGACAGGATCAGTCCAAAGCCCGGCGACAAGCTCGTTACGAACAAGCGCCGGCCGATACTGTCGTTGGAAGCGGATTCTTCGCCCGGCGTCCACGACACCTTCATCGCCGCTTGCGACATCTACCGCTACCAGGGCCTCGGCTGCACGGAATACCACGAAAATTGCGCCGACAATCTCCGCGCCGGAATGGCGGGCCTCGGCTTAACGCCGTCCGAAATTCCATCTCCGCTCAATCTATGGATGAACATTCCGATCAAAACAGATGGCTCTATCGGCTGGGAAGAACCAGTCTCGAAGCCCGGCGACTATGTCGTGCTCAAGGCCGAGATGGATTGCATCGTCGCGATGTCTGCCTGCCCGCAGGACATCGTCCGGATCAATGCAGGCGCACCGACCGACGCGCATTACGAGGTGCTGGCATGAGCTTGATCGCACCTTCCGTCGCCAACGCCGTCCCCTGGGGTCTCGACTCCGAGACCGGAGTGCTGCGGCACGTCCTGCTCGGAAGGCCCGATTTCTTTGAGTGGCGTCCCGTCAGTGCCGTCGCGCGACAAACCCTGTCGCTCGGCTTGCGCTTCGATGCCCAGCTCGCCATGGCGCAGCATCGCGCAATGGTCGACGTCTATGAGAGCGCAGGCGTGACTTGCCACTGGCTCGATGCACGGCCGGAACTCAAGTATGGCGTATTCGCGCGCGACTCGAGCGTGATGACACCTTTCGGCGCCGTCATCACCATGCCGCAGACGCGCTTTCGACGCGGCGATTACGCTCTGACATTCAAGTTCTACCAGGAAGCAGGAATTCCAATCTGGAACATGACGACTGCCGGCCATTTCGAGGGCGGCGACTTCATGGTCGTCGAGCCGGGCTTCGTTTTATGCGGCTATGGCGGCGAGCGCTCCGAAAAGGAAGGAGCGGAGCAGATGTGCGAATGGTTCCGCGCAGAGGGCTGGGAAGCTCATCCAGTTCCGTTCCCGCCGCACTTCGTGCATCTCGACGTTTCGGTAGGCTTCATCAACGATAAGCTCGTCGCTGTCGCGCCGGATGCACATCAACCGTCGTTCCTGGATCTCCTCAAATCCAAGGGCTACGAAATCCTTCCCGTCTCCTATCATGACTCGACGCAACTCGGCACGAACATCGTCGCTCTCGGAAATGATCGCGTTCTCTCGACAGCCGCCAACAAAGACCTCAACGCTCGCATGCGCGCGCTCGGGATCGAAGTCTACGATCCGGACCTCTCCATGTTCACATTGGGCGGCGGAGGACCGCATTGTCTTTGCCAAGCCCTGAAGCGTGATCCGCTTTGACGAGCCCGGACAACTGAATAGAGCTCACCGCGCGGGATCAGCCCCGATGTAATCCTTACCCTGAGTATGTGCGCCACCGATGCCGACCCAGTCGGTGGCGCATCGCGTTGCACGCGGGCGAGTGCTGTTTTGATCAATCCTGCTTCATTCCGAGGATGAGGAGCTCTCAAGCAGCCGCGCATTCCGCGTCAAACTCAACTGCCAAGGCATCCCTTATCGACCGCGCATCTTGATCGGGCTTCAGATCCAGAACGATGTCATCGATGCAGTTATGGCGCAGCATGTTCTCGAGAACGAACACACGCACGTCGCGCTCTCTTAGCTTTCCGTCTTCGTCGACAACGAAGACATCGAACAATCGCCAGATCGTCTCGGCAAACGAGAGCGGACTCCGCCGCGCTTCGAAGGCAATCGCGACGGAATTGAACTCCATGAAAATCACAGGACGATCTCGAACGAGGGTCTCGGCGGCGCCCGCCAAAACTTGCGCTTCATTCCCCTCAACATTCAATCTTATGAAATCGATCCGTGAGGAGACCGTGGCGGACCAGTTATCGATCCCGTCCATCACCGCGCGGGCTCCGCTCTCGGTGGCAGCCGCACACTCGACGGCGGTGGCATTTGACAAGCCGTTGGCCGCGAGGTTGCGGCGCAAGCGCGCCGCCTTCCTCGGTGAAGGTTCAAAAGCATAAACATGGGCCTTTGGGCAGGCCAACGCTAAGCTCGCAGTCGTCAGCCCTATGTTCGCGCCGATATCCAAGCATACGCTAGCCGCTTGGAGATGCCGCGCTGCAAATCGCGACAGACGACGCTCACCGCCACCTTGAGCCAAGGCGGCTATATTCTCGAAATAGATATCTCCCTCGTCACCCTCGTATTCCAGGTTTCGGCCCGCGAGCCTGACGCACTGCTTCATAACTTCTGACCAACTATTGGAACGTAACGCTGATTTTATGCACATGATCTTCGAGACAAACCGATGCCCTGCCTGTTTAATCCATCCCGCCACTACGAAGCACCTGGCCGGATGAGCAGTATGCAGGCAGTGACGGGAATCCGATCCGGGGGGCGGCGCTTAAGCCTGGGGAGATCTAATATTCAATATTGATCTGACTCGCATATCGCGTATCTTTTGATTCCGTTCGGCGCGATTTCGCCAAAACATATATTCGCATATTTTTGACAAATACTGCTTTGCCTTTGCCTCGTTTTGAGGAAAAACAACATGCGCCATATTGCGGTGTCATTGCTATTTTTCATTTTTTGTAGTCCGGCCTTTGCTGACGCGGCGTTTGATTGCGACAACGGGACAACACCCGATGCCCATATCGCGGGATGCACGGTGATGATCGAGTCTCAATCATCAAACCCGCGCAATCTCGCAATATATTATGGCAACCGCGCGTTGGGCTACTTCGCCAAACGCGACTTTCAACATGCAATCGCGGACTTCTCCAGCGCCGCAAAAATCAGCCCCGAACCCTATTATTACGTGGGCCGAGGCATCGTGTACGCCGCCATCGGAGATTGCGACCACGCGATAGACGACTATAACCAGGCAATCGAATTGGAACCCCTTTATCCTCGCGTGTATAACAACCGAGGCAATTGCTTCCGCAAAAAGGGAGATCTTAATGCCGCCATATCGGACTATACGCGCGAAATAAAAATCAACCCGAATGAATCGGTTGTATATTTCAATCGCGGCGTCGCATTGAAAATGCAGGGCAATTACGCTGACGCAATTACCGATTTCAGTACGGCAGTGTCACTCAACCCGAAATACGCTCTGGCGTACTTCGTCCGCGCAGACACCTATATCGACGCGGGAGACCTCAAGGCGGCCGACAGAGATTTCAAAACTGCGTCAGCGCTCGATCCAAAACTGGATCGCCAGAGCACTCAGCTGACAGTGCCGCCGATCAACTGAACAACAGCCCTACTTGCTGTCGAGTCGACGGCCTCAAAATCGATGAGGCCGCCGCAGTTCTATCGGACTCAAAGAACCCTACCGCAGTTCAGCCAACCGAACATGCGATCGCCCAATCTTTGGGTCCGGTAGCCGACGCCCCGCACGAAGCGCGTAGTGCCGTCGAATACCCCGGAGACACCCCATCCCGCTCTATCGATGCCGAGGCAATGAGCATCTGCCGCCACGGGCGCGGCGAGTGCGAAAAGACCAATGACTACTGCGAAAATTGAATGCTTAGACATGCGAAAAACTCCTTTAGTCACCCAACAATTCAGCGAGACTAAGCCGCAGTTTAGAAACGACGAGCCCCGTCGCAGATCTTGGTTAGGCTCTAATTAAATTGGAGCCCTGCTCTAAAGATGCTTGGAACGGCTTTCCCCTAAAGCGGGTTGGCGAACCAAGGAGCAAATCCATGATCCTGTATTACTCACCCGGAGCCTGCAGTCTTTCCGACCACATCGCATTGATCGAAGCAGGAATGAAGTTCGACCTCGCGAAAGTGGATCTCAAAACCCATAAGGTCGACGATGGTCGCTCGTACCTCGATATCAATCCAAAAGGCTACGTCCCGGCACTTCAATTCGATGATGGCGACGTCCTCACCGAGAACATCGCCATTCTGAGTTACGTCGCCGACAAATACCGGGCCCTCATGGCGCCTGGCCAGTTCGGTCGTTACAGACTTCTTGAGATGCTGTCCTTCATCTCGAGTGAAATACATAAATCCTTCGGGCCGCTTTTCAATCCCGCGACAACCGAGAAGGACAAGGCGAAAGCCTTCGACGCGATCCGCAAGAGATTCGACTTCACCGCTGCACGGACCGTAGGCCCCTACCTCTTCGGCGAGCATGCAACCGTCGCCGACGCGTATCTTTTCGTCATGCTGCTTTGGGCTGCGAAGAACGGAATTGACCTTCCGAAGCCGCTGAAGAGCCTTGCCGAACACATGCGCGCTCGCCCCACGGTGGACATTGCACTGAAACAAGAGGGCCTCGGCTGAACACAGCATCCTGAGCCGCACGATGTTTTGCGCGACGCGATCGAACGCGTCGGGATTCCTCTATCGTCAGCTTCTCGGCATGCGGCTTTTCCGCCGAAAGAATCCGCAAGCCCGAATAAGGAATGCGGAAATACTTCGTAGACGATCACTGCCATCCACTTCAGCCTGCAAGATGTGCGCAGCCATCTCTGATCGGCGGCATTCGAATTTTGGGAAAAAGAGGATCGCACGTCATGATCGTTTCTCGCAGGACACTTGGCGCCCTTGCGCTCGGCGCATTCGCGGCCAACCTCGGCGGCCCGGCGGCCAATGCCGAAGACAAAGTCATCCGCATCGGATACCAAAAGTACGGCAACGCAATTCTCCTCAAGGCAAAGGGAACGCTCGAGCCCAAGCTCGCCGCTATCGGCTATAAGGTCACGTGGGCCGAATTCCCCTTCGGCCCCCCGCTGCTGGAAGCGATCAACGCCGGAGCAATCGACTTCGGACATACCGGCGAGGCGCCGCCCATCTTTGCGCAGGCGGGAGGCAGTTCAATCGTTTATGTCGCAAACGAGCCGCCGGCGCCCGAAGGAGAGGCCATTCTCGTTCCGAAAGACAGCCCGATCAAATCGGTCGCGGACCTCAAGGGCAAGAAAATTGCCTACGCAAAGGGCTCCAATTCGAACTACTTCGCGGTGAAGGCCTTGGAACAGGCCGGCATCAAATACGGGGAGTATGAACCGGTTCATCTCGCCCCGGCCGATGCACGCGCGGCTTTCGAAACCGGCAGGGTCGATGCCTGGGCAATTTGGGATCCATTCTACGCTTCCGCCCAGGCGGGAACCGAGGCACGCGTCCTGACCGATGGCAAAAACATCGTATCCAATCACCAGTTCTACCTCGCGAGTAAGTCCTACGTCGGCCCCAACGCCAAGGCCATCGACGTCGTTCTCGCGGAGCTGAGGGCCGTCGATGACTGGGTAAAAGCCGATCCAAAAGCAGCGGCGGCGCAGCTGAGCGCGCCGATCGGAATACCAGCCCCGATTTTGGAAGCCGCGCTGAAGCGTCAGTCCTACGGCATCAAACCAATCGATGACGCCGTTATAGCGGAACAGCAGAGCATCGCAGATAAGTTCTTTGCTCTAGGCCTTTTGCCCAAGGCGATAACCGTGAAAGAGATCGCCTGGAGAGCAGGCACCTGAAGGTATCGACGCACCGAGCCTCGACGCTCACTGATATTTGCTGACACGCGGGGCGGCCAACTCTCAAAGATGGGAGGTGGCCGCCCCGCTGCATTTCTATATCTATAGAGACGCGGGCCGCACCACATCGCACGACGTCTCGAATTTGACGCACGAACGCGTGCGCGTCGCGCATCATTCCCAAACGCAGCCGGATGATCGGCCGAGGCTAGCGCACACGCGTCCTTGACGGATCCGCATTCCACGACTGCGCTTATCGTCCCCATTGAAGTGCGCCCCCATGCGCGCCAACACCGCGTCCGCGCGAAAAACCGTGACATCACCGCCACAACTTTTGGCCCATTCAAGCACAACATGCTCTGTGTTCTGCTGGCCAACAAAATGCATCGAGACGAAAAGTCGTTTCTATATTTCTGGAACACGACCAAATATCCAACATAAGACTTGTCGCCGCTGCTTATGCAGAAAGAAACCGCTAGCAAGCCCTCGCTTTGTTCGGTTCGCGATATGGAAATCGCAAAACGAGCAGTCGTTTCCGCAATCCTCCTTTCGTTCTAAGCAAAGCACCGGCGCATTCCTATGCGTTGGAAATCTTCTCATTTCATATCCGAATTTCCCTCAGCTCTATTTGTCCTCCATCGGGCCTTATCCGGCGGTGACCGGCACTTAGGGGAAAGTGCCAATCAACCCGGATGACCAAGTTCTCCCACGAGTGGGTGAACGTCTTGAGGCGCCGAACGATTGGTATTTACCTTGGAGGTATTGGAATGTTCGGGGGGACTAACAAACGAGCGGGCATCGCTGCCGGCATCGCTGCAGCTGGACTAGCGTTTGCGGGCACCGCGCCTGCATCAGCCGCAGATCTCGGGGGGAATTGCTGCGCTGACCTCGAAGAACGCGTCGCTGAGCTCGAGGCGACGACAGCCCGCAAGGGTAACCGCAAAGTGTCGCTCACGGTCTCCGGCTTCGTCAACGAAGCCTTGGTAGGTTGGGACGACGGACGCGAGCGCAACGCCTACATCGTCACGAACGAGACGGCGCAGGACCGTTTCCGCTTCGTCGGGCAGGCCGAAATTACGAAAGGCTGGACCGCTGGCTACCTGCTTGAACTCGGCGTGCGCGGCGCGCGCGAAGATCGTTCAAGCCAAAACGGTCCAAGCAGTGACAATGGCGTGAGCGTTCGTCATAGCGCCTGGTATCTCGCCGGAAAAGAGTACGGAAAAGTCTGGGTCGGACAGACGTCGGACGCAGCTGACGGTATTACCGAGATCAATCTCGCGAATACCAATCACTTTGCCTACACCAACAGCTGGGGCAACACGTTCGGCGATGGCGGCTCCGGCTTCTACGTCCGTCGTAAGGACGGCGTCTTGAGCAACGTACGTTACGGCCAGTTCGTGGCACCGGGTGCCCAGCAGGCAGCCCCCGGTGAAGGACACCGCTTCAACGTCGTCAAATACGAGACGCCGACCATCGCTGGCTTCACCGGATCGGCAGCCTGGGGTGAAGACGATATCTGGAACGTTGCACTTCGCTACACCGGAGAGTTCTCGGGCTTCAAACTGGCTGGCGGCATCGCCTACACGGAATCGAACGATTTCGGATCGGCCGATCATACCTCTGCGGTTTCGCGTGGTGTGGGCGACACGAGCGAGATTGGCCTCAGCGGATCGATCCTGCATGTTGAGACCGGCCTCTACGCCTCCGGTGCCTACGGCCGCCTTCATGACGCCGGTCTCGATGACCTCTATGGCCGCAACGTCGACGATAACACCAGCTTCTGGACTCTGCAGGCCGGTATCGAACGCAAGTTCCTTCCGATCGGTAAGACCACGCTCTTCGGCGAGTACTTCAATCTCGATCGCGGCGCCGGTTACACGACGAGTGCTACTGGCTCAGGCATTATCAACGCGTCGACCCTTGGCACCGGCTTCAATCAGGTGGCCAACTCGCAAATTCAGGGTTGGAGCATCGGCCTCAACCAGAACCTCAGCGAAGTGGTCGATCTCTACCTCGACTACAAGCATGTTCAGCTCGACGTGACGACGACGAATGGAACGGCCACGCGGGACGCGAGTATCGACTCCATTCAGTTCATCACGGCTGGCGCACAGATCAAGTTTTGATCGAAGAGGGAAAGTCTTTTCACCCCGTCTAGGCTTCTCTCCTCATGCGATCACGAACGAGGGCCGCATCCTAATCTGATGCGGCCCTCGAATTTTCCACAAAGCGCTTCGGCTTGAGCTCAGCCGCCGTTCTCGCGCATCGTATCCCAGAAATCGACCGTTGCCTCGCGGAGCGTCCCGCGGCAATCGCGGCCGCAATCGATGCGCGTTCCGTGGCGCAGAACGAGTTGCCGCCCACCGTCGCCGCGGCGCAAGCCGGCTGTGTAGCAGCCGTTCCCATATCGACTGCAAGCGGTCAGCGAACCGTTGGAGTTATCTGCGCCTGCTCGTTGTCCGGCCGCGGCTGGCATCGCAGCAGCCGAGAGGAGTCCAAGTGACACCATGACGAAAGTCAGATTCCGCTTCATTCGTCGCCTCCTTCGTTATTACATTTTCAACAATGCATATTACGAAGTTGGCTCTAAGAATATTACTTCTGGTGCAATAGAACTGAAAAAATGTGCCTTCTACAATAACAGCAAAAAATCCGATTTATCGATCAGAAAAAAATGCGATCGAACTCTCGCGGCGCCATGCGCTCGCACACGCGAGCCGCCGCGCAGCTATTGCGAAATGAATATCAAAAGAAGAAGAAGTTCATTGGCTTGGCCGAGAGAGGACATAACTTATGGCATAGACCAATAAGCCGGAATGGGCTGCACGCGTGATCGGCCGGCGATCGCGGACTGGGCGTGCATGCGTTGAGCGAGGGGCGATGAACTTCCAGCAGTTGCGAATTCTCCGGGAAGCGATCCGGTACAAGTTCAATATAACAGACGTCGCAAACGCTATTTATGCTTCCCAGTCGGGCGTCAGCAAGCAGATCCGGGAGCTTGAGGAAGAGCTCGGGTCCCCTCTCTTCGTCCGTCGCGGCAAGCGTCTCCTGGGCCTGACAGATCTCGGCGCCAACGTTGCCCGAATGGCGGAGCGCGTTCTCTTTGAAGCCGACAACATCAAGCAGGCCGCCGCACAATTTGCCGTGGAGGATCAGGGCGTCCTGCAAATTGCGACGACGCACACGCAAGCGCGCTACGCTCTCCCGGGCGTCGTCGTTAAATTCAAGGAGAGCTTTCCGGCGGTGCGGCTAGACCTGCGGCAGGCAAATCCGAAGGATATCGCATCGCTCCTGCTCGCGGGCGAGGCCGACATCGGCATAGCGACCGATGTCTTTGCCGGTATCGACGACATCCTCACGCTCCCATTCTATGCGTGGACTCACATAGTCATCGCGCCTGCCGGCCATCCTTTAGAAAGCCGCAAAGGCGTCTCTCTCGAAGAGATCGCTCAGTATCCAATCATCACATATGACACCGGCATCACCGGGCGCCCGCGTATCGACGAAGCTTTCGAAAACGCCAACGTCGTACCGCATATTACGATGACGGCCCTCGATGCAGACGTCATCAAGGCCTATGTCGTATCGGGCTTGGGCATCGGGATCGTCGCACCAATGGCATACGATGCCGCTCGCGATGTGGGTATCAGCGTCATCGACTGCGCGGAGCCAATCGCGCCGAGCACGACGAGCATCGCCATCCGCCGTGGGCGGCTGCAGCGCGGCTACGTCTATCGCTTCATCGAGCTATGCGCGCCGCATCTGACCGAGCAAGACATTCGCGATACGGAGCTGCAGACCGAAGGCGAACACCCGAAAGTGTTCGCCCGCACCAGCGCGCTTCACTGGAACCGGAGCTTGGAAGCTATCGCTTGATGAGCAGGGCTCCGCGTATCTATCGCGCCATGCCCCGTTATCGTCCGGTTGAGTCTACGAATGAGGATATTCGCATCGCGCTTTTGCTCGCGGCGAAGATCGACTGAATCTGTTCCTGACCTTTGATTTCTTGCATCCGGCACGATGGCTGTGGCGGAGCAGCGACGTTCGTTCCGTACACCGATGGTATAGTTGCGAAATTGATTTGAAAATTTCCATTCTGCACGGGTCCGAGAAAATGAATTTCATCGCCAAGAACATATTGTTGGCCTCTTCCCTAGCTTTTCTGACTTCCAACTCCGCAGGCACGGCTGCAGCAGCCGATCTCGGAAGCATGGAACAACGCACTCTCGCTCCGATGAGCGAATGGACCTTCGTCTTCACGACCTACGGCTGGATACCGTGGATGTCGGGAAACATGGCGGTTAGGGGCCGCGCCTTCGATGTGAACGCCAACCCAGGCGAAATTTTCAGCCATCTCGACTGGTCGACGCTACCGGCGTGGATGAGCTACGCGGAGGCGCGCAACGGTCCCGTAAGTCTCTTCAATGACATTGTGTATGCCAACATCACTGGCGCGAAAAATTTTGCTCGTGCATCCGATCGCCAAATAATTGACTCCTCGCTCGGAGGCGCCGTTTCCGTCGACTACGAGCAGGTGATCGTCGAATTCGGCGGCGCCTATGAAGTCTGGTCTGGCCAGAACCCGATTGCGACGGGATCGACCTCTCTCGATCTTCTCGCCGGCGGCCGCTACTGGCATCAGGACGCGGATATTTCCGCTAACGTCTCGGCCAGCGTGAATATCGGCGACCTTTCTGTCTCCGGCAATCGCGTCACGGCGCGATCAGGGTCCGTCGACTGGGTCGATCCGTTTATTGGGGCGCGTCTGCGCAATCAGATTGCACCGGGAGAAGAAATCATGGTGCGCGCTGACGTCGGAGGCTTCGGCGCAGGCAGCGAAGCATCTTGGCAAGTTCTCGCCACCTATAATTGGAAAATGTGCACGTCGAGCGGTTACGTTATCGACGGCTATCTTGGCTATCGCGCGCTGTCCGTCGATTATTCGCAAGGCTCTGGAAATACCGAATACAAATTCGATGTCCTCCAGCAAGGCCCGGTCATAGGCACGACATTGCATTTCTGAGAAAGCCCAGTCGACCGACCGCGCGGACGATAGGTGCCGGATGCAGTTTATTAACGAAACAATCGTTCTTGATCGCGCGACCGCACCCAGCAACGAATATGATCTCACGTTTCTCGGAATCGGCTGCTAGCGGCCGCGACCGGAGATCGGAGATCGACATCATGCAGCGCAATGATCGCCGCTTGCGAACGGTCTTGCTGGCCTTCTGCACGCTCGTGGGTCTGCTGTTCCTGCCATCCTTATTGCTGGCCCAGGCGGCCGATCCGCTACCATCCTGGAACGAGGGTCCAGCCAAAACGGCGATCATCGAATTCGTAAAAGCTACAACAGACCCGGCGAATCCTAAGTTCGTATCGCCCGAGGCGCGGATCGCGACGTTCGATCAGGACGGCACGACGTGGGTCGAGCAGCCAATGTACGCGCAGGTGATGTACTGCCTGGACCGTGTCGCGGCGCTGGCCGAGAAAAAGCCGGAACTGAAATCCATCGAACCCTTCAAGACCGTGCTGTCCGGCGACCGGGAAGCAATGGCGAAGTTGCCGAAAGAGGATCTCTTGAAGATCCTCGCTGCCACCCTCTCCGGCATGACGGTCGAAGCCTTCAACGCCGAAGTGAAAACGTGGATCGAAGAGGCCAAACACCCCCGTTTCAAGCGGCTGTACACGGATCTCACCTATCAGCCGATGCTCGAAGTGATGCGCCTCTTCCGTGACAATGGCTACAAGACCTATTTCGTTACCGGCGGTGGCCAGGATTTCGTACGCGTATACGCCCAGAGAGTTTATGGCGTGCCGCCGGAACAGGTGGTCGGCAGCGCTGGCGCGACAGAATTCGGCTACGACGCAGATGGTAAGCCCGTCCTCACCAAGGTCCCGAAACTTCTTCTCAATGATGACAAGGCCGGCAAACCCGAAGGCATCCACTTCGTCGTCGGGCGGCGCCCCGTTGCCGCCTTTGGGAACTCGATCGGCGACAGAGAGATGCTGGAATACACCCAGGCTGGCGGCGGCGCTCGCTTGATGCTGCTCGTGCACCACGACGATGCCGAACGTGAATACGCTTACGGGCCTCAATCAAAAGTCGGAACATTCACTGACGCACTGATGGACGAGGCCAAAAGCAATGGCTGGATTGTCGTCAGCATGAAGCATGATTGGAAGCGGATTTTCGCGTTCGATCAATAGCGCCGCGACCGCTACCGACATCAGCCTTTTTGAGCCGTTCGCCCCGTCGGACGGGAAATCGTGCAATCGCTTAAAGCCCCGACAAAATCGATCTTTCTTGAACATTTGCGCACGAAGCGCGCTGCCGCAAATTGATGAGCATTCTATTGGTTAAGCATAAAAAAAAGAACGCGGGAACTGCGAGGTATAGCGCCGGTTTGCGCGAAGAGTGGCAAAGGCCCTCGGGTGGCTCAAGGAGCAAATCAATGGCTATCAGAACTGCATCGAAAATAAAAATTGCCATATGTGCAATGGCGCTCGCGCTTGGCGGGGGCGCAATCACAACGTCAGCAGAAGCATGCGGTCTCGGCCTAGGTTATGGCTGGAGCGGTGCGGCCCCGGTAGCTGCCGGCTATGGCTGGCGCAGACCCTGGGGTTGGGGCGGCGCCGGTTATGGCTGGAGATCAACCTACCCGGTTGCCGCTGGCTGGGGGTGGGGTTGGCGCAGACCGTGGGGCTGGAGAGCTGGCTGGGGTTGGAGAGGCGCGGGCTGGGGTTGGCGTAGACCCTGGGGTTGGAGAGCTGCTGGCTGGGGCTGGAGAGGCGCCGGTTGGCGAGGAGGCTACGGCTGGAGGGGCGCTGGTTGGCGAGGAGGTTACGGCTGGAGGGGCGCTGGTTGGCGAGGAGGTTACGGCTGGAGGGGCGCCGGATTCCACCGCGCCGGCTTCGGTGGCTTCAGGGGCGGTGGCTTCAGAGGCGGCTTCCGAGGTGGCCTCCGCCGCTAAATCAGTACCGAAGTGGCGGACAGAAAGAATTCCGTCCGCCACCTCTCTAAGCCGATTTCAATATCCGGACCGCAGATGTCCGCTGCCGGACGCCTTCTGCGTGTTGGATTTTTCAAATACAATTTTTTCGGACGAATTGGTGTAGCACTTTCGAATGTTCGCGCATCGCGCGGCCCCAGACGGATACCCTCCGCCTGCGCGCTCGCCGGCCAATGCCTTGCACACGGTGTCGACGCCCGCCGGCGTTAGCCATTTTTCACGCGCGCCCGCTTGGGCAGCGCCACAGTCTGCGGCGAGTTCATTTCCGCCAACGGATTTGTGGGCGCATTCGTGTTTGAACACGAACATGCGAACCGCCGCCGGCTGCTTCTGCATGAGCGTGTGGTTAATATAGATTCCCCTGCCCGGGACGAACCTTCCTTCCATCGGAAGACTGGAATCCGAAAACACAGGCGTTGAGCCGCAGCTCATCGACTGGCCAGCAATTTTGACAGACGCCGCCTCGGCGCGGTGCACACAGATAGTCGCCATGGCTGCCGCCATGAAAATCAGCACAAATCGATGTTTCACTAGAGAAATCCCCCGTGGTTTCTTGCACGTTCAACATCAGAATGTGCTTAGAATCGGGCACTAGCGATCACGATTGCCGCAGATGGATGGACTTGGATCTGCTGACTCGCGATGAAAAGCGGGAAGCTGACGACGGATCAAAGCATCAAATTGATCCGATAAAATAAGGGATTTCTAACGATACCCCGCGCGTCGACGGCGACGAGGTCGAGCGTTCCTTCGGCAGACTATGTCGCGTGACCAATCGTCATTATGCGACGAGTCATTTTGGCGTGGTGCCGCAAACGTCGACAAGCTTCGCAAGGTTCGCAACGCTCGGCGGGAACGCGAACGCAATGTGCGCGTCGAAGAGCAACTCGCGTTCAACGAGATGCGCCTGCCGCTGACTGAAATAGACGGTGGCGGTTTGGCATTCGGTCCGGAAGATCAGCATCAGGGCGCTTCCAGTGGGGCACTACGGAACGCGCGATCAGTCTGCATCATGACGGCAACCGCGAAGTTATTGCTTGGCAGCGCCCCCCACAAAAAAAGCGGCCGACGAGTATGTGTCGACCGCTTCTTTTGATGATTACGGATCTGATCAGTCGAGATCAATTTCCGCCGGCAGGTACGTGCGACCCATCTAGGCTTTCTTATGAATGTCGAAACGGTCGGCATTCATCACTTTGGCCCATGCTGACGCGAAGTCGTTGACGAACTTGCCGCGAGAATCGGCACATCCATAGACCTCCGCGAATGCGCGTAGCTGGGAATGCGATCCGAAAATCAGATCGACGCGCGTCGCGGTCCACTTGACCGCTTTCGTCTTGCGATCCCGTCCTTCAAACAAGTTCTCGCCTGCCGGCTGCCATTCCGTAGCCATGTCGAGCAGGTTCACGAAGAAGTCGTTGGTCAGCGTGCCCGGCGACTTCGTGAACACTCCGTGCTTCGACTGACCGGCATTTGCACCGAGGACGCGCAAGCCGCCGAGGATCACCGTCATCTCCGGACCCGTGAGGCCGAGCAATTGCGCGCGATCGACCAGCGCTTCCTCCGGGTTCATGAATTGCCGCTTGCTACTGATGTAGTTCCGGAATCCATCAGCGCGCGGCTCGAGTGGCGCAAAGGATTGAACATCTGTCTGATCCGCCGACGCATCTGTACGGCCGGGTGTGAAGGGGACGGAGACGTCGACGCCCGCGTCCTTCGCAGCCTTTTCAACCGCCGCACAACCGCCCAGAACGATCAAGTCCGCGAGCGAGACCTTCTTGCTCTTTTGAGCGCCGTTGAATGTCGCCTGGATCTCTTCCAGCTTCGACAACACCAATGCGAGCTGCGCCGGCTGGTTGACCTCCCAGTCCTTCTGCGGCGCAAGCCGAACTCGCGCACCGTTGGCACCGCCACGCTTGTCGGAACCGCGATACGTCGAGGCCGAAGCCCATGCTGTCGACACGAGCTGTTGAACCGTCAAGCCGGAAGCAAGGATTTTGGCCTTGAGGTCCGCGACGTCCGATTCACTCACCAGCTCATGATCGACCGCCGGGATCGGATCCTGCCAGATCAACGTTTCTTTTGGAACCAAAGGTCCCTGATAGCGGGAAACCGGTCCCATATCGCGATGAGTAAGCTTGAACCACGCGCGAGCGAATACATCGGCAAACTGGTCCGGATTCTCGTAGAAACGGCGTGAGATCTTTTCGTAGGCGGGATCGAAGCGAAGCGCGAGATCCGACGTCAGCATGGTCGGCACATGCTTTTTCTTCGGGTCGTATGCATCGGGAATCGACGCTTCCGCGTTCTTTGCCCGCCATTGGAACGCACCGGCGGGACTTTTCTCAAGCTCCCATTCGTACTGGAAAAGATTCTCGAAGAAGTGATTGCTCCACTTCGTCGGAGTCTGCGACCACGTCACTTCGGGTCCCCCGGTGATCGCATCGGCACCGAAACCGGTCCCATGAGTGCTCTTCCAGCCGAGGCCCTGATTCTCGATGGCTCCGGCTTCCGGGTCCGCTCCGATAAAGGACGGATCGCCCGCGCCATGCGTTTTGCCGAACGTGTGACCGCCGGCAATAAGCGCAACGGTCTCCTCATCGTTCATGGCCATGCGGAAGAACGTTTCTCTGATG
Source organism: Hyphomicrobium sp. ghe19 (assembly GCF_902712875.1). Lineage (NCBI taxonomy): Bacteria > Pseudomonadati > Pseudomonadota > Alphaproteobacteria > Hyphomicrobiales > Hyphomicrobiaceae > Hyphomicrobium > Hyphomicrobium sp. ghe19. The sequence continues at coordinate 155,764 of NZ_LR743509.1, read as the reverse complement.
TCCCTCGCCGACGCTACCGGATCGGGATTTCCATTCGGTCCTTCAGGGTTGACGTAGATCAAACCCATCTGGACCGCGCCAAGGGGTTCGCTCAGCTCACGCTCGCCGCTGTAGCGTTCATCACCGAGCCAGGTCCCCTCGGGGCCCCAGTACAGTTCTTCCGGTTCCCAGGTATCCACCCGGCCGCCAGCGAAGCCGAAGGTTTTAAAACCCATGGATTCCAGAGCGACGTTGCCACTGAGAACAAAGAGGTCCGCCCACGAGATCTTGCGTCCATACTTCTGCTTGATGGGCCAAAGCAGACGGCGTGCCTTATCGAGATTAGCGTTGTCCGGCCAGCTGTTCAAAGGAGCGAACCGCTGTTGGCCACCGCCCGCACCGCCTCGTCCGTCGGTGATACGGTACGTACCGGCGCTATGCCACGCCAAGCGAATGAAAAGACCGCCGTAGTGGCCGAAGTCGGCTGGCCACCAATCTTGCGAATCCGTCATCAACGCATGCAGGTCTTTGATGACGGCATTGAGATCGAGCGACTTGAACTCGGCGGAGTAGTCGAAACCATTTCCCATGGGATCGGACAACGAACTGTTGCCGTGCAGGATCTTAAGATCGAGGTGATCCGGCCACCAATCCAAATTGGATCTGGAACGCAGCGTTTTACCCTTCGGCGTTCCGTGCACCGGGCACTTAGAAATTTCGTTCATGTCGCTCTCATCATTTCCAACTTCGCCAGACGCGCCATCTATTACCAGATGATGCCCAGTTCGAAAGAACCAAGACGTCGCCCTGTATGGCCCTCATTCTGCCAACTGGGAGACATAATGCGGCTGAGTCGTGCCCCGAACTTGCCGAATGGGGTAAACGTTAGGTCCTGTTTGTCCGTTGAAGGCATCTCGTAAAAGGGAAACGGCACAACCACGGCGCTTAAGGGCTTTTTATCCCGTCGAGACGCCCGATTTCAAGCTGGACACCGACGGCCGCATGAATGCCTCGGCTCGACACGCGCGAAAGTAAATAAGGGGTTGAACGGCCGTCCCAAAGACGCTCGCTAGCGCGTCTTCACCCAAACAATCCTCGCGGAGGCTGCTGCTCCAGTAGAAACCTCCACGGTCGGAGCCTGGGTTTCGGCTACGGCCTTGGCACCGGACACTTCCCCGGGTTCTTCGAAATCGGCGGCGGCTTTCTCATCGTGCTGGGTCTCGTTGGTTCGGCGGGGATGCCGATCCTGAACGCGGTAGGCACGTCGCTGATTGCCGTCACTGCGTTCGGGCTCACGACCGCGATGAATCATGCCTATTCCGACCTCGTCAATTGGCCGCTCGCACTCGTATTCATCGCTGGCGGCCTTGTCGGAGGATGGGTGGCACCCACGTTGCCAGCCACCTAGCCAAAGAGCAGGGAATACTGACGATCGTATTCGCGGCACTCATCTTCGTGGTCACCGCATACACAATCTGGAAAAGCCTTTCCGCGATCAGCTTGTAACAAGACCGACCGCCCGTCGATGAAATCGGAGGAAGGGCTTCCCGAATTTCAATCCCAAACTTTGCCGATGCGCAAAGCGCATACGGAAGCGGTGATTGCACCGTTCTCACAGGAGACGTCACAGCCTTAAGAAGTTCCCGCGAAACGCTGCCAAACAAGACCGATCACGTTCCGCCGGCGGAAGTGTACGCATCGACGGCTTTGCCAACCGGCAAACATTCCTCCAACGTCAACCCCGCGCCCACGGCGTTTGCATTGTATTGGAAACGGACCCACAACATTTTCGCGATCGAGAGAATAGCAGTCGGCAAGCGAAGTCAGCTTTTGAAGCAATTCTCTCGATGCCATGCTAGAAAATGCGGATGCGGTCGATCCCCGACGCGATCCGGAGCAAATGCGAACCCCGTCCGATTGATGAAGGCTCGAATGCCATCCACGTCGTTCACTTGGCGTGAGATCAAGATTTCCAGATCGTCGCCCAAGCTGATTAATCCTCTGTCGAACATCCAATGAGCCGTGCCCGACAGAGCTAGACCGTTATTCACGACATCCGGCCCATTGGCCTGAACGGGCCGAATATGCGCGGCGTCTACCTCCGCACGTCCTCCACCGTTGATAAGCCTCAGCCCACTCACTGCGCAGCGTTCGCTATAAGCGCGCAGCACAATCTTTCGAAACACACGATCGCGCACAACTCGCGAGGTGAGCAGCTCCACGCGATCGCGCTGTTGCTCAAAAATATAAGTTGTCTGCCCTTCTTCGAAGCCGGTGACGGGCTCTGGTGCGCCCGCTCGCGGGAGCAGCGGTTCATGATCATCAAGACCGCGCTCGATGATGCTATTAAAGTCTTGAGGCGAAATCGGGCGAACCGCCGCCTGAGCGCGACCCGAGAGCTTTCCTTGCTCGTTGAGCAATCCACGCTCGATCGGGCCATCGGCATCGCTGAACGGAACCGGGCGAGCGAAGTCGAGATAGGACCCCGGCTCGATCAGCGCCAGAAACATTTCGGGGGCCTTCGGGTCTGGTATTATTTGCTCCACCCGCGCAATTGCGAAGTAGCCCCGCGTGCCAGCGACCTTCGTTGGCTCCAGGTAGACGACCCAATCCTCAATACTTCCCTCGGCGCGACCGACATATTGCTTGGGAAATTGGTACCGCTCAGCCGGGCTATCGTCGTAAATCGAGTCAGACCGATGCATGAAGACGCAATAGCTCATGCCAAGGGATGCACCCGATCGTCAGGCCAAAGCTCACACCCGACAGCTATTTTCGGCAGCACAGCATAGTGCGGCGAGACAAACCGAAGGCCAGTGAAGCTCTGTGGGATCAATCGTGCGAGTTTAAGAACATTGACGGAGAGGGAGGCCGCCTCCCTCATGGCCAACAGATTGATACGTCTCGGAAAAAATCTAAATGCCTGACAAATCACCCTACCAATCACCCTATCGGCAGTTGGTTGCGTGGGCGTGCAACCAGCTTGGTTTGCAGCTCGAAAAGCTTCTTACCACCCTCCTTTAGAAAAGCAGACTACGAATCTGGGGGTCGTGGGTTCGAATCCTTCCCGGCGCGCCATTCCCGGACAACTGCGGGCGCCGTCTGATCGAGGCCCTGCGATGCGGCTTTGGCCAGGACGGCCTTCGAGCCGGATATGCGGATGTCCTTGTCCGTGACCGTAACTTCGCGAACCGCGAGCCGGGCGTAGGCTTGCTTCAGCTCGGACGGACCATTCTGTAGCTTGTCTCTCAGCAGGACAGCGAGCCGGGCGAGCTTTTCCGGCGTGATCGTTGCTCGCCATTCGCAACGCGCTTCTGCAGCTCGGCAATTTCCACGGCAAGCTCGTCGCGCTGCACCTTGAGACCAACGAGACGCTCTCGAAGGCTCGGGTCTTCAGCCGCCATGCCCCCTGCTCGACCAGGGTCAGGAGACGGGTAATGGCGGCTTCGGCATCCTTGTGAGCGTGGCGGAGCCGGCCGATCCGTTCCTTGCTTTCGGTTGATCTGCTATTGGCTGATTGCAGGTAGGCGTTCAGAAGATCATGCAGCCGATCGGGTTGCAGAATACGGCTGCTCACCTGATCGATGACGATTTGGTCCAGACGGTCCATCTGGATGCGCATGCCCGTGCAGGCGGTGGCTCCCTCCTTGAGTTTGCGCGAGCAGCAGTAGTAGCGATAGAGACCGCCCTTGCCGGTGTTCTGGATGAGCGCTGCCCCGCAATGCCACAGCGCGCCATGCCGGCAAGGAGCGTCGGCCCGTTGACAACGCGAGGCGCCAGCCGCTTGGGGCTTCGGCTTTGCAGCAGGGCCTGGACGGCATTGAAGGTCTGCTCATCGACGATAGCAGGCACCTCGAATGCGACCCACTGCGATGGCGGCCGTCGCCGAGCGCTCCGGCTGTCGAAGCGGTGCGTGACGTCGAGCTGATGTGGCTCACCGGCGGCTCGGCGCCGGACTTTAAGACCATAGCCGACTTTCGAGTTCTCACACCGTCACTCCCCCAATTGCGGACATTGGTGGTTCGGCGAGGCAGATCGATTCCGGCCCGGGCTTCGACGACTGCAATTCGGTGATGAGCGATATGCATCTGGCAGAAAAAATTTCCTACGCCACGGGGGCTTGATTTCGGCCAATACCGTTGCAGAAGGCTGTTAGCCTCGTTCTTCGCGCCGCGAGACTGGTGTCCTTGCTTTCGCAGTGCGCCACTTCTTGAAAGCCCCAATCTGTCGGATCACTAGCTTGCCGTTCATATCGCGGACGCTGATGATCTCGCCCTGGATGTTGCGGTACTTGCGAGTGTCGTCCCATTCCAATTCGAACGACGCCGTATCATTCTTGGATACAAATTTTTGACTGCCAGCATTGAGGGAGGAATAGCTCTCGCCGTTCACCTCTAGCACGTGAAGGTGCAATGCGCCGGTGTTGCCGCCCTTATTTGGCGGGCGGTATTTCTCCTTCAGGAACGTTCGATGCCTTTCCACTTTTGCGTTTTCAACCCGCATCACGCCACCGCCGTTGTGTACGGCCCATCGTTTGGCCAAGGACAGAATTGGCAGAATTATCGCGCGCTCTTGTGTTGCAAGCTGGCGCTCACTCGTCCGCCCGGACTTGGCTTAAGACCAAGAAGGAAAACTTTTAATTGGCACCCTGTGAGCCCCCGCGGACGCCTCCAGACGTGCAGGCCTGCAGGGTTACATTCTTGTGAAGATCACAACCCTGCGCGGGGCAGACGAGGCTGATGTTGGCGATGTCGGCTGCCGCATCGTACGTCATCATCGTCACGGCCTCCGACGCGCCAGGATTCACCGCGACCGTGAGCAAACGGTCGAAATCGTCGTAGTTGAGATTGGTAATGATGCCGTTTGGATCAATGACCTGGGTCGACTGACCGCGTGCGTTCTCACCTAGACTTGGCAGCGACAGCGAAGAGTCGATCGGCATATTCGGATTCGGCCAGCATTCATTCAGCACACGTCGGTCACATACCGCACGGATCGTGTTCCCTCAGGACTTCTAAATCGCGCAATTGCAAAAGACGAATAGCTGACGAAGGCTCCTGCGCGAACTGTCCGTATTGTTGCAAGACTCCAACAATATGGTGCGCCCATACCTGACGCTGAATGTAGGTTAGGACGCACTCGTTGCCGTCCAAGCGCGGTCGCTTTTTTCCGCGCTTGGACGATTTGCATGGCGTGCTCAAACGTCGAGCACCGACGCCTCATGCATCTACGGTCACACCGGCATCCACGGTGACACCGAAAATGCGTTGGGCATTCTGATACGTCGCGGCCGCATAAGCTTCATCAGAGAGGCCGAGCGCCTGAAAATCTTCAACGCCCTGCTTCATCGGCCGGAACGGATACGAGCTACCGAACAAGAACTGGTCCTTCATAAAGCCGTTCGCCGCCTCTACGTAGAGCTTGCCGCCCGGCGCAAAGGTGTACATGTCCGGCGACACAAAAATGTTCTCGTTGCGAAATGCGACAGTGATTATGTCCGCAACGCGCGGATAGAATCCGTGACAGCAAACGATTTTGAGCTTCGGGAACGTTTTGGCGACGATATCAATCGCGAACGGATCATTGAATGTGAGATCGGGCGTTGTTGGGCCTGACATCACAAAGGCCGGGACGTTGAGCGCCTGGCAGCTCTCGTAAAGCGGCATCAATCGTTCGTCGTGCGCCTTGAGGGGTTCCGCATAAAACCCGGCGTCAATATTGATGCCTTTGTGGCCAAGTACCTTCACCGCGCGAGTCACCTCCTCGACAGCCTTGGCAGTTCCGAGCTCGATTGGATCAACAGAGGCGACAGCAAACAGTCGGTCCGGAGCGACCGTTGCGACCTTTGCAAGTTCATCGTTGCTGACACGCACGCCGGGCACGCTGCGGGCCACCATCACCGCAGCCGTAATTCCAGCCGCGTCCATCTCGGCGACGAACCCCTTCGCATCGCGTGCGCGCGCGAAGTGATCGACATCTCTGCTGCCGACCCGCTTGTTGAGCCAGCGCACGACCTCGTATTCCGGTGTGGATGGCGTCGAGCCGAAGAATTTATGCAAAAAAGCCGGGCGGCTCCGCATGTCAATTACGGGGCTGGCACTGCGAGACATATTGTTTCCTTTTGTTGCGCTATTGCTAATGTCTTTGTCCGCAGACTGACGGCTAACCACTTATAGGATGCGGCGCTGAGCACTGGCGGATTCCAGTTTCACTCTGCGAGGACGCAGCCACTCTGATGGGCAACGGAGGCCGAAAAAATTTGAAATTTCGGATCAGACCATAGGTCCATCCTAATTCGGATGGACCTCTCGGGCGTGAACGTGCTGCGTCATTTGCACTTCTCTGGAGTTCACACCAAGGAACTCCCTATCATAATATCGGCTCGAATTATTTCTCCTCGAAGAGCGGCAAACTCATAGTGAGTTGCGTGTGCTCCGCAGCAGCACATGAATTAAGGCTGACTTTGTGCAGTCGGTCGCTAGAGATTCGCAAGCTGCTGCCTACTTATAAATTGAAACATCCAATTCTAGGTCCGTCGTCGGGTCGTCTATGCTGTCTCTGTCTTGAGATGCCAAGGACGGGAACGTGACACCGATTATCGCTATCGGCTTGATCGCCGGTTTTTTGATTGGAAGCGTCGGAATCGGGGGGGTGATCGTTGTGCCCGCCCTTACGTACCTGACCGGTCTCGACATCCAGTACGCCATTGCCGCAGCCTTGATGGGTTTCATCTTCACGGGAATTGTCGGAACAGTTCAATTTGCGAGGAAGGGATCCATCGCGTGGGGATCCGCCGGAGTTCTCGTCGCAGCCGCCGTTCCCGCAGCCCTATTTGGGAGCTTGATGGTTCAGAAAGTCAGCCCGCTGATCCTCAAATGTTTGATAGGCGCTCTAGCAGCGCTATCAGGGCTTCAGGCTATCTTTGGTAGCGGCGTACTCGAAAGTCCATCGGCCACGGCGCTGTCTTCGCGACGACTGGCGACGGCTGGCGCCTTCACGAGCTTCTTCTCGACGGTTAGCGGCACCGGCGGCCCCCTGCTGCTTGTTCCGATTCTGATGTGGCAACAGCAGGCGGTCCTTGGCGCCATCGGACTGAGTCAGGTCATCCAGCTCCCCATTTCGATCGTCGCAACACTAACAAACATGGCATTGGGAACCCTTGATCTCTATCTCGGAGGCATGTTGGCTGTCGGGTTATCAGTCGGCTGCTGGCTTGGTGCATCGGCCGCTCATCATCTTCCTGGGAAGGTGCTTAAACTTATTGTCTCCTGCGTGCTGGTAGTCGTTGGCTCCGCGATCGTTGTGGACGTAGCCCGGTCTTCGGCTTAGCAAGCAGAACAGGCGCTGAAAGCGCATCCTGGATGCGCCAACCAAGCGCAAACCTTCACATTGTCGGCATAATACGCGTCGTAGACGGTTGGGTCTCGGCAGCTACATTTCCACTTCCGGAATGCTATTGAATCTTTCAATTCATATATAGGAAATCGGAGTTTCCAATTATGTTGAAACTCCATTTATTAGCCAGAACTCCCACGACCTCTTCTTTCTCCAAACGCTTCCAAGGCGACTCGGTCCGAATATTCATTCGGACTTTTTTTTACCCGGAAACCAACGATCTTCCGGCAATCGTTTTTCTTCGCCTGCACCAATCCAAAACTGAACTGAGTCCCTTCCGGCCGTCCGCCGAAGCATCGGAACCAATGCTAGAGTACCACAGCGTTGAAGACGCGCGAACCAGAGCATCTATTGCGTGAACGGTCTGTATTCCGACCCCGCAACCTTTCAAAACAGCGATAATGGAGACCAAAAGAAAGCCGAAGGCGAAATTGTTTTCGCGCATGAATGCTGCGCATATCATGGCCCGGACCTATATATGCATAACGAACTTTAATCCCCCCAAACCTCCTCAACCCGCCATGGGGCTGCTATTGATTGACACAAGCGCGCCGAATGGTGCGATCGGGCAGAACAAAAACAATCAGGAGGATCGAAATGGCTGCACGAACTTATGACCAGTGGATGGCAAAGCCGCCGCTGCAGCAGGGAGAGTGGATCGATAGCCGCTGCTATAGCGACCATGAAATCTTCGAAGAAGAAAACGAGAAGATTTTCAAGAACACTTGGATTCCGGTCTGTCACGAGTCGGAACTTTCGAAGCCTTACGACTTCCGTACGACGTCGATTGCGCGTGAGCCCATCATCGTTTGCCGTGGACCGGACAACCAGGTTCGTGCATTCCTGAACGTTTGCCCACATCGCGGCATGATGATCGAGCGCCGTCCTTCTGGTAGCTTCCTCGAGGGGCAACCTTCAGGCAACCCAAAGCGCATGACGTGCATGTTCCACGGTTGGCAATTCGACATGAAGGGTGGCTGCGTCTATGTCAGCCGCGAAAAGGAAGGCTACCAGGATCGCCTCTGCAAGGACGACGTTGGCTTGCGCCGCCTTCGTTGCGAAGTGAAGTTCGGCGGATTCGTTTGGGTCAATCTGAACGATAAAGCCCCATCTCTCGAAGACTGGGCCGGCAAGCCGTTCGAGTGCTTGCGTAAGTCTCTCGAAGCTGAGCCGCTTCAAGTGTTTCACTATCATAAGGCGATCGTCGATACGAACTACAAGCTTTGGCATGACACCAACGCCGAGTTCTATCACGACTTCATGCACTATCATAACCGCGTGACGGGCTTTAACGACGCTTATTTCGCGCGCAAGAACGAGGCGTTCGACAACGGACACGTCGTCGTCGGCACCTTCGAGGTGAACTACGATAAGTACGAAGGCTTCGAAAGCCGGGCCGCATTGTCGTTCCCTCATCTGCCGCCGAACCAGTGGTACATGATTGACCTGTTCCCGGGCATAAACTTCAACCTGCGAGGATCGGCGCTCCGTTGCGACGTCGTCACCCCGCTCGGCCCGAACAGGACGATGATCGAATTCCGCGGTCTCGGATTGAAGAGTGACTCGAAGGAAGACCGCATGACGCGGATCAACCACCACAATTCGATCTGGGGTCCATTCGGACGAAACCTGCACGAAGATCTCATCGGCGTTCAGGGTCAGGGCAATACGATGCATCCCGGAACTGAGCCCCGTCGCGTGCTCCATGGTCGCCAGGAAAATCAAACGATCCATGACGAAAATGGCATGCGGCACTATTACGATGAGTGGGGCCGGTGGCTGAACAGACTGCCGAGCAGTCCCGATAAGCCGTATTCGTCGCCCGCATCGGTTACGACAGCGGCAGAATAACTTTTACATCAGTTCGGTGACCAAAGGCGGGAGAACGACAGCTACTCTGTCGTTCTCCTCCAAACCCTAATCTTTGGAGAGATGACAGTGTCTACGTGCGAAACCGTTCGCGACGCAATTTATGAAGCTACTAGGCTACTCGACGATCAGAAGTGGAACGACTGGCTGTCGCTCTGCCACGAGTCTTTCGAGTACTCGATCACTTCGTGGAGTCCCGAAATCAATTGCGACATGACCTATCTTGCGGCGAACAAGAAGGACCTGCATCACCTCATCGATCTACTCCCGAAGCACAACACGGATCATTCGCCGCTGCATCGGCATACGACGGTCTATTCGGTGACACCCTCGGAAGACGGCAAAACGGCCACGGCCGTCAGCTCGGTAATCATTTTCCAAAACATGTTGGATGGCACCAACTCGCACATCGACGCCGGCGAAAGCCGCCTATTCGTGATCGGCAGATATCTTGACACGCTGAAAGTGGAAAACGGCAAGAGCGTTTTCCTGAAGCGCGAGCTCAAACTGGAAAATCGCCGGCTCGACAAAGGTTCGCACTGGCCACTCTAAGATACGGAAGAGCGCTGTCATGACATGGAAGAAGGTTTGTGACGTCGGGGATGTTGACGTGAATTCTGTCAAGATCTTCGACGTCGGAGGGGTAAACGTTCTTATTACGAATTACGGCGGGGGTTTTAGGGCAACTCCACCGGTTTGCCCGCACATGGAAGAGCCGCTCGCCGAATCCGGAATTGTCGCCAATTGCGTTTTGACGTGCTCGAAACATCTTTGGGCATGGGATCTTCGTACCACCGACATGATCGGAGAAACCGAAAAGCCGCTGAAGTTTTATGAAACGCGGGAAGAGGACGGTGCACTGTTCGTAAACATGGTTGAAGAGCTCGTTTATGAATTTGAGAGCGGGGATGAATTCGACGATGATTTCTTCAGTCAAAGCTGAATACCTGCTGCCGGCCGAATCTTCTGCAACAGAAGATCGTGTGGCAATCACTGTTCAAACTCCAACTGGGGCGTTCGAGTTTCCCTGCGAAAATGGGGAAACACTGCTGCACGCAGGCTTGAAATCGGGGCTGACGCTCCCATACGAGTGTGCAACAGGCACGTGCGGTAGTTGTCGCGGCCGGCTGATGACGGGCGAAATCGTTATCGGCTGGGAAGAGTCTCCGGCGCTGGCGAAGCTAAAGAGAGAGAAGGGAGACATCTTGCTGTGCCAGGCGAAGGCAATGTCCGATTGCCTCGTGCGCGTACCAGCCAAAATAACCCAGATCTCTACCGAAGACGCGCCGGCGAACTTCAGAGGAACGATATGCGATAGCCGCGTACTGACTCGCGACGTCATGGAATTCGCTGTCGATCTATCGACTCCAATGTCCTTTGAGGCTGGCCAGTTCGCACTTATCGGTACTCCATCGGTCGTCGGCGCGCGCGCCTACTCGATGGTCAACTACGCCGACCGGACCGGCCGGATCGAATTTGTTGTCAAGCGCAAACCAGGCGGTGGGTTTTGCAATTGGCTTTTTTCCGAACCGGTCGATGGCACTGAGATCGATATTTTTGGACCGCTAGGGCGCGCCACGTTTGAGGCAGGAGAAGATAGAGATTTGATCATCGCGGCTGGGGGTTCAGGCATCGCCGGCATGATGTCCATCCTCGAGCGAGCGACACAATTGAACCATTTCGCAAGTCATCGGGGCCACGTCTTCTTCGGAGTTCCGACCTTGCAGGATGGCTTCTATCTCGATGAGCTCTCGAAGTACGTGAGAAAAGCGCAAGGTAATCTCGATGTTACACTGGCGCTTTCTAACGAACCACCTGAGACGGCACGCCATCCGAACTATGATGAAATCCAGCTTGCGGGCGGATTCGTTCATACCGCTATGGCATCATCTATGGCGGGGCGCTATCAGAACACTCTTGCATATCTTGCCGGTCCACCTCCGATGGTTGACGCTGCGTTGCGTATTCTCATCTCGGACGGGCAGTTATCACCAGAAGCCATTCGTTACGATAAGTTCGGTTGAACTAGGCCCCAGCTGACGCTGGGCCTCCGCAGCCAGCCGTGTCTGCATTGGCGCTGTCGGCCACGCCCCCCGGCCAGACGCACCGATAAAAACTGCAGACACGGCGGTTGCATGGAAATATCTCCTCCTGCAAAAAGATATGCGTCACGGATGGATCGATATTTGTTGGCCTGCCTTTGAAGCAATAAGAACGCGCTCTACGCGCTTGCGCACAGATGGGTGCGCCCCGATCATCGGGACCGGTCTGATCGTATCCGAATAAGTGGTCCAAGTTCCCAGCGCCCCCGCTTGGCTGCTGACACCGGAGTTGCGCAGATGGCCATGGCAACCATCGTCGGTATGAAGACCTCAGACTCTAACGAGCAGAACGTCTGGCCTTACGGCGTTGTCGTGACGTCGCCATAACGCTACGACGCCCTGAATGACGATCCTCAGTTCAGCAGCTCGTCCCCGGACGCGGTCGTTGAAGCTCTCGACTAGACATTTGCCCACAGACTTGCCGGCACGATGCACGCCGTCATCGATCCCGCGGCCGCTATTTTTTTCTCGCAAATAGAAACTTTTCGAGCGAGACGCCAAAACGGCATATCTCCCAAAAAGGGAGATACGCCGGCGACGAGTTGACTCGACGAGATCGAAGATTCAGGAGACGGCGCGCTGGAAAACGCGCCTGCCTCAATAGTTTTTGGACAGGTAGTCGACGATAGCAGGCACATCGGCTTCATCGACCGGGGCGCCATAGACATGCATCATCTTGTTGACCACAGCGTTCCAAAAATCCTTTCCCTTCCCGCGCGGTTGCGTGTTGATGTAGTCGACGGAGTGGCAGGCTGTGCAGTTAGCTTCAGCTTTTTCGTAACCCGCATCAGGCGACTTCGTAAGCGTCGCAGTTTCATCAGGTAGCGTGTATTCCTTGCTGCCTGCAAAGGTGGCTGTGCTCGCAGCAACGGCCAACGCGAAAGCGGCGAGCGACACTACAGCAAGCTTGATATCCTTCATTCCACTATCTCCTTACGCCGCCTGAACGCGAACGCTTTCCACGACGTTGCGCATGTAACCGGAAGGGTTCCAGCGCTGCTCCATGGGTTGCACCTCCCCGCTGCGGCTGGTCGCACGCACCAACAAGTCGTGCGAGCCGGCCGGTAGCTTCACGTTTGTGTGCCAAGTCCGGAATGAATACTTGCCGAGATCCTCGCCGAGCTCGGCGGCACTCCAGGTCTTTCCACCATCGCTCGAGATGGCAACCTCTTTGATGCCGCTGCCGCCGTCGAAGGCCATACCGCGAAGCAGCGTATCGGTGCTTGCGCGGACCGTGGCGCCATCCTGAACATTCGTAATGAATGACCGAACGTTGAAGCGGCCGATCGGCACGGTTTTGTCCGGCTTGGTGCCCGGCGGAACGCATGCGCAGGAATTGTCTGGTATGCGATAGGCTGTCTTCATCCAGAAGTTTTCGAGTACCTCGTCAATTACGTTGATCTTATTGACGTGCTTGACCCAGTAGGTGCCGTAATATCCAGGTACGACGACGCGGAGCGGATAGCCATTCAGCCACGGCAGATCGCTCCCGTTCATCGACCAAGCAAGCATCACTTCACCATCACGGGCATGATCGATATCGAGAGCCTTGGCGAAATCCGGAGTTTGGGGCATCACCGGCTTGTCGAGCCCGTCGAAGACGACCTGCTTGGCCTCCGGCCGCACGCCGGCCTTGTCCAGAACGGATTTTAGCGAGACGCCCACCCAGCGTGCATTTCCCATTGCGCCATTGGCGAGCTGCCCGCCTCCCATGCGTGGATTGAACAGCCCGCGGCTATTGCCTGAGCACTGATTGACCGCCACGATCTCCGTCGGCGTCGTCGCCTTGATATCCCGAAGCGAGAGCGACAGTGGCGAATCTACTTTGCCGCCGACTTCGAGCCGAAAGGTGTCGGTGTCGATCGAAAGTGGGATGTCGCCAAGATGATAGCGAACAAAAAATGCGTCGTTGGACGTAATGGCTCCTTCGTCAAAAACCGAGAAGGGCGTTTCTAGTTGCGGGGGGCGCTCGGTGAGTCGGATCAGTGGTCGCTTTTGCGGGTAAGCCACGAGCGGCCGCTCGCCATTGTCGAACGGCAAGGTCACGGATTCTGCAACGGCTCTCCGCGCACCGAGATACCCGCTTGTGAGAGCGGCCGCCAATCCGCCAGCTCCTTTGATGATATGGCGCCTATCGAGCATTCTTTTCGTTTCCCCGATCTTATTGATTGTCGTTTGAATAACGGAAGGGCGTATCGATCCCCAAAATGACGTGGAGCCCAACGTCCCGTCGAATTAAGCGAATTCGGGTTTCGCCCGAATGGAGGAGTTAACTGTTCGGGAGATTATCAGGGCCGCAGCAGGACGATCTAATGCAAAGATTCAATCGCTAAATCGACAGGTGCAATCATTGCGCCGAGAGAGACGAGAACCGTCCAGCCGTAACGGACTATGTGTTCTCGCTGCCAGCCGGGCTGCCTGGCACGCATTTTTTCGATCATCGGCGATGAGGATTTTTTGAGTCGTTTTTTCAATGCCAACCTGTGCGTCGCGCCGCAGATATAACAGTTCAAGGAGCGGCACAGCCGTGAATGGCACACTCCGATGGGCATTCAACTATAACGCGGCGAGATATACCGGCAAAAACATCAATAAATATACCAGGCAAACAACGATTGGAAAGCAAGCGAGCGGCGCTCGTTCAACGCGCCGCTCGCAGTCTTTCTTGATGATCGCTAGTGCTTAGAGCTGGACTTCTTCAAGCTCCTTGCCTGCCGTCTCCGGTCCCATGAGGTATCCAATGATCGTCAGGACCCACAATCCGGCAGTTGCTAGGAACGGACCAGTCGGACCGTATTCCGCGATTCCCCAGCCGACGAGGAACGGTGCAAAGATCGAGACTGCACGACCGCCACCCACCATGATGCCAAAGCCGGTACCGCGAAGCGATGTACGGAAGAACTCGCTGAGGTAGGTGTCGCCAATGCCCCAAAGCCAACCGAGCATGCCGACCATCAAGCCGCCGTACACGAGGAAGGTGTCCAGGTTATCCGCAGTCGATGCCATGACCGTGCATGCCATCATGATCACGGCACCGAGAATCCCTGCTGGCCGCCGGCCGATCCAATCGGAAAGTGCGGTACCAATGAAGGAAAGGAAGAACTGAGCCACATAGAAGAGCATGGCGTAGTAGATCGATTCCTCAATGGTCACATTGAATTTTTTAATCATGAACGTCGTGAGGAAGAACGTGATACCCCAATATCCGCATGTGTTTGCGGTATAGAGCAGCCATCCAACCACGATGCGCTTTTTCGCACCCGGAATCGCCCAAATGCTTTCGCTCGGGCGGTTCGCTTCGCCGTCTTTAGCTAGGCGCTCCATTTCTTCTTGCGCTTCCTTGAAACGCGGAGAATCTTCGACCGAGCTTCTTAGCCAATAGACAAGAGCAGCCGGAATCGCTGCGAAAATAAACGCCGATCTCCAGCCGTATTCCGGAACGATAGCCAATGCCGTTATAGCCGCAATGACATATCCAGCGGAATAGAGGGCAAACATAATGCCGCCTGTTCCGATGGCACGATATTTCGGCGGCCACATTTCTGCGGTGTATGGCGCTCCAACCGCCAATTCGCCCGCTCCGCCCACGCCCGTCAGAAAGCGCAGTCCGGTGATTGCATATAAGTTGCTCACCATCCCGCCAAGCACCGTCGTTGTGCCATATAAGGCGATAGAAAATTTTAGAGAAGCTCGCCGGCCAACCTTGTCGGCCAGACGCCCGAAGAAAATCGTTCCAATGGTATAGCCGACGAGGAATAGCGAGCCGATAACACCAATGGCCTTTACGTCGATATCAAGCTCCTTGACCATCAGCGGACTCAACATCCCGAAGATGTTTACCGCGTAAGAATCAAACCCGTATCCTACGCCAGCGGCGATAGCTACGAGCAAAGCCTGCTTAAACGGGACGACTGTTCCGGTGGCCGTTTGTGTATGTTCTGCTGCTATACCTCCTATTGTTTCGCTGAGTTGATCGTTCGGCTTTGCCGAACGCGTCGCATCTCCCGCGTATGATCCCTGCATGGCGTCGGTGTTGCTCCCTAGTTTTTTCTATTTTGTAAGCAGCAGCATTACCGCCCAAGACGACCCCCCGGTAAAATCAATATACCAAATTTAGAAATAGGCCGGCATATCAAGCCATATAATTGAAGCGCGAAATCAATGCCTATTTTATCCTCCTACATTTGAAGAGGAACCGCATATTTGAAGAGTGATGAATACCGGCCGATGCTGAATGCGAAAGAGCAGACGGCAACTCGGAGGAGGAAACATTAACTTGGCATAAAACTCGGCCGACGCAGCGCGACGGAAATGCCGGCATCGAGCTGACATGGATGTTGCAGCACAATATGAATGAGCAACGTTTTCGGTGTCGCGACGGGGTCCAGCCCAGATAGAATTTCTGGGCTGGAAAGCTTGCCGCCAGGGATGCGCGCCCCTCAGGATTGACGCTCTTCAGCTATCATACGCACCGACGAAGTTGTTCCTGACGAGGGCTTTATTGGCATTGTACCGTCGACCCAAGTTCCGATCTATCGAATGTAGAGCAAGCCTACAGTCATCAATGTACCGATGACAAGCGTCGTGCCCAAGAGATTGACGATGTGACGCCAGCCGAGATTGGTGATGGCCTTCATCGAAGTATTCAGGCCTATCGCGGAAATTGCAAGCAGAAGACCCCACGTGCTCAGCCCAACTGTAACTGACTTGACGACATCATAGCTTTCTGCGATCGCCGGAATCGATGAGCAGATGCTGTTGATGATGCAGAGAACGAGGAACATGATTGCGAAGGTCGGCATCGCAACGCGCGCCTCCTCACGTTTTCCGATCAATTGACTTACATAGAAACCGAGGATCAACACGACAGGCAAGAGCAAGAAGACGCGAAACAGCTTCACGATGGCAGCAGCATTTCCTGCCGTATCGGAGATGGCGTATCCTGCTCCCACAACCTGGGCAACATCGTGAATTGTGCCGCCAAGCATGATTCCCGTCGTCTTATCGTCGAAACCAAGATAGTGACAAAGGGGTGGATAGGCCAGCATGGCCAACGTCGCGAGGAGATTGACTCCGACAACCACGAACGCCACATCCGTGTCCCTGCCCTTATAGTTCGGCAACACGGTCGATGTCGCGAGTGCGGCCGAGGCTCCACAAACAGCCGTAGCCGATCCGACCAACATCCCAAAGAATACGTTCTGTTTGAGAAGTTTCGCAATTCCGATTCCGGCAGCGATCGTCGCCGCCATCGATACAATAACCATGATGGCGACGGGCGCGCCCAGATTGATGATGTCGCCGATGGCGACGCGCATCCCCAGCAACGCCACTGCCCATCTCAACAGCGGCTTCGCGCAAAGAGCCAAGCCAGGCTGAAACAAGGAGTTGCGTGCAAGTGCGTGCAGGCTGATCGCAAGAACCAACGCGATCACCATCGCGGGAAGCGGAAGTGCTTTCGGCATGTGCGGCGCTAGAAGTACCGCAATGACTGAAACGAATGCCGCCAGACCTATGCCGGCGATAGCATCGCGATGTCTCGCAGTCTGCGCGTAGCGAGATCCTCGGATCGAGATAGAACCTTCCATAAAGCCGCCCTTCGGGTGCGCTTCGCACCCACCAGTTGATTGACTCTGCTGGTAAGCCGGATGCTTTTCCCAAGTGCGCGCCCAGCTCTTCATTGGGTGTTGGGTGCGCACGCCAGCAATGAGTCAAACGACTAGCAATCAAGAACGGCGTTATCTATTTGAGGCTTTCTTCTGTTCCATCGAGACTGGCTATCGCTTATTTGCGCATTCGCAAAATTTCAATCTCGATGAAATCGCCAGCGCCTAATTGTGAATTAGCGAAATCAATTAGAGCTCGCCATGACTGCCGCATACGCGCTATCTCCACACAAGGTGAGACGGCAGCACATTTCGGAAATCCACGTTGGCGATATTCCGAAATTTCCCCGAACTTCATCTTGGAGCGGACGCAGTATCTATAGGAAATATCTATTCCCTAAATCAGACAATTCAATTCCGATCGTGACGGCGAGCGAGTACATATCGCGATGACGGCCTTATGTGTCGCTGGTAATATCCGAACGTTGAATGGAGACACGCTGATGTCTACGAACGAAACTGCTTTTCAGCCAGAGAGTCCTACCGATACGCTGCGCGACGCCTTTTCACAGTCGCACAATGCCGTTCAGTGGCTCGCTAGAATGGTCAGCAGCTTTAGAAGCTTAAATGCAGGCTCAGACATCGCATTGCGGTGGAATGACGAACGAAACGCGTTTGTAACTGACGATTTTGCTGATGGTCTCCAGATGGAGATGAGGCTCCCGGAGCTTACCCTGCAGTTTCTTGAACACGGCCAACCAGCCAAGCATGAACTTCAAATGGAGGGTCGCACGTCGGCCCAAGTCGAAGCTTGGATATTGGTCGAGTTACTGCATAGAGGTATCGATCGCGGCCGCTTTTCGAAGGATCTCCCCTACGTCATCCCGCACCCAATGGCCGGCGACAGTGTGGAATATTCTCCGGACTTCCGCGAAGGCGAGCTAAAGACGATTCTTAATTGGTTCAGTGCGGCTGCCAATCTTCTGAAGACGATTGGCCAGAAACCGGGCAAGGAACATGATTGCCCATCGGGACTTACGCTATGCACAAGGGATTTTTCTCTTGAGGCGGAAGTTCCTCTGATTGGTCAGGCTGCAACCACACAGAACAATGGAATCCGCATTGGTTTCTTCCCGTTGCGAATGGGCGTCGTTGATCCTCACTACCGGGTGGCACGGTCGGAGTCATCGAAGGGTCCGGACGTTTTTGAGATCATCAAGGTATCTGGCACGTCGCCTGCAGAGATTGCAGGTCCAGCGATGACCAAGAGGATATCCGAAGCGGTTGCAAAGCTGCAAAAGCTGACAGTGCAGTAGGCTTCCACTGTCGCGATGCTGGAATGCGGCACTTCTATTGATGGCCGCATTCCAGCTCAGTCTTTTTCGTCCGGGATCGCGGACAGAATACGCAGTCGGGCCTAAACCGGCTCGGCCATCATCAAGTTCACATTGTCATTGAGTGACTCGTCCGACGAGCTGGGTGCAGCTTGCCGTTTGGTCGATTGACAAAGCTCCTCGCCGATACTTCTCCGTCTTTTTACTCGCCTCTTCTCTGAATTCCGAGCTTCTGCTTCCGCGAGCACTCGGGGCTTCGAAACGATTTTCGGCACTTTATTACTTTGCTCAATTTCATGAGACAGCTGCGCAGCGAGCTCACCCGTTTTATTCATCTGGCGGATGATTTTGACGAGCGCTTTTGCCATGGGCATGGCCGTTTCGCCCTCCGCCCAGAATATCGCTATGTCTTGGCTTGCCACAGGATCCACGAGATCGAGCGCACGCGTACCCGGATGTAACCCCGGCATTTTTGTGAAATGCGATGGAATGACCGTACACAACTCAGTGTACTGAACCTGAAACATCAGATGGAGTATCGATTCTGATTCGATTTTTGGTTCTGGTCTGCATCCTACTTTTTCAAACATTTTGTCGACGAACACCCGTTCGCGAAGTTTGGGTCGCAACATTGCCAGCGGCAGCCGGGACGCCGCCTCCCAACTGATTGAGGTGCGATCTCGGAACTCGTCCGTGTCGGGAACAAGCAGGCTCAATTTTTCACTGTATACGGGCAGCGTGTTGCGCCGGCCCATGTCCGATGCTTCGACATAGGTGAACGCAACGTCCAGCGAGAATTCATTCAATCCAAGTCGCATGGCATCATTGCCGATGAATTGGACATCGATGATGATACCGGGGTGACGCTCTCGGACCCGACGCAGCAGAGATGGGAGCATTGGCGACATCGAGGGCATCGCGCCGATGCGAAGGCGGCCACGGAGATCATTCGACATGGAAGCGATTTCGTCCCGCATCGCATCGCAGTTCGCGACCACGCTTCGCGCCCAACGCGCAACCTTCTCACCCTCCGGTGTTAAGCCGCGGAACCGCTGGCCACGGCCTCGCAAGAAGATCGGCGCACCGAGCTCAAGTTCGAGGAGCTTGATCCCCGTCGAAAGGCTAGGCTGCGTGACATGGCATCTTTCCGCCGCGCGCCCGAAGTGCCCCTCTTCTGCAACTGCGATGAGGTACTGAAATTGCTTCAAGAACATCAGACGACTCCTCCTCTCCCGACGAAGGTCACACTTGAGATTCTGTCTAATAAGTAGGATAAATCAATCCCTAGATCTGATAGATTTTCTCTATTCTATAATGTATATGCTCTAAATTTCACGGCGGCACTTTCCTCATTCTGAGTTTCGATCGGAGACGGGGCGAACGACTAATTGGTCGAGACCAAACATCACCCCGCTTGCAATCCTCTCCTCCCTGAATCCTTACCACTCGGATGAGCGAGTCAGGCCTTTGAGCTCCTGCGCGACTGCGATGTGTGAGGCGACATGAGGCGGCCGCAGGCCGGCAAGTGACATAGCCCGGCGATGGCTTCTTGCGTGTCCGCCCCGAGCGCAGCCCTTCGTTCGTCGTCATTAGAACGGACACTCCGCTCGAGGTGACAGTGTCCAGGCTTTTCGAAGTCGATATGCGGGAGGGCGACTTTGTTTTTGCAGCGGAGCCGCTTGGCAGCGTGTCGTCCAAAGCGCCTGCGTTCATCTGTTCAACGCCCGAAAGGACTACGGCACCTTTCTCGATCCGCCTGAGTTCATGCATCAAGCCAGTGTCATCGCTGCGACCCGGAAGCGCGTGCAAAGCAATTTAAGAATTGGCTCAGCCTAACTTTTTCATCGTATCACTAGCACTTCCACTCGCCGCCAAAATACGCGCCTGCCCATATTCAGGAGACAGCTCAGCGCAGTCTCCTGAATACTGAGATCGCGAGCGAAGCGGTTTGACATCTCGACGATGATCGCCCGCACATCGTTGCTGGCGGTCCGTTCGAGGGAGTTCGCGAAGCCGGGCCAACTCTCGATTGGATCGGAGCCGGAGACTGCGGTGCCGCAAAGACCAGTCGACGATCTCCACCGCTGCCCGGGCCGCGAAGTTTTGAATCGCGTCCCGCATGCTGATCGCTCAAAGCATCTCAATGTTCCCCGATTTTGACGACTGGCCGAAATTGTTGCTTGCCGGAGGACGCGCTTGTAGGCCCAACGGCCCGCCAAGCGGCATTACGGGTATTTGGAGCTCGCGCTCGCCGCCGAATAGAACCATTCGGGCAAAATTTTAGGCCGTCGTTTCCGACCTCGCAACACGGATGGAGTGCAAGACGGCGCCCCCGCCTGCAACGGCGCTGTTCGCGATAGAGACGATGCCGATACCCAAGGCGCAAAGGATAGCGCAGCCTCGAATCACAGCGGCTCGTCCGTAACGGTTCAAAAATGAACCCTCCGCTGAAGCGGCCCAGGGTCATCGCGACGGCGAACGCGAAGAAGATCAACGATCCCGAAGCCTGGTCGTACCCGTAGCTGTCGACCATGATGAGGGGTAGCCAATCGTTGGCTGCGCCCTCCGCCAAAGCCATTCCCAAGATGATGAGACCGATGAGGAGAAGGCGACGCACTCGCAGCAAAGGGAAGATGCCCGACGACGGCCGGGACGGGGCCGGACTGATCGTCAGAAAACTCTTCTTGCGCCGGACATAGTCCGGCAACGGCCGCCGACGGGACCTTAAGAGCCAACAGCGGCTTCGGAATCTCAACATCAAATATAGGTCGGACCGCGCTTTCGTCGCCGGCGATTTTAATCCCGAGAACGAAAACAGGGTACGTGGAAAGCCGAAGACGTCCATTGACGACTTCGGCGGAATCGTCGCGATCGGATTCATGAGGCACTGAAGGAACCGAGCTAGTACCTTCAATTACCCATCAAACACCTTTGACGTAAGGCTGGTCCGCCCATTCACTTAGAAAGATATTTGTGATCCGAAGGAAAAGGTGTCAGCATCTTCTAGGTTGCGACCAGGGACGTCGACTTGATGATGTCTATAACGTAGCCAAACTAACATGGCAGCATCGTCGATTTCCTGAGCAACGCCGAGTCCCCAAATTGTGGTCCCTGATCCTTCTATTACCTTGGCGCCGCCTTGGGTATTATTCACATCAAAGATTGCAACGCCGTCGGTCGACCGCAGGTATTCTCCGAACGGAATTGTGTGACCGAGTGAGGTCGGTTTCAGTCTATCTCCGACCTTGAGATAGTATGTATCTGTCGTCGGATTATTCATTTTATTGACCTGTTGGTTGATGCGCCCCCACGCGCCGAGAGCGAACAGGCCTGTTGGTTTATGCTCCACATAGGTGCCAACTTGCCAGACATTCAGACGATCGTCTGTTGCAAAGGTATTATTGAGCGGGTTTTTCCAATTCATCGCTGACTCGGAATAACTGAGAATGCCCTGAACTCTCAGATCTCCGAGGTTTTGGTTAAAGTATCGGAGGGCCAATGCCCAACTATCACGTTTGGGCTTCCAAGAAGCGGTCGCCACGAAACCCGCTAGCGTCGGACTGTCGTATCTAATGATCTCTTCTCGACCAGAGTCGCAATCGCCAGGGCCGGCACCGTTGCCGCGACAAGAGCCAATTTGCGACCAAACGAGTTTTTCGCCGGCTCCAATGTCTCCTTGAACATCGAAGGCGTAAACGTTGTAGGCCTGCCAATAGGCAGCCCAAATAGTGCCAGAGCCATCGATCGTCTGAGGGCCCTGCGAGTCTGCAGTCTGACGTTTACCCACGCTGAGCTGACCCAATTGGTCGCTTTTCAGATACCAGTAGGAGAAGAATGTTTGAGGCGCATTTTTTACGCCGGTATATAACCCGGGACCATCCGGATTTTTTTGAGTAATCGAGAAAATATCGCTGTCGATAGCTTCCATGTACAAAACGAAACCGGCGGAAACGTCTTTTGCTATTTTAGCTTCACCACTGAAGCTGATATAGCTCGCCGCGCCTGTTCCCATCCCTGTTACATAGACGTTTGAACTTCGACCATCGTCCCAATACAGCACTTCTTCGGCGACCTTGCCTTGCACCGCTAGTGAGATTTTTCGATTGCCTTTTCTGGCGGCCGTATTTTCCAGCTCCTCAATTCTCTGTTCTAGGTCGTGACAGCAATCCGCTCCTGGATCTGCAGCTTGAGCGTTGGTCGCGCTAAAACAAACGAGCGCCGCGAATGCAAAGCGTTTCATTCAATCGTTTCCCCCAAGGAACCCTTGAACAACGGCAAGTCTCACCCGGCGCCCCCGCCGTGCGGACTAAAATATGCCAGATAGGATGGGGTGATCGCTGCTTCTGGCCCCCCTCGAAGCATGCGCTTGTACCATCTTCCGTGCGTTGGAGGTCTTCTGTCACGACGAATGGTCGCGATCTAATGCAAAGATTCAATCTTTAAATCGCCTGAACCAATTTCGCTGACTGCGGCGCCACGCTGAACGGTACAGGCCCTGACAGAGGAGAAAAAGATGCGAGACCAGTGGTCATGGCGGAGAGGGAGGCCGATACACACTCATCCGTCACCGTCCGTTGACGTCCATTTCCGTCTGATAAATTAATGACTTACAGGCGATTTTGCGAGAAAAGCCTTTAATATCAAAGGATCGCAAGCAAAAGCCGATCTTATGCCCGTTTTATGCCCGAGATTTCCGGCTGGACGTCTGCGACGTCACTCCAACTTCCCCGCCATGGCAAAAAGCGCGTCGAAGCTGAAAAGCTCGATCTTGCCGCGCATCATGTCGGAAACGCGCGGTTGAGTTATGCCGAGCCGGCTGGCCGCTTCGGCTTGCATCCATGCGTTCTCCGGCAGGCGTTTGATGTCAGCAGGGCAACGCAACCCATAGATGACACGACCGTCGATTACCGCCTCAATAGGATCGCCTGCATTCGCTGCGCCTTCGATCATCAATTCTCCTGGATCGTAGAACGCCATTGCTGCGATCTCTTCCAGAACTTGTTCGGCGCAAATTTCAGTTTTGGCGGACCGCTCCGCTTTTGCTGCGTCGATCGCGATCCTGATCGTGGGGTGGTTTAATAACTGCGAACCTTGCTCTTGCGCGGTCCGCTTGCTGTAGCCAGCTCGGATCGCGGCTTGCGTCGCATTGAGATCAAGCAAGTAGTTCTCGACAAATCGCCGTTGTTTTGGCGTGAGGGCTGGCTTGGTGGCGTCGGATATCATGATCCAAAACGTAAGCTGTAGATGGTTGTCGCAACCAACACGCATAAGTTTTCATAAGAAGGCGATCGCTCAATCGACGCGAACGGCGAATCATCAACCTTCGCTGGTTAGCGGGTTAATGGTCGTCAGGATGCGACACAGTTCGCGAGAAGTCGCGACGATGGCGATAGCGGAGCAGATGCTCCATTCCACGGTGAAGCTCGTCTCCATGAAAGGAGGTGCGGCTTGCAGTACCGGGACAGGCTTTTTCATGAACTTCGCGATCCGGGGAGAATCCTCAGTTCCGGCGATCGTCACCAACAAGCACGTAATAGAGGGCAGCGACCAAGTCACTGCGCTTTGCCACTTAGCTGATGATGGCAAGCCATCGGGGAAGTTTATCGCATGCGGCATGCCAACAACGCGGAATTGTGTTTTTCACCATCCAGATGCAAACGTGGATTTGTGCGCTGTTCCGATTGGCAACATTATGCAGGCAGCAATAGCGCTCAAAACACCCCTTTTTATTACTCATCTGGCTCTCGACCTCATCCCCGATGATGAAGACTGGAAATATTTCGACGCGATCGAAGAAGTCACAATGATTGGCTGCCCGAATGGGCTATCGGATGAAGCGAACAATCTTCCAATCGTTCGCCGGGGCATAACCGCTACTTCGTTGGGTAAACTCTATAATGGCAAGCCTGAATTCATGGTCGATATGGCCTGTTTTCCGGGCTCATCTGGTTCCCCGTGTTTCTGCATGATCGGGCCAGGTATCTCGACCGCAAAAAGAACAGCCTGTATGTCGCGTGAGCAGCCCATGAAATTTCCCCCAGGGCACTATGACGAGAAACAAGTTCGCGCCCTGACGAAGCTGCTCGATGACGTGTGCGCGGATTTGCGGATTAGCCCGGACAATCAACCCAAGCGCGAATGGGTCGCCATGGTAATGCTGGTTTGTTCCAACCGGGCGCCTGCCGACATTCAAGAACTACGAGCCGAAATCGCGCGCCAGTTTCTGCTGCTGGAATCGCTTGAGTCGCAAACCGTCGAAGGTTAGCCCATCAAGCTCATTCCGCCTGCGGCCTTCCCATGATCAGGTTCGGAAACTTAAATGGCCGCCGGGGAGTATCATTCCTAACGGTCGAGCTATTTTGCTCAGACCGCAATGCCAGCATGTGCTGAGCGAGATTTCCGAGGAAACAAATGAAAGTCAATTCGAGTGCCTTGATGGCGCTGGCAGCTGGTCTTGCGCTCAGCGTATCCGCCGTCACGGCCACCGCTGGTCCCCATACGGACGGTGGTGGGGGTAGCGGCATGGGTCATTCCAGCGGGGGCGCGGGTCGCTCAAGCGGAACTGGACGTAGCGCCGGCATGGGCCATAGCTCGCATGGTATGGCAGGCAACTGGAATGGCGGCAATCGTGGCCATGGCGGTCATTGGCGCGATGGCAGAGGCTACGGATTTGGCTACGGCTCCGGCGTTTACATTGGTGACGATTCCGATGACTACCGGGATTGCTATTACCGGCACCACCGTCGCATCTGTCGCGATTAAATTCACCAGGTTTGAGACATGTTGGTCCCATACCTGCTACATTGGGGCCAACCAAAGCTTTTTTCTTGAGCTATAGTATGTCGAAGTGTTCTGCCGAGTGATGGCTTTCACACCGCGAGCCTCCGGCCCTTGAGGGCCATACGATGGCTTCTGTTACCTCTCAGCACGTTGAAGCAGCCAGCACTTTCGCTGTTATCGCTTCATCCAACGAGCCGCTGCTATTCCTTACTGCCGATCTGAACGTAATCGCCGCGAGCGCATCGTTCTGCCGGACATTTCAGATTGATGCCGCCGGCATTCCTGGTCGGCAGCTTTCCGAGATCGGCGGTGGCGAGTGGGCAATTCCCCAACTCAATTCGCTGCTGAGGGCAACCGCAAGCGGGACGACCCCGATCGAGGGTTACGAACTCGAACTCACCTCAATGGACCAAAAGCCTCGAAGCTTGGTGTTAAATGCTCGCAAGCTTGACGACGGAGACAACGACCGTGTTCGGCTTCTTCTGGCGATATCTGACGTAACCGCCGCTCGTGCAGAGTCTCGGGAAAAAGATGATCTCATCCGAGAGAAGGCGATTCTTCTCCAGGAAATCCAGCACCGCGTCGCCAACAGTCTCCAGATCATCGCGAGCGTGCTGATGCAGAGTGCTCGCAAGGTGCAGTCCGAGGAAGCGAGGGGGCATCTTCAAAATGCGCACCATCGCGTCATGTCGATCGCCGAAGTTCAGCGTCACCTCGCTGCGTCAAGCCTCGGAGACGTGTCGCTTCGGCCGTATTTCGTCCAACTTTGCGAAAGCCTTGGTGCATCGATGATCCAAGACCCCAACCGTTTGTCGATCGTGGCGACCATCGATGACAGCGTCGTCAATGCCAACACGTCGGTGAGCTTTGGTCTGATCATCACCGAGCTGGTGATCAACGCTCTTAAACACGCCTTCCCAGGCAACCGGCACGGCAAGATTAGCGTCGATTTCCGGTCCGATGGAGCGAAATGGGCTCTATCCGTCGCCGATGACGGGATTGGCATGGCGACGGGTTCCGACAAAGCCACGCCGGGGCTCGGAACCGGAATCGTCGCGGCGCTCGCCAAACAACTCGGCGGCAAAATTATCGTGCGCGATGCAAAACCTGGAACCTCAGTTCGAATTGTTTACGACGAGCTGCTCGCCAAACGCAGGGAGGCGCAACCGACTGCCTAGCAGAGCGTTTCCCCTTCGCATTTCACTCAGCGATTGAATATCAGCTGCGTCCTCACCGGATAATATATGCCAATTCATAAGAACGTTGTTTTGGTGGTCGAGGATCACCCGATTATTCGCAACGCTGCTCTCGAATTTCTGGAAACCGCTGGTTTTGAGGTGATCGAGGCGAGTAGCGCGGACGAAGCTATACGAGTTCTCGAAGCGCGGCCCGAAATCCATCTCGTCTTCACCGACGTCGAAATGCCTGGTTCGATTGATGGTTTAAAGCTGTCTCATTACATCAGGGATCGATGGCCCCCGATTAAGTTGATCGTGGTGTCGGGCCGGACTGTCGTTGAACAGAGTCACATGCCCGTCGGAGCAAGATTTTTCCCGAAACCCTATAACGAGAGCGCAATCATCGAAGCTATGCGCAGGATGCTTTCGGAAGCGGATTAGCCTCAACCGGAAAATCTTCATCGCGTCCCCACATCGCTGTTCGGCTTGGAGTGTGATTGCTTCCCAGACGTGAAACCTCTTGAACTGCTCTACAGGGTTCTAGCTGTTCTAGCGGAGAAAACGTCTGAACGAATTTACGCTCAGATGCATAACGAGCGCGCTTCGAGAAGGAGGCCTACCCTGACACGCTTTGCCCTTGTTTTTTTGGTCGTCCCCTGGACCTTCGTATGTGCGTCGGAGTTTTAAACGAGGGAGCCCTGGTTCTATAGCCGCAGCGCGAAGGACGATTTAATATGATTGAAACCGTATTAAAATCGATCATCGACGGTATCATCAGAGAGGGCAACTTTGAAGTTTCATTTGCCAGCGGGAAGAGCGCCGTATTTGGCGATGGGACCGGCAGCCCTGTTGCCATTTCTTTACTTGATAAAGCAGCAGAATGAAGATGCGCGCTTCGCCCGTCGCTTGCATTGGGTGAATTGATTGTCGATGAGCGAATAAGGATAACAACCGGAACACTTCGCGACTTGCTCGATGTCGCGAGCCGAAGTATCGGAACGGGCTCTCCACGAGGCTTGCTCTCATATTTAACGCCCGAACGAAGGCTCTTTACGTGCCCTGCTCGACGAAACACTGTTAGCCTCGCAAGGAAGAACGTCGCGCATCACTACGATTTGGATCACCATTTCTATCAACTCTTCCTGGATGATGACCTTCAGTACTCCTGTGCTTATTTCTCTGATGAGAGAGACGACCTAGAAGCACAGCTTGCCAAAAAGCGTCACATCGCAGCCAAGCTGTTGCTGGCCAGCGATCAGCACACGCTCGATATTGGCAGCGGTTGGGGCGGGCTGGCAATTTACTTAGCCAAATGCTGCCGCACCCATGTGACCGGCATCACGCTATCGCGCGAACAGCTCGCAATCGCGCGTCGCCGAGCCGACGAAGAAGGTCTTGGAGCACGGGTCGAGTTTCGTCTCGCGGATTAGCGCGACGTGAGAGGACGGTTCGACCGTATCGTCTCGGTCGGGATGTTGGAACATGTGGGCGCTCGCGACTATGAGGATTTCTTTATGCGCTCGTATGAACTTCTCGGTGATGAAGGCATCATGCTTCTGCACACGATCGGGCGGTCGACCGGACCCGCTGCGACCAACCCTTGGATTAAGAAATATATTTTTCCCGGGGGATATATCCCCTCCCTTTCCGAGATTGTGCCAATCATCACACACGCAGGCTTCTCGATAGTCGACATAGAGATTTTGCGCCTCCACTGCGCTGATACGCTGCGAGCTTGGAGTGATCGCTTCGCTTTGCATCGAGACGAGGCCGCAAGGCTGTATGATGAGCGGTTCTGTCGAATTTGGGAGTTTTATCTCGCCGCTAGCGAAGCAAGCTTTCGGTACGGCGGACTTGTGGTTTTCCAACTGCAGCTGTCAAAAAGTCTGAATGCTATCCCACAAGCGCGTGGTTATGTGGAAAGAGCGGAGGCAACACTCCGAGAGGTCGAGAGACGCATCGATTGATCGTTGAGGAACTACCTTTAGCAAAAGTGATAAATCCACGGCAGGGTTGCACGCGCTTCCCAAGCTTACCCAGGCCCGCTGTGGGACCACCGGCCTGAGCTCGACCGTGACGTGCATGATGCCCGGCCAATTCTGATCATCGAATTTATCCGGGCCCGCATCGAGCGCATTGATGGAATGCAAAAGAAGCGATTTTAGGACTGTTTGGATAAATGCGCCGGAACGGCTTATCAGGGATCTGTATCAAACGGCTTCAGCCTTTTGGCTCGCAGACGTTTCGTTTTGGCGAGAACCGCAAGTCTATTGCTTTCTAGATCTTTCATCGCCTGCGGAGCATCGCGCTCGAGACGTAGTTTCATTGCCGCCGCTGCAGCACGATAGGGCCCCCGCTTTTCCTGTGTTTTATCCTCAAGGGACCGCCGCGCGCCTGCCACCGTCACTACCATTTCACCACCAACGCCGGCGCCCATAGAAGCCGCCGCCGCCGATTACAACGAGGACGATAAGCAGGATGAGAAGGGTATTGGTGTCCATGGAGGTTTCCTCGCCAGAGCCAAGCCGAGCTGCGCTCGATTGATGGACACTGCTACTTCAGAACCTCTCGTGTTCGAATAATGTTCCTTACCGTGCCGGTTAAATCATGTCTTCGAATCTTGCCGGGTCGTAGGGGTGAACGACACTCGTCTCTAGTTGCGTTTCTTAAGGAACTCGTGTGGCTGCGCCTGCTTTCCGGACCAATAGCGATCGCATCGTCGACTCGAACTTCAAAGTTCTTTGTGGCCGCCGTTCCCCCCTTTGCATCGCGTCGACATGGACGGCTCAGCTTCGGAAATAGCGCTGCTGCACTTGAGAGCCGCGTTTGCCACACAGCACAGCTTAGATCTGTCATGCTTCTAATTCGCAGTCCCTAGATGATGTCGGCCGAGCCTCGCCGTTTCTGATTCTGGCCCGTAGCGCCATCAGGCTGACGGCGGCTTTCAGACCATCGCGACAGAACGCGGACGGCTGAAGGTCGATCGACGGTCGATCCCAATAGCGGAACATTGGCCCGTCCGTGGTTGCATGTCGATGAGATCGGCGCCGCGCCCCGAATTGGGTCACCGACGCGGCATGCTTTCAGAGAGAGAGGGCTTTGCCGGTATTCAAGCTCACACCGCAACTGGCCGCGACACTTGAGGCAACTCAGCAGCAAAAACGTGCCGCGTCTGAGCTCGGCGCCGCCCTTGGCTCTTGCGTGCCAGGCGTCGATGCTCGTCTATGTTGATCCGGATGTTCGCACCGGCGCATCCGTCCAAGATTGAAGTCCTACCTGAAACGTGCCAGTTCGCGCCCGTCGTCGGCAGCCTTGCGGGTCACAGCGGTAAAGAAACATAATCGCGATAGAATTTCCTTAATATCAATAGAATTCGCAATGATATATTCAATAGAATCATTAATCGATATATACCGCGACGGGGTTTGATTCTAGCGTACGCCGTTTTTTCCAGATATGATTCTCTGAATAATCTCGATTGCAGCTTGGTGCTTTTCAGGAGTTTTAGATTGAACTGACGCTTCCTGGTGCGCGGTCTTTACGTCTATGAGCAACGCGCGCGCATCCGCCTCGCTCATAATTTTTAGCTCCGTCAATGTTACAAGTAGGGACTCGCATATTCCAAGTGCGGCCAGTCCGGATGCATCTAATGTTGAATTTTTTGCCATTACAAAATCCTTCCCGGTATTGAGCTTATATGAGTGGCTCATAGCCGTAACTGATCCAAGTTTAATTCAGCCAATGTTTGTGGTCGCAACTTCGCAATTCCTTTTTTGCGGCCTTCCTGACTTCGGAGAAAGCGGTGCATGAGCGTTGTCCAACGGGACATCCCCTTCGCGAGGAAGCTCAGTGCTTTTCTGCCTTTATCGGCCCAAGAGTTGCAGTGCTTGAGACAGCTTCAGTCCGAGCCGGTCGCAATTAGACGTGGTGCGCAGCTTATCGACGAGGGCCAAACCGGCCACAAAGCCTTCGTGCTGCATTCAGGCTGGGCGTGCAGCTATAAGGATCTCCCGAACGGCAACCGGCAGATCATTTCGTTTCCGGTGGCTGGCGATTGCCTGGGGCTGCGGAGCATGCTGCTACGAACAGCCGATCACTCTGTTTTGGCACTGACCAACGCGGTGGTGAGCGGTGTGGACGGTGCCAGCTTGCTCGAAAACGTCATGCGATATCCCCGTCTCGGCGCGGCTTTCTTTTGGGCGGCGTCACGTGACGAGTCGATGGTCGTCGAACATTTGGTCAACTTGGGTCGGCGAAGTGCCGTTGAAAGAACCGCCCACCTTTTTATGGAGCTGGTCGAACGTCTCAGTTTGGTTGGGTTGGCCAAGGGGGGAGAATTTAAGTGTCCCCTCAGCCAATTCGTTCTCGCCGATGCTCTCGGGCTCACCGCAATACACGTCAACCGGGTCTTGCGTCAGCTCCGAGAGCAGATGCTGCTGACAGTCCGGAACGGCACAGTGACGATTCACGACTTGGACGGGTTACGGCGCCTCGCTGGATACAAAGGCGGCTATTTGAACTCCCAATTCTGAGCCACTTTCGAGGACATCGGCCGTTGCAGCGAGAGAAAGCAGCGCTCGATCGTTCATACGGTAAAATGACAGCTTCGCCGCCTAGGATCCCGGGTGCGCCTCCATGGGCAACGCATCGGCGGCAAATCGAGCATTCGCAACGACGCGCTGCATGTCGGCGCTCAAGAGCCTCCCAGTGGCGAGCATCTTCAGGCTTGCATCGAGACTCTCGCGATGGTGCCCGGACCAGTACGCATTGATCGAGAACTCATCCAATAGACCCGTTTCGTAAATCCAGGGCTCGAGAAATAGCGCATCCGACGGCATGGATATTTGCAGGCCGCGCTTCGCCATCTCATATCCCTCGCTGTAGCGCTTTTTGTTGCGGCAAAATCGGCTGGCGCCATAAAGCGCCTCGGCTCGTGTCGGCAACGCGTCACTGGCGCGAAGGAAGGTATCGATTACCTCCTGGTCGGGATGGCCGAGCCGCTCTTTCATCTGGGCGGCACTATAAAGGCTGAAGAAGACCTCCTCCTGCCAGAATCCGAGTTTGGCTCTGGTTAAGTAATGCTCAGCAGCTTTTTCCCACTCGTGGCAGTCACGAAAGCTTTGCGCGAGATAAAAACGATAGCGCGCAAGCAGAAACGGATCGGTTTCGGTCTTCAACGCTGTCTCGAGCACTTCGGCATCGCGCCGGTAAGTTTGCGGATCTTTGCGACGCGCCCCGTCATGATTGCGCAGAATTCGAAGCCCGGATAGCAGCTCCGAAGGGCCAGCACCGTCGCACGTGGGATATTCGTGCAGCACACCTTCGTAACGCCAAGGCAGCGCATTTCTCATAAGTTGCGTACGCTGATAGACAGTTGCCGTATCATTAATTTCCACGGTGTAAGAGTCGGCGAGGAGCCCGGGAATCGTTTCAGGATTACCGATCTCCAGCTCGTCGTCGGCGTCAATTATTAGAGTGTAATCGGCCTTGCCACGCGCGAGCTGCAGTGCTTCTGTTCGGTTATGCGCAAAATTGCGCCATGGTCGCTCATGGAGTTCGCCAGGCAGTCGGCTTAGTTCGCTTCGAATAATCTCTTGGGTGCCATCGGTCGAGCCGGTGTCTACAATCATCCAACGATCTATCAGCGGCCGGACGCTATCAAGGCACCGCCGGATTACTGGCGCCTCATTTTTTACGATCATGTTCAAGCAAAACGTTTGGCCCACTTTGTTCATGGCAAACTCCGTCTGATTTGGACGCGCTTATGACCTTCGCCGACCAGCACATTAGACGGCGACACTTCCTGTCTCTGCTCGGCGCCGGGATGTTGCTCCCTTTGAAAGTCGTCATGGCTCATTCCAACTCTCACCCGGTATCGTTGCTGACTGCACCGTTGGAACTTGGAGGGTCGTGGCGCGGGTCGTCGCCGGCGGACGCGGTCGCAGTGATTGAGAGGATGCGGGCGGCTTGCCTGAAGAACGTGAGTCTGGTTTCCGACCATCAGCCAGAGAGACTGCGTGTTGATGATAAATCCGGGAGCAATCCTTCGATTTGGCTCCACGATGAAAATCCGACGACGGCGTGGATGACTGTCATTGTCGGCACGCGCGATTGGTGCAATCTCGCGTATCAATTCGGGCATGAACTCGGGCACGTTCTCTGCAATAGCTGGGAGGCGAATGCCAAGCCGCGCAATCCCTGCCAGTGGATCGAGGAGTCGTTGGTCGAAGCATTCTCGCTTCACGGGCTCGGTACGCTTGCTAACGATTGGGAGCGCACTCCGCCTTTCCCCCACGATGCGGCCTATGCGAGTTCCATCAGAGATTACCGTGCGAACCTGCTTTACGGCTACGGCGAGGCCGCACATGACGAGGGTGCTTCGGTTGGATTGGGCTCGTGGTTCAAAGTGCATGGCGCATCCCTCCAAACACATGGCGGACTTGATGACGCGCGCGGAGCCGTTTCGACCATGTTCGCTCTGTTTGAGAACGACCCGACTTTGATAGTCGATCTGGGGGCACTGAACCGCTGGCCGGGGCGGAGCGGCGTCCCGGTCCAAAATTATCTCGACTTATGGCAGCGCAGTTGCTTGGAGCTTGGCGTGTCGGGAAAACTACCCGTGCGACTGCGCGAGCTCCTGACGGCAGTGCGATCTGAACGATAGCGTCTTCGAAAGCGACTGATCTCATCATTGCCGGTCTCCCAAGTCTGTAACGACGTCGGTCCGAGCGCTTTCGGCAACGATCTTCAGTTGAAGTTCGGCTAAAGCCAATTGTGCTTCTCCCATCCCGCCTTCTGCAGCTCGAGCGAGCCAGATGGCAGCCTGCACTTCATCCTTCGCTACCCCGCTCCCCGATGCGAGCACGCGGCCGTACCAGAATTGCGCTTGCACCACGCCCTTGGCAGCTCGTTCCAGCCAGAAAGCGGCGCGCTCTTCATTGGGCGGGACGCCAAGTCCTTGTGCGAGGCAAACTGCGTAGTTGAACGCTCCGATCAGGTCGCCTTGCTCGGCTCTGCGCTCGAACC
This sequence comes from Hyphomicrobium sp. ghe19, assembly GCF_902712875.1. Taxonomy (NCBI): domain Bacteria; kingdom Pseudomonadati; phylum Pseudomonadota; class Alphaproteobacteria; order Hyphomicrobiales; family Hyphomicrobiaceae; genus Hyphomicrobium; species Hyphomicrobium sp. ghe19. The sequence continues at coordinate 122,495 of NZ_LR743509.1, read as the reverse complement.
ATTCATGGATGGGTGGCCGCTCTTCCGCGAGAAGAAGAACCGGCTCAGTCTGCATCAGCAGCGCGAGCTCCCCTTGCGCGTCGACATCCCCCGCGACTGCCGCGCGCTTGAACCAAGAGGCCGCTTCGTCAGGATCGCGGCCGACGCCGGCACCTGTGAGGTAGAGCATACCGAGCGAGCGCGCGGCCCATTTGTCCCCACGCTCGGCCGCCGTACGGAACCAGTACGCCGACTCCGCGTAGTTCGGCGGCAGGGCGCCGCCGCGCGCATACATGTCTCCGAGTTGCGACGCAGCCTCGATATCGCCGCCCAGTGCCGCGCGGCGCAACCAGCTCTCGCCATCCACCGCATTGGCCGAGCCGCCGCGGCCTTCAATCAGGAGCAGCCCCAACCGCATCTGCGCTTTGCCGTGTCCGGCTGCGGCCGCTATTTCGTAATGCTGACGCGCTGCGGACTCATCCATGACCGAGTGCGTTGCCAGTTCTGCTTCGACACCCAGCAAGTAATGCGCGGTTGGCAAGCCGGCTGCGGCCGCATGGACGAGTTCTTCGTGGACAAACGCCTTGTCTGCGCTTTCAGAATTCTTCATCAGCGCGATGACGTATCCAAGCCGGCCCTGCGCACAATCCTGCTCTGCCGATTTGCGGTACCACTCGAGCGCCGCAGCGGCATCGCACAGTTCATCGGGACCGGCCGAGAGTATATAACCAAGAAGAGCCTGAGCTTCGGCATTCCCCGTCTCAGCCGCGCGCCGTGCCCACAACTCGGCAGCGCAATAATCGACCTCGCGCTCCTCGACAGAATAGAAGAGCCCGTCGCTTGGTTCTGTGGCAGCTGGAGCTAGGCCGAAGAGATGAAGCTGGGCTAGGCGGCATTGCGCGCGCGCATGTCCGGCCACTGCCGCGCGACGATACCAGCGCGCTGCCTCGCAAGGCTGCCGCAAAATGCCTTTGCCCTCAAGATAGCATTCCCCCACGATGAAGGCCGCTTCGACGTCGCCCGCACCAGCTGCCGAAGCGAATAACTCGAATGCGCGAGTGGGCGCTTTCTCCGACAGGCGATTGGCGCGTGCACGCGCCCTCGTTGGCGAGCGCGTTGCTAAGTAGTCAAGCGATGTGGCGATCAAGTTGAATTTCATCACTTTCAGTCGCGCCTCATGGCTCGTGCATACTGCCGTAGGCAACAGGAAGAATTTTGCCGATGAAATATGCCAAAATCGAACGCGTGCCGACCTTCACATCCGCAGTGAGAGGCATGCCCGGCGTAAGACGAAAGCCCGGGGGCGTGTCATGCAACATCAGATCTCGGAGGGAAATGTCGGCCTTGTAATAGAGCGTGCGGGGCCGGTTTGGCAAAATCGAACCGGCTTCGTCCGCTGACGGCTCTGGACTGAAGCTGTCAGCGCTGATCGTCCGCACAACGCCTCGCGCAGTGCCATATTGCGCGAAGGGCAGCGTGTCGAACTTGATCTTGACCTCATCACCCGGACGGACATAACCGCTGTCAATTCCAGAAATGTCGGCTTCAATCGAAAGTGGCGAGTCGAATGGCACGAGCCGGATCAACGGCTCGGCAGCGGTGACAACGGAGCCCACGGAGACTTTGCCTACCGATAGGACAATGGCATCGCGCGGCGCGGTCAGAACGATCAGACGATTATGGAGACTAGCTTTGGAATAGTCCTGTTGAGCCTGAACGAGCTTGCGGCGCGTGTCGGCCAGTTCCTCAGAGTTTTGGCCTATCCAATGGTGGATGTATGTATCTCTCTCGGCTTCCTCACCGGCCATCTTCGATCTTGCCTGAGCAGCGTCCGATTCAGCTTGCGAACGCGATCCGGCAATATTCAACCGGGCATCGGCGGCAAGCATGGTGTTGAGCAAACTGCCGACGTTGAGATCTTGAAGTTTTTGACGCATCGCCTCGACTTTGACAGCGATATTAAGGCGGTCGCGATACAAATCAGCCTGCGCAGTATCTCCCAGAATCTGCGCCTTCAGCTGATCAATCTTGTGATTGAAATTCCGAAGCGAGAAGTTGTATTCGCGCGTCTGCTGTTCGAAAATGGACGCCTGCAGCTTGGCGTGTAAGTTCGCTCCGTCAGGCACATAGTTCGTGCCCGCCAACTGAGATTCAAGGCGTGCGCCCGTGGCCTTGAGAAGGTCAACCTGATCCTTCATCGCCGTTAAGTCGGCAACGCTGAAGGTCGGATTTAGGCGAGCGAGCACCTGACCTTTGCGGACTACATCACCTTTTTTTACGTCGATGCTCTCGACGATCGTCTGATCGAATGGCTGCAAAACGATATTGGGTGCGTCGGATACCAGTTTGCCGCTCGCCGACACAATCTTGTCGATGCGGATAAGTCCGCTGGCACAGAGCAACGCAATCACCAACAGGAAGACGAAAAGATTTGTCTGGCGCGATAGCCTCGGTACCGGCATGGCGATGATAGCAGCAGACGGACTCTCGAACTCGAGTGCCGTGAGCGCTTCGCTATTAGCCGGCACGATATCAGTCGTTTTGCGCAAAACTTGGAGCGGGTACGACATGAGCTTTTCCTCGAACATCGACATGACGATTCTGCTGCAGCCAAAGATGGCGATAGACAGCGCAGCGCTCGACCAATTTGCTGTGGGGTGCCAAATCGACGACTTTGCCGCGATCAAGCACAAGGGTCTGATCACAATCGACCAGCGAAGAGAGACGGTGCGAGACGATGACCATCGTCCGCCCGCGAGCAATGCGCAGGAGGTTGGCGTTGATGAGCGCCTCGCTCTCGGGATCGAGCGATGACGTTGCCTCGTCGAGGATCATGAGCTTTGGATCCACGATGAGCGCGCGTGCTATGGCTAATCGTTGTCGCTGGCCGCCGGACAGGTTAGGCGAGCCCTCTTGAATCCAGGTCTCGTAGCCTTGCGGCAACCGCTCGATGAACTCCTCGGCGCCGGCGAGCCTGGCGGCGCGCACCGCATCCTCGAAGTTGAGACCGGCGCGTCCGGCGAGAATGTTGTCTTTCACCGTTCCGCGAAAAAGAAAGTTTTCCTGCAGGACGACACCGAAGCTCTGACGGAGATGGCGCAGGTTGATCTCACGCAGATCCGTTCCATCGATTTTGATCGAGCCCGTATAATCGCTGTTGATTCCCATCAGCAGACGCGTGATCGTCGATTTTCCAGAGCCCGACCGGCCGACCAGCCCGAGCATAGTTCCAGGCTCGATCGAGAAGCTTATATTGTCCAGGGCGGGGGTCTTTGTGCCCTCGTAAGTAAAAGTTACGTCCTCGAAGCTGATCGCACCTTCGAATTTTGGTCGCAGACCTTGCGTGAGTGCGCGCCTCTCGGTCGGCCGGTTCAACACCCATCCGACTTGCGAGAGTGCTTGTCGTGCTTCCTGCACATCTTGGAGAAGTCGTGCGAGGTTTACCAGCGGCCCAGCGACACGGCCGCCCAGCATCATGAAACCGATCAGGCCGCCGATCGACAGCGCGTTGCTGGAGCTCAGCGCGATATAGGCGCCGAGTGCCAACACTCCGGCCTGAGTGTACTTCTCAAAGGGCATCACCAATATCATGGGCCAATTGCTCAGTCTGCCCATCTGCAGATTGAGCTCGCCCAGCTTGGCAACACGTAAATCCCATTCCGCAGCTCGATTGCTTTCGAGGCAGAGCGACTTAACTGTGCGGATACCATAGATGCTCTCGATCAATGCCGAGCCCTTGTCCGATTCTGCCTGGATCAGCTTGTTCGTCATCCGAGCTAGGGGGCGGAGAAAAGCCGCAATGACGAGTGCGATGCAGCCGGCGGCGATCAGCACGGTCCAGGCGAGCGTCGCCTCCATGTAAAACAGCACAGGGAGCAGGAGCAGCACCATGGCCACGTCAATGAACGTCGCCATCATCCTTCCAGTAAGAAACTCCCGTACGCGGTAGAGTTGCCCGACCTTGTAGGCTAGTTCGCCAGACTGGTTGCGCTCGAAGAAATCAATCGGAAGTGTCATCAGCCGGTCGAAGACCGCAAGATTCAATCTTGTGTCGAGCCGGCACGCAAGAATGACGAGCAGCATGCGCCGCGACCACGTGATCAACATTTCAAAGCACAGCGCGATGATCATAACGATGACGATCAGCGTCAGCGTGTTCATGCTGTCATGCAAAATAACGGTATTGAGCGTCGTCATGATCATCAGCACAGGCAGCACGCTCAGTATCGTGATGGTGACTGAACCGATCGCGACGTCGCGCAAAATCGTGCGTTCGCCCCAGACTAAGCGCGTGAGCAACCCAAGATCGAACGGCTCGTCGTTAGCGCTGCCTTGGCGCGCGGCCCGCACCAACAGGGCGGTGCCGTCCCAAAACTGCTTGAGGCGCAGCTCGTCGACCTGCATTGGCGCGGCGCCGGGATCGTGAGGATTGCGCAAGAGTAAAACCCCATGCTCGCGATCACGGTTGATGACGAGGGCTGCACCCCCGTTGGCGAGCAGGAGAAGAATTGGCGCGGGACTATCGATTTTCATCAACTGGCGGAAATTGAGACGCACGCCGCGGGCCCAAAGCCCGGATTGACGAAACCAATCAACAAGCTCGGCAGAGCAGGGCGAAGCTCCGTCACCGCCGCTCCTGATAGCTCGAGGGTCGGGATCGATGCTGTGATAGCGGGCGATGTTCATTGCGCCAGCCACTCGGACATGCAGCTGACCAGTGGCAAGTTCACGAGCCCTGACGCTTATCGCAGTCACTTCGACAGAACCGCGCTCCGCGGAAGATTCGCCGCCGGATCTCTCGAATACGTCCGATATCAGGGCTTGCGACGGGAGGCCCTTCTGAAATTTGCTGTGAGGCACAACGGATTTCGCGCTTGAGGCACGTGAGTTGACCGCCATGTCGAGCAGCCATTGGAGCGCGATTGCGCCGATCAAGCACCAACTCAAAAGAAGAAACGTTTCTGCGCCGCTGCTCCCGAGTTCAATGCCATCGATCACGACGAAAAGACATATTGTGACGAGGAGAATGTTTAGCGCCTGCGAGAGACCGCCTGTCTTCAACAATTCCCTATGATGATCCATCACAAACCACGCTCAAAAGCTGATCAACACTGCGAGAACCGGTGACCCACTTCCCGCAATTGAAAAGGAAAGAGACCGGCCGTAACGCCGATCTCTTCCCGATGAAGCATTAGTGTTTTGGCAACGTCAGATTGCGTGCATGGCTCTCAAATGCAGGCGGCAGGGTCGAGCCCGAGCTGCACGTGGGATTGATATTTCCTCCACATGCCGGCGGCGCCTGGTTCGTTTTCGGTGCGAACAACGAAGATGCACCGTGTGGAACCAAATCCGTCAGAGACAGCGCAGTACTCAAAGTCGGCTTGCAGCCCTGGTGAGCCACGTCGCAAGATTTCGACTCACCATCAGTCTTTGATTGATCAGTCCTTGATTGCGAGCTTCCGTAGCCATTCTTGCTTTGACCTGTGATGAAGCTCATGCCGCCGCTGGAATTGCCTTGGTTGCCCCAGCCAGACGAGATGTGTTCATCACCGCGACCATTTCCGGTATTCCCGGTTCCTTCCGTGCTGCCGGTTTTACCGGTCGCACATGTGGCACCTGTCGCTCCGGTATATCCGGTTGGTCCTGTATGCCCGGATGGGCCCTTCGGACCGGTATACCCGGTTGGTCCCGTGTGCCCGGATGGGCCCTTCGGACCGGTACACCCGGTTGGTCCCGTGTGCCCGGATGGGCCCTTCGGACCGGTATATCCGGTTGGTCCCGTGTGCCCGGATGGGCCTGTCGGACCGGTATTCCCGGTTGGTCCCGTGTGCCCGGTTGCACCAGTCGCACCAGTCGCACAGGTTGCACCCGTGGCACCGGTAGCTCCTGTGCCGCCGGTAGAACCTGTGGCACCCGTCGCACCGGTAGCTCCCGTGCCGCCGGTAGAACCTGTGGCACCCGTCGCACCCGTGGCACCGGTAGCTCCCGTGCCGCCGGTAGCACCTGTGGCACCAGTCGCACCCGTCGCACCGGTAGCTCCCGTGCCGCCGGTAGCACCTGTGGCACCGGTAGCGCCCGTCGCGCCGGTGGCACCTGTGGCACCAGTCGTTCCGACGCCCGTCGCTCCAGTTGCACCCGTGGCACCGGTAGCTCCCGTGGCACCAGTCGAACCTGTGGCACCAGTTGCACCAGTTGCGCCTGTCGTTCCGACGCCCGTCGCTCCGGTTGCACCGGTGGCGCCGGTGGCACCAGTCGCACCAGTTGCACCGGTCGCGCCGGTTGCACCCGTGGCACCGGTAGCTCCTGTGCCGCCGGTAGCACCTGTGGCACCGGTAGCGCCCGTCGCGCCGGTGGCACCTGTGGCACCAGTCGTTCCTACGCCTGTCGCACCAGTCGCACCCGTGGCACCGGTAGCTCCTGTGCCGCCGGTAGCACCCGTGGCACCGGTAGCACCCGTAGCACCGGTAGCGCCCGTGGCACCGGTATCACCAGTCGTTCCTACGCCTGTCGCACCAGTCGCACCCGTGGCGCCGGTATCACCGGTAGCTCCGGTCGCACCTGTAGCTCCTGTCGTTCCGACGCCCGTCGCACCGGTTGCACCAGTGGCACCGGTATCGCCGGTAGCACCCGAGGCACCGCTCGCACCGGTAGCTCCAGTCGCGCCTGTAGCACCTGTAGCTCCTGTCGTTCCGACGCCCGTCGCACCGGTTGCACCAGTGGCACCGGTATCGCCGGTAGCACCCGAGGCACCGCTCGCACCGGTAGCTCCAGTCGCGCCTGTAGCACCTGTAGCTCCTGTCGTTCCGACGCCCGTCGCACCGGTTGCACCAGAGGCACCGCTCGCACCGGTAGCTCCCGTGGCTCCAGTCGCGCCTGTAGCACCTGTCGTTCCAACGCCCGTCGCACCGGTTGCACCCGTGGCACCGGTATCGCCGGTAGCACCAGAGGCACCGCTCGCACCGGTAGCTCCGGTGGCTCCAGTCGCGCCTGTAGCACCTGTCGTTCCAACGCCCGTCGCACCGGTTGCACCCGTGGCACCGGTATCGCCGGTAGCACCAGAGGCACCGCTCGCACCGGTAGCTCCAGTCGCGCCTGTAGCACCTGTCGTTCCAACGCCCGTCGCACCGGTTGCACCCGTGGCACCGGTATCGCCGGTAGCACCAGAGGCACCGCTCGCGCCGGTAGCTCCGGTGGCTCCAGTCGCGCCTGTAGCACCTGTCGTTCCAACGCCCGTCGCACCGGTTGCACCCGTGGCGCCGGTGGCACCAGTCGTTCCTACGCCTGTCGCACCAGTTGCACCCGTGGCGCCGGTATCACCGGTAGCACCCGCGGCTCCGGTCGCTCCCGTCGCACCGGTAGCACCAGTCGTTCCTACGCCGGTCGCACCAGTTGCGCCCGTGGCGCCGGTACCACCGGTGGCACCCGAGGCTCCGGTCGCACCTGTAGCTCCCGTGGCTCCCGTCGCGCCCGTCGCGCCCGTAGCTCCCGTGGAGCCCGTCAGCGTGTCTTGTTGAATTGTATAGTCGCCGTTTATTGTCGGATCAGTCCCGAGCGTTTGAATCGTGCCCGCCTGATTATAGACGACGATATTCGCTGGAACTAACCCGTCAGGCAAATATACCAAGTCGGTATATGAGGCGAGCTGAACACTCGCGCCGGTTTGTGCTGTGTCTGCAGCATTCGTATTCGAAGCGCTGCCCAGAAGCGTGTAAACACCATCATTATTATAATAAATATATTCTGTAGTGCCGCTAACGTCTCTGCCTTGAACGGTAATCATTTGACCACTCATGACTTCGCCTCCACTTTCAAGCCATCAGAATTGGCGCGATTGTAAGAAGCTTGAGTGCCGATGGGACGCGAATACCGGCGCACATCGTTGAGATCATTTGCTGCCGAAATACTAGAGACCCTGGAACAAGGCGTTACGGTCACATCGCGCAAATACTCGCTGTCCTCCGCGTTACTCGTTACGATGATATCGTTGGGCGAACATCCCTGCGGCAGCAGAAACGTGACACTGAATTGTCCCACTGCGACACCTGGGGGACGCCCGCATCCAACAGCCCCCACCACATGTCCAGACCCCAAAAGTACGTTCCTATGAGCGGGAGCGCCTTCATTGCGACACCAAACGAAAACGAGCGTTGCGCCATCGTGGGGGTCGATACCAGATACATTGAAAAATGCGCTATTCATTTCGATACGCCTTTACGGTTGATGTTTCGCAATCGCGTCAGCGGAGATTCACGTTCCGCGGCGACATCCAATTTGGCGGTTGCGCTTCGAGGATCGGACCTTCGAAGCGGTAACGCCGATAGACCCAATATGCGTCCGGAGAAATATCGATTCCTCGGATCATTCTAGATCCAAAGGAGGCAGCCAAACGAAGGCTGCACCACGGACGACTACACAGCGCGCGGCCGCTAAACCGCGACAGGGGCCGCACCAATTCTGGCGCGACAAGTCGATGGTCATTGAATTGGGGACCAATTGATATCTGTCAAAAAGTGGAATCCAGAACGAAAATAGCCATTATCACTTCTACTTTAGTCAGAAACATAGCCATTTCGCCGACCGAGTGGCCATAAGCTTGAGGCTCGGAAATTTTGTCTACCAATTGGCCAAGGCTGGCTGCGCCATTTGGGTGCCCACACATGCTAACTGAAATTAGTGCGAGGCCCCCTTTTTGAGCCAAATCGCGTAGGCCCTAACTTGCATCAGTGCGTTCGAAAAAAATCAGAGCACAAGAATAAAGCACGTCAACGTCCGCAAGCCGTAGCGATGTCTACACGCGCACGCGCTGCGCCCCCCGAATGGCTGTGCGGCGATCGACAGCAAGGAATGCTGAGCTGAATAAAGGAATTGGAACCGTGTCGAGTTATCTTCACAAGCCGGCGATCGCGGTGATCGAATGGAGAACTTTCTTTCGTGATTGTATAACGCGATCCATTGCCGCTGCATCCGGCCTTGAAGTTTCTGGCTTTCCACAAGTCAAAGACTGGATTGATCACTGCGATTTGGACAAAACCTCAATTGTCCTATTGTGCCTCGGCGATGGGAGACAGGAGCATCGATTGAAAGACAGCATAGGCTTTATTTTTTCTCTTTCAATTCCGCCGCCCGTCATTCTCATTTCTGATGAAGAAGACAGCGGCTATATTGTCGACACGATCGAGCAAGGCGCTCGCGGGTATTTCCCTGCTCAGATGTCTTTGGATTTGGCAATCGAGGCTATTCGCCTAGTAAGAGCCGGAGGCACCTTCGTGCCAGCCGGAAGTCTTATCTCGGCACAGCACAAGATGGAAAACTCAAGGAGCGATTTGCGATATTCCAGCGCAGATCTGTTTACTGACCGCCAAATCGCAGTCATCGAATCTTTGCGAAGAGGGAAAACGAACAAACTCATCGCTTACGAACTCGACATGAGCGAGAGCACCGTAAAGGTTCATATTCACAACATCATGAAAAAACTGGATGTAAACAATCGAACGCAAGTCGCCTTTTTGGCCACGGAAATGCTCGGCAAACACGGGCGCTTCCTCAAGCCCGCCACGAGGTAGAGCGATTGCAAATTCCTCTCGGCGGACGGAATTGAGACTAGCGGCCAGCCCTTCGTGAGTGTCATGAATTCTTGCGCAACAGATTCGCGAAGTATTGTTTCGGTTTCACCGACGTCCAGCTCAGCACAGACCTTATCACGGTAAGCTGGGCGATCGGATTCATCTTCACGCTTATCGTTGGCTATTGCCTTTGGTTCTATGAGGCAAAGCAATCTGACGATGACTTGCTCGAGCCCCTGGGCGCCGACTGGCCGGCTCACTCCGACAGGTTGCTCGGGGTGACGTCAGAGCTGCTCCATCAGAAAGAGAAGTTCGGCGATCAGCTCGCTCGGCGCCTCGGGCGCGCCGCGACTGCCGGCTCGGTGCTGTCTCGGGCTGGCGGCTATCCAGATGTCCTTCGGGTTGCGGTTTCTGAAGCACCTTCGTTGCTCGATGACGGCTCAATCGTCTCCCTCGAGCCGGCATTGATCCGTGATGTGCTGCAATGGGTGCCGGATGGCGGTGACTTGGCACATCGCTTGGTCGATCGGTTGTTCGGCATCGACGATGTCGAAGTCGCACAAACGATGGCGCGGAAGTCGCCGGACGCCGTCCTGAGGCGATTAACCACGAACCTTTCAGCAGCTGCCCGAGGCGGGCATGATTTCATGGATTCGGCTTGGTTGGACGCTGGGCGCCGGATTGCGGCTGCGATTGATCCATCAACTGCGATCGATCAGGTTTCGACTTTATCGGAGTTGGCGGCATGGGGCCGTCTTTTCGACTACAGCACGACGCTCGGTCTGCGCCTCCCCATATCCCATTGGGCGAGGGCCTTAACCCGTTCAACCGACGATCTGTGCGGAGGGGAAAAGAGTTCACTCTACGCGTACTTGTTCGTCATGGCCTGCATTCGGCCCAAGCAAGGTTGCGAGCCATTGCTGGAGTCGACGTTCGCAACCCTCTACCGAGGGATACAGGGGCGAACGCTGACCACGCGCGCGCGCGAACTTCTCGAAAGCTATTTGCCGCCCTTGGCCTGGTGGAAGAACTGGGACACGGGGATGCGATTGAAGCAAGGGGCCGTCAATGCCTACGTCGAAGGCCAGCTCGATGCGTCGAGCTTTTTCCGACTGACGAACGACCGGTATGCCATGGAGCAACTTGTCGAGCTCGCTGAAGATACGAAAGCCGGACGCCATTATTTGCGACAGAGCGGCATTGGCGAACATTGACGGTTACTTCGTTAGGCTCTCCTCGCCATGCTTGTGACTGGCTGGCTCTTCCATCCGGCGTCGCCAACAAGTGTCTGCTGTCGAAGGTCAAGTGACCGTGTCAGTCCCACCATCACGGGCGAATGATGGTCGCGCCTCGAGATCCAGCACCGTTCGGCCCTTGTCGGGTTGCGCTGTCGCCTTCGTGCTCACGCCGTCGCCGCCAAGCGCAGCCGATATTGGAGCGTAGGATGGCCGGTAGGATTAAAATTATCTAGTAACACATTGATTTTATTGATTGTTTGTCGGAGAGGGAGACCGATACACACTCATCCGTCACCGTCCGTTGACGTCCGTTTCCGTCTGATAAATTAATGACTTACAGGCGCTTTCGCGCGGCGGCTGGCGCGCCGCCGTGAATGTTCTAATTTCCAAGGTCCGCAAGCAAAAGCCGATCTTATGCCTGCCTTATGCCTGAGATTGGCGAGCGAACGCTGTGGATGAAGCGCGCGGGACATTGCGTTGGCCTTATGCATACTTCATTTGAAAATCCGGTATCAGCGACGGCGACCATGGAATGACAGTGAACGACGGCGCTCAGGACGGCAATAACTTGACATTCGAACAACGCGAAGGCTTCGCCCCACTGCCGAGCCAGTTTGCGCGCGGCGTGCTTTCTGATCAATTGCGTTCGCTCCTGTGGGCCTATCTGTACCCAAGACTGGAGCGCACCACATACGGCAATTTGGATTCGCCTTGGAACGGCATTTTGCGTGAAAAGCATGTGCACCGCGATCATCTGGCTGTCGATGAATTTGATGCGACCGCATACGTACAGATTGCGAAACTCAAGCATCTCTGCTTCCACGGCGATTGCGGAGAGGTTCTAGGATTCTTCGATTGGCTGCTCACAAATTTTCAGCGCCCTCCCGTTCGCGCCAACGAGATCGACAAAATCCTTACGCACTGCCGTTCAGCCTATCGCGTTATCGATGGCATGATTAGTTTTGTTGGAACTGACGAAGAGGTTGAAACCGTAAAGAAGGCGTTCAGTGACCTGTCATCCGCTGGTCACAACGGCGCCCGCTCTCATCTTCGTGAGGCATCGAAGCATCTCACCAATGGGGATTGGGCGGCCAGTATTCGAGAGAGCATTCACGCAGTCGAGTCTGTTGCCGTTCTCATCGAACCAAAAGCGACGACGCTGGGCGACGCCCTGAAGCTGATCGAGAAGAAAAAGACAATACATCCGGCCCTGAAGACAGGATTCCAGAATATCTACGGCTTCACTTCGGACGAAAAGGGTATCAGGCACGCCCTGCTCGAAAAGAGCGCGTCGGACGTGGACGAAGCCGACGCGCTCTTCATGATCGGCGCGTGCGCCGCGTTCGTATCCTATTTGGTCGCGAAAGCACGTGCGGCGGCACTGCTGCCTTCAGCGTAGTTCTGGTATCTCACAAGGCGGGCTCGCTTTGAAATCGCGCCCACGCCGCGTCTCCCAAATAAGCGCGGGCGCGATCGTTAATGGTGGCTTCTTTCCGCTCTTTCTAACCGAGCATACTGCTCGGCGTCCGGTAGCAGGTGGAACGTCAGCCCCTCGCGCTTCGCTTGGCCGATGGCAGCATCATGGATGGTGCATTGGCGCTTGTGTACGTGGCGGCTGGTCGTTGCGGCAACGTCAGACCAAAAATCGTAGTCCTCGCCCCACGACTCCTGCTGAAGATCGGCTTCGGTTGTGCCGTGCCAATCGTGCGGGCAAAATCCGCCGCTCACGCCGCCTCTCCCATCGGCTCAGGAATCCGTTCGCCGATCCATCTCATCTGCGAGTCGGAAAGCGTTACCGCAGTCGCGGAAAGGGACCACGCACCGTCAAACCACGCGGCAACCTCGAAGTGCTCGTTGCACTTCACCCAATAAAATCCTTCCTCACGTTGCATCTTCATTTCCTTCGCTAGTGCGAATCCGCCCTAGCCGCAGAAAAATAATCAGTCAACGGATTAATCCGTCGAATGCTTCCATCACGCGAATGCTCACGGACAACGGCGGACGAGAGTTAGGCGGCGGATATGTCCGCCAGTGCGTTTTCCACAACTTTCCGGGCATAAGATGCGATAGCAGAAATCGCGGAATTGCGGAGTTTGCGCGGGCGCGAGAACCCAAGTGGCTCAAATCGTTAGTGGATCGGGCTCAAAAAAGATTTTAAGCGCGGTCGCATCTTATGCCCGAACCGTGTACGGGGCGAAAATAATACAATGATTTCAATGACTTAAATGGTTAACTGGCGGAGAGGGAGGGATTCGAACCCCCGGTACCCTTGCGAGTACTCCGCATTTCGAGTGCGGCGCGATCGACCACTCTGCCACCTCTCCGGAAGCCGCGGCGCCAAACGGCGAAGTGGGCTTGTAGCTTCGCTTTTCCCTCTGCGCAAGCGGCTCAGAGAGCCGCATCCCAAATGAAGTTGAGCGTCTGGGTCGCAGGGCCGGTCGCCTCGTATCCACGCGCCAACAAACGCCCCGCCTTGGCATCAGCAACCATCGCGAGACGCGTCTTCTCGTTCAGCACCGGAGGAACGAGCCATTCGAACTCAGTATCGAACGAAGTTTCGGTTTGGCGCATGAGGCCTGCCCGCTCGCAACTGCCTTCGCCGCGCGACGTGCCCCGCCAGCCCGGCGTATGCCAGTGATTGGCGGCCACCGCGTCTTCATCTCTCACGCGCGCCGCGTCCTCGGTGCGCTCGATGACGACTGTGTCGTCCGGCGCGATACCGGCAAGCGTGAAAATCGCCGGCGTCGAGATCGGCTGCTCGCTCAGCATCCGGCGCGCGTCGCCGAAATCCCGGGCCTCCTCCGCAACCTTCCGCAAAAGATGCGCGGGCGTCGGATGCGGCATTTTCCAAACGCGGCGGCGGTTTGCAGCCCAATCCAAATAGAAAAGTCCCGTCGGATCGCGCATCGGGGCTTGATTGAGAGCGGCCGAAAAGCGGCCGGGCGCCATGACTTGTAGAACCCCCGTATAGCCCGGCCACGTCACGACGGCGAACGGCCCGCCCGGAGCACCCGTAACCTTGGCGCAAACGAGATTGCTGCCAAGTCCGGGCGTTTTCCAGTCCAGCACCCGAATAAGCCGCGCTGAGCCACGATCCGGCGATGGCGCCGCGCGACAGGTGCACGCCCACTCGTAATTGATCGAAAAGAAATATGCGCCCGGCCGCCCGAGCAGCCTCGCGATCGCGTCGATCTCTCCGAGATGCTTGTTGTTCCAGCGCACGAGCCATGCCCGGGAAACCCGGTCGAGGCCGGCGAGAAGCCGCCGTGGATACCGCCGCGTGGCAATGTCGAGGAGAGCGTGCGTCTTACCCGGAGACGCGCGAAGCGTCGCAAGCGGAAAATCCGGCCCGGTTTCAATGACCGGAATCTGCGGTAGCGCAGCCAGTTCAACTAGCGTTCCGGAAGCCCTGGCTGGAACTGCCATAACCGTCCTGTCTTACCCTCGGGTTGCCGACAAATTGACCATGAAATGTGTATGCTCTTTACGAATTGCGACGGCATTTCCGTTCGTTGAGCGCATGGCCGAAACGCCGCATGGCAATTGACAATCAGCCTCACATCGACAATAAACCGCCCCTACCGTGGGCAGGCAAATTGCCCGCGTTGAATGCGCTGCCCGAGGCTCCCGCTAGCTCTGACTAGCATTCCCTTGAAAGTCCACCGTTTTACGGTGGCGCCATAGGGCGCGGCAACAGGCCTATAAGGCCGAAAGGACGAAGCCATGTACGCTGTCATCAAGACAGGCGGCAAGCAATACCGCGTTTCCAAGGACGATGTCGTTACGATCGAGCGCGTATCGGGTGACGCCGGTGCCAAGGTCGAGTTCGACCAGGTGCTGATGGTCGGCTCGGGCGCAGACGTAACGATCGGCGCACCGGTCGTATCGGGTGCCAAGGTCATCGCCGAGCTTGTGAAGCAATCTCGCGGACCGAAGCTGATCGCTTTCAAGAAGCGCCGCCGCAAGAACTCTCGCCGGAAGAAGGGCCATCGTCAGGACCTTTCTGTCGTGCGTATCACCGACATCACAGGCGCGTAACGAGCCGCCGCTCCATTCGAGGACTTTGAAATGGCACAAAAGAAAGCAGGCGGTTCGACACGTAACGGCCGCGATTCCGAAAGCAAACGCCTCGGCATCAAACGCTACGGTGGCGAGTACGTCATTCCCGGCAACATCCTTTGCCGTCAGCGCGGAACGCAGTGGCATCCGGGCGCAGGCGTCGGCATGGGAACCGACCACACCATCTTCGCCGTCGAAGAAGGCACGGTCGAATTCGCGACCAAGCGAAACGGCCGCATCTATATCTCGGTCAAACCCGCCAAGCCGATCGCGGCGGAGTAATACTGACTGCACTTGGCGCTGCACCGGGCGCCGCTCTTGGCGGCCGGCTTCGCGCAAGCGGAGCCGCCAACTGCACAGAAAATCAACGACCATGGGGATGGCTTTGCCGTCCCCTTTTGCCTTTTTGGGCTCGCGCTCATATCGTGATCTGAATTTCATTCATTAGCCGAGGCTATGAAAACCGCACGCCTCCGTCTCAGGGCCGTCGTTGACGGTGATGCCGCCCGCATCGCCGTGCTCGCCGGCGACTGGGACGTTGCAAGCATGACCGGCCGCATTCCCTATCCCTACAGCGAAGACGCCGCTCTCGAGTGGGTTAACGGCCTCGCCGAGCGCGAAGAAGTGTTCGGCATCGAACTGGACGGCGAATTGATCGGCATCTGCGGCTTCACAGCCGAAGCCAATGGCGACGCAGAGCTTGGCTATTGGCTCGGCAAGGCCTATTGGGGTCAAGGCTACGCAACGGAAGCCGCTCGCGCGGTCATGGCCTACGGTTTCGCTAAGGCAGGCGTGCGCCGCTTCGTATGCAAGCATCTGACGGACAACGGGGCCTCGGCGCGCGTCATTCGCAAGCTGGGCTTCAGACTGTCAGGCTCGGCAACCGGTTGGTGCGAGGCGCGCCAGTGCGAGCTACCTGCACTCTCATACGAGCGCCGTCGTCCCTGGACTATGGCCATTAGAGCTTTGGCATCATGAAATTTCTCGATCAGGCAAAAGTCTACATTCGGTCCGGAGCGGGCGGCAATGGTTGCATCGCCTTCCGGCGTGAGAAGTTCATCGAGTTCGGTGGACCGAACGGCGGTGACGGCGGCAAGGGCGGCGACGTCTACGTCGAGTGCGTGCAGAACCTGAATACGCTCATCGATTACCGCTACCAGCAGCACTTCTTCGCCGAAAACGGCACGCCGGGCATGGGCCAGAACCGTGCGGGACCGAACGGCAAGGACTGCACCATCAAGGTTCCGCCCGGCACGCAGGTTTTTGCCGAGGATGGCGAAACGCTGCTCGCCGACATGACCACGCCCGGCCAGCGCGTGCGCCTTGCAAAAGGCGGTAACGGCGGCTTCGGCAACGCCTATTTCAAAAGCGCGACGAACCAGGCTCCGCGCCACGCCAACCCCGGCCAGCCTCCCGAAGAAATGACGATCTGGCTGAAACTGAAGCTCATCGCCGATGCCGGGCTCGTCGGCCTCCCGAACGCGGGCAAATCGACATTCCTTGCGGCCGTATCGGCAGCGAAACCGAAAATCGCAGACTACCCGTTCACGACGCTGCACCCAAACCTCGGCGTGGTACGCGCGGGCGACGTCGATTTCGTTCTGGCCGACATCCCAGGCCTGATTGAAGGCGCGCACGACGGCGCCGGTCTCGGCGACCGCTTTCTCAGCCACGTCGAACGTTGCCGCGTTCTTCTGCACTTGGTGGACGTCACCTCCGAAGATGTCGCCGCCGATTACAAAACCATCCGCCGCGAGCTCAAGGCGTATGGCAACGGCATCGAGAAAAAGAAAGAGATCGTCGCGCTTTCGAAATGCGATGCGGTCGACGAAGCGATATTACTCGAGCGCCGCGACATTCTGAAAAAAGCGTCACGCAAAACGCCGCTGATACTCTCGGCTGTCTCCGGCAAAGGCGTGAAGGAAGCGCTTTACGCGATCACGCGCGAAATTTCGCGTGCAGACACGGCAGAAGAAGACGCCGACGCCGAAGCGCCCGGCCCCTGGCAGCCGTAAATTTCGGCTGATGGTACTGGATCACTTGCCGGAGGCGCGCAACTCACTCACAATTAACTACATCTAGCCCGCCCCCCCCAACAGATAAAGCATCCAGGAAAACCAAAGCATGACCCATTCGGCCAGATTCCCAGTATGGACCTGGGCAATGCCCGTTTTGGGTCTTCTGTTTTTCGTTGTGGCGACTGCGACGGGATATGGCGACGACTTCGCAACTCACACGCTCGGCATAGTCGAAACCATAATTCTCGTCCCGTTGCTCGTCGGTGCGGTGTTCGCGGCCGTCTATCATGCCGAAGAAGTCGCGCACATCTTGGGTGAGCCTCTGGGTACGCTCGTCCTGACCATCGCTGTCACAGTGATCGAATTGGCGCTGATCGTTGCCTTGATGATGACCGGCAAGGCGACGCCGACGCTCGTGCGAGAAACGGTTTTCGCCGTCGTCATGATTGTCACGACCGGCCTCGTTGGCCTCTGCATCGTCGTCGGAGGAATTCGCTACCGCCAGCAGAGGTTCGATGTGACGTCGGCGAAAATCTATCTCGCCATGCTCATCGTTCTGACGACGTTGACGCTCATCCTGCCGAATTACACCATAACGGCGCCAGGCAATCTCTATTCGGAAAGCCAGCTGATCTACATCAGCGTCGTGACGATCGCGCTCTATATGGTTTTCCTCTACACGCAGACTGTCCTGCATAGAGGTTACTTCGTCGGCGACCATATAGAAGAAAAAGAGGGCGCCTCGTCGCCCAAAAGCCAACAAACCAAGCTCGCACTCGCAGCGCTCCTGTTATGTGTTGCATTGGCCGCCGTCGTGTTGCTGGCCAAGCTCTTCGCCGTTGTGATCGACTTCGGCGTGTCGAGATCACACGCTCCGGCAAGCATCAGCGGCGTCATCATCGCGTTGATCGTTTTGACTCCGGAATCGATATCCGCCGTCAAATCCGCGCGAAGGGACGAACTGCAGAAGAGTATTAACCTCGCGCTCGGATCATCCTTGGCAACCATCGGGCTGACGATCCCGGCCATCGCGGCAGCGAATCTCTTTATTCACAAGCCGCTTGTTCTCGGCCTCGATATGGACGACGTCGTCCTTCTCGTCATGGCGCTGGCGACGAGCATGCTGACGTTTGGAACAGGCCGGACCAACGTGCTCTTCGGCTTCCTTCACCTCGTGATATTCGGCACCTTTCTCTTCCTGTCGTTCGTCCCGTAATGCGGGATTAGCCTTTCGGGCGGGCGATTGGTAAAAATTCTCCTGGCATTGCGGGTATGCGGTGCCCGCCCCTTGCCGGAATGCCTGCATTTGAACATAAGCAGGCAGCCCGCCCGCTTTCCCGGCGCCTTTTTTCGAGATGGAAATGGTCTCCACGTCAGCCTCCGATGCCACGACGCACACCGCGCGCCCTGAATGGGCGAGCGCTCGGCGCATCGTGGTCAAGATCGGATCGGCCCTGCTGACCGATCGCGAAACGGGGCGCATCAAATCCGCTTGGCTGAACTCCCTGATGGACGACGTTGCCCAGCTCGCGAAGGCGGGCAAGGAAATCGTCCTCGTCTCATCGGGCTCGATCGCCCTCGGACGCCATGCACTTAAGCTCCCCAAGGGCGTGCTCGAACTCGAACAGAGCCAGGCCGCGGCCGCCGTCGGCCAGATCAGTCTCGCCCACGCCTATCAGGAACTCGCCGCCGCCCGCGGCTTGACGGCGGCTCAGGTTCTGCTGACGCTCGGCGACACTGAGGAACGCCAACGCTATTTGAACGCCCGCAACACCATCGAAGTGCTGCTCGCGTTGAAGGCCATTCCCGTCGTCAACGAAAACGACACTGTCGCGACGGCGGAAATCCGCTACGGCGACAATGATCGGCTGTCGGCGCGCGTCGCCTCGATGGTGTCCGCCGATTGCCTCGTCCTGCTGTCGGACATCGATGGTCTCTATACCGCGCCCCCGAACGACGATTCCAGCGCCGAGCACATCCCCCTCGTCACCGAGATCACGCCGGAGATCGAGGCGATGGCTGGCGACGCCGGAACGGAGCTGTCCAAAGGCGGCATGAAGACCAAGATTACGGCCGGCAAGATCGCGCTGGCCGCAGGCACCCACATGGTCATCACCACGGGCAAAATCTACCATCCGCTGCGCGCCATTTCCGAAGGCGCGCGCGTCACGTGGTTCATTGCGAAGTCCGATCCGGTCACCGCGAAGAAGCGCTGGATCTCGGGCCAACTGGTGCCGAACGGCCAAATCTTTCTCGACGCGGGCGCCGAGAAAGCACTGCTGACAGGCAAAAGCCTCCTGCCGGCCGGCGTAACCCGGATCGATGGCACGTTCGGCCGTGGCGATGCCGTCATCATCCGCTCGGCCGACGGACGCGAGCTCGGCCGGGGCCTTGTCGCCTATGCGGCGGACGAAGCTCGGCGTATCATAGGCAAACGATCCGGTGAGATCGCCGCAATCCTCGGTTACGAGGGTCGCGACACGCTCATCCACCGGGACGATATGGCGTTGACGAGGACTTGAAGATGAACAGACCGGAGCGCATCGAGAACGATACGGCCGCGTTGATGCGCGGCATCGGAGAAGCCGCGAAGGCAGCAAGCCGCCGCCTCGGTATCGCCACGCCGGAAGAAAAGAACAAAGCCCTCAAGGCCGCCGCCAAGGCGCTGCGCGGCGCGACGCCCAAAATTCTCGAAGCCAACGCCCGGGATATCGAAGCGGCGAAAGCTGCCTGCC
Source organism: Hyphomicrobium sp. ghe19 (assembly GCF_902712875.1). Lineage (NCBI taxonomy): Bacteria > Pseudomonadati > Pseudomonadota > Alphaproteobacteria > Hyphomicrobiales > Hyphomicrobiaceae > Hyphomicrobium > Hyphomicrobium sp. ghe19. The sequence goes on along the minus strand of NZ_LR743509.1, from coordinate 102,903 downwards.
GTCCCGACTCTTTCGTCGACCGTCTTCTTCTCAATGAAAAGCGCGTCGAAGGCATCGCCAAGGCGCTCGAGGAAATCGCCGATCTGCCCGACCCCGTCGGCACTGTGCTGGCCGAGTGGACGCGGCCGAACGGCTTGAAATTCCAGCGCGTTCGCGTTCCCCTGGGAACCATCGGCATCGTCTACGAAAGCCGCCCGAACGTAACGGCCGACGCCGGCGCGCTTTCGCTGAAAGCGGGCAACGCGTCGATCCTGCGCGGCGGCTCGGAAAGCCATCATTCGAGCGTGGCCATCCACGCCTGCCTCGTCGAAGGACTTCGCGCTGCCAGCCTTCCCGAAGCCTCCATTCAGCTCGTCCCGACGACGGACCGCGAAGCCGTGGGCGCGATGCTGCGCGGCCTCGAAGGCGCCATCGACGTGATCGTTCCCCGCGGCGGCAAAAGCTTGGTGCAACGCGTTCAGGACGAAGCGCGCGTGCCGGTCTTCGCGCATCTCGAAGGCATCTGCCACACCTACGTCGACGAAGCCGCGAACATGACCATCGCGCTGCCGATCGTCGTCAACGCCAAGATGCGCCGTACCGGAGTTTGCGGCGCGACCGAGTGCCTGCTCATCGACAAGAACGCCAAGAGCGATTTCGTGACCCCCCTGGTCAAGGCACTGTTGGACGAGGGATGCGAAGTGCGCGGCGACGCGGTCGCCCAGAAGGCCGACCCGCGCGTCAAAGCGGCATCCGCCGACGATTACGGTAAGGAATTCCTCGAACCGATCATCGCCGTGAAAATGGTCGATGGCGTCGACGAAGCAATCGACCACATCGCGCGCTACGGCTCGCAGCATACCGACGCCATCATCACCGAGGCCGAGGCAACCGCCGAACGCTTTCTCGATCGCGTGGACTCGGCCATCGTCCTCGTCAACGCCTCGACCCAGTTCGCCGATGGCGGTGAATTCGGCTTTGGCGGCGAGATCGGTATCGCGACCGGCAAGATGCACGCACGCGGACCCGTCGGCGTCGAGCAATTGACGAGCTTCAAGTACAAAGTACGCGGCAACGGCCAGATCCGGCCGAAGTGATGAACCGCGGAGAGGCACGTCGCCATTGACGCGAAAGATACCGCTGCAAAGCTTCGGCTCCCTTCGCGTCAACACCCCTTTCTGTCTTCCGGGGCAACGCATTGGCGTAATGGGGGGTACGTTCAACCCTCCCCATGACGGTCACCGCATCGCCGCCGAAGCGGCCATGAAGCGGCTGAAGCTCGATCAGGTCTGGTGGCTCATAACGCCGGGCAACCCCCTGAAATCGCCCAACGGACTTTCCCCGCTCGCCGACCGCATGGGCCTTGTCCGCAAATTCGCCCACGGACCGAAAATGAAGATTACGGGCTTCGAGCGCGAACTCGGCACCCGCTACACCGCCGGGACACTATCGTTTCTGAAGCGGCGCTACCCCGCCGTGCGTTTCGTCTGGATCATGGGCGCCGACAATCTCGCCTACTTCGACCGTTGGCAGCACTGGCGCCACATCGCAGAGATCATGCCGATAGCGATCGTCGACCGGCCGAACTGGCGCCACGCCGCCCTATCCTCACCCGCCGCCCGGGCACTCGAGCGCTATCGCGTGCCGGAATCCGAAGCAGCCACCCTGGCCGATCGGCATCCGCCCGCCTGGATGCTGCTGACCATACGGCTTTCCGGCCTTTCCTCGACGGCTTTGCGTAAGGCAATCCCGGCCGAGCTTCGAACGGAATAATTAAGTCATTGACCTATATGACACTTCTACGACGGCCCCGGTTTCTAATTGCGGCTGGGCCCGACGCCGATTAATATCCCCCGTGCTCCGGATAACCCGGACCCTGAAAGACATGCGGGACCAACCAGCAAAGGACGTTCGCCGCTTGATTCGAACCACAACCGAGGCCGCTCGTAAGAGCACCTCATCCGCCTCGTCCGCCGCTCCGGCGCCGGACTCGGCCGCCCTGCTCGATGATGTCGTCCGTTGGCTTGACGACGCAAAGGCAGAGGAGATCGTGTCCCTCCCCCTCAAAGGCAAATCCGCATTGGGCGATTTCATGGTCGTCGCGTCGGGCCGTAATGACCGGCACGTGGGCGCCATCGCCGAACAGCTGCGGGAAAAGCTCAAGGCGCGCGGCGAAGCCCGCGTCAGAGTAGAAGGCTTGGGCGCCTGCGACTGGGTCCTGATCGACACGGGCGACGTGATCGTCCACGTCTTCCGTCCCGAGGTGCGCGAATTCTATAACCTCGAAAAGATGTGGCAGGCGGAGATCCCGCCGGACGCATCGCGCGGCGACTCCTCGCAACACTGATTGCGCGGAATTGCACGACCTGAAACAGACGCGGCCGAACACCTTCGGCCGCGAGGCGGTTGATTGATGCGCATCGCGATCTCGGCGATCGGGAAACTGAAGGACGCCGAGGAACGCGCCATCGTCGAGCGCTATGCCAAACGCCTCAACGGCACGGGCAAATCGCTCGGCCTAGGCCCCATCGAGATCCGGGAATTCTCCGAAAGCCGCGCCGCCGGCGTCGACGAGCGCAAGCGCGATGAAGCGGCCCGCCTCCTGCGGGAGATCGGCGCGGGCGACGTCACAATAGCACTCGACCCGTTGGGACGCTCTTTCACCAGCGAAGCCTTCGCAGCCCTCATCCGCGAAACCCGCGATGGCGGCGCAAAGACGTGCAACTTCCTGATCGGAGGTCCGGACGGCCACGGCGACGGAGCCCTCGCCGCCGCGTCCGTAAAGCTCTCCCTCGGCTCCCTGACCCTTCCGCACGGCCTTGCGCGCGTCGTTCTCGTGGAGCAGCTTTACCGCGCCGCGACGATCCTTTCCGGACATCCCTACCATCGAGCGTGAGCGGCTAATGGCTGCCGAGCGAAGAAAAGCGCCGACGATCGAAACCAGTCCGATCATCAAATACAGCTTTCCTCCGCTGAGCCCGGCAGGCGCGCGCTTGCTGATCCTCGGCACGCTTCCCGGTGAAGAATCCCTCCGCCTGCAGCGGTACTATGGACATCCGAGAAACCATTTCTGGCCGCTCATCGCCGCCCTTTCCAATAAGCCTTTGCCTCCCCTGTATGAGGACCGCCTCGCGCTCCTGGAAATCAATCGATGGGCGATTTGGGATGTTCTCGAAGGCGCGGAGCGCATCGGCAGCGCGGATGCAGCTATCCGCAATCCGACCGCGAACGCATTCGCCGACTACTTCGCAGCCAACCCCGCGATTAAGGCGATTGCTTTCAATGGACAGAAGGCCCGCGATTTATTCCGCCGCTTCGTCATGAAGCCCGGCATCGTCGCGGCAGGCGATTTTGACTTGATCGAACTGCCGTCGTCGAGCCCGCTCTACACGAAAACGCTCGACGAGAAGCTCGCCGTCTGGCGATCGAAGCTCGCTGGGCACATCGCCGATGGCCGTCAGGAATTCCGCGTAAAATAATCGATCGCGAACTGCGGCAGCACCCGGCGCATGGCGGCGGCGAGATACGTCGGCGTCGTCACGTAATAGTGCCGCTGCGGCCGCGCACTTTCGACGGCGTGAATGAGCCGTTTGGTCACCGCTTCGGGCTCGAGCTTGAAAGTCATCTTTCCGCCCGCCTTCATGGCATCGATACGCGCCTGGTAAACGTCGCGATGGGGCGAATTCTCGATATCGACGGTTGCGAGCAGCCGCGCGAGCGCATGCTCCACGAACCGCGAGCGTATCGGCCCCGGCTCGATGAGCGAAACCGAAATTCCCGAACCTTCGAGCTCAAGCCGCAACGACGCCGTCAACGCTTCGAGCGCGAATTTCGATGCGCAGTAGGCACCGCGATAGGGAGCGACGACCAGGCCGAGCACGGACGAGCAATTGACGATGCGGCCCGCACCATTCTTGCGCATCGCCGGGATGAGGCGGCGGGTCAGATCGTGTGTGCCGATCACATTGACCTCGAATTGCTCACGCAGCAGCTTCGGGGTCAGATCCTCGATTGCCCCCGGCTGCGCGAACGCCGCGTTGTTGAAAAGCGCGTCGAGCTTGCCGCGCGTCATCTCCAGCGCACTGATGGCGCACGTCGCGATCGACTGAGAATCCGCGAGCTCGAGCGGCAGAACTTCGACGCCGAGGAAATTCTTCAACCGGGCGAGGTCTTCGGATTTGCGGGCCGTTGCGATGACGCGCCAGCCGCGCTCGCGCATCGTCCGCGCCGCGTCGAGGCCGATGCCGGAAGAGCATCCGGTGATGAGAATAGAGCGTGCCATGGGGCTCCGGTCTTGCGGCGACAGCCGCCCGCTCGCACTATTTCTTGAACTTCACGAGCACGTGGCCGTCGTCGGCCTTCAACGTCAGCATATCACCTTCGACGACGAATGAGCGCGCCGCTTCAAGCGCCGTGAAATATTGCGTCTCGATCTCGGATTTGCCTTCGCACATCATCTTCGTCGCGGCCAGCGGCCCGATCTGGATCGCGTCGTCCTCGATCGAAATGGGACCGCTGAAGCGGTTGCACCCGCCGGTGCCGGAAACCTTGTCCGTTGTGTAGTCGAGCGTCAGACCGTCGACGGGCTTGCCGCTGAGTTCGGTCGCGACCCAGCTCGCAGCGAGAGGACCGTCCTCATCGTCTTCTGCAAGGACGGGACCGCTCATCGCCAAGGCGAGCGCGCTGACAATGATCGCCTGCATGAACCGCATGAGCGTTCCCCCCTCTAAGGGTTCTAGTTGGCGCCTTCGAGCAGGCGCCGTGCAATCACCTGCGCCTGAATTTCAGCAGCGCCCTCGAAGATATTCAAGATGCGAGAATCGCAGAGCACGCGGCTGATCGGGTATTCGAGCGCGAAACCGTTGCCGCCGTGGATCTGCAGCGCGTTGTCGGCGTTGGCCCACGCGACGCGCGCGCCGAGCAGCTTCGCCATGCCCGCTTCGAGATCGCAGCGCCGGCCGGCATCCTTCTGCCGCGCCGAGAAATACGTGAGCTGCCGGGCGACCATCGTCTCGACGGCCATCATGACGACCTTGTTGCGGACGCGCGGGAACGAATAGATCGGCTTGCCGAACTGCACGCGATCGAGCGCATACTTGAGACCGAGGTCCATGGCGCACTGCGCGACGCCGACAGCGCGCGCAGCCGTCTGGATGCGAGCGCCCTCGAAGGTGATCATCAACTGCTTGAAGCCTTGCCCCTCGACACCGCCGAGCAGGCTGTCGGCCGGCACTTCGAAGTTGTCGAAGGAAATGTCGAATTCCTTCATGCCGCGGTAGCCGAGAACTTCGATCTCGCCGCCCGTCATGCCTTTGGCCGGGAACGGATCTGCGTCGGTCCCGCGCGGCTTCTCGGCGAGGAACATCGACAGGCCCTTGTAGCCGGGCTCGTTGGGATTTGTGCGCGTCAGAACCGTCATGACGTCGGCGCGGACCGGATGCGTGATCCACGTCTTCTGCCCGGTGATCTTGTAGACGTCGCCGTCCTTCACCGCGCGCGTCTTGAGCGACGCGAGATCGGAGCCGGTATTCGGCTCGGTGAAAACAGCCGTCGGCAGCAACTCGCCCGAGGCGATCTTGGGGAGAAACTTTGCCTTCTGCTCCGCCGTGCCGTTGTGGAGGATCAGCTCGCCCGCGATTTCTGCGCGCGTGCCGAGCGAACCGACGCCGATGTAGCCGCGCGACAGCTCTTCCGACGCGACGCACATCGATTCCTTGCCAAGCCCCATGCCGCCGAAGTCTTCCGGAAGCGACAAACCGAAAACGCCAAGCTCGGCGAGCTTTGCGATGACATCGAGCGGAATGTATTCGTTCTTGAGATGCCACTCGTGGGCATGCGGATAAACTTCATCGAGGCAGAAACGGCGCATCAGATCCTGGATCTGCGCGTGCGTCTCGTCGAGACCCGTGTCGCCGAACGTCATCGCGTCAGGTTGTGCTGCGATCAGCTCTCCAAGACGCGCCTTGACCGTTTCCGAACCGCCCTCGGCAATGAGATCGGCAACGGAATCCTCGTAACGGCGAAGTTCGGCTTTCGGCACGCCCAGCGCCTCCGGCCGTGTGATTTCGAGCTGGCTCATTGGAACGCCGCTTGCCACTTGCGCGGCGTATTCGCCGAAGGCTGCGAAGAGCAACAGCTGCTCGAACTCGCCGAAGCGCCCTTCCCCTTCGAGGCGGGCTGCCCAGTCGTGCATCTGGCGAAGACCCTCGACGGTCGTCGCCAGCCAGGCGAGCCCGTGCGCCGCGTGCTGCGCTTCGTCGATGCCGCCCGCTTCCTGAATCTTGATCCGGACCCCGGCCTTGGCGGCCTGCAGGATCTTATCCGCGCCGCCGACGGCCTCCCCACACCGCTCGATGAGCTTCGCGGCTCCTCCAGCAAGGATGCTAGCTCCAGCCTTCATCGGCGTGACGGACATGCGATTCTCCTGAGGAATGCCAAGGCATGAGACCAAGGCAAGGAACAAAGTATTTTGCCTACCCTTGCGGTGCTCCGCGACCAATTCGCCGGTCGGGAAGGATTAGTCAACTATTCCCGGACCGCAACAAATGCTCCGCGACCTATTTGCGCAAATATCGCCCACGGCAGCCGCCGGAACGATAGCGAACTCAACAAAGTTCCGGCCGTTTACTAGATCTAACGAATGACCATGAACCTGCGTGCAAATTGCCACCCTTGGGGAGAGCGGTGAGGTCCCTAGTGGACCCCGGAGCGGCGAAACACTAGGTTCCGCGCCACCAAATATAAAAAGCGTGAAAAGCCTGGGGAGAGAAGATCACTCATGAAGCGCATGCGAAGATTGTTCGAAGCTCTCTATCGGGTCTACGAGCATTCGGGCTTCGCGATGGCTGGCGCGATCGCGTTTTCGTTCGTCGTTTCAATCTTCCCGTTCTGCATCTTCCTCGGCGCCCTCTCCGGTATATTTGGAGGCCGCGAACTCGCCCAGGACGCCATAAGTCAATTGTTCGCCATCCTGCCGGAGCCGGTCGCCAAAGGCATCGCCCCGCAGATCGAAGCGGTCATGGGATCGCAGCGGATCGACCTTCTGACGGCGTCGGCATTTCTGGCTCTCTTCTTCGCGACGAGCGCGGTCGAAACATTGCGCACGGCTTTGAATGGCGCCTACCGCGTCCGCGAGAAGCGCCCCTACGCGCTTTGCCTGCTGATCAGCATGCTCTTCGTATTCGTCAACGCGATATCGACGCTCGTGATCACCTGGTTTATCGTTGTGGGTCCGGGCATCTTCGGACCAGCCATCGTTGAAGACTTTTCCGCCGGATGGGTGCGAACGCTCATCGACTCGATCAGCTTCGGGCCCGGGATTCGCTATTGCGTCGCTGGCGCCGTGATGGCAGCGCAGCTGCTTGCGCTCCATTTGTGGTTGGTGGCAGGCAAGCGGCGCGTCATGGACGTATTGCCGGGCATATTCCTGACGATCGCTCTCTGGCTCGCGCTCGCCGGGCTCTGGTCGTACTACATCAAAATTAGCAATTATTCGCTGTTTTACGCCGGTCTTTCACAGCTGATGATCGCGCTGATCTTCTTCCAGTTCACCGCGATAACCATTCTTCTCGGCGCCGAATTCAATCGCGGCATCTCCGAAATGAAACGAATGCGCCGCGAGGCGGCAGAGCGCGAGGCGCTTCGCCTCAGCACGATGAGCGGCACGTAAGTCGCGCGGCCTCGAACGACAGGAATTTTATTGGGAAGCAGAAGCAACGTCGTCCTCCTTCGCCTTTGGCCGGCGAAGGAGGACGAAACGATTTATTGCGGCTTCGGCCCAGCTTCGATGACGTCTTCCAACGTCCGCAAGCCGGTCGTCGGAGCCGATACCAGCACGGCCATGTTGCCGGGCTTGTGCTCGTTACGATACATCCGCATGTGCGCCTTCGGGATCTGCTCCCACGAGAACACTTCCGACATGCACGGATCGATGCGGCGCTCGACGACCAGCTTGTTGGCCTGCGACGCCTGTGCAAGGTTTGCAAAGTGCGAACCCTGCACGCGCTTCTGGTGCATCCAGAGATAACGCGCGTCCATCGTCAGGTTATAGCCGGTCGTGCCGGCGCAAATGACGACCATGCCCCCGCGCTTCACGACCTGCACGGAAACCGGAATGGTCGTCTCACCCGGGTGTTCGAAGACGCAGTCGACGTTGACGCCCTTGCCGGTGATCTCCCAGATCGCCTGGCCGAACTTGCGCATCTCCTTCAGCCACTCGTGATACTCAGGCGAGTTCACCTTCGGCAGCTGACCCCAGCACTTGAACTTCTTGCGATTGATCACGCCCTTGGCGCCGAGCTGCTTGACGAAGTCGAACTTGTCGTCATCTGAAACGACGCCGATCGCGTTGGCGCCAGAAGTCGCGCAGAGCTGGATCGCGAAGGCGCCGAGACCGCCGGCCGCACCCCACACGAGCACGTTATGCCCGGGCCTGAGCACGTGCGGACGATGGCCAAAGAGCATCCGGTAGGCTGTTGCGAGCGTCAGGGTATAGCAGGCGCTCTCTTCCCAGGTCAGATGCTTCGGCCGCTCGAGAAGCTGGCGATCCTGCACGCGGCAGAACTGCGCGAACGAGCCATCCGGCGTCTCGTAACCCCAGATGCGCTGCGAGGGCGAGAACATCGGATCGCCGCCGTTGCACTCCTCGTCGTCGCCGTCGTCCTGATTGCAGTGAACAACGACTTCATCGCCGACCTTCCAGCGCTTCACCTTCGAGCCGACGGCCCAAACGATGCCGGACGCGTCCGAACCCGCGATGTGGTACGGCTGCTTGTGGACACTGAACATCGAGACGGGCGTGCCGAGCGATGCCCAGACGCCGTTGTAATTGACGCCCGCGGCCATCACGAGGACGAGCACGTCGTGGCTGTCCAGTTCCCACGTCGGAACGACTTCGACTTGCATCGCCGTTTCGGGCAGACCCTCACGCTCCTTGCGGATCGTCCAGGCATACATGTTCTTCGGAACGTGCCCGAGTGGCGGGATTTCCCCGATCTCGTAGAGGTCTTTCTTAATACCTGCCGCCGCCGACTGAGCATCGGCCACGTCGCTTTTTGCTGCCAAGTTCTGGCTCGACATTGGTGTTGCGTCTCCCGACCTTTTCCCCGCGACGAGGGCCGTTATGGCTCATCTTCTTCGCGTTTCTCCCCAACTTCGCTTGGGGATCGCAGTATGAAGCACGTTTTTGCGCTGCAATGAAGAGGGTTAGGCCACCGTTAATGTTGGCTCAATTCCTCTTTAACGAGAGAGGGTTATTGTTCCGGCTTCCTTTTCCTACCCATTCGGGCAGTTGGGACGCGGCTCATGCAAGACCTCTTTTGGCAGCTCAAGAATACCGACTCCTTCACCATTTACACGACGCTCCTATTTGTCGCGATCGTCGCCTGGTTCATCCGTGAAATCATCGGTTCCTCGGGACTTGCCTTGAGCTCGGTCCCCTTGCTGATGATCGGCGGCTTGCTAGGCCCGGCTTTTTTCAACCGGCAAATGATCGCGCTTTCATACGATAAGAACGCCAACGTCGTCACTGCGACAGCATTGGGCATTCTCGCGATGCTCCTCGTCATCCTGCTGAGCAAGTGGCTCCTGACCCTCCTCAACGAACATCGCGTCAGCCGGATCAAACCCGTCTCGATCCCGACCCGCGCCCCCCGCTTGCGGCGCTAGGCAACGCCCGCTCCGGCCCCGCCGTTCCGGCCCCTCGCTGCGCCAAAGCGCGGCGAACTGCCGGTTTTGCCTTTTCATGGGCTTCGGCTACGGTAAATCCTTCTGCCAACACAATTTGAACCGAGCCTAGGGGCGCCCTTTCGATGTCGGACACCAAGACTCTCCACGCGAAAACCAAAGCGGCGAAAACCCCGCGCGACAAGCCCTGGCTGATCCGCACCTACGCCGGCCACTCGACGGCGCAAAAGTCGAACGAGCTCTATAAGAAAAACCTCGCGAAGGGGCAGACCGGCCTCTCGATCGCCTTCGATCTGCCGACCCAGACAGGCTACGATTCAGATCACGAGCTTGCCCGTGGCGAAGTCGGAAAGGTCGGCGTCCCGGTTTCCCACATCGGCGATATGCTAACCCTGCTCGACGGCATTCCGCTCGACCAGATGAACACGTCGATGACGATCAACGCGACGGCCGCCTGGCTCCTCTCACTTTATATCGCCGTCGCCGACCGGACCGGCGCGTCACGCGACAAGCTCACCGGCACCATTCAGAACGACATCATCAAGGAATACCTGTCGCGCGGCACCTACGTGTTCCCGCCCGAGCCGTCGCTCCGCCTGATCAAGGACACGATCGTCTTTTCGACCCGGAACGTCCCGAAGTGGAATCCGACGAACGTCTGCTCCTACCATTTGCAGGAAGCGGGCGCGACGCCCGTTCAGGAACTTGCATACGCGCTCGCAACGTCGATCGCCGTTCTCGACACCGTGAAAGCCTCGGGCGAAGTGCCTCCGGAAGAGTTCGGCAACGTCGTCGGCCGCATTTCCTTCTTCGTCAACGCGGGCATGCGTTTCGTCACCGAGATGTGCAAAATGCGCGCCTTCGGCGAGCTTTGGGATGAGATCACGCGCGAGCGCTACGGCGTGACGGACGCGAAGCACCGGATGTTCCGCTACGGCGTACAGGTCAACTCGCTCGGCCTGACCGAGCCGCAAGCTGAAAATAACGTCTATCGCATTCTCATTGAAATGCTGGCCGTGACGTTGTCGAAAAATGCGCGCGCCCGTGCGGTGCAGTTGCCGGCCTGGAACGAGGCGCTCGGCCTTCCGCGGCCGTGGGATCAGCAGTGGTCGCTCCGCATGCAGCAGATCGTCGCCTACGAGACGGATTTGCTCGAGTACGGCGATATCTTCGACGGCTCCGTCGAAGTCGCGAAAAAAGTCGCGGCATTGAAGGAAGAAGCCAAGGCCGAACTCGCCACCATCGAGAAGATGGGCGGCGCCATCGCTTCGATCGACTACATGAAGCGTCGCCTCGTCGAAAGTAACACCGGGAGACTGTCCGACATCGAGAGCGGCGATCTGGTCGTCGTCGGCGTCAACAAATTCACCGAAACCGAGCCTTCACCGCTGTCGGGTGGCACGGACGCCATCATGGTCGTCGATCCGGCGATGGAAGCCGAGCAGATCGGCAGACTGAAGGCATGGCGCGAAAGCCGCGATTCCAAAAAGGCCGCCGCAGCCCTCGCCGAAGTCGAGCGCGCCGCGAAAGAGGGCCGGAACATCATGGATAGCTCGATCGAGGCCGCCAAAGCCGGTGTCACGACCGGCGAATGGGGCACGGCACTGCGCAAAATCTTCGGCGAGTATCGCGCGCCGACCGGCGTCGCCCAGGCGGCCGTCGCCCGCGACAGCACACAGCTGGAGGCCGTACGCGCCAGCGTCAACGAACTGTCCGACCGCCTCGGCCGGCGGATCAAGTTCCTCGTCGGCAAGCCCGGCCTCGACGGCCATTCCAATGGCGCCGAGCAGATTGCCGTCCGCGCTCGCGATGCCGGCATGGAGGTCGTTTATGAAGGCATCCGCCTGACGCCCGGCCAGATCGTACGCGCGGCCGTCGATGAAGGCGTCCACGTCGTCGGCTTGTCGATCCTGTCGGGCTCTCACGTGCCGCTGGTGAAGGATGTCATGGAGCGGATGCGCAAAGAAGGGCTCGATGACGTTCCAGTCGTCGTCGGCGGCATCATCCCGCCGGAGGACGCCAAGACATTGAAAGCCTTCGGGGTCGCGGCCGTCTACACGCCCAAAGACTTCCAGCTAAACGACATCATGGCCGACATCGTGAAGCTGGTCGACCGCTACGCCAAAGCAGCCTGACGCCAAGAGGCAGCCTGACGATAGCTTGCAAGCGTCGGCCGGATCTCGTTACGCTCGGCCGATGAAAACCTGGGTCGTTTTATTCCTTCTGTTGCTTGCGGCGGGCATCGCCTGGGGTGTCGCCCGCGATATTTTCTCACGTCCGCGGGGAACCGTCATCGGCACCGTTACGGCCGTCGATTTCGGGAACCCCCTGCCGAAATGGTATCCGCCGACGCCCCCGCACTACACGGCGCGCCTTGCCGATGGCAGCTTGGTCACTGTCTCCGCTAAAATCCCGCTGAACATTCCGGTCGGAGGCGCCATAACCATCACGGAACTGATGACACCCTGGGGACAGGTCTGGTACAGGCAGCGCGATTAGGGGAGGGCGGCCTTTGCGTGAAGAAACTCGAAAGCGGCTCGAAAGAGCACTCTGGATCGACCGCGCGAAAAAGCTCGGCATCGCCCTTGCGGTCGTCGGGGCAATAGGGCTGGCATTCGGCTACGAAACGCTCGATCTCGCCGTCTCGAACACCGATGTCCAGGGAACCGTAACCGACATCGAGCCCCTGGTCTCCAAGCAGAACTCGGCCGATGGCGAAAACGTCATCGTCAAGCTCGACGCTGGACAGCTCGTCCGGGTGCTCGCCTATAAGTCGCGCGGCATCAAGATCGGCGACCATATCCAGGTCGTGGCGCACCACCACGCGACGGGCCGCGTCACTCATACCCTCAAATAATATCTTCGCGCGTTGACGCCGCCGCCTGGGCCGTTATATGTCGCCGTTCAGCTCGGTCCATCCGGGCGCTTGCCTCAGTGGCGGAACGGTAGACGCGGTAGACTCAAAATCTGCTATCCATCGGGTGTGGGGGTTCGAATCCCTCCTGGGGCACCATCCAAATTTGATCATTAAAAATTCACGTACTTCGGGACGGTCCGGCCCTAAATATGGAGGGACCGTGGCCTGGATTCTGTTGCTCACCGCAGGCGCTCTGGAAATAGTATGGGCGGTTGCGATGAAGCAGTCGCTTGGATTGACACGGCTTTGGCCAAGCCTAGTTATGGTTACGGCGCTGGCGACCAGCATGGCCCTCCTCGCCCTGTCGATAAAGTCCCTCCCGCTCGGAACGGCGTATGTGGTTTGGACCGGCATTGGAGCGGTCGGCACCTTCGCCGTAGGCATTCTCTTCCTTGGCGAACAGGCGACCGCGACGCGCCTCATCGCAGCTTCGCTTATTTCGGCGGGGGTCTTGCTGCTGAAAGTGTCGACCGACTAGGAGATTAACGGCGCGCGGCAAATCGCTTTGCAAACCGCGCATCTTCGGAGCCGAAAACATGGGCCCCGAAGATCCCGCCTGCTTCCTGCCGCCCTAGTGAACGATCTCGCCATGGAGGGTCAAATCGAGGCCCTCGCGCTCGACATCCTGGGCGACGCGCAGGCCGATCGTCCAATCGATGAGCTTCAGGATGATGAACGTAACGATCACGTCGTAGACCAAAACGATTGATACACCGGCCGCCTGGTTGATCACCTGATGCGGATTGCCTTCGATCCAGCCCGGTGTGCCGCCATATTCCGATATCGCGAAAACGCCTGTCAGCAGCGCGCCGACGATGCCGCCGACCCCGTGCACGCCGAACGCATCGAGCGCATCATCGTAACCGAACATGTGCTTGAGCCCGGTCGTGCCCCAGTAGCAGAAGACACCCGCGGCAACGCCGATGACCAGGGCGCCGACAGGCCCAACGAAACCTGAGGCTGGCGTAATCGCGACGAGCCCAGCAACGGCGCCCGAGCAAATACCGACCACCGTCGGCTTTTGCCGCATCGACCACTCGATGAGCATCCACGTAAGGGCGGCGATCGCGGTCGCAAGCTGCGTGACGAGCATGGCCATGCCGGCCTGAACGTTAGCCGTCACCGCCGAGCCGGCGTTGAATCCGAACCAGCCGACCCAGAGCAATGATGCCCCGATGAAGGTCAGAACGATATTGTGCGCCGGGCCGCTGTCTTTCCGTGCCCCGAGCACAAGGCAGGCAATCAGCCCGGCCGTGCCCGAGTTGATGTGAACGACCGTGCCGCCGGCAAAGTCGAGAACCTTGAACCACGCCTGATCGTTGGATGAATTCAGGATGCCGCCGGGCCCCCAGACCCAGTGCGCGACCGGAGCGTAGACCACGGTCGCCCACAAGGCGATGAACCAAAGCATCGCCGAAAATTTCATGCGCTCCGCGAAGGCGCCCGCAATCAGCGCAGGCGTGATGATCGCGAACGTCATCTGGAAGCAGATGTAAACGGTTTCAGGAATCGTTGGCGCAAGCGGGCTTGGATTGGTCGTGCCCGTCGCGATATCGCTCAATATGCCTTGCAGAAATGCTCGATCGAGCCCCCCGATGAATGGCGTGCCCGCACGGAATGCCAAGCTGTAGTTGAAAGCGGCCCACAGAACCGTCACCAGACACGTGATCGCGAACGACGTCATCACGGTGTCGCCGACGTTTTTCTTACGCACCATGCCGCCGTAAAACAGCCCGAGACCGGGGACGGTCATCATCAGGACGAGCGCAACCGAAGTCAGCATCCATGCGGTATCGCCGCTATTCACCGTACACTTCTCTTGCGTCTTTGCATCGCAAGCCGGAGGCGGCGGCGGGGCGGGAGCAGCAGCGGGCGTCGATGGCGTCGCGGCGGGAGCGGGCGCGGTGTCCTGCGCGACCGACAACGACGATGCGAAGCAACTGACAAAGCTTGCCACGAACAACGCAAGGGCAATGCTACGAAATATTTTAGTGATCGATGGAATTTTGCCCTTCGTGAATTCCGCGAAGGGAATGTTGGAATGCAGCATCGCCTAAATCTCCCTGATCGAATTCGAAAATGGGATTGAAATTGTCGACAAGTATTTCTTTCGTGGTCAATTCATCCGCACGCACATCAACGCGTAGAAATTTACTCCCCGGAAGCCAGCGAGGAATGACGAGGAGCGTCGAGAGAAGATTGGAGTTGGAGTTCTCGAGAAGATCTCGACTTCGAAAAACGATCGCATCCGCAACGTCGATCGAGATCGGCGCTTCGCGCAACTCAGGAGGCTTGAACGGCCATAAAGCAGCTGTGATCGGTTTCATGGGCCCCCGGTTCAATGTCGTGGAGGCGGCCGAACCCCGCGTGAATTGAGTGAGGGTCCAATAGGAAGAGAAACAAAAATCGTGCCAGCCTGACCAAAATATAGTCAAGGCCTTGAAAGTATGCGCAATGAGCGTTCAGAGAGCTGACGAACGATTGGGATGCGCACGGCGCCTCTGCCCGAAACCTGTGCACCAAGCTATAAAACTGCAAAGATGTTGGTCATTGCACTCACGAAGTATCTTAGCAGCCCCCTTCTGGCTTCCGCCTGTCAGATCGCAAGATGCGATGCGCCGCAGCATCGATCAGAGCCATAGCCCTAACCCCGCAATATTGGTTGCGCGAACTTGCGTAGAGCCGCGCCCCGCTGGATGAGCCGTCGAACGAGCAAGATAAGGCAATCATTCGTTACCGGCAAAGGCTGGCCGGCAGCCCCGCCCCACGAGGAAAACCGGAACCGAATGGCACCCATTTCGTTCCCCCTTCGAAGCAATTTGGAGGAAACAAGATGTCATATGAAGATCCTCGCTCCGGTCGGGAGCGCAACCTCGGCCAAGACGATGTAGCAAATTCGACGGGATCATGGATCGCGGGCCTTCTCGTGGTCGCGGCTATCGCGCTAGGCGGTTGGTATTACTACAATCACAGCCAGCGAGTTGCCGATCTAAATCATCCCACGACGAACGCCGCGACTGACACCACCAAGTCCGCGGCACCTGCTGATACAAGCTCGTCGTCGACAGGCGCTTCGACAGGCACCAGTGGCACCAGCCCGAATACGGAAACGGGCGTGAAGACCCCCGCGCCGACCGCCCCGAATCCGTAAAACCGTAAAACATCGAAACGAGAAAGGACCCGTCCTCCCGAGAGGCGGGTCCTTTTTCGTTGTCTGAATTGGCCCCGGCCTTCTGCGCAAAGATTGCGTCCGCGTCCATTCCGTTCGCGCGTCTCTCCAGGATGGGCAGGCAGCGAGCCCTGGCAACGGAAGTCTCGTGTGCAAGTGCACACGCCCCGCTCGACGGATAAAAAATTCGAGCCAGACCCAACTTGACTATTGCTTGTGTCTCTAAGAACGCCGTATTTGCTACGTATAAAGACTATATTGCAGCTTCAACCGCGCAATCGGTTTGCGGCTCCTTCCGATTGCCTTACAAATCGATTTCTTCACCCCAAGAACAAGATGCTCCGGGATCACCTCGTGCGTCAGTCCAGGCAGAAAGATGAAGCTCTATCCGAACGAACGAACCCTGATCCTGATAGACGGGGCGAGTTTTCACGCGTCAGCGAGATCATTGGGATTTGACATCGACTACCGGCGCCTCCTGGACCTCTTCCAAAGCAAGGTTCAATTGTTGAGAGCGCATTACTACACAGCCATCCCCGAAGACCCCGAATTTTTCGCAATACGCCCCTTGGTCGACTGGCTCGATTACAACGGCTATTCAGTCATCACCAAGCCGATGAAGGAATTCACCGATCCATCGGGTCGAAAGAAGTTCAAGGCGAATATGGACGTCGAGTTGGCCGTCGACGCAATGCGAATGGCCAATCAGATCGATCACATAATCATCTTTTCGGGCGACGGAGATCTTCGCAGCCTCGTTGCCGCGCTCCAGGAGTTAGGAAAGCGTGTCACCGTCGTTTCCACCCTTGAGACGGATCCGCCGATGATCTCCGATGAACTGCGCCGGCAAGCCGATCATTTCATCGATTTGGCGGACCTGGAACATGAGATCAATCGCACATATGCCGACGCGCGGAAGAAACCCGCCTGCAATAAACGCAACTCTGCAGAGGCGCGCGACCTGGCCAAAATCGACGAGAACGAGAATTGAACCTCGCTCGTGTTGCTGTCTGCCGCTAAAATTTGACTGCCGCTGTCACGCTCAAAATATCGCCTTGAAACCGATTGGTAGCGTCGACTTCGTGCAGCCATTTTCCGACGATCTTGCCCGGAATGCCGAGAGAGGTTGTGTTCCAGAGAACTGCAGGTCCGATGGCCGCGGATGAGCTCCGGATTTTCGGCGCCCCCGCACCGCTATCATCGGTAAATTGCGAATAAACGTAGCCGTGCAAGCCGATCGCAAAATCTTGCGACAGATACCTGTTGAGCATGCCGTCCAGATGGAACTCATTGCCCGTCCGGTAATCCGTCGCGGTGTTCTTGGTGTTGAACATGAGGCCGGGAACGAGCGAGATCTCATACCCTTGTTTTTGGTCGAGCCAAGTCAACGCAAGAACGGAATCGAACGAGTAGTAATTCCGGCTCGAGTTCAGAGCGGCGCTGCGATCGTAGGCGCCAGCCGGCATGATCACCGCTTGATACGCGCTCACAAAGAGATTGCCGGATGACCAATAGAGAATGAGCGGCGAGACGCTCGTGTCGCCGCGATTTGAGACACTCGCATCGAGACTGAACGGCGGCGGCTTCGCTTCGAGGTTGGCATCGAGGTAGGTCGTGTACGAACCGAACGCGACGGTCGCGCCGAAAAGCTTGTAATCCGTGACGTATTGAAAGCCGCCGAGATAGAGCATGGCGCTGGCGGACACCGTGTTCGGTACCGCGGGGCCCTTCAGCTTCGCTTGGTAGCTATAGGCCGTTCCATAGACGTAGAGACCTGTCGGCGGCGCGACCGCCACTGCAAAGTCTCCGTAGTAGCCGGGAACATAGTTGGTCAGCCCACCTTCGGCGGCATGCGCGTCCGCGACGTGGAGCGATGCGAACGCAACCATCGCAGCGGCTGCCGCTCTATGCCCCAATCTCACCCCTAAGCCACTATTGCCGGACAAACCCCGCCCCGCTTCCAAATTCAACAGACGCTCAATAGTCGATCAAACCGAGGTAGAGAGCGCGAACCGCAGCATGCGTTTTGTTCGATGCGCCAAGCTTGCGCATGGCGTTTCGCAGATGACTTTTGATCGTCTCTTCACTGAGACCAAGGATTTCCGCTGTTTCCCCCACGGTCTTCCCCCTGCCGGCCCACGCAAGCGCGTCGCGTTCGCGATCGCTCAGGGGCACGCTCGCCACCGACTCAGGCGCCAACAGGCGATTGGGATCGTCTCTGTGTTTTTCGGCAATCAGATCGACCGCGCGCTGAACCCAGTAGACCAGCACCACATGAAGATCGATCTTCTTGCGCATGAGCATGAAGCGGAAGCGGCTTATCGTGTCCTTCCAATAGAAGGAACAAAGGCTCGAATTCATTCGGCCTAAGCGGTCCCGGTAGTGAAAGGGAACCACGACACCATTATTGAATCCGTGGTCACGCGCGGCTTCCATGATTTTGTATGCGCCGGGCTTGGGCCCGCTCGGCACACTCGGCAGCGGCACCTCGTCCCAAGAAAATGGCGTATTGGTCCGTCGCGCAAATTTCACGCAGTGATCGACATGGACGAACTTGTTCGACTTGTAGTCGTTCTCCCAAGAGGCGCCCGTCGTACCCATGTAGAACGGCACATCCTGGTGCGGATTGCCAACATCCAGAAAGTTGAACGACGCAAACCCGTAGTCCTCTGCAATTTTCTGCAGCGTGTCTCTGAGTTCGTCGAGGTCGCTTGAAGCTTCGACCGCGGATATCGCCTCTTCAACCGTCATTTTACCGACTCTCCCCCATTCAGGGGATTTCCCAAGCAGGTCATCTCGCGAAAAACTTCCCTATCGGAAAACACCAGCACACCAAGTGCCGATGAGGTCGAAAACTTTGCGCACAGCAGTGGCCATGAGTACCCAGAGACCGAGACTGGTTGCGAAACTTTGCAATGTCCAGAGCAATTCGGCACTCGTAACCGAATTTCAGGAGTTCCGAAGAAAACTCTTTGTCGACACCCTGCAATGGGACTTACCCGTATTCGGAAATCTTGAAATCGATCAATTCGACGGCGCCACCGCGACCTATTGCGCCATCTACGCCGACGGCAAACTGATCAGCGGATTCCGGGCGATTCGCTGCGACCACGAATATCTGGCCCTTTCGGTATTTCCCCAACTCGCCACCGAGCGCCCGTATCCGAGACAGCCGGATATGTGGGAAATTAGCCGTCTGGGCGTCAATCCGCCGGACCTGAATATCGCCGGCGTGACCTACGCAGTGATGCTTCACCTTGCGCGGCTGCGCGGCGCCAAAGCCTTGGTCGCTCTCGTCGACCTCTGTCACGAGCGGTTGCTCAGGCAAATCGGCATCAAGACGCGCCGCTACGGGTCTCCCCAGTACATCGGTGACGACCGAAAAGGCCGGCGCCTCACCGCGGTTGCCGGCGAAATCCCAATCCAAGAGCAGGGCGGCGAAGCCTACGAAGCGCTCATGGACCTCCTCCAAACAGTTGAGATTATCGATGAAACATTGGTTCTCAGACCTGAGATCGTTCAATCGGGATCCGCTCAAGTTCTTCCTGACTCAGGCGGAATCGGCGATCGATCCGCTGGTGAGGCTCCATCTTGGGCCAAAGCCAGTATGGCTGGTAACCGATCCTGATCTCGTCAGGCATCTGCTCAAGGCCGACGAGATCCTCGTCGACAAAGGCCGGTTCGTCAGCAAGCTTCGCCCCGTCGTCGGCCAGAGCACGCTGACGCTCAACGGCGAAGAAAATCGCAAGCGCCGCGCGGTTCTTCATTCGGTTTTCGCGAAAGGCGTCGCGCAGCGGTTCGTCCCCGAGATGTCGGCCGCCATCCGCGAGGCCGCCGTTTCCGCTTCCAGACAATCGGACGTTTCCGCCCACGCGCTGACCGCCCCGTTGGCCCTACGCATGATTTGCATCGCCATGTTCGGCAAGGACGTGCTTTCGCGCGGAGACGAGCGAGCGATCGTTGAGGCGGTTCGTCTTGTTGAAGCCGATCTCGCAGACGATCTTTTCCGCGTCTTGCCGCTTCCGCCTTGGAAGGCCGCCGCCCGCCGGCGCAAGCGTGAATTGGCAAGAAGGATGATCGATGCCGTTGTCGCGAGAGTCCGTGCCCGCGCAGCATCTTCGACCGCCGTCGGCGCGTTGATCGCGCTTGGGTTATCCGACGTCGAGATCCGCGACGAGATCGTAACGATGCTGCTCGCCGGGCATCACACGACGGGCTCGGCGGCGGCGTGGATCATGTATTATCTGGGCACGGTGCCCGGCCTCGCCGAAGAGCTGGCCGCCGAAGCCGAAGCCTCTTCAGACGATGCAGGCGAGTTGCGGCCTGAAATTCTGCCGCGCGCCTCGAAAAGTCTCGCGTTCGTGCGGGAAGTTTTGCGGCTTTACCCGTCGGCTCACTGGTTCTCGCGCGACGTCAGAACCGACATCACCGTCCGCAACATCCCTCTGAAGTCAGGCGACGCGCTAATCTTCTGCCCCTGGCAATTGCACCGCGACGAGCATTACTGGGTCAATCCCGACAAATTCGACCTGACGCGGAACTTCACCGGAAAAGCCTACCTCCCGTTCGGAGCCGGTCCTCGCGTTTGCATCGGAATGGGATTGGCAAACCTCGAATTGCAGCTGCTGGCTTTGGAAATGGCAGCGGCATTTTCGATCACGATCAAAAGCGCCGTCCCGGCACCGTTGCCGACACCGTCCGTCACACTCATTCCGCCGGATATCCAATTGTCGCTCAAGGTTCGTGAACCACGCGAGCGAAGCATCGTTCTCCCGCGAGAGCCGATGCCAGTTCGTGCAGCATCCTGAAAATAAGCAAAGTTAAATCACACCATGGAACGACCGTTCTTCTTCGAACACGACCAGCCCGACGAATTGGTAGTGAACTTGTGCCGGATCGTGGACGCAATCCGCGAGGCGATGGACACCTCCCAACGCCGCCAGCAAAGCAATGTCACGGCAGAACTCGCCATGCGGCTACGGCAATTTGCCGATCTCATCGACCGTCTGCCTCCTGCCGACTAGTCGACCGGATCGGCGAGGACGCCAAAGATGTCCGTCAGTTGGACTTTCAGAGCTTTTGCAATTTCATGAAGCTCGGCCGTCTTGAAACGGGCCTCGCCCAGCTCTCGACTTGCATATTCGCTGACGTCCATTCCGGAAACGCGGGCCATGTACTCGGCCGGAATACCCGACGCATGTCGAAAAAGACGGATGCGCTGGCCGATAAGGGAATCGACCCTGCGATGCCCTCCTCCAAAACGAGGCATTAGTGTGTAGCCCCCTACTTATGAATTGCTCCGCCCGATCAAGAGACCTTACCCGGGACGGTTGAACCGCTTCCGAATAATACCTTGAAGGCATCGGACCGCAATAGAACGCGTCCAATCATCTGAGCCCGCGTGAAGCTCACGACGCCGACCGCCGGATGAAGAAAGTCTCCCAAATTTGCAAAGCAGCTTGTGCTCAATTCTAGCCGACGAGAATGCGGGAAGAACGCGCGCGATGTGATGTATAGACGCCGCAACTCCCCTGAAATCGGCAGCATCCGTCTCATTTCTCATCCCCAGAACTCGTGAGAGCGTGGCACGCTTGGAGCGCCATCTCACAATCACTGGGAGTGAATTCGATGCGCAAGATTTCCGGCCAAATTTTCGGGTTGACGCTAGCGCTTCTCGCCGCCGCAACATTTGCTTCGGCCACTGCCGACGCCAAGGATTGCTTCAAAAAGGCATCGCTGGGATCATCCCCCCTCGGCGAAACCAACGCAAAATTCCTGGCCGATGAATCTCTTCTTCAGCAGACGGACATGGGTGTGTTCATGGTCTGGCTGACCGGCGGCGGCACACCGGGCTATAGCTTCGGCCAACGCAAGTACCGCTGCACTCAAGACGGCATGATGTCGACCTGTCACGCACAAGCGACCATCTGCAAGATGTAAGGCAGACAATCATTCAACGGCGGGGCGGCGGCGGGACTGCCCCTTTTTTTTGCTCTCACATTCGCACCGGAACAGCGATAATCGCGCCTTCAATCCCGATCTGAAACCCTGATCTCGCTTCGCATTCGCAATTGCCTTCCGGGCGACGCGGTCGCGTTCATAGCTTCGTCCTTACGCGCAGCCCCGTGTTCCACTCCCGAACGAGGATGAGATGTTCGCTGCGGCACGTCCAAAGCGCCGAGCAACTCGTTGAAACGGGAGGCATCGGCCTCCGCCTGCGTACGGTGCAGAAATTCCGAAATGGGCGACTCCTCCGCGCACATCGAGATGCAAAATACCAGAATTCCGACAACGAGCAGGCCGGCGATGATTGCGGCGGCATCGCTCAGCGAGAAGGGATCAGTCGTTGCGGCTCGGATCATCATGGGGCTCGGTCCTCCGGATGCGGAGGTCACCTTGTCTTCGAGTTCGCTCCGAAGCTGTTCCCCGCGTTACACCCGCTCACCGGCTGCTCAGTTGGCCGAATTCCCCATCGGTCCTTGAAAACAACAGATTTTCCGCGCGATGAGATGCGCATTTGGCGACAGTGAGAAGATGTGACAGTAAGGACGGCATCCGACGACTTGGCCCGCCCTTCCTCACGTTTCCCCCGGCGAATCCGAAAGAAGAATCGATGCCGTCAACCTTCGTTGCCCCCATCATGATCAGGCTGAACGCGATATGGCTCATGGGCCTTTTGCTCCTGGGCGCACCTGGCGATGCGGTAGCAGCTCAGTGCGGCAGCGGCCCGGCAGGATTTGCAAACTGGCTACAGAGGTTCCGGCTGCAGGCATCTGCACAGGGCATCGGATCCGGAACCATCCTATCGACTCTTTCCGACGTGACCTACGACCCGGCAGTCGTTCGCCTCGACCGCTCGCAACACTCGTTCAAACTCAGCTTTCAGCAATTCTATGCGCGTCGCGTCGACAAGGCGCTGATCAACAAGGGCCGGGTACTGATGCAGCGTCACCGCGCGCTGCTCGACCGCATCGAAAAGCGCTTCGGCGTACCGGGCGAGGTCATCATCGCGATCTGGGGTCTCGAAACGCATTATGGCGCCGACGCTACCGCCCGCTATTCGATCATCCGTTCGCTCGCGACCTTGGCCTACGATTGCCGGCGAAGCGAATTCTTCACCGGCCAATTGCTCGACGCATTGCGGATCGTCGATGAAGGCGACCTGACGCCTGCGCAATTGCGCGGCGGCTGGGCGGGCGAAATTGGCCAGACTCAGTTTTTGCCGACCCCGTATATCCGCTTTGCCGTCGACTTCGACGGCGACGGCAAGAAGGATTTGATCCACAGCGTGCCGGACATCCTCGCATCGACAGCAAGCTTCCTCGCGGGCCACGGTTGGGAGCGCGGCGGCAGTTGGGAGCCTGGCTCGCACAACTACGGCGTCATCGCCCAATGGAACAAGGCCGACGTTTACGACCGGACGATTGCGAAAATGGCTGATGAGCTCGGCGGCCGCTAGCGCTTGCCGCGCCGATCGAGACGGTCAGGACCAGCGCCGGAAAATCACCGACGCGTTGACCCCGCCAAAGCCGAACCCGTTCGAAAGGACATATTCGACGTCGCTTTTCCGCGCCTCCGGACCGATGAGATCCAGGCCTTCGGCTTCCGGATCCGGGTCAGTGAGATTGAGCGTCGGCGGCAGCACGCCGTTTCGCAAAGCGAGAATGGAAAATACCGCTGCGAGCCCACCGGCAGCGCCGAGCAAATGCCCCGTGGCCGACTTGGTCGATGAAATCGCGGGCCCGCGCCCATGTCCGAACATGGTGCGCATCGCGGCAAGCTCACCCCCATCGCCGACCGGCGTCGAGGTCGCGTGCGCGTTGAGATAACCGATGGCGTCAGGCGTGAGCCCCGCCATCGCGAGTGCATCACGCATGGCCCTCAACGCACCGTTCCCATCGGGTGGGCCTGATGTGAGGTGAAAAGCATCCGCGCTCGTGCCGTATCCAACGACTTCCGCGAGCGGAACAGCACCGCGACCCAAGGCATGCTCCTCGCTTTCGATCACGAGCATGCCCGCACCCTCGCCCATCACGAAGCCGTCACGCGCCTTATCGAACGGGCGCGACGCTTTTTCCGGCGCGTCGTTAAAGCCTGTCGAAAGCGCACGCGCGGCTGCAAATGCCCCAAGCGCCACTCTGTTGATGCACGCCTCTGCGCCACCGCAGACCACGACATCGGCTTCTCCGCTGCGGATCAATCGCATGCCGTCGCCGATGGCTTGCACGCTTGCCGCGCACGCCGTTACCGGCGCGCCGATCGGCCCCTTGAGACCAAACAGGATCGAGACATTCCCGGCGGCAAGGTTGACGAGAAACGACGGAACCGTGAACGGCGAAAGTTTCTTGGCGCCACGATTGTCGACCGTCCGCACCGCGTCCGTAATCGTGAGAAATCCGCCGATGCCCGAAGCAATCACCGTTCCCGTCCGTTCGCGTGACCGCTCGTCTTGCGGAGCCCAACCCGCTTGAGCCAAGGCCTGCCGCGACGCGTCGATCGCAAAATGGATGAAGCGATCCATCTTCTTGCGGTCTTTGGCGGGAACCGCAGCCGCGAGATCGAAGCCTTCCGGATCGTCAGCAATATCGGGAACGACACCGCCGACCTTGCAATCGACATCCGGCACGATCGCTTCATCGAGGCGCCGTATTCCCGATTGACCGGCGATGAGACGTTTCCATGCCGCGTCCACGTTCGCACCAAGCGGCGACACGAGCCCCATGCCGGTCACCACGATCCGTGAACCTGCTTTACGATCTGCCACAGTGGCTCCCTTTCAGATGTTGATCACGACGGCTCCGCACGACGCAGAAGAACGCAGGGCCATCGAATTGAGCCTTATAAATTATACACGTAATCTAAAATCACAACCTGCACCGGCAAGTGGCGCCGTCTGAGGTGAATTTCACAGAAATTGGAAGCCGTTGAGGCGGCTTTCGGAATTCTTCCCGCCCATATTGTATTCACAATCTTGCTGTGCTCCGCTCGCCACCAGGAGCTCGCGACGAACCGATTCTGCCGACCGATTTCGGTTGAAGCTGGCGCGGGCGCACTAGGCGGCCTCACTGGCGGGGCTTAAAAAGTTCCACGCGCCGTCTCCACACGGAGTTTTGCTCGATTGCGGCTTATGCCAGCCCATGCCAGAAAGGCAAAAGCGTTTCGGGCCGTATTTCGGGATTGAAGTCGCCGGTCGGTTTGCGTTTGTAGCGTTTGTCTTGTGAAGAGTATCGCCTGTGAGCGTCGTTCGAAAAATAGCCGCGAGTTTCTCCAGCACGGCCGGAGGGTTCTTCCTCCTGTCGGTGACAGTGGCACTGGGCCTCGTACTCTACGTTGTCACCACACCCGACAGCGTCTCGGCACCCGCCCATATCGACGCTATCGCAGTGCCTCCGCTCGTAAGAGCCGTTCCTGTCTCCTCGCCGTCTCCTTCCGCTAATGTCGTCAAGATCGCATCGACGGCCTTGACCAAACCCGTCGCAGCACCCGTTCTTCCATCCGATCGCGGTGCGCGCGTGCGCCAGTTGCAGAAGGCTCTGGCACGGGCTCAATGCTACAACGGTCCGATCAGCGGCATCTGGAGCGACGCATCCAAGGACGCGATGCGTGGTTTCGCTGAAACGGTCAACGCGCTGCTCCCGGTCGATAGTCCGGACGATACGCTCGTCGCCTTGGTCGAATCCAATGATACTGCTGTATGCGCTCGCGGCCGCGCGATATCGACGGGTACGCTGACGACTGAGCTTCCCTCAACATCGCTCCAGCAAGCGCATGAAGAAACGTCGCCCCCAGCGGCCCCGCGGCCTCCAGCAGTCGCACAGCGATCATCGGCGGACGAGCGAACGATGCTCGATCATCCTTGGGCGCCGCCCGAAATGCTCACGCCTCCTAAGGAAATCGTAGCGGCCATTCCCGCACAGGAAGAACCACGCGTTCCGGCTGTTGCAGTAACGGCCGTTCACGCCGCCTCGGCCAATGACGCTGCAGCACCGGCACCTTCCACAATTCATTTCCGGGACAATGAAGTCCTGCCACCTCCGCAGGCGAACGACCCGTCATCGGCCGCATTGGCGCCCGATGCCGAAGCCCCCGTCGCCCAACCGCCAAAGCCGAAGAAAGCAAAGACCGCGAAACGCAAGCCCAGCGAATATGACGACATGCAAAAGTCGATCAGCAAAGGCTTCGATACGCTGCAGCGGTCTCTCTCATCGATGTTCTAAAAGCCAAGTTGCGGGAGAAATCA
Organism: Hyphomicrobium sp. ghe19; assembly: GCF_902712875.1. NCBI lineage: Bacteria > Pseudomonadati > Pseudomonadota > Alphaproteobacteria > Hyphomicrobiales > Hyphomicrobiaceae > Hyphomicrobium > Hyphomicrobium sp. ghe19. The sequence goes on along the minus strand of NZ_LR743509.1, from coordinate 76,914 downwards.
TATGCGCTGGATCGCCCTCGCAATGATGGCCATTGCCGTCGCATCGTTATCGGCGCCAGCCGATGCCGCCGACTATGCACCGCTCGACTGTGACAAGGCGAAATCGCCAGCCGAACGAACGATCTGCGGGGATTACGACCTCGGTCAAAGCGAAGCTCGGATGGCAACGTTGTTTACTATCACGACATCGCTCGTCGCCATGGGACAGCGCGGCGACATCCAGGACGACCAGCGCAAATGGCTGCTGTCCCGCGACGCTTGCGGCAAAAATCTCGGCTGTCTGCAGGAAAGTTACGCTCGGCGCATCAAGGAACTCGAAAATGTCATGGCAGGCATCGCGTCGCGCGGGCCATATTGAGCACCAGCGACTCCTGGCCCATATGTCCACTGGAACGCACCCCAGCATTTAGCGTTCAGCGATGAAACCCGGCCTGAAAACCCGGATACGCTTCGTGCCCGCATGCACCTTGCGCAAATTGGAGATCTCGTATGACGAAGTCCAATTCCGCACGGATTTCCCTTTTAACGATTGCATTCGCTGCGGTCGCAGCCACATCCGCAAGCGCCATAGAATGCAACGAAGACTTTCAGATTGTTGCGGGCCACCCGATATCGACGCCCTACTGCCGCGATAACAACCTCGCCGCCGTGGCACGGAAGTACGGGTATAAGGTCTCCGACAGCACCATCCGCAACAACCCTTCCCGTAAAGCAGAAATCTGCAGGTTCATCGGCAACGACATTCGCGTGCAGACAGCGTGCGAGGAAGTTCTGCCGGGTGCCCGCGATACTCGTTAGTTTGATTGTGACGGCGCCGCGATTTTCGCGGCGCTTCCCTTTCGATCAAACTCGCTAGCCCCCCAGAAAGGTAGACAGCCATGTCCACAACTACCGCAATAAAAAATCATTCCGGCACGTTCGCCATCGGCGGCGACATGACGGTCAACCGTCTCGGCTTCGGTGCAATGCGCATCACAGGCAAAGGAATTTGGGGCGAACCGGACGACAAGCAAGAATCACTCCGCACGCTTCGCAGGCTCCCCGAACTCGACATCAATTTCATCGACACGGCCGATAGTTACGGACCCGAAGTCAGCGAGCTGCTGATCCGCGAAGCGCTCCATCCCTACAAAGGTCTGATCATTGCGACGAAGGCGGGTCTCGCAAGAACCGGCCCCGATGTATGGATTCCGCTAGGCCGCCCCGAATACCTTCGTCAAGAAGTGAAGATGAGCATTCGCAGACTGGGGGTTGAGCGCCTCGACCTCTGGCAATTGCATCGCATCGATCCGAAAGTTCCGCAGAACGAGCAGTTCGACGCAATCAAGTCGATGCAGGCGGAAGGTCTCATCCGTCACGTTGGACTAAGTCAGGTCAGCGTCAAGGAAATCGAAGCGGCGCAGAAGTTCTTCAAGGTCGCGAGCGTCCAGAACCTTTACAATCTCTCAGATCGCAGCAGCGAGGACGTGTTGGACTTTTGCGAGAAGCACAACATGGGCTTCATTCCATGGTTCCCGCTTGCATCCGGCGACCTTGCAAAGCCCGGCTCGCGTCTCGAAGCAATCGCGAAGAAGCACAACGCCGTTCCGAGCCAAATCGCGCTCGCATGGCTGCTGAAGCGCAGCCCGGTTATGCTACCCATCCCCGGAACGTCGAAGGTCAAACATCTCGAAGAGAACGTCGCCGGATCGAACATCAAGCTGAGCGACGCCGAATTCGCTGAGCTCAGTGAACTGTCGAAGAAGAAATAGCAAACGCTGGCGGCACCGGTGGCGAGCTCGCAAAAGAGTTCGCCATCTTTTTCATCATCGCGACGACTTCCGGATGCTCGTTGCGGTCCCAATCCTGCAGCATGTGCGCGAGGTCGGCTTCGCGTTGACGAATAAGATGCTCGTAGACCGACTGGCCTTTGTCTGTGAGTTCGATAACGCTTCCCGCCTCGCGGGCCATACCGGCGGCCTCGAGCCGGCCGAACGGACGCGGTGGCCGCACTTCCTTGGGACCGAGCATCTTGCGAAGGTCGTCCTTCTCCGCTTGGCCGCCACGTTCGCCCAGGCGCGCCAGAAGCCACAACTCATCTGGTTCGAGTTCGACACCGAGACGCGAGGCCGCCGTCTGATAGACGCGCCAGCGATTTTCCCGCGCCGTAATTCGCTCGACGATCCGCTCGAGTTCATCAAACGAGGTCGCGTCGCGCGGCATGAGCAGCGGATCGGACGAGGGCTCCCTCGTGATGCTGCTTCGGAGCGGCACTTCCTCGATAGCAAAGGACAGCAGAAACGCGGCGAGCGCCAACAGCGTCGCGGTGTGGAACACGGGATGCAACGCCGCGATGAAGAAATAGTCGTAGGCGGACTTCATCTCTCCCGAAAGCGCAGCAACGGCATCGGGGTTGGTCAACGCCGCCGAGAGCTCCGGCGCTGATGCCATGATTTCCCGCTGCAGCACGAAGGCAAAGATCGCCCCGAACATCGCAACGCCGACGCAGCCGCCGATCGACCGGAAGAGCGTGACCCCGGAAGTCGCGACACCGAGCTGTTCGAAATCCACGGCATTCTGCACAGCCATGACCAGGATCTGCATGACCATGCCGAGACCGAGCCCGAGAACGAGCATGTAGACGGACGCTGTGAACGGCGTGGTTTCGATCGTGATTCGCGACAAAAGCATGAGCGCAATCGTCATGATGCCGGTGCCCACGATCGGAAATATCTTGTAGCGCCCGATCCGCGCGATGATCTGGCCGCTCACGATAGAGCTGGTAAAAACGCCGAGCATCATGGGCGTGAGATGCCAGCCCGCACTCGTCGGATCGAGGCCTTTGACGATCTGGAAATAAAGCGGCAAGAGCGTGATCGATCCGAACAGCGCGAGCCCGACGATGAGACCGATGGAGGCCGCAATTATGAATGTTCGATTTTTGAAAAGCGATAACGGCAGCAAAGGATCAATGGCTTTCGTCTCGACATAAATGAACGAGGCAAGCGACACGACGCCAAGCAGCGAGAACGCAAACAGGCTGACGGGCGCTTCCTTGACGAGAACCGCCCCGAAGCTCGTGACGAGCACGAGCATCGACAACGCCGTCCCAAGCAGGACGGCGCCCGCATAGTCGATATAGATGTCGGACTTCTGGAGGTGCGGGCGGAACGTCCTATTGATGACGAAGAGAGCAAGGATGCCGAACGGCAAGTTGATCAGAAAGATCCAGCGCCACGAAAAGTTTTCGACGATGTAACCGCCGATCAGCGGTCCGAGCACGGTGGACAATCCGAATATCCCGCCGACGAACCCCTGGTATTTTCCCCTCTCGCGCGGCGGCACGATGTCGCCGACCACCGCAACCGAAGTGACGATCAAGCCGCCGCCGTCCCGTAAACAGGAACGACAACGGTCGTGGCCAGCAGATAGGCCGTCACGATCCAGGTGAGATGGGAAAGGCCGCCGATCTCGCGTACGATGGTCGGAAGCGCCGTCGCGACGATCGTCTGGTCGAGCGAGGCGAGCAGCAGCACGAGCGAGAGCGCGAAAAAAATCGCCATCCGGTCGCGCGTGCTGGTTTCAGGCAGAGACAGGGCTTCGGAACGGGTGTGCTGCATGATGCGGAAACGCCGAACCCGTGATTATGTGGCGTATGTATTTTGGACAGGGCACGATTTAAACCGGACATGTCAACAGGCATCCGGCGGGACGATGTCGCTATTGCTCGGCAGGGCACCAATCGGTGGAACCCAATGAGAGCAATGCGGTATTCTCTCTTGGTGACCGGGACTTGGGGTTGGGAAATCGCAAATTTCTGAACCCTGCTCATCGGGCGCTTATCCGCAGGTAGCGCCGCCGGAGCAACACAACCCATCATAAGGTCGGCGCGAAATCGGGTTCGGTTGGCCCATCTTCACGAATATGCTAGCCGAGCTTTGGCGAATACTGAGGACGTACATGCGGTCACGCGCAGCCTGCATCGTTGCAACATTGTTGATTTGGCTGACGGCAGGCACGCCGGCTTCGGCAAACCCGACGCTGCTGTTTGAACCCGCAACCGGCAAGATCCTCTATGCCGAGGATGTCGACGACATCTGGCATCCGGCCTCGCTGACGAAGCTGATGACGGCCTACGTCGCCTTCGAAGCGATCAAAGAGGGCAAAATCCATCTCGACGATAGGATCTCCTGCTCGCTGGTCGCGACGCTGCAGCCACCCAGCAAGGTCGGATTGAATGTCGGCGCCACGCTGTCGGTCGAGCAAGCCCTGCAAGCGGTGATCATCAAATCCGCCAATGACGTTACGGTCATGCTCGCCGAGGCGGTTTCCGGAAGCGAAAGCGCCTTCATTGACCGAATGAACGCAACGGCGCGACGCCTTGGCATGACGCATACGAATTTTGTCAATACGAACGGCCTGCCGGACCCGGGCCAGCTCACAAGCGCACGCGACGTCGCAAAAATCGCCCGTGCCGTGGTCACCGAATACCCGCAATATGCAAGTTACTGGGCTATGCCCGACATGCGCATCGGCAAGCGGCGCCTCGGGAGCCACAACGCCCTCCTCAGAACGTTCGCCGGGGCCGACGGCTTGAAGACCGGCTTCACATGCGATTCCGGATACAACGTCGTTGCGAGCGCCACCCGCGACGGCCGGCGCTTGATGGCAGTCGTTCTCGGTGAATCGTCCGGCAATGAACGGGCGATCCGCGCCGCGAGCCTGTTGGAGTACGGCTTCCAGAATTACGACTGGAAGCAGCTGTTCAACACGACCACCATCGATACGCTGCCGATGGACCCGAGCGCCAAAGGCATCACCACGGTGCGGGATACGGTGGCGGCATGGGGCTGCGGCGGCCACAAGCGACACACGGCGAGCGGTAAACACAAGTCGAAAAGCAAAGTCGCAACTTCAAAAGACAAAAGCGCGAAAAAGAGCGGCGAAGCCGCTGGCGACGCGCGCTCGGCATTGAAGGGGCCCGACACTGAGGGAGCGTCTTCAAATTCATCGGCCGGCGCAGCCCAGCCGCAAGCCGCCCAAGCTTCTCCTGAATAAGCCTGCCACCTAACGCCAGCTGCTAGACGATCAGGTCCAGCGGCCCTTTTTGAAAGATGCAGCCTGGCGGTTGAGCCGTGTCGGGCGGTTCCCCCTGATCGGAATCAGCCCCATCCTCGCCATTATCGTTGTCGCCGGGCGCCGGTGGCTTCACCCCGTGAGATCCGCCGTCGGACGGTGTACCGGGATTTGCGTCAGGCGTGTCCTCTTTCGGCTCCCCGTTCTGGGCAAGTTCCATTCCGGCACAACACAGGATCCGGAATGCGTCATAGTTGGCTGCACGATCGGCTGCGTGTCCGGCCGCGACGACCGGAAGGTAGACCGTCGCGAAGAACGCCGAAGCCCTCAAAATCCAAGTCATTTCACAATCGTCCTGGCTGTTCGCAGCGGAGAGGTGAGGCGCCTCGCGGCGCTACATTACCTCTGATTAACCACACGTCGGAAGACGCGTCCTGCGACTGAGCACAATATGGCGTCAAACTTGCTTTTCCGAAATCCGTCAACCTGGATTTAAGCCTTGAGTAGGACCTTACGATGGCCTTGCCGTTGCGCGCGACGCAGAACACCGACCTGGACTTTACGCCACCGCCACAAGATCTCGGCGCCATGGCCGAAGTCCTCGAAGGCAAACACGGATCATTCGCTGCGGGCATCGCCGACTTCTTCGCCCTCTATCATGGCCAGCGAGGGGACGCGGGACGGGCTTGGGCATGGACGGGGATCGCTGAACTCGTTCGTAGCCGCGAACGGGATCGCCTCGAAGGCATCTGAACGACGGGAATTCACTGCACGTGAAGAGCGCGACAGCCGAGAAGCTCTGCCCGGCCGGGGGCGTCGCGCATCAGGAAGCCGCGCCAACGTGCGTCGAGCAACCCCGCACGCCTTTCGCAATCGCGCGAGCCATCATCGCCGGCCTCCCGAAACAGACTGTCAACCTCATCGCTTCTAAGGACGAGCGCGAGCGGACCCAGCGCGACGCGATCCTTGCCTTTGCCGTCCGCGTTCTGAGCGCCGGACTACTCTACCTCACGCAAATCGTGCTCGCCCGCTGGATGGGCGGCGCGCAATACGGAATTTACGTCGCGGTCTGGACCTGGGTCTTGATACTCGGGGCGATGTCCCACCTGGGATTGAATTACGCATCGATCCGCCTTGCGCCCTCGTACCGCGAAACCGGCGACTTTGCGCATCTCCGCGGCCTGATCTGGGGCGTGCGCATGCTGGCGCTCGGTGGCGGCACCATCGTCATGCTGCTCGGAGTTCTTGGAGTCTGGCTCTTTAGCGATCGCATCGAACCGAACTTCGTTCTCCCCGTCTATCTCGCACTCGTCTGCATCCCGCTTTACGCTTTGACGGACGTGCAGGACGGCATCGGACGCGGCAACGGCTGGATGAGCACGGCGCTCGTACCGCCATACGTGCTGAGGCCGCTGCTTCTGCTCGCGAGCATGTTCGTCGCCAATTGCGCCGGACTGCCGATGAATGCTGCAACCGCGGCTGGCGGCGCAATCGTCGCGACGTGGCTCGCAGGATTGCTTCAGGCACTTTCGATAAACAAGCGCGTGCGCGCGACAATCCCGGCTGCGAAGAGCGAGACGGATTTTCGGTCGTGGCTGACGATCTCCGCGCCGCTCCTGGTCATTCTGACGGCCGAGCTGCTTCTCCAGAATACCGACATCCTCGTCGTCTCACGCTTCATGGCGCCGGCCGACGTCGGCATCTATTTTGCGGCCGGCAAGACGATGGCCCTCATCATGTTCGTCCACTATGCGGTCGGAAGCGCGGTCGCTCACAAGTTCGCGGCATTCCACGCACGTGGAGACCAGGACGGCCTGCGAACGTTCGTCCGAGATTCGGTCAATTGGACGTTCTGGCCGTCACTCGCCGGTGCGGTGATCATCCTCGCATTGGGAATGCCGCTTCTTTCGCTCTTCGGTCCGAACTTCGGCGCCGGTTACCCGGTGATGTTCGTTCTCGTCGTCGGCTTCCTGTTCCGATCGGCGATGGGTCCGGCAGAATTTCTTTTGAACATGCTGGGTGAGCAGAAGCTCTGCGCGACCGTGCTCTTCTCGGCGGCGCTGCTCAACATCGCACTCAACATCGCGTTTGTTCCGGCTTACGGCATGATTGGCGCAGCGGCCGCAACGGCACTTTCGTTGATGACGGCGGCATCGCTGAACGCGCTCGTCGTATGGCGGCGCCTCGGTATCAAAATGCCGATCTGGAACAACCTGCCGAAGTTCTGATCCCTCCGGATTCCTCTCCCTTTGACTTCGAGGGGTCTCGTCTCACGCGGATTCCCCTCCCCTTAGACGTGGAGGGGTTAGGGGTGGGGGTGGAGTGAGGTGAAAACAAAAATGGCTCCGTTTGGTCGGAGCCATTCGCAACTATCATCCTTGGCGAACTGCGCAATTCCCTTACATCGGCGAGCCGATGACCAACGTCCAGAAGGATTTGAATTCGGTCTTAGGATCTTGAACGAGCGCGATACCCATGTGCTGCGCATCGGGCGTCAAAAGGTTCTTGTTGTGGCCGGGGCTCTCTTCCCAACCCTTCAACACTTCGTTGAAATTGATTTGGCCCGTGCCGACGTTCTCGGCCGTGAGGCGTGCATGATAGCCGGCGCGCTTCACGCGGTCCCACGGATTTGAGCCATCCGAACCGTAATGGGAAATGCGGTCCCACTTCGCGAGATCGCGGGAATGAGACTTGGCGGCTTCCGTCAGCTCCGGATTGAGCTTCAACGGCTTCAGGCCATTCTTCTTGCGATAGGCATTGATGAGATCGCGCGCCATCTCTGCGTTGAGAGCGGTACGGGAATAGTCGCGATCGGAAAGCACGCCCGGAGCCGCTTTCTCGAAGGTGCCGTTGGGCGCCTTGTCGAGTGAGGCGACCTTCACCTCACGCGGTGCCGAAGGTTCGCCGCCAAGACCGACACTTTTGACCGTCGGAGCGAACGACGCGGACTGCGACGGCGACGACGCGATCGACGCGGTGGTGTCGGGATCGGTAAAGCCCGAAGAGAGGGATGTGGAGCCGAGGCTGCAACCCGCTAATGCGGTGGCGAGCCCGGCGGTGAGCGCAACGCGATACATTTTGGCTACTCCCGGCACGAAACGTGCGGCTGTGGTCAGCATTGCCGGAAATCCGTTAACTGCCCGTTAACGCTAACGAGTTGCGAATCGCGCGTGACCTCGCGCCACTGCGAACTTTCAGAGCCACACATACGCTTGACCCCTCGCGAACTCGAATCCCTGCCCCGGACCGATAATCGCCTCAATAAGGTGTCGCGATTTTGACCGAGGCACGGCGAAAGCCTGACGCGACAGCTGTCGGCGAGCATTTCGCAGACATAGAACCGTTGTGGGTCAAATGCGGGCGGCCCTTGGAAGTCAAGGATCAATCATCGAAGTTGTCGCGACAGCGCATCTGATTCGCGCGGGGGGACTTTTCGATGAGTGCAGCCATCGAACAATCAGCCATGGAAAAATCCGAGCGGACACCCGCGGCCGGATCTTCGAGCCGTCTCGGTGTCCGTGATCTACTGCTGCTTCGCATCGCCGTGGGCGGAGCGACGCGCGCCGATCTTCAACGCGACGTCGCGCCGTTGCTGGCCCCGCGGATCTCCGGCACGGAGTTTCGCCAGGCCGCCGAGCTGGCGCTGAGCACGCTCGCCGGGTCACAGCTGACCACGGAAGCGAAAGGGCGCCTGACGGCAAGCGCCAAGGGCCTGAAGGCCGCCGAGGTCATACTGTCCCCAGCGCGCGCCTTTCCTGAAACCTGGGCCGACGTCAAAACCGCCCTCGTTCTCGCCGCACTCGGAGCGAGTGACACACCGTCCGTCAGAAAAGCGATCCAGCGGGCCGAAGGCCTCGCCGCGCTCGCGTTGCAGCATCACTTCGGAAAGTCGACAGCGCGCGTCCACTCGCCCGCCGATCTGAGGGCCGAACTCGCAATCGTCGCCCTCGAGCGCGCCTTCGGCAATAAAATAAAGACCGGCCTCGGCAAGGGAGCGGGCCTGCCGGCCAAACCGGGCAGGCTCCTCGCCGGTCAGCTATTCAAGCAGCCGCGCGAAATCGCGAGCGACGGCAAGCTGATCATCCAGCTTGCATGCGAAATCGCCGGTTGCCGCGAGCCGTCCCTGGCCGCGCTCGAACTTGCACTGCTGCGGGCGCTCATGGTGCCCAAGGACGAGGCGGCCCGAAACGAGAGCCATCCGCGCGCCGAGCCGCCGCGGCGTGCGACGCGTGCGCCCACCCCGAAGCCTGCAAACGATCGCACACCCCTTGCAGAGACCCAGCCAGCGCCTTATCGAGTTGCGTCTCCTCCCGACATGCCCGAATTCTGTCGCGCTGTTGTCGATGCGGCACGACCGGTGGCCGAGGGCTGGCCAGGCAACCGGAAGGCGTTTATCTCTTTGGTATGGAAGGCGATTCGCAACACCCGTCCGGACTGGGGCCTATCCGAGATTGCATTCAAGGGAATGCTCGCGGAAGCCCATCGTTCAGGCCAGATCGAACTCGCGACCGCTGATCTCAAAGACGGCCGCGACCTCAAATCGCTCGAGGACTCGAAGATCCTCTATAAGAACACTGTCTGGCACTTTGTGCGCGTTCAAGATTGAAGGCATTCCGGTACGCAATGGGTGTTGAAGGCGCTTCCCTCAAGCCGACGTTTGCTCCTTCGCTCGCGCCTGACCGGCTGAGCGAAGCGTTCGAGCATTCCATTACCTGGGAAGATGATCTCTGGCGCGCCGACCCCGTCGACGTGCCGGAAATCCACGCCAAGGCACGCCGGAAGTTCAACGATCTCCTCACGACCGTCACATCCGGACGCGGCTATCACGTGCAGGATCGCATCCTTCTGTTCCACGGTCAGTCGGGCGCCGGAAAAACCCATCTTCTGCGGGCTTTGCGCACCGATAGCCATCGCAGTGGCCAGAGCTATTTCGGCTACGCGCAGATGACGCCGGACGTGCAGAACTATGCCGACTTCTATCTGCGCCGTCTCGTGCACTCGCTGGAAAAGCCATACGACCCGGATCGTTTCGGCGAATCCGCGCTGTCGCGTCTGACGAACCGCATGGTCCTCGATTCCGAGGTCATCTCATCGCAAGATCTCGAGATGCTTCGCGACGCGACGCTCGACGACAAGCAGCTCGCACATTTCATTCTCCGGCTCGCCGATCAGATCGTCGCCTGCGACAAGTTCCAGACGCGCGAGCTCGACATCAACATCGTGCGCGCGCTCCTTTACCTGCAGCGCCGCGATCCGCGCATCGATCAGCGTGTCAGGCAGTATCTCAACGGCCGCCAGCTGACGGCGATCGCGCACGAGGCTGTCAGTGCGCTCGATCCAAACGACGGTGAAGATCGCGCTTTCGAAATCATCGCCGCACTCGGCGCGCTCATCTGGACCGTCGATCGCGCCGCGCTGGTCTTCTGCATCGATCAGGTCGAAGACCTGCGCTTCTTCGACAATGCCGAGGACCGCTTCCAGCGCGCCGTCCGCGATCTCATTCAGATCGCCAACCGGCTGACTAACGCGATCATCATCATCTCGTGCCTCGAAGACTTCTATGGTCAGGTGCGCAGCCTCGTCGCTCAGTCCTATATCGACCGCATCGAGAAATCGGGCCCCGTTCTCTTGCGCGAAAGCCGCACGCCGGAAGAAGCGCGCCTCATCATCTCGAAGCGGTTAGCCCATCATTCGGAAATCAACGGCGGCGGCCTGAGCTTCCCTGACGCCTCGCAATTTTTCGGACCCCAGTTCTTCGAAGAATTCGGCGGCCTCTCAACGCGCCGCCTCTTGGAGCATGCTCAGTCGCGCCTTCGCGAGGCGACGTCGACCGAAGGCGATGAGCGCGATCCTGAGCCCGAGAGACCATCATTCATCTCGACGCTCGCTCAGGCGCTTGGCCAGGCGGTCGGCTTCGGCAATCCCGACGACGACGCGCCGTCTTCGCTTTCAGCCGTGCAGTTCCGCGAGATGTGGGAACGCTTCGCCAACGAAAGCGAAGCCGAAATGCCGGCCGACGATCAGGAACTGGTCGACGTCCTGTCTGCCGCGCTTCTGCTCGCGCGGGACGAATGGGGCCGTTCAATCGAAGTGACCGTAAAGCGGCTCGAACTCGGCGACGACCTCCCGGCGTTCGATCTGACTGTTCGCCATCGCACCGGCTTCGCCAACGACGTTCGCGTGTTCCTCTGCAATCGCCCGACTCAGGGCGGCGGACTGAAACGCCAGCTCGACAAGGTGTTGACCGCGATGCAGGGCAAGCCCTGCTTCATGCTCCGCGCCAGCGACTTCCCGCCGAACAAGAAGAACCAGACCGCGCAGGCATTCCGCAAGTTCCGCGACGGCGGCGGCCGCCAGCTCCTCGTGCCGATCCCCGAGTGGGAACGCATGATGACCGTTCGCGAGTTTACAGCCCATCACCGCAACGACGCGGGCATGACGCAATGGCTCGAAGGCACGAAGCCGCTGTCGAGCCTCATCTCGGTCATTCACCTCTTGCGCCTCGATCTGCTCGGGCGTCCGGTTCCGCGCCTCGTCGCCAAGAGCATGGACGATCCGCAGTCTACGCTCGACGGTTTCGACGCCGTCTCCGCCAACGCGACACCTGTCGGCGAAACGGCTGAAGGCGACAACGGCATCCCGGCAAATGACGACGACCTGCCGATGTCCGTCATTCTTGACGAGGACGGCAGTTACGGCGCCAGCATTCTGGCGGGCGGCGAAAAGGGCAACCGCGGCCGCGCCGTTACGTTGAACAAAAGCGTGCTGAAGCGCCACGCGGCGTTCCTCGGCGGCTCGGGCTCCGGTAAAACCACCCTCGCGTTGTCGCTCATCGAGCAGCTGCTCTTGCGCGGTGTTCCGGCCGTCCTGATCGACCGTAAGGGCGATCTCGCGAGCTATGCGAACCCCGACGTCTGGCGCTCGGACGAGAACGAGTCGGCCGATCGCCGTTCAGAACGCGAAAAGCTCGCCGACGCCATCGACGTCGCCGTCTATACGCCGGGCCGCGCTTCGGGCCGTCCGATCTCCATCACGCTGCTGCCGAACGGCATCAACGAACTGCCCGACCACGAGCAGCAGCTGCTCGCCAATCTGTCGGCCGCCGCGCTCGGCGATATGCTTCACCTGAAGAACTCGGCGACGCACCAGAAGCAATCCGGCGTTCTCGCCGTCGCGTTGCGCATCCTGGGCTCGCTCTCGACGAACGAAGTGACGCTCGCCGACCTGATCCATCTTCTCGAGGACGAGCACCCCGAGCTTACCGATCAGACGCAGCGCATGGACCCGTCAGGTAAGCTTCGCCGTGATCTTGTCGCGCAGCTCGACTCGCTCCGCCTGCGCAACGCCGCGCTCTTCGAAGGTGGCGGCGAAAGCCTCCGCATGGACAGCCTGCTCGGTCTCGGCAAGTATCAAAGGCCGAACCGCACGCGCCTGTCGGTCATTTACACGGGCTTCCTCGGCGACAACGAGAACATATTGTTCTGGGTCTCGCAGTTCCTGTCGGAGGCGCTCCGCTTCTGTCAGCGCAACCCGAACGACGAACTGCAGGCCGTCGTCATGTTCGACGAAGCCGACCTCTATATTCCTGCGAACTCGAAACCCGCGACCGCCGAGCCGCTGCAGAGCTTGCTGAAACGCGCCCGTTCGGCCGGCCTCGGCATGATGCTCGCGACCCAGTCGCCGGGCGACCTCGATTACAAGAGCCGCGATCAGATCACGAGCTGGTTCATCGGCCGCGTCCGCGAAGATACGGCACTGCGAAAGCTCAGAGCCGCTTTCCAGTCCGAGTCCGGCCTCGACCCGACGGTCGCGCTTCCGGGCCAAACGGTCGGCGAGTTCCATCTCGTGCAGGAAGGTCTCGTAAGGCCGATGAAGGCGCAGCGTTCATTGATCGCTGCCGAGCAGGTCCCCTTCGACCGGATCGAGCAATTGGCTGCTGAAACGAGAGGCACAGACGAGAGGCAGCTTCGCCTTTTCGATCTCCGGTAATGTTCAATTCGCGTTTCAAACCACGACATAATCCGTGATGATGCGGTGCCAGCAGTTGCGGCACCGGACGCAGCTCATGAATTATTCTGAACGCCCAAGTATATGAAATATATAAGCTTTTTATAATTTTTCAGCCCAGGCCGAAAGTCGTTCTTTCGGCAGTTGCCACAATGCTTTTTGTGTGATCCCGTTTCTACGATGGGGCGGTCAAACGCCTTGCAACCCCTGTCAAGTTTTTTTGCAACGCTGTATTCTTCAAGCACGCCGGGCTTGAGGGGTTTTGACCGGCTGCGCTGATTGGGGGCGGCTCCATTTAGCGGAATGAGGTGTCCAGACCGAGGGGGCAAACCGGTCGAAACATCATCTTTTAGGGCCGCGAGTAACAGTGGAGTGAACTCAAGAGTTCAGTGCGGGGTAAAGTGTTATGGTGGCGAAACCTTTCGTCATGGTGGTCGTTGCAGCGCTCATTGGTCCTGCAGTCGGCGTAGGCCTTTTTATACTGATGAACAATTTCTAGGCTTCCGGACTTCCTGCTTTTCGCTGAGAGATCCAAGCTGCTTTCGCGTTGGCGGCACCGCCGCCTGCGCGCGCCGTATATTTGCCGTAACTCGGAGCGGAAGCCGACAAGCCTTCGCTGACTTGATGCCTCAAAGCTCGACTAGCGTCTAATGCTCAGCCGCCGCCCTCTGGCGATGGCATTAGCGCGGCTTTGCGACAGCGATGTTACGTTTACTGCGGCATCTGACCGCTTTCGCTGAGTTCTGTCTCTGGGTGCCGCGCGCAATTTTGCGCTGGCTGATGATGACGGTCGCGTTCAATCCGAAGCTCGGTCCGCTCCGGCACGTTTTCACGGCAGCATTCCTCTACGTTCTCTTTGCAATCCTCCTCGTTTACGTCGCTGCACCGATCCGCGGCTACGTTGGCGATCTAACGATGCACGACAGGCTTGGCTACGACGCCGAGCGATGGCTGGCGACGGCCATCTACGATCCCAAGGGCAGCTTCGTCGGCACGTTCGATCCACGCCTCGATAGCCTGCGCGATGTGAACTACACCGACAGCGCCATCGCGCTTGGCGATTACGTGGCGAACCCCGACCACAAATCGATCCCCGTGCGTGAGGTGCCGGAGCAGTATTGGCGCTGCCTCTCCTATCAGGAAGACCGCTACCTTGGCGGCCCACTCAATCCGTTCGGCATCGATCTCATCGGCGTTCTGAAAATCCCGTTGACGACGATCACGCGATCGATCGCGGCGCACCGCCCAAGCCTCGGCGTCGGCGGCTCGACGTTGCCGATGCAGTTCGCGCGCGTAATCTACAAAACGCCGCCAAGTCCCGGCGAGGGCGGCATCACGAAACTCCGGCGCAAGCTCGGCGAATGGTGGCTTGCACCTGTCATCTATCGCGAGTTGACCCGTGGAGGCGACGACACGCTTCTGAAGCAGTGGGCGGCGAACCACATCTGGCTTGCGCAGCGCACCGGCGGCCAACCGCTCCACGGCGTCGAGGTGACGAGCCAGGTCGTCTTCGGCAAGGAAGCCAAGGATCTCACGACGGCCGAGCAATTCGTGCTCGCGTCCGCCGTCAACAAGCCGATCATCCTGCTCGAAGGCAACGACCGGCTCAATGCCGTCCGCCTCGACCGCTGGCGGTACATTACGGAAGTCCGCGCGCGTACCTGCGCCGAGAAGCTGATCACCGATGAAGCCGAACAGAAAAAGGTCGTCTTCGAGCTGATGGAGCTCGCCGGCGGTCCGCCCGATCCAAAGGTGAAGCCGAAGCTCGAAGCGGCTCTCGAACGGTTTGCACCCGATCAAGTGAAACGCGCCGAGGCCAACCCCACGATCCGCGCCAATCTGCTTCTTCCCGCTGCCCGCTTTGGCATCCGCGAGGAAATGAAACAGAGCTACGGCTTCGGCTGGCGCGATTACGTTCGCGGCGTGACGACGACGTTCGACATCGGCGAAAACTTGAGCTTCCGCGAGAAGATCGACGGCGCCCTCACAGCGCTCGACACGAAATGGACGTCGCGCATCGACCCCACCTATACGCTCGATCCCAAAAAGGTGACGGCCGACAAAGCGCTGCCAAACGTCATCGTGGTCGCGGCCGATGCCGACGGCAACATCGTGCGCTACTACGAAGCCGGAGAGACGGCCGCCTACTTCGGCTCGCTGCCCGCGCGCCGCGCTGACAACGGCCTTTACGATTCCACGCTCGAAAGCCGTCAGGTGGCATCGACAGGCAAGATGCTTCTGGCGGTGGCGCTCGCCAATCAGGGACGTGACACGGCGGAAAGCCTGTACCCCGATCCGCAAGCACCGGCCCAGGGCCTCGATACGTGCGCGAAGGGCGGAAGCAACGGCAACCGCAAAGCCGTCGTTGCTTTTGCGTGTTCCCTCAATGCGCCGCTGATCACACGCGGCGCGCAACTCGGACAAGTGCCGATCAAGCGGCTGATCGACGGCTTCGGCTTCACGATGCCGCCCACTGCCGAGCTTGGCGGAACGCCGCCTTCGACCGCCGTCGTTCTCGGACAAATCGCCGGAGCGCCGCAGCGCGTGCAGTTCATGTCGAGCGTGATCTTGGCGTCGCTGATCGGACGCGGCACGAAGCCGGTCCGGCCGCCGACATTGATTGCAACATATGACTACACGCAAAAAGGCGAAGGTGGCGCCGGTATTGCCGCGGAAGCTCGCCCCGCCGTCATTCCGAAGTCGCTCATCCGGCCGGGCGCAGTATGGCTGATCCGGTCTCTACTCGAAGCGCCGCTCTGTTATCAGACCGGCGGCCAATCGTACGGCACGCTGAAAAGCCTGAGCCAATGGTGCGCGCGCCGACGCGGCGACCTGCGGCTCCATTTCGCCAAGACGGGAACGTCCGTCTCGCTCGATCCGAATGCCACCGTCGATGCCTGGGCCTCCGGTGGATTGCAGTTCGCGAACGGCGCCGCGTATTCCTACGTCGTTCTCGTCGGCACCGGCACGGCCTCGAAACCGTGGGCGCGTGATCTGCATTCTGCTCAAATTGCAGCACCCCTTCTCGATGTCCTCCTCCGCGACCTTGCCGACCACGCCAAATCCAACCCGCGCCGGAATTTGCTGCCGCCCCGCCGGCCCGCATCGGCCCCCGTTGCAAGTCTTCGCACTGCTCCACGAACAGTCGCTTCTGAAGGATCGATCGCGCGCGGTGGCTCGCCCTCGGACGAACAGCTCCGCACTCTGACGGCCAACGAACGCTGAACGACCCGTTCATCCTCGCGCTGAAAATCCGCCAGCACTCGAACATCGGTGAGCCGCAGTTGCGACATTAAAAACGCTGACTGCGCGTGGAGTCTGCGCCTCTCACTTGGGATGGGTTGGCGGTGATGAACCTGGATGGTCCTGAATTCGGGCGCGGGACGGGCTCGATGCGCCTCTACGCCGATACGCGCGACGATGGCACGCCGGAAAAGCCGCCGCGTGATTGGAAACGCGCGATCCTGATCGTCGGCCTCGGCGCGCTGTCGTGGGTCGCAACCTACGTCGGCATGCTCGAGCTGATCGAAGCCAACATGGGCGATCTGCCGCTCGTCCATCGAGTCATCGTCGGCTTCTCGGTCGCGATGTTGATGACGATGATCATCTGGCTTCTCGACCAGCTCTTCCGGCCGCTGCCCTTCACCACAAGGGCTTTCTATGCAGCGGGCTACGTATTCCTCTCGCTGATATCGATCGGGTTCGGGTTCGGCTTCTATTGGAAGGTTCTCGAAAGCCGCGGCGAAGCCTCCCGCTCGGCCGAAAGCGCCGTATCGCAGGTTCAGAATTCCCTGCATGGCGCGGAAACCCGCCTCGAGCAGCTGCAGGCCACCCTGGTGCAACTGACCCAGGTCTCGACCGAAAAAGCCGAGCTCGAGCGTACGAAGGGAACGTCGTGCCCGAATTCGAAGCCGGGCGACGGCCCGCGCCGCAAAATGCGCGAAGACGATGCGCAACGCTTTTCGTTCGCTTCCGACTTCGTCAAAGGGCGCATCGGCGCCGTCAAAACCGACATGGGTGCCCTCAACGGCGATCTCGCGAAAATCGTCACCGCGGACGCATCGACCTTCGATCCGAAGACAGGCACGCGTAACGAATTCATGCGCGCGCTCGGCCGCAAGCTCGACCTGACCGCGACGGGCTTCAACGCCTTCCGGACCGATCCGCAGCTTCGCCAGATCCGTTCCGACTTGGCCGACCGCGCCGAACGCACGACCTTTGGCGAAGGCAAGAACGGTGCGGTCTCCTGCCCCGACCCGCAGTTGCAGATGGCCTTGCGTGGCGTCGTGAAGGCCATCGATCAGCTGCCCGAGTTGCAGAAGCCCGAAATCGCGGCAGTCGAAGGCCCGGAGGCGACGATCGAAGCCTTCCGCCGCCTGACCACGACGTTCTACGGCCTGCTGTCGTTCAAGATGCCACCGTCCGCCGACGAACTACGCGAATTGCAGAAGAAAGCCGTTCAGTCGGTCGAGAATTCCGGCGACGCCAGTGTGCGTGCATCGCGATCCCTCGTCGACGATCAGGTCGCCGGCCTTTCGAAGCGCGACTACGTCCCGCTCGCCGTCGCCCTCTTCGTCGACATCTGCCTGTTCCTCGTCTCGATGGGGCAGCGCCCGGGCGGCCGCCTCGACGGCCTAGTTCCGAAAATGCAGGCCGCCGAGCGCGGCCCGGTCATCGAGATCCTCTCGCGCTTCAACGACATTCATCGCGACAAGCAGATCCGCGAAAACTTCGAACTGTTCCGGCATGTCGTCTTCGACATGAATGGCGACTACTACGTCGCCGTTCCCCTCGATGCGCCGCCGCGCATGAATCCGACCGAACGCGAAAACCTGCGCGTCGAAGCGCAGCTGCTCGCCAATTTGTTCGCGAGCTTCGAAAAAGAAAAAATCTTCAAGCGCACGATGCTGCCCATAACGAGCAGCATCCAGAAACGCCTGAAGCGACAGGGGTCGAAATTCGCAGGCTCGGAATCGTTCCGCGTCTACAAGTTCACGAACGGCGCATGGTCCGACATCATCCTGGGCGCGGTCATGGGCGCCGCGCGCCGGGCCGCGAGAAGCGACGGCACGATTGGCCGCTCCGCCGAGCCAGCTTCAATTTCACCGGCATCCATAACGGAAACGCCGCCGCCGGAAAGAGCAGCCGCTTCGCCACGCCCGACACCGTCCGCTTCGCGTGACGAAGATCGCGACGAGCCGATTGCCGCGACGAATTTCGAGCACCACATTCGCCCCGCCCGACCGAACCTCGCGCCAAACCTCGCAATTGATCCCGAGCACGCCGCGCGCTTCGGCCCCTATGCGGAAGCCTATCGGCCCGAGCCGGCCCTGCCGTCAGCGCCGCAAGCGCCCCGCGTCCGCCGTGCGCCGCCGAAGCCCGATCCCGAGGCGGACGTCACCGTCAAAGCCGCCAACAGCAACACCATTCAGACGGCACCGATCGCACCGCCGCCGCTACCCGATTTTCGCCCCGCGACCGTGGTCACGATCCCCCGTCCACATCAGCCGCACAGCGAAAAACCGGCAGAGGCTCTTACGCCTGCCGAACCCCGCGCCAACGTGACGTTGCAACGCGAAACCGCGACATTTTCTATGCCGGTAAGCGAGGCGGTTATGCCGGCGTCGCTCGAAGCCGCAATGCGCCGAATTGACGGCCGTTGGATCGAGGTCGACAGCGAAAATATCGATCCGGCCGGGGCCAATTACCTCGCTCATCTGGATGAGGAAAAACTCTCCGGCCCTGCCGAAGAAATTCAGCTTTCTGAAGGCGATAGAGCACTTATCCGCCGAATCGCACCACCGGCTGCAGAATGAAAAACACTTGGAAAGAAAAAAGGATAACGCCGTTCGCCTTAAATCGAACCGACCGGCAACGCTTGTTTAACATTCTTCTTGGCTTAATGGGGCCGCCGAATGCCCAGCGGGGGGCAGTTCGAACTTCCGAATTTTGTCGGCTCAAGATAGGAAATCATAAATGCGCATCGCTTCACCTTCGGGGCTCATGATGGTAGCTCGAACGGATAAGGAAGCACGCCTCAAGGACTTCATTGGGGATGGTCTGGCACCCCGCGAAGAAGGCCCGGCAGACCATAAGTGCTTGACTGTTTTTGTTCGCAATCCCGACAGCCCGGTCGCACGCGCGCTTTGCGCCGCGTGGTCGGAAGGCCGGATCGACGACACCCGCATCCGGATCCTGATCTGCGATACGAACGCCGAAGAACCGGCGGCGACATCGGTGCTGGATATTCCGCACGCCGAATTCCGCGTTCTCGCCGACCACAGTTTCGGCCCCGCGCACGAACAGCTCGTCGTTCGTGAGAGCCGCGTCTGGATCGGCGATTGCCTTCGCCGCGATCCGACGAAACGCGATGCCTTCGAAATCTATCACGCCGACGATGCCGCCACCGGCGTATTCGCCAGCGCGTCCTTCGAAAAATTGTGGGTGCGCGGCCGCCCGTTGAAGCCTCTGGCGTCAAGCGTCGCGCCGGAGATCATCGCCGGGCAATCTGCTGATCAGAACGGGCTGACTCGCAACCCGCGCCACTAGCGCAGACGTCCCGAATCCAAGAACACGCTTTGTCATCATCGGCTTCAGGCCGAGGATCCATCGGTCAGCACAAGTTGCTGCTTAATGGATCCTCGGGACAAGCCCGAGGATGACATTGCATTTTTTGCTGCGTGACACGTCCCAACATCCGCCATCCCGGGCGGTCTCGACTTCCCCGCCAAACAACTTATCCCCGCCTTTTCGCGCCGTGATAGGCTTCGCACGTGCATGCGGAGAAAAAGGCCGCAAGAACGCGCAAGGGGCGGCATTTCCGAATTTGCCGCCGCGCTTCGGCCCTTGGCCCCTGTTGGGCTTTTGAAACACTCGCCGATTAGCGATACTCCGCCCGGGCTAAGTTCCGGGCGCCAATCGTGTGCCGAACGAAGCTACGATCGCCAGGCACTCAAACAGGATGCCACCCCATGCACGTCATCGCGCGCCTTGCTGTGTTTTTCGCTCTCATGCTGGCCACGCTCTCAAACGCCAGCGCCACCGAGAAACCCTTCCTGCACGCAGGAATTGCGGCGGATGCGAAACGCTACGAAACCTATCTCAAGGCCAATTGGAAGCCGGACGGTAAATCACCGGCCGCGCTGAAGTCCGAAGCGGAAAAAGTTTTCGCAACCGACCCGAGGGCGGCGTCGAGAAGCCTCGCCAACGCAGTCGCCATCGATGAAAAAGATTCAGCCGCCTGGACTCGCCTCGCCGAAGCCTTGCTCGCGATCAAGCCCGATCCCGACAAGGGCGGCGAACGTTACGACCTGCCGATCTACGCTTCGGGCGCCGCCTACCGCGGCTATCAGCGCGCGACCGACGACGCGCAAAAGGCGCACGCTCTTTATGTACTCGGCCGAACGCTTGAAACCCGCTCATACTGGCGCCCGGCAATCGACGCGCTGAGCCTCAGCCTCACGCTCGCCGACGATCAGACGACGCGCGAAATGTATGACCGCCTCCGTGGCGAGTACGGTTTCCGCATGACGGACTACAAAACCGACAACGAGGCAACGCCACCGCGTCTGTGCCTCCAGTTCTCGGAAGATCTTTCGCGCACGCAGACGGACGTTGCCAAATTCATCTCCGTCGGCGGCAAGGATCCGCAGAACCTCGTCCAGGAAGGCAAGCAGCTTTGCCTCGAAGGTCTGAAGCACGGAGAGCGCTATGAAGTGCAAATCCGCGCGGGCCTCCCCTCCGACATTGGCGAAACGTTGCTGAAAACCGCGAACATTGCAGTCTACGTGCCGGATCGCTCCGCGTTCGTCCGCTTCAGCGGCAAGGCCTACGTGCTGCCGTCACGCGGACAGCAGGGCATCCCCGTCACCACGATCAACACGAACAAGATCGACGTCGAAGTCTACCGTATCGGCGACCGCAGCTTGGCGACGACGCTTCAATCCGGCGACATGCAGCGTCAGCTTTCGAGCTACGACGTCGACAACATCCGCGATCGGTCCGGCATCAAGGTCTACCAGGGCCAGATGGACATAACGTCGAAGCTCAACGAGGAGGTGTCGACCGCCGTCCCCGTCACCGACGCGACAGGGAAGCTCGAGCCCGGCGTCTACGTCATGGTGGCGAAGCCGACCGAAAAGCAGAAGGAAGAAAGCTACGAACGCGCGACGCAGTGGTTCATCGTCTCTGATCTCGGCCTCACCGCGTTCACCGGCAATGACGGCGTCCACGCGCTCGTTCGCTCGCTGACGGAAGCAACCGTGGTCGCTGGAACGTCGGTCAAGCTCATCGCCCGCAACAACGAAGTGCTCGCAACCGCGACGACCGATGATCGCGGCTATGCAAAGTTCGACGCGGCGATAACGAAAGGCGAGGGCGGAACCGCGCCCGCGATCATCGTCGCGCAGAAGGGCGAGGGGGAATACGCCTTCCTCGACCTGACGCTCAACGCCTTCGATCTGTCTGACCGCGGCGTCCAAGGCCGCGACCCGTCTGGCCCCGTCGATGCGTACGTCTACACCGAACGCGGCGTCTACCGCGGCGGCGAGGAAGTCAACGTCACCGCGCTCGTTCGCGACCAGTTCGGCAAATCGTCCGCCGTGCCGACGACGCTGATGCTCTTCCGGCCCGACGGCGTCGAGCAGACGCGTCTCGTGATGAATGATCAGGGCCTTGGCGGCCGCGCGCTCGCCGTGCCGCTCGCAAAAGCCGCAATGACCGGAACCTGGCGTCTTCGGCTCTACACAGACCCCAAGGCCGAAGCGATCGCGGAGAAGAGCTTTCTCGTCGAAGACTTCGTGCCCGAACGCCTCGACATGACGCTCTCGGCGAACATTTCGGCTCTGACGCCCGACGAAAATCAAACGATCAATGCCGATGGCCGCTACCTCTACGGACCGCCGGCCGCCGGCCTCGGCATCGAAGGCGAAGTCGTCGTCAAAGCCTCGAACAAAGACGTGCCTGGCTTCGCCGGTTACGTCTTCGGACAGGCCGATGAACTCGTGAACCCCGCGCGCCAGCCGCTCGAGGCGAGCCTTGCGATGGACAAGGACGGCAAAGCCGCCATCCCGATCGTCCTGCCGCAAATGCCGAAGACGCCGAAGCCGCTTGAAGCCGCGATCACCGTCAAGCTCCGCGAAGACGGCGGCCGCACCATCGAGCGCAACATCACGTTGCCGGTCGATCTGAAACTCGAACGCATCGGCATTAAGCCGCTGTTCGAAAACTTCACCGCCGCCGAGGACCAGAACGCCGATTTCAACGTCGTGCTTCTGGGCGCCGACGGCAAACCTGAAGCCAACAGCAATCTCACTTGGACGCTGACGCGCCTCGACACGAACTGGCAGTGGTATCGCCGCGACGGATCGTGGACATACGAAGCCGTCACCGTGAAGCGTAAGATCGGCAGCGGCGCTCTCGCCGTCACCGCCGATGGCGCCGCGAAAATTTCGCAACCCATCCAGTGGGGACGCTATCGCCTCGACGTCGCCTCCAACGATGCGGACGGCCCGGCTTCGAGTGTGCTCTTCAACGCCGGCTGGTACACGGCAGGCGAAAACGTCGATAGCCCCGAACAGCTCGACGTCGCGCTTGATAAGAACAGCTACAAATCCGGCGAGACCGCGAAGCTGCGCATCGCTTCAAAGCTCGGTGGCAAGGCGCTGGTCTCGGTGCTCGGCACCGGCCTCCACCTGATGAAGGAAGTCGACATCGCCAAGGGCGGCGGTGAGGTTGAAATCCCAATCTCCGGCGAGTGGGGCCCCGGCGCCTACGCAACGGCAATCCTCTATCGCCCGATGGATGAGAGCCAGAAGCGCATGCCGAGCCGCGCCATCGGCGTCCGCTGGCTGCCGATCGACCAGAGCGGCAAGCATCTGAAAGTTGCCGTGACGCTTCCCGAAAAAGTAAAATCCGGAAGCACGTTCACGGTGCCGCTAAAGGTCGAAGGTCTGTCGCCTGGTGAAGACGCGCGCGTCGTCGTGGCGGCCGTCGATCTCGGCATCCTCAACCTCACGCGTTACGAAACGCCGGCGCCGGAGAAATATTTCTCCGAGCAGCAGAAGCTGTCGTTCGAAATCCGCGACTTCTACGGCAAGCTGATCGACGGCATGCGGGCCGATCGCGGCAAGCTGCGCTCTGGCGGCGACGGCGGAGCAGCCCTCCAGGGCAACCCGACGGTCGAAACGGTCGTGTCGCTCTTCTCCGGCCTCGTTCGCGTCAAGGAAGACGGCACCGCAAGCGTCGACTTCGAGCTTCCCGACTTCAACGGCACCGTCCGCGTGATGGCCGTCGCCTGGAGCAAGGACAAGGTCGGCCACGGGTCCGGCGATCTGATCGTGCGGGACGCGGTGGCGCTGACTGTCGCCGTGCCGCGCTTCATGACGCTCGGAGACGAGATGAACCTCGGCTTCAGCATCCACAACGTCGATGGACCCGCTGCGGCCTACAAGCTCGCGCTTTTCAAAAAGGATGGCGACGACACCAACGAAACGCTCACCGAGATTGCCGACAAATCGGCGGACCTGAAAGGCGGCGAACGCACGCTTCAGCGCATTGCCTTCAAACCCGCCGATATCGGTTCGCTGACACTCAAGGCTGTCGTTACCGGCCCGAACGACATTCGCGTCAAGCGCGAGATGACGTTCGAGGTCCTACCGCCAGCCCGCGACATCAAACGCACGACGATCTCATCGCTGAAACCCGGCGGCAAGTTGCAGGTCACGCGCGACCTTGCGCAGGATCTGATCCCGTCGCGGACCCGCATCAACCTCTCCGTCGGCCCGGCCGCTCGTCTCGACGTGCCGACGCTTCTGGCTCAGCTCGACCGCTATCCCTACGGCTGCGCCGAGCAGACGGTGTCGCGCGCGATGCCGCTCGTCGTCGCCAATGCGCTCGCAGCGCAAATCGGCCTTGCCGAGGACAAAGCCCTAAAGGAACGTGTGCAAGGCGCAATCGCCCGCGTCTTCGACATGCAGGACTCGACCGGGGCATTCGGCGTGTGGGGTCCGTCATCGACCGACCTCTGGCTGACCGCCTACGTGACGGACTTCCTGACGCGCGCTAAGGAAGCCAAATACGACGTCCCGCGCGAGGGCTTCAATCGCGCCCTCGATAAACTGCAGAACTTCATCGCCTACGCGTCCGACTTCGAGAAGGGCGGCGAAGATCGCGCCTACGCGCTCTACGTCCTCGCTCGAAACGGCCGCGCGCCAGTCGGCGACCTCCGCTACTACGCCGACGAACGCATCGAACGCTTCTCCACGCCGCTGGCAAAAGCGCAAGTCGGTGCCGCGCTGGCGATGATGGGCGACAAGGAACGCGCCGAGCGGGTGTTCGCAGCCGCTCTCGCGGCCATGCCGGATAAGCCGGATTCCGGTTACCGCAGCGACTACGGCTCGACGCTCCGCGACGGCGCCGCACTCGTGACGCTCGCCGCCGAAACCGGCATCGCCCGCGACGCACAGCCAAAACTCGCGACCGTCATCGCCAAGGCCTACGAGACCCGCAGCTATACCTCGACGCAAGAACAGGCATGGATGCTTCTCGCAGCGAAGGCCGTGAACGACGAGGTAAAAGCGACGACGCTGTCGATCGATGGCAAGCCGGTCAACGGCCCGCTGCTGAAAGGCCTGAAACCGGCCGAGCTGAAAGACGGCACTCTGACGATCACCAACAACGGCGACACCGCCGTCGATGCCGTGATCTCCGTCATCGGTGCCGCGCTGACGCCGGAACCGCCTGCCTCCAAGGGCTTCAAGATCGAACGTCAAGCCTACGCGCTTGACGGCAAGAAAGTCGATCTCGCAAGCCTCAACGGCGGCAAGACCGAGGTGAAGCAGAACGATCGCTTCGTCATCACCGTCAAGGTCACGTCCGACGAGCCGGCTGGCCGCGTCATGGTCGTCGACCGCCTGCCTGCCGGTTTCGAGATCGAGAATCCGCATCTCGTCGACAGCGGCGCGATTGCTGGCCTCTCGTGGCTGAAATCGACGGCCGACCCGGAGCATACCGAGTTCCGCGACGATCGCTTCGTAGCCGCATTCAACTTTGCCAACGTGCGCACATCGTCCGATACTTCGAACGGCGACAATGGCAGCTCGGTCGAGGGCGTTGACCAGAACTCGGTCGAAACGCGGGACGACGGATCGGTCGTGCTGCCTGACGGCACGGCGCAGAAAAAGCCGCAAGCCGTGACGGCAACGCTCGCCTACATCGTCCGCGCCGTGAACCCCGGGACCTTCGTCCACCCCGCGGCGACCGTCGAAGACATGTATCGCCCCGAGCGTTACGCGCGCTCGGCCGCGGGTCAGCTCACCGTCTCGGCAAAGGAGTAATCCGACGTGAGGCTGGGGCTCTTTGCGAAACGCATCAAGTCCACGTTGTTCCAATCCTCCCCCCAAAAGGGGGAGGGCCGGAGCGGGGGTGATGAGCAGGTTGTGCCCCCAACATCATCCGCTCTGCTCCGGCAACTCTCAGGTTTTCTTCGCCTCCGCGTCTTCTCCCCTCCCCTTGACAGGGAGGGGTCGACGGTCGGGAGCAACACGAGAACGATCCCCCCACCCCTAACCCCTCCCCGCGTTGGGGAAGGGGAATCTCAGCGATCCACGATCCGTCGCTTCGCAATTGCGGCCGCGTTGACGCTTATGATCGCCACCGGGGGCGCCTACGGCCTTTACGTGAAGGCTTTCGCCGACGCCGGCCCGCTTCCGCTCGAACAGGCAAAAGCCGTATCCGTAACGGTCATCGATCGCGACGATCGCCTTCTGCGCGCCTTCACCACCACGGAAGGAAAATGGCGGCTGCCGGTCGATCCCAAAGATGTCGATCAGCATTACTTGAAGATGCTGTTCGCGTTTGAGGACAAGCGCTTCTACACCCACCACGGCGTGGACCCGAAAGCCGTCACCCGCGCCGTCCTCCAGATGATGCGCCACGGCCGTCTCGTCTCGGGCGGCTCGACGCTGACGATGCAGGTCGCACGCCTCCTCGACGGCAAGCACGAGCGCACCGCAGGCGGCAAGCTCCGCCAGATGGCGCGCGCCATCGAACTCGAACGCGCGCTATCGAAAACCGAGATCTTGAAACTCTACCTTCGCCTGGCGCCGTTCGGCGGCAACCTCGAAGGCGTCAGAGCCGCATCGCTCGCCTATTTCGGCAAGGAACCGCGACGCCTGTCACTCGGAGAGTGCGCGCTGCTCGTTGCCCTTCCGCAGTCCCCGGAAATGCGCCGTCTCGACCGGAATCCGGAAGCCGCACGCCGCGCCCGCGATCGCGTACTGACACGCGCGGTCGCGGCGAATGTCATCACGGTCGCGGAAGCAGAAAGGGCAAAAGCCGAACGCATTCCGTCCATTCGTTTCGCCTTCCCGATGCTCGCGCCGCATCTTTCCGAGACCGAGGTCGCCGCGCATCCCACTGAGAACGTCATCAAGCTGACGCTCGAACGCAATCTTCAGAGCAACCTCGAACGCCTCGCGGTGGAACACGCGCGGACGATCGGCGATAATGTCTCTACGGCCATCATCGTCGCCGATCACCAGACGGGCGAAATCCTCGCCGAGGTCGGCTCAGCCGATTACATGGACAGGACGCGCCACGGCGCCGTCGATATGGCGACGGCGGTGCGCTCTCCGGGCTCGACGCTGAAGCCCTTCATTTACGGCCTCGCCTTCGAAGCGGGCCTCGCGCATCCGCAAACGCTCATCGAAGATCGCCCCGTCCGCTTCGGAAACTACTCACCGAAGAACTTCGACGAAGGCTATCACGGCACCGTCTCGATACGCGAAGCGCTCGAGCAATCGTTGAACGTACCGGCAGTGCGCGTGCTTGCTCGCGTCGGACCTGGCAAGCTCGCCGGCCGCTTCCGCCGTGCCGGAGTGACGGCACGCTTTCCCGATAAGTCCGAGCCGACGCTCGCAATGGCCCTCGGCGGCACAGGCCTGACGCTTGAAGAATTGACGGCTCTTTATGCCGGCCTCGCGCGCGGCGGCGATGGCATCACGCTGACGCATCGCTACGATCAGCGCGGCAAGATCTGGGGGGCGACGCACGTCAAGCCGCTCGTCAACGCCCACCGTTTGATGTCGCCGCTGGCCGCCTGGTATGTGACGGACATTCTGAAAGACGCCCCACCCCCGCTCAACGCCAAGGGTGGCCGCTTCGCCTACAAGACCGGAACGTCCTACGGCTATCGCGACGCCTGGGCCATCGGCTACGATGGTCGCTACGTGATCGCCGTGTGGGTCGGCCGTCCGGACAATTCGAGCATTCCGGGTTTGATGGGCCGAAGCGCCGCCGCACCGATCCTCTTCGACGCCTTCGAGCGGGTGCCCGGCTCCCGGGTCCCCCTGCAGGGCGCACCGGCCAATGTCATTCGGGGAACGAACGCCGATCTGCCCGCGCCCCTCAAACGCTGGCGCGACCCGGGCGACGACCCGGCCGGCGGCAAATACCTCCAACCGCCCGTGCTGATCTCTTTCCCGCCGGATCAGTCCGAAATCGCCGAAACCGATCTCGACGGCGAACCGCTTGTGCTCAAGGCGGACGGAGGCGCGCTGCCGCTCACCTGGCTCGTCGACGGCAAGCCGATCCAATCGGACGCGCACACGCGCGAAGCGGCATGGCAGCCCACGGGCGCCGGCTTCGCCAAGCTCACGGTGATCGACGCCAATGGCCGTACCGACCGGGCCTTTATCAGACTAAGATAGGCAGCTTAGACGGATACGCGCGCAAGGCCCGGCATCGGGCGAGCACCGTCTTTGTGTGGCCCCATGTGGGCTGAGAACTGGCAATGGTCCTCGCCAGGAGCTTGCAATGGAACTCGCCGAGTTGCGTCGTGTTTTCGCGCGCCAGATGCTGGCGCTCGCCGACGTATGGAACAATCAACGGCTCGAAGACGCGTTCGCCAACGTACCTCGCGAAAAATTTCTCGGGCGCGGCCGGTGGCATATTTTGACGCCGTGGTCGCTCCAGAACTACGCCAATAACGGCGATCCCGCTCTCGTCTATCAGGACGTCGTCATCGCCTTGGACGAGGAGCGCGGCGTCAACAATGGCAGCCCTTCCCTTCACGCCCGATGGCTCGACGAAGTTTCAGCGGGTCCCGGCGATCGCGTCGCTCACATCGGCGCCGGCACGGGATATTACTCCGCCATCATTTCGGAGATTGTCGGCCCCGAAGGTCACGTCATCGCAGTCGAATATGATGCCGATTGCGCCGCGAGAACTCGTGAAAATCTTTCCGGCCGCCGTAACGTTGACGTCGTCCATGGCAACGGCTGCGACTGGCCGAAAGACGAAGTCGACATCGTATATGTGAATTTTGCGATCCCGCGCCCGGCCGACCCTTGGATCGAAAATCTGAAGCCCGGCGGACGCCTCATCTTTCCTCTCGGCGTCCCCAGCACGACCCGGTCGCACGGCAGATCGTTGAACGGCGTCACAATAATGGCGACGCGCCTGGAGGAAGGCTATGCGGCGGCATCCTCCTACCCCGTATCGTTCGTTTTTGCGGAAGGGCTGACACTGGCGCCCGGCGAAGAAGAAATCAGAAATTTGTATCAGAGCCTCAAAAGGGGCGGATGGGAGGGCATAAAAAGTCTCGTTTGGAAGCAGGCGGCCGATAGTGCAGAGTGCTGGTACGTCGGGTCGGATTGGGCCCTCAGCTACAACGCCATTACCTCCTGAGTTTTATTCTCTTCCATCGCCCATTTTGGAATTCGAACCGACCATGAGACGCCACCGCGCCGCGATCCGAAAATTTGCGCTGATGGTCGCAATGACCGCCGTTCCGCTGGCTTCCGGCGGCTGCAACGAGTCCGCGAAAAAGGCCGCATCCGACCGGCCGCTTCCCGCGCTCGGCGCCAAAATCGATGAAACGTCCGTCTCGGGCATTTCATCCGGCGCCTACATGGCCGGACAATTCCAAATGGCGCACGCCAAACGCGTGGCCGGAGCCGCCATCATCGCAGGCGGCCCTTACGGCTGCTCCGAAAGCGTCTTCGCCGGCACGATGCCGGGCGCGGGAACTGCCATCCTCAACCTTTCTAAAGCCGTCAACGGCTGCATGCTCGATCTCCTAGGCGTCTGGGGCGTTTCCGACCCGCAAGACCTCGCGGCGAAGGCCAAGGAGCGCGCCGACAAAGGCGAGATCGATCCGATCGCCGATGTCGTGAATGATCGCGTCTATCTCTTCACCGGAACCTCCGACCGCACCGTCGCGCCCTCGATCGTCCGCCACGCAGCGGCGTTCTACGAAAAGCTCGGTGTGCCCCAAACGAACATCGATCTCGTTTCGAACCTGCCTGCGGGGCACGCCTTCATCACGGACAACGAAGGCAACGCCTGCGGAGTTTCGGCATCACCTTACATCGACAATTGCAATTATGATCAGGCGGGCGCCCTGCTGAAGCACATCTACGGCAACCTTGCGCCGCGCGCGGCGACGCCCGGCGGCGAGTTCATTGATTTCGATCAACGCCCGTTCTTCCCGAGCGACGACAGCGCAGGATTGGCCGAAACGGGCGTCGTCTACATCCCGAAGTCGTGCAAGGACACGGCCGGCTGCCGCGTTCATATTGCCTTCCACGGCTGCGCACAGAATCGCGAGGCCGTAGGCGATGCGTTCGTCAAGGAATCCGGCTTCGCGCGATGGGCGGACACGAACCGGTTCATCGTGCTTTTTCCACAAATCGCGAATTCTCCGATAAACCCGCAAGGCTGTTGGGATTGGTGGGGTTATACGGGCCCGCAGTATCTTACGCGTGACGCGCCGCAGATTGCCGCAGTAAACCGCATGCTCGATGCCTTGCAAGCGCCGGGCGGAGGCGCATAAAGGCTGCAGCCAGCAGGCGCTATAAAAGCCGCTTCAGCGCGGCTAATGGGGGGAATTCCAGAATGCTCGCACGTGAACGCCTCGTCGCGCCCCTCGTGTCGGTCTCGTGGCCCCAAGCGCCAAGCATTTCATCCGGCATAAGACGAACGCTCGAGGTCGCCGCAGCCGTCGCCACGATGGGGTGCCTCGTCATGGCGGCCACGTTACCGAGTGATCGCGGCAACGCTTCGTCCAGGGCATCGAATGGCGTCCCCGTGTCGACGGCGCTGCACCCGGGACGCGAAACCGATTTCGGCGCCTACCTCGGCGCGCCCTATCACTACCCGAGCGACTTCCACCTCGTGAAGAAAGGCGTCACCGATCTCACGATCAAGAACGTCGAATGGTACACGCTGCCCTTCGAGAACCCGCTTTACTACGGCGTCCGCCTCCAGCGTTGGTTCACGGGCCGCTTCGGCTCGATGCTCGACTTCACGCACTCGAAGGTCTACGCGCCGCTCGACCAGGAGGCGAATTTCGAAGGCACCGTTGACGGCAAGCCGGTGCCGCCCACGGCGAAACCGCGCGACTATTTCAAAAAGCTTGAATGGACGCATGGCCACAACATGCTGACGCTCAATGCCATGATCCGTCTGCCGTCGCTCGGAATTGTTTCGCCGTACGTCGGCGCCGGAGCCGGGCTCTCGTTCCCGCATTCCGAAATTTTTCCCAAGACCGACCCGTCGCGAACCTACGAATACCAATATACCGGCCCCGCCGGTCAGGCGCTCTTCGGTCTCGAGTTCCGGCTGCCGACCGGCTCCGTGTTCATCGAGTATAAATTCACATCATCCGACTATTGGGGCCCGCTCACCGGCCGCGACGGCTCGTGGTACCCGATCGACATGTTGAACCAGTTCTCGCGCTGGTGGAAAGGCGAAGAACCCCCGTATGGCTGGGCAGGTGCGCGCCTGACGAGCCATCAGGTGATCGGCGGCTTCCTCACCCGCTTCGTGCCGAAAACCGCTGGAGCGAAGTAAGCGGCGAGTGTCGCTTCGAACGTCCGAAGCTCGCCGGTAAGCCACGTCTGGAAAACGGCCGCCGGCAGCAAACGTGAGGCGTGATGATGAACCGATCACAGGCACTTGATTATTCCAACAATTGTTGGAATAATGAATTATGGATGAAGCAAACGTCGTCGCGGCTCTGTCGGCGCTCGCGCATCAGCATCGGCTGCGAATTTTCCGCCTTCTCGTTGTAGCGGGCCCGAACGGCATTCCGGCAGGTGAAATCGCCGAGTCCATTGGTGTCAGCCCAACAGCGCTCACCTTCCACCTCAAAGAACTGGAGCACGCCGGCTTGATAACATCGGCGAGGGACGGGCGTTACGTTCGCTACGCCATGCTCGTCGACGGGATGCGCCAGCTCCTGACCTATCTGACGGAAGACTGTTGTCAGGGCCATCCTGAGTTTTGCGGGACGACCATGA
This sequence comes from Hyphomicrobium sp. ghe19, assembly GCF_902712875.1. NCBI lineage: Bacteria > Pseudomonadati > Pseudomonadota > Alphaproteobacteria > Hyphomicrobiales > Hyphomicrobiaceae > Hyphomicrobium > Hyphomicrobium sp. ghe19. The sequence continues at coordinate 45,550 of NZ_LR743509.1, read as the reverse complement.
AAAAAGGCCGGGTCCTTTGTAAACCGAAGGAAAGGGCGCGATGAGCGCAGACCGGCCTTGCAAGTTCACAAGCCTGCCACTTCGCTCGCTTGAACTGTCGTTGCAAAATCACCAGACCGTCCCGCACACGAAGACCGAGGCGCCATGACAGGCAGTGCCTGCAGCCGAAAAGTGGGCGCTGAATTTCTCGGCAGCGCCTTCTTGCTCGCGACCGTCATCGGCTCCGGCATCATGGGCGAGCGGCTTGCGGGCGGGAATGAAGCGCTGGCATTGCTTGGCAACACCCTGCCAACAGGCGCGATCCTCATAGTCATCATAACAATTCTCGCGCCCGTCTCGGGCGCTCACTTCAATCCCGCCGTCACGCTCGCTCTCTTCGTCAGGAAAGAAATCGGAACGAAACTTGCGCTTGCCTATGTCTCGGCACAGATAGCGGGAGCGGCAACGGGAGTGGCTGCCGCACATCTCATGTTCGACCTGCCCTTGATGGAGCTTTCGACGAAAGTCAGAACGGGAAGTGGACAATTTTTTTCGGAAGTTGTCGCAACATTCGGCCTTCTCACGATCATCCTTCTGACGCGCAAAGCAAAAACCGATTTCGTCCCTGTCGCGGTCGGTCTTTACATCACCGCTGCGTATTGGTTTACGGCGTCAACGTCATTCGCAAATCCCGCCGTCACGCTCGCGCGCGCTCTATCCGATACGTTTGCGGGCATAAGGCCCGCCGATGTCCCGCTATTTGTCACTGCACAAATAATTGGGGCTCTTGCCGCCCTTCCTGTTTGCGCTTGGCTGATTGGCACAGAAAAATCCAGGCAGGAACCGTCAGCGCAATCCGTACTATCCGAGTGAAGATATGAGCATCGCGATTTATCACAATCCTGCCTGCGGAACCTCGCGCAATACGCTTGCCATGATCCGTCAGAGCGGAGAAGAACCGCACATCATCGAATATTTGAAAGAGCCGCCGACCCGCGAAAAGCTGGTCCAACTGCTTTTGGCGATGGACATGCGCCCCCGCGACCTGCTGCGAGAAAAGGGAACACCTTACGGCGAACTCGGTCTCTCCGACCCGAAATGGACGGACGACGAGCTTATCGACCTCATGATGCAATATCCCATTCTCATCAACAGACCGATCGTCGTGACGCCACTTGGCGTCCGCCTCTGCCGCCCGTCGGAAGCCGTTCTCGAAATTCTGCCCAACCCCGATATCGGCACGTTCGTGAAGGAGGACGGCGAAGCGATCATAGGAAAGGCGAAGTCTAGAACCCGATGACCGATTACCTATCCAATCTTCCAAACGTCGATGCCGCCTGCTTCCGGCGACCGTCACACGGCGAGCTTGAATCACCGAAATCCGTCGCTCACAAACCGCGCATACTGCTTCTTTACGGATCGGTGCGCGAACGGTCATACAGCCGTTTTCTGGCGCTGGAAGCAGAGCGCTTGTTGCAGGCCTTCGGCGCGGAAACGCGCATTTTTCATTCCGACGGGCTGCCGCTTCCTGACAGTGCGCCAGAGACGCACGATAAAGTGCACGAGCTTCGCGAACTCGCCGCATGGTCCGAAGGACAAGTCTGGTCCTCGCCGGAGCGGCATGGCGCGATGAGCGGGATCATGAAAGCGCAGATCGACTGGATACCGTTGTCATCCGGCGCGGTGAGGCCGACACAAGGCAAGACGCTCGCAGTTATGCAGGTGAGCGGCGGCTCGCAGTCGTTCAACGCCGTCAATCAAATGCGCGTATTGGGCCGCTGGATGCGGATGATTACGATCCCCAATCAATCATCCGTCGCAAAGGCGTTTCAGGAATTCGATGAAACCGGCCGAATGAAGCCTTCCGCGTTCTATGATCGCGTTGTCGACGTCATGGAAGAACTCGTGAAATTTACACTTCTGACTCGAGGCAGGTCTGATTATCTCGTTGATCGTTACAGCGAGCGCAAAGAGAGCGCAGAGGCTCTTTCGCGGCGCGTGAATCTCACAGCGGCAACCTGATCGATCACCCGAACGTTTGCGGAGCTCTTGGAAGATGAGCCCCCGTTGCGCTCGGCTCGTCTCTTGCGTTGGTCAGTAGCTGACTGTCGCTTCTATGAGATGGGGCGATCAGTTTTGTAACGGCCAAACGACCGCTGCCCATCTTTCGTAAAGATCATCACCTCATAGGGTTCTGGCTCGCCCCCCATGCCCGGTGAGCCAGCGGGCATTCCGGGAACGGCGAGTCCAATGGCCTCGGGTTTCTCGGCCAGCAGCCGTTGGATAGCGTGGACCGGCACATGCCCCTCAATCACATATCCCGAAAGCTCTGCTGTGTGGCAGGACGAGAGCGCGGCCGGCACGCCAAAGCGCGCTTTCAAGGCCTTCATTTCCGATATCTCGGATACGATCGTCTCAAACCCATGACTGCGCAAATGCTCAACCCAGGCGCTGCAGCATCGGCAGTTGGGGTCTTTGAAGACCTTGAGGGTGGGGGCTGACTGAGCCGAGACGCCAGTCGTCAGCGACGATAGCGCCAGTGCGAAACCTCCAAGAACGGCGCGTCGATTGTAATGATTGCCTTGCCGCATTAGAGGTCCCTCCGAAGACTGAAGCTCGGCGCGACGCGAGCCGGTGACTGCTGTTACCCGGTCATTAGAAAGACGCTAAAACCGCTTCAGCAGCCGGTCGATGTATTCGAGTTCGTCCTGCGGCCTGAGGCTCTCACCCGAACGCTTTCTGAGCTCTTCTAGGATTTCGCGCGCCCGCTGGGCATCGATCGCGTCGGGCACCTTCACGGACGTGCCAAGATCGGGCCCCTGCGCGCGTTGCGGCCGGCCCATCGGATCGCGAGGAGAGTTGCCGCCGCGGCCCAAACGCTGCTGCGCATTCTTCTGCATCTGCTCGGCCATCTGCTGAGCGCTTTGGCGCATCTGCTCGAGCGCCTGCCCCTGCTGATCGGCAGCTTCGCCAAGATCGCCTTGCTTCAGCGCATCCTCGGCCCGGCCCATCGCGTCCTGCGCATTGCCGAGCTTGTCGGGATCGCCCGCACCCATTTCCTCGAGATCTTTTTTCAGCTTGTCGAGTTCGTTGCGAAGCTGCGCCTGACGATCCTGCAGGCTGCCCTTTCCGTGCTGTTGCCGTCCGGCGGACTTGCCCTGCGAACCCTGCTGGCCTTCGCCCTGCTGACCGCCACCCTCCTGATCGGCATCCATGTCGCCCTGGCCGCCCTGCTGGCGACCCTGGCCTTGCTGACCCTGCTTGCCTTTACCAGTCTTCGGTGAGCCCTGACCGTTCGGATCATCCTGCGAGCCGCCTTGTCCTTCCTGACGGCGCTGCTGACCGTACGTATCGTCCATCAGCTGCTGTTGCTTGCCGGTGAGGTCGCTCAGCTCGTTGAGCTTCTTCATCATCTGCTGAGCGCGCTGCTGCTGGGCACGCGCCTCGGGCGAATTGCTCGCCTGCAGGCGATCCATCAACTCACGCAACTCGGAAAGCATCTTCTCGGCATCGTCGCGCGAGCCTTCCCGCGCGCTCTTCTCCAGATCTTTCATCATCTGGTCGAGGTCTTGCTGGCCAAGTTCTTGGTTCTGATCGCCCTGCTGCTGATCGCCGGAAGGATTCTCCTTCTCCGCGTTCTTCTGCATTTCGTTGAGATAGTCGTTGAGGCGTTTCTTCAGATCCGCCATCGCATCTTGGATTTCCTTGTCGTCGCCCTTCTCGATGGCGTCCGACAGACGATCCTGCGCATCCTTGAGCGCGCGCTCCGCCTGTGACAGCGCCCCATCCTCGACCTTGAGCGCGATCTGCCAAAGCTCAGCGATGGACTCGTTCAGCACGGCGCGCGTCTCCTGCCGGTCGAGGCGATGATAGATCGCCCTGAGACCAAGATAGACACCGTCGTCGGTGATGAAGCCCTGCGGCTCCATGGTCAGCGCATCGAGCGCCCGCACGACCTTCGGCCGGTTGCGCGAGTCCTCGGCAAGGTACCGCCGCTGTTCGACCAAAGCCCTGGCCAGCGGATTTTTGAAGCGGCGGGACGGCAGCACGATTTCGATCGGCTCACTGCGCCCGACTTGCCCGCCGACATCCGTTGCCTCGAGCCAGAGTTGAACGCGCTGACCGGCCCACGGATGCTCGCCGATGTCGAGAAGCGCCGACGTATCGACCGTCTTTGCGCCCGGGCGCGGAATTTTAAGGCTGAGAACCGGCGGACGCTCGAGCGGCAACCGCGGTCCCGTGAGCGGCGGCGGCTGCGCCCACGACTTTGCAGCGTCCACGGGCTTCGGCGGCGCCTTGCGCACTTTGACTTCGGCGCTCTGGAGGCCGTAGTCGTCTTCCGCCTTGTAGAAAACGCGCATCGATCCGCGTGGCGTGCCGGTGATCTCCTTCGTCAACGCGATCTTCGGCAGCGCGTCGGGAATGACGTCGAACGTCCAAAGCCCAAGCTCCCGCGTTCCCGAAAGGGCGCGAATGCGTGCCGACTTGCGGATCTCGTAGCGCGTCTCCGAGACGCTCGAAGTATCGCCCTTCTTCGATTTTTCGGGAGGCACGATGACCGGCGCAGTTGCGCCATCGGTCAAGACTTCGAGCGAGACCCCATCCGTGCCGAACCCGACGCCCCGAAGCGTCAGCAGGCTGCGATCGGGCACCTCAAAGAATTTGATCTTGTCCTTGGCGTCGTCGGCATTTTGCTGCGAGCCATCGGCCAGCAGCACCGGCGGCAGCGCCGTATAGGGCGGCGGCGTGACCCAGGCATCGACACGCGCCGGCGGTCCGGACTCGCCGGTACCGAAACGGAAAGCGGCAGCTAAGCGATCACTGAGGCTTCCCGTCGCCAGAACTGCTATCGGCACGAACATGACGAGCAAAAGCCCGCGGACGGCCCAGGGATCGAAACGATCGGTTCTGGGCGCTGGACGCCCGACCCGGAGACGCGAAATCGCCCGCGCCAGACGTTCTCGATGCGCCTGCCAAATCGCAGACGTGGTGGCGTTCTGGGCCCCGGACGTCAGCGTGTCCTCGTAGGACGTCGCGGGACGGTGCGGCACGTTGGAGCGGCGCTCGATCCGCCGGATGGCGTCTTCCCGCGTCGGCCAGGGAATGCGAACCGCGTAAACGACAGCCGCGACGGCGGCGACCGCGAAGGCGACCAGCAAAATTTTATGAGGGAGCGGGTCGAGGTAAGGCCACAGGCCGACGAACGACAGCATGACGAACACGAGCGCCACGCCGATCAGCAGCCAGAGCCGCGGCCAAAGTCGCTCGAAAAACAGCGCGACCGTGCTGAGACGGACCTTGCGCGCCAAGGATCGCGAAATATCGGGACCGGGATCCCTGTTCTGAGGCTCTACCATGCGCGCCTAAACTATCACGGGCCCCTGACCCCGCACGTTAACAAAATGCAACCCTGAGGGGCCGAATGACCCGCCTATCGGGCTTTTCTACGGCCCATTTTTGATTGCGTGGGCAAGCCGCCGAACAATATTGTCATCCCAGGAGAGCATCCTTGCGAGTCCCGGGACTAACTTGATTGCGGTTCTGGATCCCGGCTCTTCGCTGCGCTCCGACGGGATGACAAACGGTGAGGGAAGCAGAAAACGCGGTGAAGCACATTGTCGCCCACAAACTCCAGTTATTATTTCATCGACCCGCCCTCCGTCTTCGCGCCCCGCGAGGAATGGGAGGAGCATCTCGCGAGCTTGCGTGCTCAGTACATCGCCGACGCTCATCCTCAGATCAAGGAAGCAATCGAGGAAGCTGAGGCGCATCTCGCCGAGATGGAAATGGGCGCCGACTAGAGCCTCTCAGCCTTACGATTGAGCCGTTACACCCCCGCCATTGCGGAGGTTTTCGTTAGCCGAGGAAATCACATAGGCCGAGCAGTTTCTCGCGTCGCCGATCTGGCGACGGCGCAAGCAACAACACGCTCCGTCATGCCGACGGAGGCCGGCACCCAGACAAGTCTGAGCAGAACCGGTCACGACGGGCTTCACCGCCAGAGCGGCCCCCAACTCCGGTGCGCGCCAAACCTCACCTGGATCCCGGCCTCCGCCGGGATGACGTTAACGGCGAACCTGCCCCTCCCAAGATGTCATCCTCGGCTTCATGCCGAGGATCCATCGTGACGCGACCGAGGTGTGGATGGATGGCTCCTCGGGACAAGCCCGAGGATGACAATATCGTCGTTGTCCCTCTCCCCACGAGAGGGCGAGGGAACCTGTCAGCCTTCTGATAAAAGCCACGGCGGCAGATGATCGGCCCCGATCAAGTCGTCGTAGGTCGGGCGCGGCCGGACGACGGCATAGCGGTCGCCATCAACCAGCACTTCCGGGAGGAGCAAGCGGCTGTTGTAGGTCGACGACATCACCGCCCCATACGCGCCCGCCGACATGACGGCGAGCAGATCCGTCGGCGCGACGGGAGGCAACGCCCTGTCTTCCGCCAGAAAATCGCCCGTCTCGCAGACCGGCCCGACGATATCCTGCTGCATCGGCGACATGTCCGAGCACGCTTCGTTGACGGGCCAGACATCGTGATAGGCTTCGTAAAGCGTCGGCCGGATCAAGTCGTTCATCGCCGCGTCGACGATCGTGAACGTCTTGTCGGTCCCTTCCTTCACGTAGACGACCTGCGTGACGAGAACGCCTGCATTGCCGACGATCATGCGGCCGGGCTCGAGAACGAGCTTGAGGCCGAGACCGCCGAGCGCATCCTTGACGACCGCGGCGTATTCATCGGGTGTGGGTGGAATGTCGTTCGCACCCCGGTACGGGATGCCGAGCCCCCCGCCGATATCGAGATGCTCGAGCGCGATGCCGTCGGCTTTGAGATCGCGCGCGAGATCCGCCAGCAGGCGAAACGCATCGCGAAACGGCGCAAGATCCGTGATCTGGCTGCCGATGTGCATATGGATGCCCGAGATCTTGATGCCGGGAAGCTTGGCGGCTTCCGCATAGAGACGCCGCGCATCCTCATAGGGTACGCCGAACTTGTTTTCGGCTTTGCCCGTCGAGATTTTCGCGTGCGTTTTGGCATCGACGTCGGGATTGACGCGAATGGCGATGGAAGCGGTCCGGCCGATCGCCGTCGCGACGTCGCTCAGCGCATGAAGCTCGGGCTCGCTCTCGACGTTGAAGCCGTGAATGCCTTCTTCGAGCGCATAGGCCATCTCACCGCGCGTCTTGCCGACGCCGGCAAAAATGATCTTCGATGCCGGAACCCCCGCCGCACGAGCACGCCGGAGTTCGCCTTCCGAGACGACGTCCATGCCGGCGCCGCGACGGGCCATCGTCGTCAGTACCGCCTGATTGGAGTTCGCCTTGACGGCAAAGCAAATGAGCGCGTCCTGCCCTTTGAACGCCCGCGCCAGAACCTCGTAATGGCGCACGAGCGTCGCGGTCGAATAGCAATAGAAGGGCGTCCCGACCTCCGCCGCGATGCGTGCGAGGCTCACGTCCTCGGCATGAAGGATGCCGGACTTATACTGAAAGTGATGCATGGGAAGCGCTTCTAGCGGATGAGAAAGACCCGCGTCACCGGAAAAGACGAGGAGACTTCAAAAAACCGGCCGAGCGAACCGGCTAGCGTAGCAGCGGGTCGAGAATGAACGATTCATGGGGCTTCGGCGGAGCATCCGAATTCTCGCCGGCGGCATGCGCATCGGGCAATTTCGCGTCACCGGCCGCCTTGGCGGCAGGTGGTGGCTCCAGAGGCCCTTTAACACCGCAGCCTGCAAAACCGGCGCAAGCCGCGCCGACCAGCGCCACCGCGACCCAGGATTTCGTGCTGCGTGAGAGCACGGCCATGCCAAAAACACTCCAAAACCGTTCAGCCCGCTCGAATGGCAGGCGCTGAGAGAAAGAGTTTTAGACCTTCCCTCGTGCCTTTTCCAACCGCCTCAGCCACTGACGAGCCATTTTGGCGACGTTCTGTGGCGCGGTTCCCCCATAACTCGTCCGGCTCTTGACCGAGTTCTCCACAGAAAGCACCGAAAATACGGCTTTCGTGATGCGCGGCTCGACGGCCTGCATGTCCGTTAGGCTCAATTGATCGAGATCGACGCCCTTCGCTTCCGCCGCCTTGACGATCGTCCCCGTCACATGATGGGCGTCGCGGAACGGCATTTTGAGCTCCCGGACGAGCCAATCGGCAAGATCGGTCGCCGTCGAGTACCCGCGACCGGCGGCAGCTCGCATAGCCTCGGCATTGGGCTCGAGATCCGCAATCATGCCCGCCATCGCCGCCATGACGAGACGCAGGCTGGAGAACGCGTCGAATGTCGTCTCCTTGTCCTCCTGCATGTCCTTCGAATAGGCGAGCGGCAGCCCCTTCATCACGATGACGAGGCCCTGGAAGGCCGCCGCGATGCGCCCGACCTTGGCGCGCGCCAGCTCTGCGGCATCCGGATTGCGCTTCTGCGGCATGATCGACGAGCCGGTCGTGAAACGATCCGACAGCTTCACGAAGCCGAACTGCGGCGTCATCCAGATGACGATCTCTTCGGCGAGGCGCGAGAAATGCACCGCCGTGATGGTCGCCGCGGCCAGAGCCTCGAGCGCGAAATCGCGATCCGAAACGCCGTCCAGCGAGTTCGCCATCGGCCTGTCGAAGCCGAGCGCCTGCGCCGTCTGCTCCCGGTCGATCGGGAACGACGTTCCGGCGAGCGCCGCTGAGCCGAGCGGAGATTCATTGAGACGCTTCCGCGCATCCGCGAACCGGCCCCGGTCGCGCGCGATCATTTCGACGTACGCCAGAAGATGATGACCAAAGGTCACGGGTTGCGCAGGTTGTAGATGCGTGAAACCCGGCATGACGGTGGCGGCGTGCGCCTCGGCCTTCTCAGCGAGCGCCTGCTGCACGTTTGCGAGAGCTTCATCGATCCCGTCGATGGCGTCGCGCACGAAAAGCCGGAAATCGGTCGCCACCTGATCGTTCCGCGACCGCGCGGTATGAAGCCGCCCCGCCGCCGGGCCGATCAGCTCTTTCAGCCGGTTTTCGACGTTCATGTGCACGTCTTCGAGCGCGCGCGAGAATTCGAACGTTCCCGCGTCGATCTCCGCCTTGATCTTGTCGAGGCCTTTTGCAATCTCGCGGGCATCGGATTTGGTGATGATGCCGGCCTCCGCCAGCATCGCGGCATGCGCCTTCGAGCCGCGAATGTCTTGGGGCGCTAGCTGCTTGTCGAAGCCGATCGAGGCATTTATCTCCTGCATGATCTCGGCAGGAGACATTGCGAAACGGCCACCCCACATGGTGTTGGCTGGCTTGTCGGTCACGAGCGGCTCCGTATCAGAGAAGAGAACAAGGTTACCAAACATGACAGCGAACGGCGCGGGAGGCCCGCAGAAAGCCCTTTGGACTGTGGCGCTGTCGGCGTTGGTCGGGTTCGGCGCCGTATACGTTATCGGAGGCGGGTTGGGCAACGCCGGACCTGAAAAATCCGTCACCGCCGCCCAGGATTTATCGCCGCCCAAGGCCGAACCGTCGGCCGGATCGTCCTCCAAGCTCGGAGAAATGGCGGCATTCGTCACGAAGAAGACGCCCGAGCCCCTCCCAGACATCACCTTTCAGGATGCCGACGGCAAGGACGTCAAGCTGTCGAGCCTGAAGGGCAAGACCATCCTTCTCAATCTCTGGGCAACGTGGTGCGAGCCCTGCCGCGAAGAGATGCCCGCGCTCGACCGTCTGCAGAAAGAACTCGGCGGCGACAAGTTCGAAGTCGTGGCGCTGAGCCTCGACCGCAAGGGCTATGACGCCTCGCGCAAGTTCCTTACCGACATGAAGGTCGATAATCTCACGCTCTATGTCGATCCGAGCGCCAAGCAGGGCATGGCGCTGAAGCTTCTGGGAATGCCGACCACGATCCTCATCAACAAGGATGGATTGGAAGTCGGACGGCTGGCAGGCCCCGCAAAATGGGATTCCGACGACGCCAAAAAGCTTATCGAGGCGGCGACGAACTGACCACCTCGAGCAGCTAATCAAAAATGAATAGACGTTCGGCGCCCTGAAAGGACGAACGAACGGACGGCGAATTATTTCTTCTTCGTCTTCTGTGTCAGCGCCGAAGCCGCAACCGACTTGGCAGCCTTGCTGGCCTTCGGATCATGCAGGATTTTCGACGCGGCCGACGCGACCTTCTTGCTCGTCGTTTCCTTTGGGCTGCCGGTCTGCGTGAGTGCCGAAGCCGCGACCGACTTCTCAGCCTTGGTCGCAGTTTTGCTCCTCAGCACCATCGAGGCTGCCGAGGAAACCTTCTTGCTGGTGACTTCCGATTTTGTCTGCATGCCGACCTTCCGGCTGACGACCGCACCTACCTGCTCACCAAGACGAACGGCAATCGCCTCGGAAACAAACTCTGAGCGATTCATGCCTACGGCTCGAGCGGTCCTGTCGATCCCTGCGACCAAATCTGTATCTAGCATAAGGTTATACCGAGCCTTCCGACTCGCATTGATCAATGGAATAGCAATGAAAAATGCACCGTTAGCGACATCAGTCTTGATCGAGGGATCCTCAAGAAGATCCGATACCGACCGTGACTTGGGAAGCTCATCCTGGTCACTGGCAAAAAGAGTCAATGCAAGCTGGGCCTGCACGAGCAGGTCATCTTCCGAGTCTGCCGCGGAAAAGCATCCTGGAAGATCCGGAAAGCTAATACCGAACGAACTATCGGGGTCCTTATGTACAATTGCGAAATATGTGTTCATACCCAACTCCTACAACCACCCGACATGCTTCGCGATTGCCCGGGCCGTTCCGGTTGGCAAATCCCGCCTTGGATGCGGCACTATAACTGTCTTGCCGGTGTCGGCATGTCGAAGCTTATGATGTGAGCCTTCGATGCTGACCAAGAGCCAGCCGTCCTGCTTGAGCCGCGCCAATATCTTTCGGCTGTTTCGCTCAATATGCATGCCGCTCATAATTCGTGTGTATATATATACACACTCAGACGTTGTCAAGTGAAGAGCCGAGCATCCAAAAGCCAATCGAGGCGGCGACGAACTGACCACCTCGAGCAGCTGAGACGCCCCGAACGAACGGACTGCGAATTATTTCTTCTTCGTCTTCTGTGTCAGCGCCGAAGCCGCAACTGACTTGGCAGCCTTGCTGGCCTTCGGATCATGCAGGATTTTCGACGCGGCCGACGCGACCTTCTTGCTCGTCGTTTCCTTTGGGCTGCCGGTCTGCGTAAGTGCCGAAGCCGCGACCGACTTCTCAGCCTTGGTCGCCGTTTTGCTCCTCAGCACCATCGAGGCTGCCGAGGAAACCTTCTTGCTGGTGACTTCCGATTTCGCCATGGACGTCGCTTCCTTGTTCCGGGGCCGCGGAAGTGCGGTCGGGAGAGCATGCACCATGCCCGATTCGAATTCACCGTGTAATGACGACTGGCACCTGTTTTCATCCCGATTATACGCTTAACCTGACGGAGGATGCCGAGACACACCAATCGGCCCAGTGCTCCGAATTGACACCCCGCGCCCGAGAGGCGACAAGCGCCTCTCAAACACCAAGCCGCACAGCATCGGAGACGCTTTCCCATGGCCCACGACGACCTCAAGAAAACAATCGAAACGGCGTGGGAAGCTCGCGACGGCATTTCGTTCGACACGAAAGGCGCCGTCCGCGACGCCGTCGAAACCGCGCTCGATCTTCTCGACAAAGGCGAGGCACGCGTCGCCGAGAAGACGGATGGCACCTGGGTCGTCAATCAGTGGCTGAAAAAGGCGGTCCTTTTGTCGTTCCGTCTCAATGACATGGAAATGATCCCCGGCGGCCCGGCAGGCAGCTTCTACTGGGATAAGGTGCCCCCGAAATTCGCCGGCTGGACCGAAGCAGACTTCCGCAAGGGCGGCTTCCGCGTGCTGCCCGGCGCCATCGTGCGCCGTTCCGCTTACATCGCACCGGGCGCCGTTTTGCTCCCCTCGTTCGTCAACCTCGGTGCCTATGTCGGCAGCGGCACGATGGTCGATACCTGGGCGACGGTCGGAAGCTGCGCTCAGATCGGGAAAAACTGCCACATTTCCGGCGGCGCCGGCATCGGCGGCGTGCTCGAACCCCTCCAGGCCGGACCGGTCGTCATCGAGGATAACTGCTTCATCGGCGCCCGCGCCGAGGTTGCCGAAGGCGTCCAGGTCGGCGAAGGCTCTGTCCTCTCGATGGGCGTCTACATTGGCGCTTCGACGACGATCATCGATCGCGCCACGGGCGAAAAAATGTTCGGCAAGGTGCCTCCCTATTCCGTCATCGTATCGGGTACGATGCCGGGCAAGCCTCTCCCGAACGGGGAACCGGGTCCAAACCTCTACTGCGCCGTGATCGTCAAGCGCGTCGATGAGAAGACGCGGAGCAAGACAAGCATCAACGAGCTTCTCAGGGACTAAGTGGAAGCTCAGGGATAGAGTGGAAGCAGGTGAAAAAGGCGTCGAAATTCCGAACGCTTGATCCGGCGCTCATCAGGGCGAGCCTCGATCAACTTGCTCGGCGTATCGATGAGCGTTTTCCGGGCGCAGGCCTCGCGAACGTCTGTCGCGACCTGCTCGCACTCGCCAAGGAGACGGCAATAGCGGCGCAGGAGATCAATCGGCCGCACTTCTTCCTGCGCTTCATCATCTGGCTCGCGATCACGGCAGGCGTTGCCCTCCTGATCGTGGTCGCGCAGCTCATCTTAGGCGGTACAAAGGCTAACGACGATCTCTTCGGCACGCTGCAGGGCATCGATTCCGGCTTTAACATCGTCGTGCTGATGGGCGCGACGCTGTTCTTCGTCTCATCGCTCGAAGCGCGCTGGAAACAGCGGAAGGCGCTGTTCGCGCTTCACGAGTTCCGCTCCATCATTCATGTCATCGATATGCACCAGCTGACGAAAGACCCGAGCATGTTGGCGGCCGTGCACACATCGAGCTCGCCGGAACGCAGCCTGTCTCCGTTCGAACTGGTGCGTTATCTCGACTACTGCTCCGAAATGTTGTCGCTCACGGCCAAGCTTGCGGCGCTCTACGCCGAGAAGCTCAGCGATCCGGTTGTGGTCGACACGGTCGGCGACCTCGAACGGCTGACCTCGGATCTTTCAGGTAAGATCTGGCAGAAGATCACGATCGTGCAGAGCCTCGAAGGCCGCGACATTCCGCTGCCTTCCGCAGGTCAGCTAATTGGAAGTCAAACTGTATAATGACACTAGTTCCGACAGATCCCGTTGCCCTCTCGCAGGCGCTCATCCGCTGCGAAAGCGTAACGCCCGACGAAGCAGGCGCGCTGACCCTTCTGCAGAACGTGCTGGAGCCTGCAGGCTTCACCTGTCACCGCCTCGTCTTCTCCGAGCCCGGCACACCCGACGTCGATAACTTGTACGCGCGCCTCGGCACAGGCCGGCCGCATCTCTCCTTTGCCGGACACACCGACGTCGTGCCTGTCGGCAACGAAGCGGCCTGGACTGTGCCGCCGTTCGCTGGCGAAGTCCGCGACGGCATTCTCTACGGCCGCGGCGCTGTCGATATGAAGGGCTGCATCGCGGCTTTCGTCGCGGCTTCGATGAAATACATCCACCACTATAACGGCCTGCCGCGCGGCTCCCTGTCGTTCATCATCACGGGCGACGAGGAAGGCCCCTCGATCAACGGGACGATGAAAATCCTCGATTGGTTGAAGGCCCGCGACGAAGTTATCGACGCTTGCCTCGTCGGCGAGCCCTCAAATCCCAACGCTCTCGGCGATGAAATTCGCATCGGACGCCGCGGCTCGCTCAACGTCGATCTGACCGTACACGGCATTCAAGGCCATTCCGCCTACCCGCAAATCGCCGACAATCCCGTCCCGAAACTCGCGCGCATCATCGATCGCCTTTCGACGACGAAGCTCGACGACGGAACGGAAAACTTCCAGCCTTCGAACCTGCAAGTGACGGTGATCTCCGTTCCGAACACCGCGACCAACGTCATACCGGGACGCGCGATCGCGAAGCTCAACATCCGCTATAATGACGGCTGGACGCGCCCGTCGATCGAAGAGTGGGTGCGGAAAACAGCGGCAAGCGCCGCATCCGAAGTCGATGCGAAATACGATCTCGCATTCTCCGGAACAGGCGACGTTTTCCTGACGAAGCCAGGCCCTCTCGTCTCGACGCTCAAAGACGCCGTCAAATCCGTCACGGGCCGCACGCCCGCCTTGACGACCGGCGGCGGCACGTCCGATGCGCGCTTCATCAAGGATATCTGTCCCGTCGTCGAATTCGGCCTCGTCAACAAAACCATCCATCAGGTCGACGAGCGCACGAGCGTCGCCGACCTCGAAACGCTGACCGAGATCTACGGCCGCTTCATCAGCGACTTTTTCCGCAACGGTTGAGTCTTTGTTGATTTCGGGCGACACGCGTTCCGCGCGCCGGCCGCCCGAAACGAAGGCCCGCGCTGGCGGCCGGCTCCGCGAAGCGGAGTCGCCAGCGCCAACAAAGTAATCGCTCGAAACAAAACAAAAAGGCCGCCATCGCTGGCGGCCTTTTCGAATTACCCCGCTGGAGCGATCGTTAGACCGACTCTTTCAGCTCTTTCGCGGCGCGGAAGGCGATCTTCTTCGAAGCCTTGATCTTGATGGCTTCGCCCGTTGCCGGGTTGCGGCCCATACGCGCCGGACGCTTGCGAACCTGCAGAACGCCGAGACCGCCGATGCGGATGCGGGCGCCCTTCTTGAGATGCTTTGAAATCTGAGCGACGAGATCTTCGAGCAGCGCGACCGACTGCTTCTTGGGAATCTCGTGAGCCTCCGCGAGCGTCGCGGCAATATGCTTCAAAGTAACGGTTTCAATTTTCGCTGCAGCTTTGGCCGGAGCCTTGGCTGAAGTCTTTGCTGGCGCAGCTGCCTTTGCCATTGTCGTCCCTCTTATGCGAATCGGTTTGCAATCAAACACTACATCGTTGAAACCCAAAAACACGCGATTTCCGGGCCTTTTTCGAATGAAGCGCGCGAAAAAAGCAGTATTTGTGGCCCGAAAGCAAGCGCCATCATGGGGGTTACACGCAAAAAAGGCGCCGAAACCGCAGTTTTCCGTGCAGTTTTATGGAATGAGCGCGCTGAACGAGGGATAAAAAATCGAAACTTCGCCGCGGCATCCGCCGCCCAAAGATATTATTTGAAATGCTTTGAGAGTTTCAGACCCTGGCCCTGGTAGTTCGATTTCAGGCCCTGGCCGTAAAGCGTTTCGGGCGTTTCGGTCATCCGTTCGTAGATAAGCCGCCCGATGATTTGCCCGTCTTCGAGAATGAACGGCACCTTGTGCGAACGCACTTCGAGGACAACACGCGAGCCGTTGCCGCCTGCCGCCGCGTGTCCGAAGCCAGGATCCATGAAGCCCGCATAATGCACGCGAAATTCGCCGACGAGCGGATTGAACGGCACCATCTCGGCCGCGTGCGTCGGCGGCACATGCACGGCTTCCTTCGAAGCCAGAATGTAGAACTGATCGGGATCGAGAATGAGCCGCTGCTTGTCCTTGACGTAGATCGGGTCCCAGTAATCTCCGACCGGATACGTGCCGACCTTGTCGACGTCGACGACGCCGGTATGCCGCCGCGCGCGAAATCCGACCAGGCCCGTTGCGTCACCCGCAAGATCGACGGTGAGCGCAATGCCGCCGGAAATGTCCGCGTGCTCCGCCGAGACGAGACGCTCGCGGAGCTGCAATTCGCGCAGCGCCGTATCGCTGTCGGCGGCAGGCCCGTTGCGAAAGCGGATCTGCGACAGCCGCGATCCTTTGCGAACGACGATCGGAAACGTCTGAGGACATATCTCCGCGTAGAGCGGTCCGTTATAGGCGCGGGGAATTTGATCGAATGCTCCGACGCCGTCGGCGATGACGCGCGTGAAAACGTCGAGCCGGCCCGTCGAGCTTTTCGGGTTCGCCGACGCTTCGACGTCGGCTGGCAACGCGAGCGACTCGAGCAGCGGCACGATATAGACGCAGCCCGTTTCGAGAACCGCGCCTTGGCTCAAGCTGATCGTGTGCAACGCCAGATCGTCGAGATTGGTCTGGACCCGGCCGCCGGGCCTTGGAAGAAAACTCGCACGCACCCGGTATGCGACGGCGCCGAGCCGGAGGTCGAGGCTTGCGGGCTGCACTTGTCCCTCGGCGACCGGCTCCGCGATCGCGATCTCGCCATCGGCAATCATCCGGGAAATCGCTTGCGCCGGTAGAATGCCGACACCTCGCTCCCGCCGCTTCGACGCCGGATGAGCTTTCTCTGCTAACGCTTTTTCGGATTTTGTCATGGCGCCGGTCTACCCCTTCGGCATCGTCTAAAGTACACCAAACGCTTCGCCAAGCGCGACAATGTCTGCAATAACCGTTATTCCAGCCCCATCGACGCCGCCTCTTGACGCCGCGGAGTACGGGGGGTAATCCCGCACCACACTTCGTGGTCCTTTGGCCGGCCGGCTTGCAGCCACGTTAAACAAGTCGCTAAAGAGGCCGTGTGCGCTCCCGGTTTCCCGCGCCCGGCCTTTCGTCAGCCGGTGCCTATGGACCGGGATTTTTATTGCGCGAAAGGCCGTTTCCAATGGCGAATGACGAACAGTTCCCGTCCAATAACCCGGCTTGGCGGCCCGCCACGGCGCTCGTCCATGGCGGCATCACCCGGTCCGAATGGGGCGAGACTTCCGAAGCCCTCCATCTGACGCAGGGCTTCGTCTACAAAAGCGCAGAGCAGGCCGAGGCGCGCTTCAAGCAGGAAGACCCCGGGTTCCAATACACCCGCTTCGGAAACCCGACGATCTCGATGTTCGAAGATCGCCTGAAGATTTTCGAGGGCGCAGAAGAGTGCCGCGCCACCGCAACGGGCATGGCCGCCGTTACCGCCTCGATGCTCTCATATATGAGAACCGGCGATCACGTCGTCGCCGCGCGGGCGCTCTTCGGCTCGTGCCGTTATATCGTCGAGACGCTCTGTCCGCGTTTCGGCATCGAAGCGACTCTCGTCGATGGCAAAGACCTCGACGCCTGGCGCAACGCCGTTCGCCCGAACACCAAGATGTTCTTCTTCGAGACGCCATCCAATCCGGCTCTCGAGTTGGTCGACATCGCCGCAGTCTGCAAGATCGCGCGCGATAACGGCATCCTGTCCATCGTCGACAACGTATTCGCAACGCCGATGCTGCAGCGGCCGTTGGCGCTCGGCGCCGACATCGTCGTCTATTCGACGACGAAGCACATCGACGGCCAGGGCCGCTGCCTCGGCGGCGCCGTTCTCGGCAAAAGCGAATTCATCACCAAATACGTTCAGGAATGGGTCCGCCAGACCGGCCCGTCCATGAGCCCGTTCAATGCCTGGGTCATGCTGAAGGGCCTCGAAACGCTGCCCATTCGCGTCAAAGCTCAATGCGAAACGTCCGCCAAAATTGCTGACCTTCTGGCCGGCCTGAAGGGCGTGACCCGGGTGATATACCCGGGACGGGCGGATCATCCCCAGGCGGCGCTTGCACAGAAGCAGATGCCGGGCGGCGGCCAAATGATCGCCTTCGAGGTCGAGGGTGGTAAACAGGGCGCCTTCCGGTGCCTCAACGCGCTCCGTTTGATCAGGCTTTCGAATAACCTGGGCGACGCGAAAAGCCTTGTCACGCATCCCGCGACGACGACCCATTTCAAGCTGACGCCGGAGCAACGCTCGGAACTCGGCATTAGTGATGGTATGATCCGTCTCTCGATCGGACTTGAAGCAGTCGAAGATTTAGCAGACGATCTCACTAATGCGGTGAAGAGGGTCACGGGGTAACGGGGATAATATGAGTAAAAGTACGCCGACTTCGTCATCGAGAAAGGCCGCTTCGGCTGCCGCCTTCCAGCCCTATGAAGCGACGACGCGCGGAATCCGCATCCGTGTCGAACCGCGCTACATGGAAGATCAGTCGTCGCCCGAAGATAGCCACTTCGTGTGGTCTTACGCCGTCGAGATCAACAACGATGGCGGCGAGACCGTCCAGCTCAAGTCACGCATGTGGCGGATCACGGACGCACTCGGCCGGACCGAAGAGGTTCGCGGCGCAGGCGTCGTCGGCCAGACGCCGGTGATCGCACCCGGCAAGTCGTTCCAATACACGTCGGGTTGTCCCTTGAAGACGCCTCAGGGTATCATGGTCGGCAGCTATCAGATGTCGGACGAGACGGGAAAGCTTTTCGACGTCGCTATTCCCGCCTTCTCGCTCGATAGCCCCTATACCCGACGCAGCATGAATTGAACCCGGCGATAGCCGATGAGCGCAGCAAGAGGCCCAATCCTTACTCCCGTTGAATTGCTCGCGCGCCTCGTGGCCTTCGACACGACGAGCTACAAGAACAATCTTGGCCTGATCGCGTTCGTCGAAGATTATCTTCGAGGCCACGGCGTGCCGTCGCATCGGATCGTCAGCGACGACGGCCAGAAGTCCTCGCTCTACGCAACGATCGGCCCGGCTGACGAAGGCGGCATCGCTCTCTCTGGCCACACCGACGTTGTGCCCGTCGATGGGCAGGATTGGACGAGCGACCCGTTCACGTTGAGAGCGGAAGGCGGCCGTCTCTATGGCCGCGGCTCCGCCGATATGAAAGGCTTTCTCGCAGCCTCGCTCGCGGCCGTTCCGGATTTCAAGAAACGCAAACTCAAGAAGCCGATCCACCTCGCCTTCTCATATGATGAGGAAGTCGGCTGCATTGGCGTTCGCCCGATGATCGCCGAACTCGGCAAGGCGCTTCCGAAACCACGCATGGTGATCGTCGGCGAGCCGACGAGCATGCAGGTCGTCGACGCCCACAAAGGTCCGGTCCGCTGGCGCGTCGACGTCAAGGGACGAGCGGCGCATTCCAGCATGGCGCATCTCGGTGTGAACGCGGTCACCTACGCGACACGCCTGATCAGCGAACTCGACCGCATTGAATCTGAGCTGAAGCAGCGCGTTATCGACATTCGCTTCGAGCCACCCTATTCGACCCTGCAAGTGACGACGATCGACGGCGGCACAGCCACCAATATCGTTCCCGTGCATTGCAGCTTCGTTTTCGATATCCGCGCGTTGCCGGGATTGAACCCCGACGAGATCGAAGATCGGTTGCGCCGCTATGCCGACAAGCATTGCCTCCCCGAGATGCGCGCGATCGCACCAGAAGCTGGCATCGATATCGAGCGCGTCAATGCGGTCCCGCCCTTTGGCGCCGAACCGTCATCCGAGGTCGTCGCGCTCGCTTTGAAATTGACGGGCCAGAACCAAACGTACGGCGTATCATACGGCACCGAGGCCGCCCTCTTTCAGAATGCGGGCGCGCCATCCGTGGTCTGCGGACCGGGCGATATTGCTCAGGCGCACACTGCCGACGAATGGATCGCTGAAACCGAGATCGTAAAATGCATGGGCTTTCTCGACCGCCTCGGCGCCTGGGCAGAGACCTGAGCCCGGCCGCGCTCATCCCGCAATGCAGCGAAAATCCATCCGCCGCAGGGAGTTAGACGGGGCGAGACCGAGTGTGACTTGTCTACGACATAACGTGCGACAATCTTGCGGACCCACCACTTTCTTCTCGGAATGCCGTGCTTCCGGCCCACTCTTGTGCGTACCAATCACCTGAGCAGCCGAGCCTTCGCAATCTTTAGAGACTGGCCAATGACCAAACGCTTTCACGTTCTCAATACCTCGGTCTGCGCCATGTCCGCAGCGCTTGCACTCGCCGGATGCTCGACCGCCTCGGTCCCGACGATCGGCTCGATCAATCCGTTCGGTGGTGGGAACTCGATTTCTGAAATCGACCGCGCCTATCTACAGGCCGCCGGAAGTTGGGATCTCAACCACGACAACGTCGTGACGTGCAACGAGTGGAAGTCATACGCAGAAGACCTCTTCAACAGCGCCGATACCGATCACGACGATTCCCTCGACGCAACCGAATGGAACAACCTGACCAAAATCGACAAGATGTTCGTGATCGCGGATCTGAAATATTTCGATCAGAACGGCGACGGCAAGGTCACGCGACAGGAATTCGTCGACAAGCCGAACCCCGCGTTCGTCCTGATGGACAAGAGCGGCACCTGTAAGCTCGACGGTTCTCAGATCGCCAGCGCGCGCTCGAAGACTGAATACGATGTCTCGGGCAAGGCGCCGGCAAGCGGCGACCCGCGTGACGCGGAAGGGCAACAGGGTAAGGCTGCGAACGGCGGTCTCGGCAAATAACTGAAGGCGGTTGCGCGGCTGGCCTGCAGGCAAATCTCAGCCGCCGGCCGCTCTCAATTCATCGAGCGAGAAAACATATCGCGCCGTGCAGAACTCGCACGTGACGACGATCTTTCCGTTGTCGTCGAGCATGTCGGACAGTTCGTTGGCGCCGAATGCGAGCAGCACGTTTTCGACCTTTTCCCGGCTGCACCGGCAGAACGAGGAAAGCGGAATGACCCGCTCGATCACAACGGCTTCCTCATGGAAGAGCCGGAGCAATAGCCGCTCGACGGTCAGGCCTGGATCGAGCAGCTCCAGATCTTCGACCGTCGCGGCCAGCATTTCGACGCGCTTCCAGTCATCGTCCTGCTCGACACCGCCTTCGAGCGACGCGCCGACGTTTTGCACCATCAAGCCGCCGGCCCGCCGGTGCCATCGCGTGTCCGACTGGGGCGTTTGACGCGGCGCCACGTAATGCTCGGCGACCGCCGTCCGGATGAATGTCGGCAGGCTCTCGCGCTGCTGGAAGTACGCAGCCGTCGTCGCCGAGAGCGGCGCCGCCTCAAAAGCGAGCACACCCTGATAGCGCTCCTGTCCGGGACCGGAATCGAGCGTGATCGCGAGATGACCGTTACCCAGCGCCGCAGCCGTCTCGTGGCGCGTCCCGCTTCGAGCGATCTCCGCGATCTTGTCCGCGTCGTAACGCGCGTAACCCCTGAGCCGGCCGCTCGCGGTATAATCGGCAACGAGAATGGAAACCGGGCCGTCCGAACGCGTCAGCAGATTGAGATTGCCGCCTTGCGGCAATGCCGATCCGCAGAGAGCCGCCAACGCCAGCGCTTCCGAAAGCGCCCGGCCCGGAAGGTCGGGCATCGCATGCGGCACGACGATTTGATCGAGCGTCGCCCCGAGCCGCACAAGCCTCCCGCGGATGTTGGAGTTCTGCGTGCGAAACGCGACGACGACGTCGTCTGCCGGGATGGCAGGTGGCGTCGCGGTCAATCTGGGAGGCGAGTCAACCGGCATCGGCGAGACAATCCCTCAGGCGCCGAAGCACCATGCAAGAATGGCTTTCTGGGCATGCAGCCGGTTCTCGGCTTCGTCGAAAACGACCGACTGCGGACCTTCGAGAACGTCCTCTGTCACTTCATGCCCGCGATAGGCTGGCAGACAGTGCATGAAAATCGCGTTCTTGGCTGCCATGCCCATGAGCTTCGCATCGACGGCGTAAGGCGCCAGCATCTTCTTCCGCCGCGCCGCATCGGACTGGCCCATCGAAACCCACGTATCGGTGACGACGCAATCGACGCCTTTGACCGCGTGCACGGGATCGGTGCCGATCTCAACATCGCCATTTTCGCGCCGGACCCACGCGATCGCTTCCTCTTCCGGAAAGAGTTCTTTCGGAGCTGCGATCTTGAGCTTGAATCCGAAACGAACAGCGGCATGCATCCACGAAACCGCAACGTTGTTGCCATCGCCCACCCAGGCGACCGACTTGCCCTCGATCGAACCCAAATGTTCTTCGAACGTCTGGATGTCGGCCATCACCTGGCAAGGGTGGCTCTTCTCGGTCAGGCCGTTGATGACGGGGATCGTCGCGTAACGCGCGAGCTCTGCGAGCGTCGCATGCTCGTTGGCGCGGATCATGATGCCATCGGCATAGCGCGAGAGAACGCGCGCGGTATCGGCGACGGACTCACCGCGGCCGAGCTGCAGATCGGTATGATTGAGCGTCAACGCGCCGCCGCCGAGCTGGCGCATCGCGATATCGAATGAAACGCGCGTGCGCGTCGACGGCTTCTCGAAAATCAGAACGAGAACCAGATCCTCGATGTCCTTCGGACGAAGCGCCGGAGGCACGCGTTTGCCGGCCTTTTTCATCGCATGGGCTGCATCGATGATGCCCCGCAGCGTCTTGCTGTCGAGATCGGAGATGTCGAGAAAATGCCGGACGGTCCGGGCAGTTTGTTTCGTGGTCATGACTTGCGGAGCTTTCTCCAGCTCTTTCGAATAGCCGGTCATCGGGACGTCTCGCGGGCGACACGGGTGAGAGCGCGAGAGAGGGCCCTGAGCCCTTCGCCGATCTCGTCCTCAGTCGCAATGAGGGGTGGAAGGACGCGGACACTGTTGTCGCCGGCGCCGACGATGAGGAGCTTCTCCTCGTTGGCGGCCTTGACCACCTGCGGCGGCGCAACGTGGGCCTTGAGTTTCAGTCCCATCAACAGACCCGCGCCGCGAACCTCTTCGACGAGTTCCGCGTGCTGATCCCTGAGGCCCTCGAGACCCTGCTTCAGACGCAATGTCTTTATCTGCACGGCCTCGAGGAAACCGGGCTCTGAGATAACGTCGAGAACTGTCGAAGCGACGGCCATCGCCAGCGGATTGCCGCCGAACGTGGAGCCGTGCGTGCCGGGCGTCATCCCCTTGGCTGCGTTCGCCGTCGCCAACACGGCGCCGACAGGAAATCCCCCGCCGAAGCCCTTGGCGATCGCCATGACATCCGGAGTGATCCCCGCCCATTCGTGCGCGAAGAGCTTGCCTGTCCGGCCCATGCCGGTCTGAACCTCGTCGAGCACGAGCAGCAGCCCATGCTTGTCGCAAAGCTCGCGAACGGCTCTGAGAAATTCCGGCGAGACAGCCCTGACGCCGCCCTCGCCCTGAATGGGCTCGAGCATGATCGCGGCCGTCTCCGGTCCGATTGCGGCTTCGAGCGCTTCGAGATCGCCGAGATCGACATGATCGAACCCCTCGGCGGCCGGGCCGAAGCCTTCGAGATACTTTTCGTTACCGGCAGCAGCGAGCGTCGCGAGAGTCCGCCCATGAAACGCGCCGCGAAAAGCAATGATGCGCTGGCGATTGGGCTCGCCCGATACATAATGATAGCGCCGCGCAACCTTGATCGCGCCCTCGCAGGCTTCTGCGCCCGAATTACAGAAGAAGATCTGCTCGGCAAACGTCAGCCGCGTCAGCTTGTCGGCCACCGCCTCCTGGCCCTCGACACGGTAAAGGTTCGACGTATGCCAGAGTTTCTCGGCCTGTGCCTTTAGCGCCGCGACGAGTTGCGGATGCGCATGACCCAGCGAATTGACCGCGACGCCGGACCCGAAATCGAGATAGCGCTCGCCGGTCTCGGCGGTCAGCCAGCAGCCCTCTCCGCGCACGAAAACGATGTCCTGACGGGCGTAGGTGCCCATCACAGCCGTTGACGGTCCGCCGGTTTCGGAAGCGCTACGGGAAGCTTTCCCCAGCGCTGCAGGGGAAGAAGACATGATGCGTGGATTACCCTGAGCAGAAAATCAAAAAGCCGCCCAATTCCGGCGGCTCAATCACAACCCCTGATAACGCCTGCGCCTATTCCTGTCAATAAATGCTCGGATTTGACCATTGAGATCGCGGGCCGAATTGCCAATGCCACCGCCTTATGGTTGAAGTGGGGGAGGACATACACGAAAATCAGAGATATCCCCTGGCGCGAATCGTCTGTGGCGCAGTCGCCACTTCTCCCTGTCAATACCCCCTAGCTTGCAGCTCTGGCTTGTAGACGGGATTCAGCATGTTGTAACTTATCGTTGTCAGGCCACGAGATATGGCGGCGCCAGCCGCTTTTCCTTGGATGTGTATCGGCCCTGACCGCGCCTTGGGCAACCGCTTGTTAGCGGACCGCCCGTGTTTCGTGCGCGTTCCTGTTCTGCGTCTCCTCAAGTTTTTGCGTTTGTAACCGGTCGGGACCGTCGTCCTCAGCCGTCGCGTCGTGTTCGTTCGCGCGCGTTGGCTTGGGCTCGATTGCGGCCGGGTAACTGCGGGCACCGGGGGGTGCACCGCCGCTGTTCTGCGGCTCGAGAGGGAGCAATCTACGGATGTCTTGGACTGATGAGCGCGTGGACCTTTTAAAAAGGCTCTGGTCGGAAGGACTGAGCGCCAGCCAGATTGCAGGCCGCCTTGGAAGCGTGACGCGCAATGCCGTCATCGGCAAGGTGCACCGCCTTGGTCTGTCCGGCCGGGCAACGACTTCGCGAATGAAGTCGCACCGTCCCCGCACCCGATTGGCGAATGCGAAGAGACCGGTGAAGCAGCGCTTCGCGCAAGCCGGAAATCCTGCCGTGCGGGCACTCTATATCGACGCCGAAACTTACGTGGCGCCTGCGGAAGAGATCGAAATTCCGGTGGCCGAAAGAAAAACCATTCAGACGCTGGGCGAGTGCAGCTGCCGCTGGCCCATCGGCGACCCGCAAACCTCGGAATTCCATTTCTGCGGCCGCGCCAAGGTGCCGTTGCTGCCCTACTGCGAGGTTCATGCCCGGCGCGCGTTCCAGCCCGTCGCACCTCGTCGCCGCGATCGCCCGGAAATCGAAGCGCCGGTCACAGCGAGCCTGCCGGCTCCCGCGATCGCAGGCTCCGACCCGACCAAGCAGCGGGCCTGAGAACGATTTCTGAGATCCGGTAACCGGATCTCGCACCACGTTTAACCATCGGTATGCCGGGGGGCTTGGCCGGTGGAAGAAGAGAGAAAGCCAGCAGCCGCGGGGGTGGCTGCTGGCTTTCTCATGTCCGCTTCGGATCCACCCGCTTCAGAAGAACTCGACAATCCGTCTCGCGCGATGACGCCAGGTGGCCACCCTGTGCTAGGGTGCGCCCGCTTTGTCCGGCAACGGAGACGATAAATGGGCAAGAACAAGCACAAAGACAAAAAGCCCGGCGAGCCCCCGGACGAGTCTGACGAGTTCGAGCCGCTTACCGACGAGGCAGCGACCGTTGGCGGTCGCCACAACGGCTCCGAACCGTCCAACGACGTGTCATCGGGCGATCGCCACGGCTCGACCTTGCCCAAGGGCTACTCTCTCGATCCTCCGAAACTACCGAAGGAGATTGATGACGCGGCGATGCGCTCCGGCGGCTACCCCTACGACAAGCGCATAGATCGCGAAGAGTACGAACAGCAGCTGCTGACGCTGCAGATCGAGCTGATGAAGCTGCAGAAATACAATCTCAAAACCGGCAATAGAATCCTCTGCCTCTACGAAGGTCGCGACGGATCGGGCAAGAGTTCGTGCATCAAGGCCTTCAACGAGCACATGAACCCGCGCAACACCCGCACCGTTGCTCTGCCGAAGCCGACTGAAACAGAACGCGGCCAGCTCTACTTTCAGCGCTACGCGGTGCATCTGCCGAGCGCCGGCGAAATCGTCCTCTTCGACCGGTCTTGGTATAACCGCGCCGGAGTCGAGCGCGTGATGGGCTTTTGCACCCCGGACCAGCTCGCGGTCTTCCTCCGCGAAGCACCCGAGTTTGAAGGCCTCCTCGTCCGCGACGGCATAAAGCTATTCAAATATTATTTGCCCATCGGTCGCGAAATGCAGTTGAAGCGCTTCTACGAGCGCGCAAAAAATCCATTGAAGCAGTGGAAGCTGTCGGCCGTCGATCTCGCGTCGCTCGATAGATACGACGACTACACGCGCGCCGAAATCGATATGTTCCGTTTCACCAGTACGGCGATTGCCCCCTGGACCGTCGTTCGCGCCAACGATCAGCGCCGCGCCCGCTTGGAAACCATCCGTCACGTCTTGCTTTCGATCGAATACGAAGGGCGCGATCTCAAAGCCATCGGCAAGCATGACCCATTGATCATCGGCTCGGGGCCTGCGTTCTTCTATCCGCAAGTTGAAAAACAATCCTGACGCCGAACCTGCGCCGCGTTGGCCGAAGGTGACCTTAGCGAACGAGCAGGATCGGCGTACGCGCGACGACGGAAGCGCGCGCCACCTCGCGGCCATCGGCCAGCGCCGAACCGCCGAAAACGGCGATCGTTAAGCTCGGCCTCAGCCGCGCGATGAATTCCGTCAGCGCGCCCGGAACACCGAAGGTCGGACGCGCATCCTCGAAAACGATCGGCAGGCTGGATTCAGACGCCAGCAGTCGCGACTGCCCTTCGATGTCTGCATATCCATCCGCGGTGTCGGCCGCGATCACGATATGCACGGGGGCCCGCGGCGCCGAAAGGCGCTCCGCCGCGCGCAGCATCGACGGCAGCCGATCGGCATCTTCGACGACGACCACGACGCGCGATTGCGTCGATCTCTGTTCGCCACAGAGCAAAAATCCTGTCGCGCCGCCGACGTTGGCAAGCAGTGTCCCGATGACGGAATCGCTGTGCGAGGCGGGCATACGCGCCAGCGCAACGATGTTCCAAGGTCCGCGCTCGTCGCACATCTCCGAAATCCGGTCGACGGCATCGCCCGCGGCGAGCGTGTGGCGCACCGTGACGCCGCGAGCCGCACCGGCCTTGTCGACAGCACGGCGGCAACGCGCGACGAGAAGTTCGAAACGCCGGTCGTATTCGACGAGAGCGCTCACCTCGGCGCGCGCGGCGTGTCCAACCATGCGGACAGGCACGCCGTCTGCGTCGCCGGCAGTTCCATCGGAAACGACAACCGTTTCGATCTCGGCCCCATAAGCGGCAGCCAGCAGAACGGGTGCTTCAAGCCGCGACGCCGGATAGTCGGCTGCGGGATCGAGCCAGAGGACGACCCGGCCCGAAAGCTCCGAAGCTTCAGCGACATGCGCAATCACGGCGTGGCGCCGTCGGCGCGCCGTGACAGCGCTTCGGTAAGATCGGCAGCACGTATTTGCGACGCCGATTGGTCTGCGGCGATTGCATCCGCCTCCTGCAGAAGGTGCAGAAGCGCGATACCGGCCAGCGATACACGTCCGCCGCCGCGGCGAACCGCATCCTTATAGATCAGCGGCGCCACAGCCCCATTGAGCGGTCGAAGTCCATGATCCGACGCCATCCGCGCAGCGCCCTTGGCGAAGTCGCTTTCGCTGAGTTCCGCGATCGGCACCGTCTCGGCAAACTTCGCGACATGCGGAAAGTGCCGCGCGACGCCGGGCTCGATGGCTTCGAGCTTCGACCAAGATTGCGCGTCCGCGATGAGCACGATGGTCGCCATCAGCGGGATCGGATCGGCTTTGACGCCGACGCCCGCCGCATTGACCGGCACGATCTCTTTGCTGCGAATGGCGGCGCTGAGCGCAAGCCACGTCGCCGGATCGGCAGCAAGCCGCCAAGCCTCGATGATGACGATGCCGGATCCCGCCCGCATCAAATGGCCGGGAAGAAGCACGGCAAAACCCAGCGCATCGCGGCTGATTTCGCCGAGGAGGTCGGTTGCCGACGCCGTCCGCGCGATGACGACATGGCTGCGCACCGATGGATCGGCGAAGTGCCCGTCATCGCAATCGAGAACGACCGGCGGGACAGCCTTTTCCGTCCCCATGCCGCGCACCGCAAAAGTCATGAACGTTTCTTCGACCGCATCGAGGGCGCTCGCGAGGGAGGCATCGTCCGGATAGGATTTCTTGATCGCCGCAAGACCGGGGCGAACGGCGCGCAACGCCGTCTGCCGAAGCAGGGCGTCGTGCTTTTCGCTTGCGCCGAATTCGGCTTCGGGCAGCGTCGCGACGATGGATTGCAGCTCGTCCTCGAACGCGGTGATCTTGGCTTCGACGTTCCGCTTCATCGAATCCGGAAGCGCACGAAAAACATCCGACCTGACGACGCGGCCTTCGTGCATCGGCGCGAGCACATAGCCATCGAGCGATTTGACGACGGCAATGTTCTGCGCTTCCGCGCGTTGGCGCACCGGCTCGACCGCCTTTTCGCTGTGGTATCGCATCTCTTCCTCGAGCAGATCGAGACTGATGCGATGCTCTTCGCTCTTGAGATAACGATTGAATGCGGCCCAGGCCTTGGCCGTGACTCCGCGAACCTCGCGACGGACACGCACGCCCTCGCCCGCCGGCAGGGCGAAGCCCTTCGCGCGCGACGGTGCATCGTGATCGACGACGTAAATCCAATCCGGAGCGGGCGACCGCGCCACATCCTTGGCGATCGCTTCGGCAAGTCCAAGTCGGCCAGTGCCGGGCTGCCCCATGATGACGAGATGCTCGCCACGGCTTGCCTCCAGCGCCGTTCGAATTTTTGCGATGGCGCGTTTCTGCCCGAAGAAGTGCGTCTGTTCGATTGGTTTGATCGGCGCCAAGCTGTTCGCCGTCGTCTTCTCTGTGGGTTCGCTCTGCCCGTCCGCCGTCGAAACATCGGCCAGACGATCTGCCAGACGATCCGCCAGACGGTTCGTCATGAGTGTCACGACATTGGTCAGTGGCTCGGTTGCGCTACGCGAACCCGCCCCAGCGGACGAAGCTTTGGTCGCATCCTCCTCGCCGGCGGTAGCCGGAGCTTCGGCTTTTTTCTCCGCCCTGCTGCGCCAGAAAACCATTCGCACGATCTCTCCCCTGGAGACTCTAACGACCATCGCCGGCTTGTCGGGTGACGAGAAGGCCGCCCCCGCCGCCCGCTTGTCACCGACAGTCGCACGGGCATAATGGCGGCACCATGACCGACGACCCGTCATCCGTAACGAATCCTTACGCCGCGGCTGCTCCCGCAGAAAAGACCCGGGATTACGAACGCGCCCGCGCTATTCTGCGCGGCACGCAACGGCTCCTCCGCTCCCTCGACTTCGAAAGCGTCAGCGAAGTCTCGCTCGCCAACGGACGCCGCGCCGACATCCTGAGCATCCGCCGCGATGGTCAAATCTGGATTGTTGAAATCAAGTCGAGCATTGCCGACTTCCGCGCCGATCAGAAATGGCCGGAGTACCGCGACTATTGCGATGCGTTGCTCTTCGCAGTCGCACCGGATTTTCCGACGGAAATTCTACCCGCCGATACCGGGCTGATACTGGCCGACGCCTATGCGGGCGAGATGGTGCGAACGCCGCCGCACCATCCATTGGCAACCGTCCGGCGCAAAGCGGTGACGCTTGCACTCGCGCGCACGGCATCGATGCGGCTGCACGCCGAACTCGATCCGGGCTTCGGAATAGAATGAAGGCCTGAGCGCAGCCTGAGTATCGCAAAGCGCCCGAGCCTGCGCCGTTATTTCGGAGCGCGCTTCGCGAGGATGCGTTGCAGAGTGCGGCGGTGCATGTTCAAGCGGCGCGCCGTCTCGGAGACATTGCGATTGCAAAGTTCATACACGCGCTGGATGTGTTCCCAGCGCACGCGGTCTGCCGACATCGGGTTCTCTGGCGGCGGCGCCTTGGAATCCGTCGGCGCGAGAAGCGCATCCGTAACGTCGTCGGCGTCTGCAGGCTTCGCGAGATAGTCGACGGCGCCGAGCTTCACAGCCGTAACCGCGGTCGCGATGTTGCCGTAGCCGGTGAGAACGATCGCGCGCGCATCGGGGCGAGCCTTCGCCAACTCGGCGATGACGTCGAGTCCGGAACCGTCCTCGAGGCGCATGTCGACAACAGCGAACGCCGGAGCCTTTTCGCGAATGAGATCGACACCTTCAGCAACCGAATGGCCAAAGCGCACTTCGAAGCCGCGAAGCTCCATCGCGCGCGCCAGACGCTGCAAGAACGACCTGTCGTCGTCGACGATAACCAACGAGCGGTCGGCTGGTAATTCATCCTGCTTGAAAGACAGGTCTTCGGTAACCAAAGTAGCCTCCCGGATCACGTATTATCCGTTGCTTTTTTCATGACGGTACATAATCCATCGCCGCCTACCCGGCCGCAACCCCTTACGCAAGCAAAAAACAACCCAAAAGGTTACTATCGGAGCAAAAGAAGGTCGGCCATTCGTGCCAAATTGCCAGATTAGGCGATTTGCGAGGCCGAAGCCCGCCGGCCAGGCCAGGCGAAGGCGCCCGGCGGAAGCTCGAAAGCGGCCCTTGGCCATGAGATCTGAACATTGGCTCCGTGCCGCGGCGGAGTGAGGTTTGAAAACGCAACCGTAGCCCCAGACCGCTCGAGCAGCGTCTTCGCGATGAAGAGACCGAGCCCCAACCCCGAGTGGCCGTGGTCGCCCTTATCCTCGAAGCGCCGCGTCGTAACGTAAGGCTCGCCGATGCTGTCCATCATCTCCGGCGCAAAGCCCGGACCATTATCGGTGATCGTAAAGAAGACGTGCGACCCGTTCCAGCGCGCGCTGATCTGCACCTCTGATTGCGCAAAGCTGACGGCATTCTCGATAAGATTGCCGAGACCGTAGATCACGCCCGGCCGGCGATGTGCGACCGGCTCGATCCTCACCTCATCGTCGAGACCCGGCAACGAGCTTGCGGAAATGATGATGCGCTTGCCGGAGTTGCGGTGCGGCGCCGACGCCTCTTCGAGCAGTTCTATGACGCTCAGACTTGCGTGCATCGGATCCTGCTCGTCGGGCTTCCGCGTGAGCTTCTGCAGAATTTCGCGGCAACGCCGGGCCTGACTGTGAAGAAGTTGCAGGTCCTCGCGATACCGGCTGTCGCTGCCGAGCTCGTACTCGAGTTCCTTTGCAACGAGAGCGATCGTCGACAGCGGAGTGCCGAGTTCATGCGCTGCCGCAGCCGCCAATCCGTCGAGCGCGTGCAGCCGCTGCTCGCTTGCGAGAACCATATCGGTCGCAGCCAACGCTGCCGACATCTGGCGGGATTCCTTGTTCAGCCGCCAAGTAAAGAAGGCCATGAAAGCCATGGACGCGATCAGCGCCAACAGCTCGCCGACCTTGTAATCGGAGGGAAGTTCGAACCGCGTCCCTTCGCGCCATGGCAGCGGGTAGTGAAAGTTGATGAGCAGCATGCCGGCGCCGATCACGCCCGCTCCGAGGATGAGCGTGTAGCGCGGCGGCAAGGTCGCCGCTGCGACCGTGACAGGCGCGACGAGCAAAACCGAAAACGGATTTTGGATACCGCCGGTCAGATAGAGAAGGCCTGCAAGCTGAACGACATCGTAGACGAGCAGACCGAACGCGAGCCGGGTGCTGAGGCGGTGGCGCACCGGAAA
Source organism: Hyphomicrobium sp. ghe19 (assembly GCF_902712875.1). Classification (NCBI taxonomy): domain Bacteria; kingdom Pseudomonadati; phylum Pseudomonadota; class Alphaproteobacteria; order Hyphomicrobiales; family Hyphomicrobiaceae; genus Hyphomicrobium; species Hyphomicrobium sp. ghe19. The sequence goes on along the minus strand of NZ_LR743509.1, from coordinate 14,570 downwards.
CCGGATCGACAGAAACACGTTCAGCCACGCTGAGAGCGCGATCAGAACGAGACAGCTTCCGATGTTGAGCGGGAAGCCGTAAAGCAGCGTCACCGCCGCGATCGCCGCGAGCTGACCGAGAACCGCCATCCAGCGAAGACGGACGCTCGTCAAAAGACGGAGCTGACTCTCGCGTTCGTTTACGATGCCCTTGAGAACCGGCGCGGGCGCGCTATCAGAAGGCATGCTCATGAATTGATGAATCCGTTTCAGTGTCGTGACCGCAAGCCGCATATCGCTCGCGCTTGCACGCCTGCATTAGAAAGCCGACATGTTATCAGCTTAGCTACATTCTTACCCAAAGGGCGATGGAGACATCAAGCTAATGAACCGTACGACGATTGGGATGATCTTCGCTGGCCTCCTAACTGGCGCTGCGCTTGCCTTTATTGCGCTGAAAGTGCCCGCGCCTACGGTAAATGGCGAAGCCCAGGTTACCGGCAAAGCGACCGTTGGCGGCCCCTTCAGCCTCATCGATCAAACCGGCAAGCGCGTCACCGAGAAGGACTTCCTCGGGCGCTACATGCTGGTATTCTTCGGTTTCACCAATTGTCCCGATATTTGCCCGGCGGGCCTTCAGGTGATGTCGGCTGCGCTCGACAAGCTCGGCCATCGCGCTGACGATATCGTGCCGGTCCTCATCACCCTCGATCCCGAGCAAGATACTCCCGAAAAGCTCGCGACGTATGTGAAAAGCTTTCATCCGCGCCTCGTCGGCTTGACGGGAAGCGACAGCGACATTGCCGCGGCTGCGAAAGCTTATCGCGTTTTTTACCAGAAAGTTCCGGACGACAAGGATCCCTCGCGTTACAGCATCGATCACTCGGCGATCTTCTATCTGATGGATAAGGATGGAACATTGCTCGCGCCGATCCCGCACACGAACGACGTTGATCAGCTCGCTCTCGCGATCGACAAAGCAATTCTTAAGCAATAGCGGCGATTCGTTCCTGAGACCGGAGCGCCACACTTTCACATGCTGCAATCGACTCCGGACATTGACGCTGGAGCAAGAAGCCGAACCTTGTTAGGTCTTCTTAGTGCTGCATTGATCCGGCACACACGAACGGTACTTCGTTGCATCGATAAGATGCGCGTCGGCTTTTGGGGGCAGAGCGCATGAGGATCATAAATGGACATCGCGCCATCGACCTGAGTTCAAAAACGCGATCGGTCCGCCTCGAAGATATCGGCGCACAGTTCGAAGTTCGTCGTCATCCGGGCGCACGCCGTTTGACATTGCGCGTCAGTCGCACGCGCAGAGCAGTGATCGTCACGCTTCCTCTGCAGTGCGATCTCGATGAAGCAGGCACGTTTCTCAACCGGCACATCGATTGGGTTCGCGCCCGTCTCGACAGTCTGCCGAACCACGTTCCTTTCGAAGATGCAGCCGCGATGCCGCTCCGCGGCACGCCTCACACCATCTCCTTCACGGGCAACCCGCGCACGCGTGTGATCACCGTCGACGATCGCCAGGGTCGTCGTCCCTCGATCATCGTCCCCGGCGATAAAGAGCGCGCACCCGATAGGCTCACCCGGTTCCTATTCGACGAGGCGAAGCGCGATCTCGCGGCAAGCGTCGCCAAGTACACGCGTCCTCTTTCGGTCAAGGCGACGCGCATCGGCATCCGCGATCAAACGAGCCGTTGGGGATCGTGCTCCACGACGGGAGCGCTTTCATTTTCCTGGCGCTTGATCCTGGCGCCGCCCTTCGTGCTCGATTACGTCGCCGCACACGAAGTCGCTCATCTCGCGGAAATGAATCACGGACCGCGCTTTTGGGCGCTCGTCAAAAAGATCTGCCCCGACTTCGAAACCGCCAAACAATGGCTGCAGGTTCTGGGCCCCGATCTTCATCGTTATGGGCCGCCGCACGGCCAGCCCGTAAACTCACCACCAGCTGGTGAATGACAAAAACCCGCTCTGTCCTTGAGGCGCAGCATTTGGCGCTGCGCCGCTGGCGGTTTTAACTTCGCCCGGCGTCGTCCCCGAAATCGCGCGCGACACGAAAGCTTCATCGATCTCGTCGGCCGGATGATTTTTCGCAGACGCTGACGGCCCGCTCGCATCCGCCGACAGCGTCTGGCTGCCGCCCAGCCGCTCTTGCGCATCGCGCCCCGGCGTCCATGGCAACACTTCTTTCGCCTCGACGACGCGCGGCGGCCGCGTCGCGGTCGAAGCGGCAACAAGCGGACTGATGCCGAAGTCGGCCGCATCGGCGTCGGCGTTTCCGATGACCGTTCCCGGCAATGGCTCAGGCGCGAGACCTTCGTGCGCAACGCGCATGACCTGCTTCCAGATTTCGGCTGGAAGCGTGCCGCCGGTTGCGCGGTTCATGGGGCGGCCGTTGTCATTGCCAACCCACACGCCCGCGGTCAGATGGCTGGTGTATCCGATGAACCAGGCATCGCGAAAATCCTGGGTCGTCCCGGTCTTGCCGGCGACAGGTTGATCGGCGAGCGCGGCGCGCCGTCCCGTACCGTAAACGACCGCCGCATTCAGCATGTCGTTCAACGCACCGAGCCTATCCGCCTCCGCAATCCGCGTATGGGCGGGCGGCTTCAATTCGAAAAGCACACGGCCCTGAGCCGTCGCGACGCGGACGATCACGTGCGGGTCGACGACATCGCCGCCGTTCGAAAACGCCGTATAAGCCCCCGCCAATTCCAGCAGCGTGACTTCCGACGTTCCGAGCGCGAGCGCCGGTCCTTCGCGCAATTCGGATTTCACCCCGAGGCGCTCCGCAAGATCGGCCGCCGTTCCGCGCCCGATATCCTGGTTGAGGCGCACGGCCACCGTGTTGACCGACTGCGCCAAGGCGCGGCGCAGCGTGATGGGCCCAACGTACTCGTTCTTATCGTTCTTCGGCGACCAGCCCCCAATCGTGATCGGCGCGTCGTTCGCAACGGTCGAGGGCGACATCCCGCGCTGCAAAGCAGCGAGGTAGACGAACGGCTTGAACGCAGAGCCCGGCTGGCGCTTCGCCTTGATGGCGCGATTGAACTGGCTGTCGGCATAATCGCGTCCACCGACGAGCGCGCGAATGCCGCCATCGCCATCGAGCACGGCGACGGCCGCCTGGCTTGCACCGAGCGCCGTCCCCTTCTGCGCGAGGCTATCCGCGACGATTTCCTGGGCGCGCCGCTGCAATGTCTTGTCGATCGTCGTTTCGACGACGAGATCGGTATCGTCGCCGCCGGTGATCGCCTCCACCTGCTCCAGCACGTAATCGACGACGTAACCGGAATCGACGGATGCCTTGGCCATCTTCTGCTCGTTGAAGACCAGCGTCTGCGCCAGCGCCTGCGTCTGCTGCGCTTCCGATATGAAGCCCGCGTCGAACATTTTCGAGATCACGACACGCGCACGCGCACGCGCCGCCCCGGGGCTCGCAGCCGGCGAATATTTCGATGGCGCTTTGAGAAGCCCGGCGATGAGCGCCGCTTCCGGCAATGTCAGCTCGCGAGCCGACTTGTCGAAATAACGGCGGCTCGCCGCTTCGATACCGTAAGCCCCGCCGCCGAAGTACACCTGGTTCAAATAAAGCTCGAGGATCTCGGCCTTCGACAGCCGCACTTCGAGCCACAACGCCAGACCGAGCTCCGCGATCTTTCGCGTCAGCGTCCGGTCCTGTGTCAGGAATAGGTTTTTCGCCAACTGCTGGGTCAGCGTCGAGCCGCCCTGAGCAAATCGCCCCGCGCGCAAGTTCGCGAACATCGCCCGGATCATTCCGACGGGATCGACACCGTAATGATCGAAGAACCGTCGATCCTCCGTCGCGACGACGGCGGCGGGCACGACTTTCGGCAGCTGATCGAGGGAAACGTACTCGCGCGGCGCGCCCCGCTCGGTCAACGTCGAACCGTCACGCGCCAGAACGCGCACGAGCGGCGCGTGCGCGGTGTTGCGGATCGCGAGCGGATCGGGAAATACGACCGTGTAATAGACCATCATCACGGCGAAAGTCAGCATCAGCAGGCCCGCCCCGAGCACACCAGCGCCGAACGCCAACCGGTATTTGAGTTTCAGCTGGCTGAGAAATCCGCGCCGCATGGGGACCGTTGGCGCCAACTGCTGTTGCGGCGGCTGTTGCGCGTTGAGTTGCGACAGGTCGGCCGTCGCCTCGTCCGACCGGAAGGCCTGCGTCGCAACGGACTGAAACGAACCCGGCAGCGTCATTTCAACCGGCGCTGCGGGACGGCGGCCGCCGAGCAGCAGCCCGCGGACGAGCCACAGTGCAAAACGCAAAGCTGCAGCAATGGCGCGCAATACGGTCAAACCTCGAAGGCGGAGTTGGTCCCTTCGCCGTCCAGCCTCTGAAAAGCCTGATCTGAAAAGGGTAGCGGGATAATTCCGCTCATTGTTATCGGACGATGGCTAAGGTCGCGTTAAACGCCGCGTCATCGGCCGAAGTCCGAACTCATCCGCTGAGTGAGTTGTAGACACTGCAAATGAGCAACGCGGGCGAACAGAAATAATATGACCTGTGGAATCTGACTTCGCGGACCGCCATAGTGGCGTGACTCAACAAGGAGAATCGATGTCCGTTCCGGTCGATCTGGCTAGTTACAAGGATACGCTTTTAGTTCTCGGCACTGCTGGTGTCGTCGTTCCCGTCTTGCACCGCTTCGGCGTCAGTACGGTTCTTGCTTTTCTTCTGACCGGCGCATTCTTGAGCCCAGGCGGCCTCGGAGCCCTTGTCCCCCACCTGCCTCAGCTTTCCTATCTGACGATTACCGACCCCGAACGATTATCGAAATTTGCAGAGTGGGGCGTCGTTTTCCTTCTCTTCATCATCGGTCTCGAGCTTTCCTTCGAACGTCTCTCGACGATGCGGCGCTTGGTGTTCGGCCTCGGCGGTTCTCAGGTCGTCGTCTCGGCAGCCCTCATCGGTCTGGTTGCCTATGCGCTCGGCCAGCCTCCGGCCATTGCGCTCGTTATCGGTGCCGCCCTCTGCCTGTCCTCGACGGCCATCGTCATCGAGTTGCTTGCCTCCCAAAAGCGGCTCGCGACGTCTGTCGGAAGAACCACCTTCTCGATCCTCCTCTTTCAGGATCTCGCGGTCGTCCCGATCCTCATCCTTGTCGGCATTCTCGAGCCGGGAAATGACGTGTCGATCGTCACCAAAATTCTGACCGCGCTCGCACAAGCAGCCATCGCGCTGATCGCGATCGTCGGCGTCGGCCGTTTTCTGCTTCAGCCCCTATTCCGCCTTGTAGCTCAGACGCATAACGCCGACCTTTTCATCGCCGCCACCCTGTTCGTCGCGGTCAGCACGGCCTTCATAACGGCCGCCGCCGGTCTGTCCCTGGCACTCGGAGCGTTCGTCGCCGGACTCATCCTCGCGGAAACCGAATACCGCAGAGCCGTGCAAGCGACCATCGAGCCGATCAAATCGCTGCTACTCGGCGTGTTCTTCTTTTCAGTTGGCTCACAGCTCGACATTCAATCGCTGATAGCCGAGCCGGCCGCGATCCTCGCGACGACCGTCGGCCTGCTCGGACTGCAGGCGGTCATCATCTACGTATTGGCCCGCCTCTTCAGCGTCTCGAAATCGGCTTCTATTGAATCGGCCCTGCTGCTGGCGCCCGGCGGTGAATTCGCCTTCGTGATCCTGACGCTCGCGCACGCGTCGCAACTTATCAATCAAGAGTTGATGAGTATCCTGCTCACCGCCGTATCGATCACGATGGCGTTGATACCTGCGTGCGCCAAGCTTGGCCGCAAGTTCGCCAAACGGTACGTCCCAGCGCCGAAGATCGATCCGGAATTGACCGTGACGCCCGTCAGCGACGGCAGCGTCAAAGCTCTCGTCGTCGGTTACGGCCGCGTCGGACAATTGATCGGCGACATGCTGACCGAGCACAGAGTCTCCTACATCGCCGTCGACCGCGCACCAAATCTCGTCGCCAATGCGAGGCGCGAGGGCAAGCCCGTGTACTACGGCGACGTGACGTACGCGGAATTCCTCGAGCACTGCGGCCTCGATACGGCCAAGGCGGCGATCATCACGATCCATAAGGAAAGCGAGATCGACGCCATCGTGAAGTCTTTGCGCAAAAGTCACCCGAATTTGCTCATCGTCGCACGCGCCAAGGACGCAAACCACGCGCGCCATCTCTACGAAATCGGCGTCAACGATGCCGTGCCGGAAACAATCGAGGCGAGCCTCCAGCTCTCGGAGGCAGCCCTCGTCGGTCTCGGCGTTCCGACAGGCCCCGTCATCGCCTCCATTCACGAGAAGCGCGATGAGTTCCGCACTGAGCTTCAGAGTGCGGCCAAAAAGGCGGGAACCGAGACGCGCGCATTTCCGCGGAAGCGCTCTAGCTGAGCGCTCATCGAGCGCGCGCGCACCGCCGCAGGTCTTGTGCCGGAACTTGTCGATCCCACATCACGTTTCCGATTGGAGACGCAATGGCGGAGCCGATGTCGACAATGTTCGAACGAATGGACCGAAGCCGCTTCGAAGAGGAATTCGCAGGCTCCCTTCCGGCGGGTGATTTCGACGAAAGCTTCGCGCGCATCGAAGCCTTGGCAAAGGTCCTCGACAGCGCCATCCGCATTCCGGGCACCAGTGTCGTCATGGGTATCGACGCCGTTCTCGGCCTCATTCCCGTCATCGGCGATGCGATTTCAGGGGCGATCGCGAGCTACATCATCTGGGAAGCGCGCCGCCTCGGCGCGCCACGCTGGCTGATCGCCCGCATGGCGATGAATACCGCGCTCGATACCGCTGTCGGCAGCATCCCCATTTTCGGCGATATGTTCGACGTTGCCTACAAATCGAACCTGAAGAACGTCGCACTGCTGAAGCGTCACGCCGATAAGCACAGTGCTCGGTACGGTCGCCGCCCGACCATCGATGCGACCTACACCGTCAGCTGAGAGTAACCTCTTGTCATCCCGGCCGCCGCGCAGCGACAAGCCGGACCCAGGGCGCATCTACCCACTGTCATCCTCGGCTTCATGCCGAGGATCCATCGGGCAGCGGGCACCGTCGATGCGGAACGATGGATCCTCGGGACAAGCCCGAGGATTACAGGTGTGTGAGGGGGCCTCGCTAGTCCCATCCCGGCCGCACAAAGCGAGCCGGGATCCAGAGGCAATTTCCATCCGGAAAGTTTGCTTGGCGCCGCACAGCGCGGGCGCCGGTATCCTCACACGTCCAAGTTCGAAACGTTGAGCGCGTTTTCCTGGATGAACTCGCGCCGCGGCTCGACGACATCGCCCATCAGCTTGGCGAAAATCTCGTCGGCCTCGGCGAGATCGCCGACCTTCACCTGTAGCAGGGTGCGCACGTCCGGATCGAGCGTCGTCTCCCAAAGCTGCTCGGGATTCATCTCGCCCAGACCTTTGTAGCGCTGCAGATCGAGACCCTTCCGGCCCACCTCGTACACCGCTTGGAGCAGCGAACGCGGACCGGTGATGATCTCGGTCTTATCTTTGCGCTTGAGCTTCGCCGGCGTGTTGTAGAGTTCGACGAGATGTTCGTGACGCTCGTTCAAGCGCCGCGCATCGAGCGAACCCAAGAGCGCCCGATCGAGTATCTGAACCTCGGTGACGCCGCGAACCTCGCGCTTGAAGACATACCCGTCGTTGCCGTAGCTGCCCTGCCATCCCGTTTCCATCTCTTCGGCGATGGAATCGAGACGTCCGGCGATCCTCTGGGCAATCTCGTCGGCCCTCTGTGAATCGGGCGTCGACAGGATCGACGCGTCGAACACACCGCCGATGGCGCCCTGCTCGACGACATTTCGGTTATACCGTGAATGCAACGCGTTGATGCCGCCCGCGATCTGCCGCGCCTGCTCGACGACGTCGCGCAAATCCCGGCCCGCCCGCTCAGTGCCGTCGCCGCCGATCAGCACGGCGTCGACGAGGCCCTGATCGATCAGGTAATCCTCGAGCGCCCGTTCGTCCTTCAGGTACGAATGCGACTTGCCTTTCGCCACTTTGTAGAGCGGCGGCTGCGCGATGTAGACGTGGCCCTTTTCAACGAGCTCCGGCATCTGCCGGTAGAAGAACGTCAGCAGCAGCGTACGGATGTGCGCGCCATCGACGTCGGCGTCCGTCATGATGATGATCTTGTGATAGCGAAGCTTGTCGAGCTTGAATTCGTCACGCCCGATGCCGGTGCCGAGCGCGGCGATGATGTTCGTCACCTGCTCCGACGACAGCATCTTGTCGGTGCGGGCGCGCTCGACGTTCAGAATTTTACCTCGGATCGGCAGCACGGCCTGGAACTCGCGCTTACGGCCCTGCTTGGCGGAACCGCCCGCCGAGTCGCCCTCGACGATGAACATTTCCGTTTTCGACGCGTCGCGATCCTGGCACTCGGCGAGACCGCCCGGCAGACGCAGCCCGTCGAGCGCACCTTTCCGCCGCGTCAGATCTCGAGCCTTGCGCGCAGCCTCACGGGCAAGCGCCGCCTCGACGATCTTGCCGACGATGACCTTCGCTTCTTTCGGATGCTCCTCGAACCACGCGCCGAGCTGGTCGCCGACAGCCGATTCCACGACCGGCTTCACTTCCGACGAAACGAGCTTGTCCTTCGTCTGCGACGAAAACTTCGGGTCGGGCACCTTCACAGAAAGCACGCACGTCAAACCTTCGCGCGCATCGTCGCCCGAAAGCGCGACCTTCTCCTTCTTCGCGATACCGCTCTCTTCCGCGTACTTGTTGACGATGCGCGTCAACGCGCTGCGGAAGCCGGCGAGATGCGTGCCGCCGTCGCGCTGCGGAATATTGTTCGTGAAGGTAAGCACGGTCTCGTGATAGCTGTCGTTCCACCAGAGAGCTGCTTCGACCGTGATGCCGTCCTTCTCCGCATGGATCATGATCGGCTCGGGCAGCGCCGACGACTTCGATCGATCGAGAAAACGGACGAAAGCGGCCGTGCCGCCATCGTAATTGAATTCCTGGCGCTTCACGTCGGCATGGCGCGCATCGATCAGAACGATCCTCGCACCGGAGTTCAAAAACGCGAGTTCGCGCAAGCGATGCTCGAGCGTCGCGAAGTCGAATTCCGTTACGTTGTGAAACGTCTCTGTGCTCGGCAGGAACGTGACTTCGGTACCGCGTTCCTCACCGGCGTCGCCGACGACCTTCAACGGCGCAATAGCGTTGCCGTTGTGAAACTCGATGAAGTGCTCCTTGCCCTCGCGCCAGATCCGGCACTTGAGCCAAGACGACAGCGCGTTGACGACCGACACGCCGACGCCGTGCAGACCGCCCGAAACTTTGTACGAGTTCTGGTCGAACTTGCCGCCCGCGTGAAGCTCGGTGAACACGATCTCGGCAGCCGAACGCTTCGGCACCTGATCGTCGTCACGCTTGATGCCGGTCGGAATGCCGCGCCCGTCGTCGCGCACCGTGCACGACCCGTCGGGGTTCAGCGTCACCGTGCAGGCATGCGCATGACCCGCCAGAACCTCGTCGACGGCGTTGTCGACGACTTCGTAGATCATGTGGTGGAGACCCGATCCGTCATCGGTGTCGCCGATGTACATGCCGGGACGTTTCCGAACCGCATCGAGCCCCTTCAGCATCTTGATGCTGTCCTCGCCGTAGTCATCCGGCGCAGGTGTTTTCTTGAGCGGTTGGGCGTTCATTAGCGGGCTTTCTCAGCGGACGGAATTATGGTCCGTTTTTATAGCACAAACCGCCCCGAAAAGCCCTAAAAAATCGTCATAAATCGAGGCCGAAAAGCCCTTGTTTTACAGTGTTTTGGATGTGGCCGTTTGTCCCGATCGGCGGACTTAACGAAGGGCCCCGATCTTTCCCTCTTCCACCCCCCAGAATCGTGCCTTTTCCCGCAGCGCCGAGAACGCTTCCGCGTCCGTCCCGGTCATCCAGGCTTGCGCTCCAAGCCGGAGAATTTCCGCAAACAACGCACCCCTCCGGTGGACGTCGAGATGCGCCGTGATTTCATCGAGGAGGAGAATGGGCGCGGCCCCCTCCTGCCGCTCCGTCAGAAGCTCCGCGTGCGCGAGCACGAGCCCGAGAAGTAGAGCCTTCTGCTCGCCAGTCGAACACTGACGCGCTTCGAGCGCCTTCGGACCGTGCTCGACGATCAGATCGGAACGATGCGGCCCATCGAGCGTACGGCTCGCCGCACGGTCGCGTTCGCGCGTTTCGCGGAGCGTTCGCGCATAGGCATCTTCCGCCTCGACGGCCGAAAGACGCTTGAGATCGTCCTCGATGGTTCCGACGAGCCGGAACGACGACCACGGAAACGCGGAATTTGGATCGCGCTCGCGCCGCGTCTCGACGATTGCAGCCATCGCCGCCACAGCTTCGAGCCGGGCAGCCGCAACCGCGACACCCGTCTCCGCCATCACCTGCTCGAAGCCGGAAAGCTGCGCGTTGTCGCGCACGCCGTCGGCAAGCAGGCGGTTGCGGCTCGTCATCGCCCGCTCGAACCGCCCGGCGATCGTCCGGTAGCTGTGATCGAAGCACAGGATCAAGCGGTCGAGAAAACGCCGCCGCTCGGAAGCCGGCCCCGTGAAAAGCCCGTCCATCGCCGGTGTCACCCAGACGATTTCGAGATAGTCGGCAAGAATGCCGGAACCGGACTGCGCCGAGCCATCGATACGAACGATGCGGCCGGTTCGTCCTGAACCCTCTGCCCGCGCGCTCGTCTGGGAGCCCGCCGCCAACCCAGTGCCGATATCCGCCGGACCCGCGAGCGTATGCGCATGCGCCGCAATCGCGAAACCGCCGTCGCCCCCAGCGCGCGCCAATTCAATGAACGGCACGCGCCGCAAGCCCGTGCCCGGCGAAAGCAGCGACAACGCTTCGAGCAGATTGGTCTTGCCCGACCCGTTCGCGCCAACGATCACCTGCGGCCCCGCGTCGGTCGCAACGCTGGCCGAAACATAGCTGCGAAAATTCGTCAGCGTCAGCCGCTCGACCCACAGGGAATTAAGCATCGATATCATCGGCAGCGCTTATCACCACTCGCGAGATTCTGAAATATTTCTCGATCATTCCCTCTCCCCGTCCGGGCGGGGACAGGGTTAGGGTGAGGGGCGGCACAACTTCAATTTTGACAGGGGGAGCCAGAATGCGCGGGACGCAACCATGGAAAGCAAACCGTGCCCGCGTCCTTCGATCAAACGCGACAGCGGCCAAAGACAAGCTCTGGTTCCACTTGCGCGACCGGCGGCTCGGGGGGGTCAAATTCGTTCGGCAATTCCCGATTGAAAATTATTACGTCGACTTTGCTTGCCGCGATGCGCGCTCGATCGTGGAAATTGATGGCGGCACGCACGATACGCCGTCCGAACTCGCCCACGATTCTAAGCGCACACAAACGTTGATGGCGCTCGGTTACAAAGTTGTCCGCGTTCACAACAATGATATCTGCGAAAACGTCGACGGCGTTTTGGATCAAATACTCGCCACATAAACGGCACGAGACATCTGATCTGGGTCTACCCCTCTCCCAATTGAGTGCAGAAATGGGGAGACGGAACTGATCGTCACCCCACCCTAACCCCTCCCCGTCGGGGAGGAGAAATCGAGCGGCGGACCCCTGCCTACACCCGCATCGGCATGAGCACATAAAGCGCGCTGCCGTCGCCGCCGTCGCGCACCATCGTCGGCGAGCCGGGATCGGCGAGCAGAAACCGCGCATCTTCGCTCTCGAGCTGATCGGCGATGTCGAGCAGATAGCGCGCGTTGAAGCCGATCTCGAGCGGACCGGACGAATAGCCGACGGAAATCTCTTCCGTCGCGCTGCCGCCTTCCGGATTGTTCACCGTCAGGATCAGCTTGTCCTTGCCGACGTTGAGCTTGACGGCGCGCCCGCGTTCGCTCGCAATCGTCGACACGCGGTCGACCGCGCTCTTGAACGATGCGTTCGGGACTTTCATTTCCTTGTCGTTGTTGTGCGGAATGACGCGGCCGTAATCGGGGAACGTGCCGTCGATCAGCTTCGACGTCAAAACGACCGGCCCGATCTCGAACCTGACCTTCGTCTGCGAAACGCCGACTTTGACTTTCGCGCTCGTGTCTTCGAGAAGCCGCGCAAGCTCGTGCACCGTCTTCCGCGGTACGATAACGCCCGGCATGCCTTCCGCGCCCTTCGGCAAAGGCAGCTCCACCTGCGCGAGGCGGTGACCGTCGGTCGCGACCGCGCGCAGCGTCTTGGTGCCGTTGGTCTCGGCCGGATGCAGATAGATGCCGTTGAGGTAGTAGCGCGTTTCTTCCGTCGAGATCGCGAAGCGCGTCTTGTCGATCAGCCGCTTCAAGTCTCCAGCTTCGATCGTGAACTCATGGCCGATCTCGCCGACCGCCAGATCCGGGAAGTCGTCGGCCGACAACATCTGCAGGCTGAAACGCGAATGACCCGACGTGATCGTCAGGCGCTCCTTGTCGCCGTCGCGCTTCATCTCGATCTCGGCGCCATCCGGAAGCTTACGCACGATGTCGTGCAAAACGTGTGCAGGAACCGTGAGCGTACCGGGCGTCGCAACTTTCGCGCTGACGCTCTCGCTGACCTCGCGCTCGAGGTCCGTCGCCTTGAACATCAGAACGTCGCCGGTCGCTTTCAGCATGATGTTCGAAAGGATCGGTATCGTCGTGCGGCGTTCGACGACGCTCGTAACGTGGCTTAGCGCCTTCAAGAGTTCCCCACGTTCGATCTCGAGACGCATATCTATCCTCAGCATTGACTATGAAATTGCGCGTGGAATGGCGGCCTGAAACCGCCGTGGCGTCACGCGCAAAGAACGGTTGGCCCGAAGCTTCCCCTTGAACGGAATCGCCCGCGGAGCAGGATCAGAGCCGAAAGATGGCATCTTTTCAAGCAAGATGTATTGGCCAGCCGAGAACCGGCCAAAGAACCGCCCGGATACGGACCAGAGACAGGCCAGAGAATGGCCGCTCAACCGGCCAGGCCCCCCCGCCGCGCGGCCTTTTGCAGGCCAAAAACGGCGAGGCCGGCACTCCAGGGGGTTGGTGTGCCGGCCCTTCGTCGCATCAGGCCGCAAGGGGTGACTTTGCGGTCAGTGGTTGAGAAGCCTCTTCAGCTCCTCAAGCTCGTCTCCGAGGTTCGGATTCTTGCTGATTTCGCCCTCGATTTTGCGGATCGCATGCAAAACGGTCGTGTGGTCGCGGCCACCGAAACGGCGTCCGATTTCCGGGAGCGACCGTGCCGTCAGATGCTTGGCGAGATACATTCCGATCTGGCGCGGCCAGACGACGGAACGATGACGCCTCTGCGACAGGAGATCGCCCTTCGACACACCGTAATGCCGCGAAATGATCCGCAGAATGTCTTCGATCTTGATCCGGCGCGGCTCGAGATTCTGCACGAGATCGCGAATGACGGTCTCGGCGATATCGAGCGTGATCGGCGTCCGCATATACTGCCACGTTGCATAAAGGCGCGTGACAGCACCCTCGAGCTCGCGGCCGTTCTCCGTAAGCCTCAGCGCCAGAAGATCGACGACATCCCGCGACAGCGAGAACGACGGGTCCGCCGCACGCTTCTCGGCGAGCCGCTTGTCCAGCACCTTGAGCCGCAGCTCGTGATCGAGCGATTGAAGCTCGGTAACGAGGCCGCGCTGCAGGCGCGAACGCATGCGTTCGTTGAGGCGCTCGATCTGATTGGGAGCCCGTGCCGACGCGACGACGACCTGTTTGCCGCCGTCGAGCAGCGCGTTGATGATGTGATCGAACTCCTGCTCCGTACGTTCGCCCTGCAGGAATTCGAGGTCGTCGATCAGCAACATGTTGATGTTGCGGAACCGCTCCTTGAAAGCCAACGGATCGGACGAGCGGAGAGCCTCGACGAACTGATAGCGGAAGCGTTCCGCCGTCAGATACAGTACCTGAGCGTTCGGCGCGCGCTTCTTCACTTCCCAGGCGATGGCGTGAAGAAGGTGGCTTTTGCCAAGGCCGACCTGCGAGTGAATATAGAGCGGATTGTATCCCGGTGCGCCGGAAAGAACCGTTTCCGCGACCTGCGTCGCGCCCGCATGCGCCATGCGGTTCGAGGCGCCGACGACGAAACTGTCGAATGTATAGCGCGGGTCGAGCGGCGAGCCTTCGAGGCCGCCAGCCGACGTTCTCTGCACCGGAAGCACCGGCGCGCGCAAAGCCGCGGGACGCTGCGGAAGATCGGTGTGGGCAGCCGGCGGAGGCGTCGCTGCAATCACCGCATGGTTCGCGTCTTGAGAACGCACCTCGCCCGGTCGCTGCGCAACCGCGCCCGGCTGGCGCCAAACCACTTCGACGCGTTCGACGGTCGCGAACTCTATGCGCGAGCAGTGCAGCAGATGATCGGAATAATGTTCTTGAATCCAGTTGCGGACGAATTTCACAGGCACCGAAACCTTGACGATCCGCCCGTCGAAGCTTTCGAATTCCAAGCTCTTGAACCAGCTCGAATAGACCTCGTCGCCGAGCTGAACCTTCAGCATCGCACGAACCTTCTGACCGCGGCCCTCTACCGCGCTCGTCGGAGACTCGGCGCCCTGTCCGCTACCGACATCCTGAGATTCTGCTTTTTGTGCTGCCTGCAT